>CAYWCR010000044.1:0-35567 GCA_964456825.1 uncultured Bacteroidales bacterium
ATTTTTCAATCCTTATGCGGGCATCTACAACGGTTAATGATGACGCATTGCCGATCAGCGGGTTCAGGTCCATTTCTTTTATCTCCGTTGCGAAACGCAGCAGGGTGGACAACCGTATTATGATCTCAGCCAGTTTGTCTTCATTGATTCCTTCCTGTCCACGGGCTCCCTGGATGATCCTGTAACTTTTCAGGCTCCGGATCATGGAATGTGCTTCGCTGAACGTCAGCGGGGCCAGTCCGGAAGAAACATCCCGCAGGATCTCCACAAATATGCCTCCCAGCCCGCACAGGATGACATGCCCGAAATGTGGCTCATAATTGGCTCCGATAAAGAGTTCCATCCCTGTTATCATTTGCTGCAGCATGACTGACCTGACTCCCTTTATTTTCATCATACGCCGGAATTCGGCAACAAGATGGGCTTCCGATTTTATGTTCAGTGTGACACCGCCCACATCCGATTTATGAACCGGCCCAATGACCTTTATGGCCAGGGGGAAACCAATTTTATGCGCCAGCGCGGACAGCTCCCTTTTTGTATGGGCAATACCTTCGGTGACAACCGGGATGCTGGCGGCCCCGAGCAGGTCCTGAATCACGGAGGGATCCGCAAATCCGGAAGGCGTTTCTTCGATTATCTTCCGGATGCGGGGGATGTCTACACCGTCAAGATAAATTTTATCCTCCGCCGGAAACGGCGTGTTATATACCTTGGTTAATGCACGACCCAGCAATACTTCATCGGGGAAGTTGATATGTCCTTTCGAAAGAAAAAATTCAAGTTCCTTATGGGCGCTGCTCACCGACGGCAGGATAGGCAGAATGGGCTTGCGGCCGTCCTGTATCTTCCGGTGCAGCATGTCATAGGTTTCGGTTACATCGGTTAATCCTGTGCTGCCGAAAATAACGATGATGCCATCGATAAAATCAAGTTTTTTATCCACATATTCAATAACGTTGAATAATTGTTCTGTGGTATTGGTGGCCATAAGATCGATGGGATTTCCTGCAGCAGCCCCGGGATTCATCATGGCCAGGAGTTCATCGTGGATCTTGCCTTCAATAACCGGAATATTGAGTCCACCAGCTGTGAGCGCGTCGGTAAGCATCACGGCAGGACCTCCGGCATGGGTGACAATGGCGATATTTTTACCGGTGAATGCCTTATACATGAATATCGACGCCACCGTAGTCATCTCTTCCCTTCCAAAACACCTGACGATCCCGGCCTTTCTGAACAGCGCTTCCACCGCCAGGTCCGATGATGCCATGGCACCCGTATGAGAAGAAGCAGCCCTGCTTCCGGCCTCGGTTGATCCGGCTTTGATGGCAGCTATTTTGCAGCCTTTCCGGATCAATGAGGAAGAATGCAACAGCAATTTGTCGGGATTGGCGATTTTTTCAATATACATCAGCTTAATCCCGGAACTTTTTCCTGGCTCATAGTTCTTGTCCCAGTGTTCCAGTACTTCCTCAACGCCAATCTGGGCGCTGTTGCCCACTGAGAATACATTGGAAAATGACAGCCCTTTTGGCAACGCTGATTCAATAATGAAAACAGCCGTCGCCCCGGATCCTGATACAAAATCACATCCTCCAACAGAGAGCCTGGGCACCGGCGAAGTGAACACACCGCTGTAACGGGGTGTGATCATACCAATGCAGTTTGGCCCTATCAGGCAGGCATTGTACTGGTTAACAATGGCAGCCATTTCTTTTTCGATACGGGCCCCTTCTTCTCCTTCTTCGCTGAAACCCGACGAGATGACAATAAAGGCCCTGACATTTTTATGGGAGGCAAGCTCCTGAATAACCTGCACGCAATATTTTGACGCTATAATCAGTATGGCCAGATCGGCTTCCGGACATTCACCGATGGTACGATAGGATCTGAGGCCCTGTACTTCATCTTCTTTTGGATTGATGATATAGAGCTTCCCATCATAACCTCCCCTGATGATATTATCCACAACCTTGCCTCCTGGCTTGTGCAGGTTATTGGATCCGCCAACAATGATGATGCGGTCAGGACTCAGTAATTGATTATTGATCATAATGAAACCGGATTTGGATATTTCAAAGTTAGAAAAACCCCATATTCAAAATCATAACAAATATCAGATTAAAGCAAATTGCTGATCAGCGCTATCAGACTGGGTTTTATGAGAATTTGTGATCGGTCAGAACTTTTTTTGTATGAATACCCTACCTTTGTTCCTTTTGAGAACATGAAAATACTGGTATATCTGATACGGCATGGCGAAACATACTGGAACTGCGAAAAGCGCCTGCAGGGACAGCTTGACAGCCCATTAACAGAGGAAGGCGTGCGGCAGGCCAGAGCCCTTGCCGGCAAACTATCGGCCTTAAGGTTTGACGCCGTTTATTCAAGCGACCTGGAAAGGGCAAGGCATACGGTCAGTATCATCACCTCTGTGTCAGGCCATGCAGCCATTCGTTATGATGACCGCATCAGGGAAAGGAATTTCGGGGATTTTCAGGGCCTCACCTGGGAAGAAATATCGGTAAAGTACCCGGATGAAGCTGACAGGGAACTTTCTGGCAATCCTGAGAACCAGGTGCCGGGCGGAGAAAGCAAACACCAGTTGCTGGCCCGGACAACTGCATTTTTCGATGATATTGCCGGCCGTCATACTGAACAGAAAGTGCTGGTAGTAAGTCACGGAGGAGTCCTGAATGTATGGACAAAACATGTATTGAGGCTGCCTCTTGAGACTCCGCGCAGGTTTCACCTGTATAATGCTGCGATCAACATTTTTGAATTTTCCGATGGCCACTGGTGGCTGAAGACGATGGGGGAGGTGGTGTAGAAACTGGATGTAAGCAGTTAAAAGTAGAATATAGTGACGAGTGACGAGTGACAAGCGGGGATAAGGGACAAGTAATACCTAAAAACCTAAACTGCTAAAAGGCTAAACCGCTAAGCACCTAAACCGCTATATTCCAGACAGCAAGACCTGCCTGCCACCAGGCAGGCCGCACGACTCCCTAAAGGACTCCCACCAGCTTTTCCAGTTTGTTCCCCCTGGATCCCTTGATTAGAATAAAAGAGTCTTTTATGGGTGAATGGGTCAAAACCGATATTAGAGAAGATACATCAGGATACCATGGATAGCCGGCTGATTTTGCCGGAGATTCAAATCCCCGGCCAAGGCAGATCACCTTTTGCCCGGTATATTTTTTAAGGTTGCCGATAATTGCCTTATGCTCCCTTAAGGAAGATTTCCCCAGCTCCAGCATCTCCCCCAGTATGATAAGGCTGTTATCGCGCTGCCTGATCATAAAGTTCTCTATGGCAGCTTTCATGCTGGAAGGATTAGCGTTGTATGCATCCATGATGATCTCATTGCTGGCTGTTTTAATGAACTGGGAGCGGTTGTTGTCGGGGATATACTGCTCAACGGCAGCGGATATCAACGATGGCGGGATGCCGAAATGCTTTCCGACAGCATAGGCAGCCAGCATGTTTTCGGCATTATATTGTCCCACAAGCCTGCTTCTCACAGGGATAATATCAGCCCCATCATGAATCAGCAGTTCCAGGAACAAGCCTGAATCCTTTTCTTCAGCCCAAAGGGTATCCCGGCTGTTGTAAAGGACCATGTTTTTCTTTTCAGGGGGAACCATCCGGCGAATGAGATCATTGCCCTCATTGGCAAAGAAGGTGCCGTTATGTGCGGCCAGGTATGTGAAAAGCTCACCCTTGGCCTTTGCTACTCCTTCAATACTCCCGAAGCCCTCGAGATGAGCTTTGCCGATATTGGTGATCAATCCGTGATCCGGCATGGCAATATTACAAAGGAGCGTAATCTCTCCCGGGTGGTTAGCCCCCATTTCAATAATGCCGATTTCTGTATCCGGGGGCATGGAAAGCAAAGTAAGGGGTACGCCGATATGATTGTTAAGATTTCCACGGGTAGCGTAAAGTCTGTATTGTTTGCCCAACACTGAACTGCAAAGTTCTTTGGTGGTAGTTTTGCCGTTGGATCCTGTGATGGCCAGTATGCTGAACCTGCAATGCTGGCGGTGAAATGAGGCCAGCTGCTGCAGGGTTTGCAGTACATCATCAACCACGATGATCCTTTGCCCGGGGGCACATTCTTTTTTATCCGCAATGGCCCATGAGGCGCCTTTCCCCAGCGCTTCCCCCACAAACAGATTACCATTGAAGGTGTCTCCCTTAAGGGCAAAGAACAAACATCCGTCTCTTATATTCCTGGAATCGGTGCTGACATCGGGATGAACCCTGTATATTTTATATAGTCTGCTGATGTCCATAGCCCGTTTTACTTAAGATGGCTTTATAATTGTTATGATGGTTATGATGGTTATGGTGGTTATGGTGGTTATGATGGTTATGATGGTTATGATGGTTATGGTGGTTGATGGTTATGTATGCTAAAATAAAAAAACCTCACTATTACTAATGAGGTTTTTGAAATATTATTCAACTATGGTGGGACATAAGATCTTATGTCCGGATATTCCATTGTAATTTAATTTCCGACCGGGCTGCCAACACGTACCATGGCGCAGCGGAATCCAAGGTCATCCCTTGACTGGCTTTCATCGAGGTAGCGGCGGGCACCGGGACTCATCCAATAAGCCCTGTCACGCCATGATCCGCCTTTATAAACCCTGGTCTTGTCACTGATCAGCGAGGTTTCATATCCCTGTAGCTGGGAGTACATGCGCGTTGAGTTGGTGGACTGGGCACGGGCGTCAGCTGACCAATCCGATCCGTCGATCAGGCTTGATTCATAATCACCGTCTTTATAGTTCTTATAGTAGGCTTTTTTATAATTCCAGCGGTTGATGGCTTCAGCATCCGTAACATCCCTGTATTTCAGACGACCAAGGCTGTCCTTTTCGGCTACGTTGCCCTCTTCATCAGTAATCAGGGTCTGGAAAACGTTTCCACGGAAAGGATTGAATTCATCAAAATCTTCATAAGTAAGGGGCCTGTATACATCTTCCACCCATTCATTAACGTTACCGGCCATGCAATATAAACCGAAATCATTGGGCCAATAGGATTCAACCGGAGAAGGAATGCTGGCATTGTCATTAAGGCCGCCTGCAGTACCCATCATATCACCGCGACCACGGACAAAGTTTGCCCGCAGTTCACCCCTGTTCTTTTTCACATCATTTCTGACGTTATGGCCGTCCCAGGGATATATTCTCCTTTCATATACCCGTTCTTCATAAGTGTTTCCGATTAATGCCAAAGCAGCATATTCCCATTCTGCTTCGGTCGGCAGCCTGTATTTCGGGAGCAATATCCCGTCTTCAACCATGACCCGGCGGAATTCCTGATTAGGATCCAGACTGCGGAGGTTTTGATTGACCAGCCCGTCATATTGGCCGGCCAGGTAGGATTCGGTATTAAAATTCGTTTCGTTGAGTTGATTTGGATCGGGTTTCAGAATGCCTTCGCGGATAAGGACACCTTCGTTCACGCGGTCAGTCCTCCATGCACAATAGTCACTTGCCTGTAACCAGCTGACACCAACAACAGGATATTCATTGTAAGAAGGATGGCGGAAATAATACTGAACATATGGCTCGTTGTAAGCCATGGGCCTTCTCCATACCAGCGTATCGGGCAGGGCTTTCCGGTATACCAGTGGATAATCAATGAAAACCCTTTGTATCCAATGCAAATATTCCCTGTAATCAACATTTTTCACTTCGGTCTGGTCCATGTAAAATGAACTGACAGTAACCCTGCGCGGAACGTTGTTCCAGTCATACATTACATCCTGTTCGACACGGCCCATCGTAAAGGTACCACCTTCAATAAGAATAAGACCGGGACCCGTTTCCTGTTCACTGCCGGCAATAACTTCAAATCCTCCATTCTCGGGATCGTTATAATCCCAACCCGTAGTGTTTGAAACCTGACTGCCCTTTTTGCCACAAGCGGTAACAAGAACTACCAGCAACAAGATCTTCAATACAGCAGAAAACTTAACATTCATGGTTTTTTGGTTTTTGTTTTCAAATATAATAAATATTTGTAACGCTAATTTATAACAATTATTAAAAATATGTTAGCCATCAGGGACATTTTATCGCCCCGATTTTCTTCCTCTTATACTCAAATCGGAATAAAAAGGTTACTTCATGTGAACCCATTTTTGTTGATAAAAAATTTGCACGTGTTAAATTAACGTCATAACTGTACAGAAAAGTATATTTTTTCTGCAAAATTCCGGCTGAAAAAAGCAGGGAACTGAAATTCAGGGAAAGATTCTGCCGCATCCAGATGCTGGCTGTAAATGACTGGATCTCCGTGGCTGTTCCCCATACCAGCTCGTTCGTAATGTATTGGTGGACAAACATCAGGGCAG
The DNA here is from genome assembly GCA_964456825.1 of uncultured Bacteroidales bacterium. Lineage (GTDB taxonomy): Bacteria > Bacteroidota > Bacteroidia > Bacteroidales > UBA10428 > UBA5072. The sequence goes on from CAYWCR010000044.1 coordinate 6,380, forward strand.
GTGTGAAGATCAGCCCCCCCTGGTTATATTTTCCCCCGGCAGGCATTCTGTAAGATGCAAATAAACTGTACTTTACCGGCAGCCGGCTGCCGGGCTCGCCGGAGAATGATCCCACGGGCCTGGTGATATGAGAGGTTGATAATCCCAGCGTAAACACTTTGTTGAATAATCCCATAACGCCGGCACTGAAATCAGGATATCCCCTGGTATAGGCTGAAATATTCACCGGAGGGTAAGAAACACCCAGATCATTTAAAACATCAGACGGAAACTGAAGATTCCCGGGTGAGAATTGCCTGAATACATAGGAAGCCTCAAGACCGGCATATACCTGCAGGCTCCGGCTGGCCTTAAAAGTGTAACCGTACAACAGGTTGGCTGAAGTTCTGGAGAAGACCCCGCCTGCTTCCATATCCCTGATGAATTTCACCCCGATTCCGCTGCTGATTATGGGCATGGGTTGAATGAAGTGAGCTCCATAGGTGACGAAATTGGCCGCCATGCCCGGCCATTGATTCCGGTAAGTCATGGAGACCTCATTCATCCCGGGTATAGCCACATAGGCCGGATTGAAATATACCTGGTTATGCATAAAACCGGAAAAATGAAAATCCTGGGAGAATCCCGTGGCAAAATGAAACGGAATCAGCATAAAAAGAATATACGAGATTAAATTTTTCACCCTGCAATGTCAAGAGGTTTGTAAAACTATAATAAACTTTCTTTGTTTATCATTAAATTGACAATAATTGTATTTTTGAAACGTTTAATGTTGTATAATATTTCAGTCAACAAAATCTGATTTTTGCATGAAATATCGTGACCCTGACCATAGCCGCCCCGGTTCGGTTTTTTTACTGCCCTTTATTATCCTGTTCTTCCTTCCTGTATCCATGCTGGCACAGGTTAGGCAATACAGCAGGATGGTTGAATGGGGAGAAAGCCGCCCCCGTGCGATTTATCGCGACAGTACCGTGGTTTTTTCACCCGAATTCCGTCATCTGTATTTTGAAGGGGCAGGATATCCTGACCAGGAACTTAACTTTCCCTGGTTTTATGAACAGATCCCCCTGGATGCATCGTCAGTTGTGGACAGTATCCGCCTGGAAAATACAGTTTACAGCGAACTGACGGCAGAAGAACTAATGGGTATTACCGGCCTCGATCAGCTGAAAGAGCAAATTGTTTTTAACCATACCACCGTCTATCAGAGAGGAAATCCGTTGATCAGGATCGATCTTCTTCCCCTCAGAAAAAACAGGCTGACAGGCAGGATTGAAAAACTGACAGCGTTTACCCTCCATGCATTTGAGAGACAAGTGGCGGCGACAACCGGGAATAGCCTCCCCTATGCCAGCGCATCCGTTCTGGCAACCGGAAAATGGTATAAAATAAAAATACAAAAGAATGGCATCTATAAACTCACCTATGAAGACCTCGAAAAGATTGGCCTTTCAAATCCCGGGGACATAAGGGTATATGGCAACGGCGGGCAACAACTTCCCTTGATGAATGCAGACCCGCGGCCGGATGATCTCCTTGAAAATGCCATTTATATGGAAAAAGGAGGGGATGATGTTTTTAATAAAGGTGATTACATCCTGTTCTACGGTAAAGGTGTAGTTTCATGGCAGTATAATGCAGACAACGAATTTTTCTCACAAAAGCTGAATGGCTATTCAGAAGCTGCTTATTATTTTCTGACCTGTGACCTGGGCCCGGGGAAAAGGATACAGGCTGTGGCGCAGGCTTCCGGTACGGTGACCCATACGGTCACTGCCTATAATGATTATGATTATTACGAGAAAAACCTGATCAACTACACTAAGTCGGGCCGCCAATGGTTCAGCAACAAAATCTCAGGATCTTTTGACACTACCTTCGTTTTTACCGGCCTGATAACCAGTGAACCTGTCAGATTAATGGTAAATGTTGCCTCGCGTTCTTCAAGTGACAAGTTTTTCTCCATCCGCGGTAATGATGTAAACCTTGGCTATATCATGGTTGACCGTGTTACCCTTAACAGCTTTACCGGCATCCAGGCCAACCAGAAAAGCGGCCTTTTTACCCTGTCAGCCTCATCAGACCAGGTGAATGTAATTGTTTCGTATGACAAAACGGATTACTCGGACATCGGATGGCTTGATTATATCACGGTGAATGTGCGAAGAAATCTGACGTTTAATAATAACATATTGTATTTCAGAGATATACAATCAACCGGTACCGGCAATATTGCCCGGTTCTCCATATCCGGCGCCACAGAGAAATTGCGGGTATGGGACATTACAAACCCCTGCAATGCGTTTCGGGTGGAGTCATCCCTTAACGGAAGCATCCTGAGTTATACCGCAGCTACTGACAGCCTTCGCGAATTTGTCGCTTTTTTGTCCGATGCTGCATTTCCGAAGCCGGTAACGGAGGCCAGTGACGTTGGACTGGTCGAAAATCAGAACCTGCACGGGGCTGCCATACCTCAGATGCTCATTGTAACACATCCTCTTTTTCTTCAGCAGGCAGATTCACTGGCCGAATTTCATCGTACAAAGGATAACATGAGCGTGCTGGTGACAACTACCAATCAGGTATACAATGAGTTTTCCTCAGGCGCGCCTGACGTCAGTGCCATACGTGACCTGGCCAGGATGCTTTACCGGAGGGCGGGAAGCGATGACCAGCGCCCCAGATATCTCCTGCTCTTTGGTGATGGCTCTTACAATAATCATATGCAGGTAAGCGGCAATCCAAATTTTATTCCCACCTACCAGTCACAATCTTCATTGAATGTAGCCAATTCCTATGTCTCAGACGACTTTTACGGGCTGCTGGATGATAATGAAGGAGGATCGGATAATATGTATATCTGGCCGCTGGACCTTGGCCTTGGAAGATTGCCGGTTAAAAAGGTTGAAGAAGCCCGGGGGATCCTGAATAAGATCATTGGATACAATAAGGCTGAAAACATGAGGGACTGGAGAAATAAAATATTGTTTGTTGGCGACGACGGTGAACATAACGAGGGTATTATTCACATGAGCCAGGCTGATGCCCTTGCCGAATCGTTGAGTGTCAGCTACCCCGGGTTTATCATAAAGAAAGTATATTTAGATGCTTATAATCAGATTTCCACCTCAACCGGAGCCAGATATCCGGATGTAAACCAGGCCATTTATGACAATGTGCATAAGGGCGTCCTGATCTTCAACTATACCGGACACGGGAATGAAAAAGGACTGGCTGAGGAACAGATCATAACCCGTGAGCAGTTGTCAGCCTATACCAATTTTGATAATTTGCCCCTGTTCGTTACCGCAACCTGTGAGTTTTCCAGATTTGATGACCTGGCGGTTGATGAATCAGGCACCATGAATGAACAGACCTCTGCAGGGGAGACCTCCCTGCGAAATCCCAACGGAGGCTCCATCGCACTGCTTACCACTACCCGTCTCGTATATTCCCTTGATAATTATACACTGAACTCATATTTTTATCAGTTCGTATTTAAACGGGATGCAACGGGCCAGTATTACAGGATGGGAGATGTGATCCGGTTTGCCAAGAATGCCATCAGTTATGACTCCAATAAGCTCAATTTTATTCTGCTGGGCGATCCGGCGCTAAAACTGGCAATTCCCGACCATATCGTTTTGACCGATTCGCTTAACGGAATGCATGTTGTTGAATCGCTTGACACCCTGAAGGCTTTTACGGAAGTTACCCTTAAAGGCCATATTGCTGACCTTGAGAATAACAAAATGACGGCATTCAACGGAGTGATCTATCCTTCCGTTTTTGACAAGGCATTGAAAGTTACCACCCTGGGGAATGATGACAAGGAGAAAACAATGGATTTTATGGTTCAGGATAACCTTATATACAAGGGCAAGGCCAATGTGAAAAACGGTGAATTTTCATTTTCCTTCATCGTACCTAAAGATATCTCTTACAACATGGGCCATGGTAAGATATGCTATTATGCGCAGGATTCCGTGGAGGATGCCAGCGGATATTTCAGTGATTTTGTGGTGGGGGGCACAAGTCCCTATATTATTGCTGATGAGAACGGACCGTTGATTGACCTGTATATCAATGATGAGAATTTTATCAGCGGAGGCATTACAGACAGAAATCCACAGATATATGCACTGATATCTGATTTCAGCGGCATCAATACTTCGGCAAATGGCATAGGCCATGATATTGTCGGAATAATGGACGGGGATGCCACCAAACCGCTTATCCTGAACGATTATTATGAAGCTGATCTGGGGGATTACAGGAATGGGTCATTGCGATATTCCCTGAACGGCCTTGAGGTTGGCATGCATACCCTGAAGATGAGGGTATGGGACATATTCAATAATCCATCCGAAGCCACTATTGATTTTGAAGTATTGGATAAAGAAGAACTGGTGCTTCAACATATTTATAATTATCCGAATCCTGCACAGTCCTTTACCTGCTTTCAGTTTGAACACAATAAGGCGGGGGTTGAATTAAAGGTTACCATTGACATTTTTGATTTATCCGGAAGGAAGATAAGAATGCTGGAGCAGATGTTATATGCGGAGGGATATCATTCCTCGCCCATTGAATGGGACCTGAAGGATCAGAACGGAAATGCGGTTCGCAGTGGACTGTATCCATACCGCATCAGGGTTGAGGATCCGTCAGGACTTCTGACGGATGGTTTTCAGAAACTGCTCATTTCAAGATGGTGATGCTGAAAGCAGAACCCTTATCAGCAGTTAGGCTATTGGAGTAGTCTGAGATACAAATGAATCCATTTATCAAAATATTGTATGAGACAAGCCTATGAAGTATGGTTACCCGGTTTGATTTTGTAATAAATATTTTAACTTTGTCCCACTTAAAAATAAAAGATGATGATTTTCAGAAAGATCTTATTAAGTTTTTGCCTGCTGTGGGCTTTTGATGCAATTTTTGCGCAAAGTACCGGACCCATACCTTCAGGATTGAAAAGTTCGTTGAATGCCCTGCAGACAACGGTTCCTTTTCTTACCATCGCCCCCGATTCAAGGGCAGGTGCGATGGGAGATCTGGGTGTGGCAACTACACCGGATGCAAATTCACAAAACTGGAATGCTGCAAAATATGCCTTTATCAGGAAAACAATGGGCGTATCATTGTCCTATACCCCCTGGCTTCGCGCGCTGGTTAATGATATAAACCTGGGCTATCTGAGTTTTTATTACCGTTTCGATGATAAACAAGTGATCAGCAGCTCGTTGAAATTCTTCTCACTGGGTGAAATTATCTTTCGTGATTCCTATGGTGAATATAGCGGACAATATAATCCTTATGAATTATCACTGGACGCAGGATATTCGCGTCTTTTCTCAGACCGTATGTCCGGTGCCCTGACCCTGAGATATATCCGTTCCGACATTACCGGTGGAGGAACGATTGAAAACCAGCAGTATAATCCCGGCAATTCCTTTGCGGCCGATCTGGGAACTTATTACCAGATGCCGTTGGAAATAAGCCAGATGGCCAGTGAATTTGCCTGGGGTATCTGCATCTCAAATCTGGGTACCAAAATATCCTATACTGAAGGTTCTGACAAACAGTTCATCCCGGCCAACCTGCGCATCGGAGCGCGCCTTACCATGGACCTGGATGATTATAATTCGATAACCGGAGCCGTCGATTTTAACAAATTACTGGTTCCTACTCCGCCTAAATTTTACACCGACAGCGTTGTCATAGAGTTCGGGAGAAAGATCCCTACTTCCCTTCCGCTCAGCTGGATACAATCATTCTATGATGCGCCGGCAGGATTCACCGAGGAAATGCATGAGATCATGATCTCTGCCGGACTTGAATACTGGTACCGGCAACAGTTTGCCATTCGCGGCGGGTATTTTCACGAGCACGAAACCAAAGGCAACCGCAAATACTTTGCTGTCGGTATTGGCATGAAACTCAATGTATTTTATCTTGATTTTTCCTATCTCATTTCCACCACTGGAACGAACAATCCGCTGGCTAATACCATGAGGTTTACCCTGGGACTGGATTTTGGAAAGATATAATAATGGAACCATGAATTACAGGATTGGTTTCGGCTATGATGTTCACAAGCTGGCTCCCGGACGAAAACTTATCCTGGGAGGTGTCGAAATACCAAATCCTGTAGGCTGCCTTGCCCACTCCGATGGTGATGTCCTTATCCATGCCATTTGTGATGCATTGCTGGGTGCCGCAAACCTCAGGGACATCGGATTTCATTTCCCAGATAATGCAGGGGAATTCAAAGATATCAGCAGCCTGATCCTGCTCGAGAGAACCATTGCTTTGTTGCATTCCCATCATTATATGCCCGGGAATGTAGATACCACTGTATGCCTGCAGCGTCCGAAATTAAAGGATTACATACCTCATATGCAGGAAAAGCTGGCCGGGGTGATGCAGATCGACAACGGTCAGGTATCCGTGAAGGCTACGACCACTGAAGGACTGGGTTTCGTTGGGAAAGAGGAAGGCATTGCCGTATATGCGGTTGCCCTGATCTGTCGCAAGGATTGACTCTATTTCAAATATTTCAGGCATTTTAAGCGAAGGGTATATGCACAAAATCGTCGTTCTTGGAGCAAGCCCGAATGCTGAAAGATATTCGTACAAGGCAGTCAGAAGCCTGACCAGAAGGAATTATCCTGTAATTCCCATTGGCATAAGGCCCGGCACTATCGGAGACCTGCCTGTTGTTACCGGAAAGCCGGTCATTGATGAAGTTCATACCTTGTTGCTGTATATCGGACCAGCCCGTCAGAAAGAATACTACGATTATATTATCAGCCTTAAGCCGAAACGGATTGTTTTCAATCCCGGAACTGAAAACTATGAACTTATTGCCCTTTGTGAAAAAAACAGTATTGAAGTGATCATAGATTGCGCAATGCTAATGCTGAGCACGGGGAGTTTCTGAGGATTGACAGACCTGCCTGCCGAATCCCGATGCATCGGGAGAAGGCAGGTTTGTTGCGGACCGTGGACACAAACCTCAAACATTTTCTGAATCGTGAAATGGTTTATTCGGCTTAACTTTCTATTTTTGTTCCCGAATCAACCCATTTCAGTATGAAAGCATATGTATTTCCCGGTCAGGGCGCACAGTTTGTCGGTATGGGCAAGGATCTTTATGACCATTCTCCCATAGCAAGGCAGTTATTTGAAAGATCCAATGAAATGCTGGGTTTCAGCATAACAGACCTTATGTTTTCAGGGACGGACGAAGACCTAAAACAAACCCGGGTGACCCAGCCGGCCATTTTCCTTTATTCCGTGATCCTGACCAGGGTTATGGGATCGCAATTCGCCCCCGAAATGGTCGCCGGACATTCACTGGGTGAATTTTCCGCCCTTGTCGCGGCAGGTGCACTTTCGTTTGAAGACGGACTTACCCTTGTGGCAAAACGGGCTCAGGCCATGCAGCATGCCTGCGAACAGGAGCCATCCACCATGGCGGCAATCCTCGGCCTTGATGATGCCGTGGTTGAACGTGCATGCAGTGAGATCCCCGAAATAGTCGTTCCTGCCAATTATAATAGCCCGGGACAAATTGTAATATCCGGTTCGGTCAAAGGCATTGAAATAGCAGTGGAAAAATTAACGGCTTTGGGAGCCAAGCGGGCCCTTGTCTTAAAAGTAGGAGGCGCTTTTCATTCTCCGTTGATGGAACCTGCCAGGGCTGAACTTGAAAATGCCATGGATGCAACCGCCTTTTCACAACCCGTTTGCCCCATATACCAGAATTATACTGCCCTGCCTTCTGTTGATCCTGCCCAGATCATCGCCAATCTCAAAAAGCAGTTGACATCACCCGTTAAATGGACGCAATCCGTTCAGCATATGCTGAAGGACGGGGCTGCTGAATTTTATGAAGTTGGGCCAGGCAGCGTGCTACAGGGTTTGATCAGGAAAATTGACCGGAATGTGAAGGCGGAATCGGCAAATATAGGGGTTTAGGAGTTTAGGATTTTAGGCGTTTAGGATTTTAGGCGTTTAGGCTTTTAGGAATATAGGTTTTTATTAACAAACCAGTAAACCGCTAAACTGCTAAACAGCTAAAATGCTAAACACCTAAACTGCTAAACAGCTAAACTGCTAAACAGCTAAAATGCTAAACACCTAAACAGCTATACCGTTACAACCGATTACCGATTACTGTATTCCCCTTCCATTGTTCCCTTTTTTTCTTAACTTTAGAATAAATCTAAACCGCAATGACATGAGAAAGTATGCTGTAATGGCTTGCGTGATCGCATTGGCAACGATCATGGGCTGCTCAAAGGACAAGGATTTAAACTTTTTTTCGGTGGGTCAGGATATTGCATTCGGGGAGCAACTTGATTCAGCCATTCTTGCCAATCCTGCTGATTACCCCATCCTGAAAAAAACGGAATATCCCCAGGCATATGTCTATCTGCAGGACATGCTTGATGATATCCTGGCATCGGAAGAGATATTGTACCGGGATAAATTCAACTGGAAGATTACCATCATAAACAGCGATGTCATCAACGCATTTGCAGCCCCGGGCGGCTATCTGTATTGTTATACCGGACTGATCAAATACCTGGATAACGGTTCCCAGCTTGCCGGGATCATGGCCCATGAGGTGGCCCACACCGACCGCAGGCATTCAACGGAAGCCATGACCAAACAATATGGTTTTTCCGTGCTGCTGTCGATCCTGATGGGAAAAGAAGCCTCTCAGCTCGAAGAGATACTGGCAAGCCTTGCCCTGAATGGGACCGTCCTTGCTTTCAGCCGGAAGAATGAAAACGAAGCCGACAAGTATGCTGTTTATTATACAGCCGACACGAAGTTTTACAACCCTTTGGGCATCGGTGGTTTTTTTGAAAAGATGCTGGCAGAAACCAATAACCAGGGCAACGGAATTGCCGAATTCCTGAGCACCCATCCCAGCGATGAAAACCGGTTGCAAAACATCAACACTGTGTGGACCGAGCTTCAGGCCGCTGATCCCGGTTTGACTACTGTTGAATGGAAAGATCTGGTTACAGAGCATGGCACCATTAAAGGATCCTTGCCCTAGGAAGATAGTTACGGGTTACGAGTGACAAGTGACAAGTGAAAAGATATCCGTAACCGATTACTGATTACCGATTACCGATTACCTTCCCCTCTCTCAGTTTCTTTTATCCATCCCCCACATCAGTTTGTTTCGGATGGTACTGTAGAAATTGGTTGAAGGCAGCTTGATCATACGCAGTTTGTGTTCCGATTTGCATATATTGAAATGAACGGACGAATCAACCAGTTTGGTTCGGTTATCCGCCGTAACCAGGTAATTGCCACTTCGGCTTTTGACCGTGAGTTTTAGGTGTACATGGTCAGGGACGACGATCGGCCTGACCGTAAGATTATGCGAAGCAATGGGAGCAATGATGAAACTGCCTGAGCCCGGGACAACGATGGGTCCACCTGCACTCAATGAATAAGCGGTGGATCCTGTGGGTGTGGATACGATCAGCCCATCGGTCCAATACGTATTAAGGAATTCATTATCGACATATGCATCAATGCTGATGAGTGAAGCATCGTTTTTCTGTATGGTTATTTCATTCAGCGCAAAATTGAGATCGCCAAAAATATCCTCCGGTGTCTGAAAATGGATCATGGTGCGGTTCTCGACCTGGAAATCGCCTTTAAAAATTGCCAGAAATGCATTTTCAATCTCATCCTTTGAGATATTCGCCAGAAAACCCATCCTTCCCGAGTTTATACCGATGATGGGGATGCTATTTCTGAATACCAGCGGAATTGATTCCAGCAAAGTTCCGTCGCCACCAATACTGACGAGGAGGTTGGTTGCGGGATTCAGATCCGTTTCAGATTGGAACACCTTGTTGAATTCAGGGATACCGGTTAACCGGCCGCTGATGAAATCAAGAAATGGCTTGTAAATGCATACCTCCGCTTTGTTGTCGGTCAGTATCTGAAAAAGCCTCTGAATATAGGGGTAAAAACCCGGTGTGAACGTTTTTCCGTAAAGGGCGATTTTCATAAATCGACTTATAAAGGAATAAAGATTTAAGAACAAAGATACAAGAACCAAGATAACAGACGGTAAATCGACCCTCTTTTTCCCTATTTATCGGGATTCAGAGGATGAAAATCAATAAATCACCCAATCAACAAATCAACAAACCTGCCTGCCCTGCCTACCGGCAGGCAGGCGGCAGGCAGGTCAACAAATACTACATTATCCCCTGGTCGATCATGGCCTGGGCTACTTTAAGAAATGCTGCCACATTGGCCCCTTTGACATAGTTCACATAACCGTCATCATTTTTTCCGTATTTTACGCAGGTGTCGTGAATATCGACCATGATACGGTGCAGGCGCACATCTATCTCTTCCCGGCTCCACATCAGTTTCATGGAGTTCTGCGTCATTTCAAGTCCCGACACAGCAACTCCTCCCGCATTGGCTGCCTTACCGGGGATAAAACCAGCTTTTTGCTGCAGCAGAAATTCAGTTGCCTCCGGTGTGGTGGGCATATTCGCTCCTTCAGCGATCAGCTGGCAGCCATTTTTCAGTAAATCCCTGGCAGCACCCAGGTCTAATTCGTTCTCCGTAGCGCAGGGTAATGCTATATCTCCTTTAATTTTCCAGACATCACTGCGGTTCTCAGAAAATGTTGTTTTTGGGTATTTGTTGAGATATTCCTTAATGCGGCCGCGGTTCATCTCTTTGATCTCCTTGACGACGGTAAAGTCAATACCGTTGGGATCATAAATACAGCCGTTGGTATCCGATAAGGTCACCACTTTGCCTCCCATCTGCAAAACCTTTTCCGCCGCATAGAGGGCAACATTTCCTGCACCGGATATCAGTACTTTTTTCCCTTTTATGCTGTCATCGTGTTCTTCCAGATATTTCCGGACAATATAGGCCAATCCGTAACCGGTTGCTTCTTTGCGTATCCAGCTGCCTCCCCATGTGGTCCCTTTTCCCGTGAAGACGCCTTCAAAACGGTTGACCAGCCGTTTATAATGCCCGAATAAATATCCGATCTCGCGGCTGCCTACACCCATATCACTGCCCGGAATATCGGTTTCAGGTCCGATATGCCGGTATAATTCATCCATAAAGCTCTGGCAGAAGCGTAATACCTCATTGTTTGATTTACCCTTGGGCTCAAAATCAGATCCGCCTTCTCCGCCACCCATGGATAAACCGGTAAGGGCATTTTTAAAGGTCTGTTCAAATGCCAGAAATTTTAAAATGCTCAGGTTGACATCGGGATGAAACCGCAATCCTCCTTTATAAGGTCCGAGGGCAGCATTAAATTCCACGTGAAAACCACGATTGACATGTACTTTCCCGGTATCATCCTGCCAGGGTACTTTAAAGATGATCACACGATCGGGTTCGGTCAGCCGTTCAATAAGGCTTACCGCATCAAACTGGGGATACTGGCTGTAAACTTGTTCAATGCTCTCAAGGACTTCCCGGACTGCTTGCAGGAACTCTTTTTCACCCGGATTATTCTTTTCAAGACGAATGATACCATCATGAAAATTCATAAGGGAATATTTAAGGTTGTTAAATCACGCCCTGATCAAGCATAGCATTGGCAACTTTCAAAAATCCTGCAATATTGGCTCCTTTTACATAATCAACATAACCGTCGGGCTGTTTGCCGTAACGGACGCATGACTCATGTATGGCCCCCATGATCTGGTGCAGTTTACTATCAACTTCTTCAGCAATCCAATGCAATTTCATCGCATTTTGTGTCATTTCCAGACCTGAAACAGCCACACCACCTGCGTTGGCTGCTTTGCCGGGTGCAAACAGCAAACCGTTCCGCTGTATTGTATCCACTGCTTCCGGCGTACCGGGCATATTGGCACCTTCACATACGCAACTGCATTTGTTTTTTATCAGCTGCTGTGCATCGGCTTCCCCGAGTTCATTCTGTGTGGCGCAAGGCATGGCAATATCACAGGGAACCTCCCATGGCTTTTTATTGCTGACGAATACCCCTGATTTAAACTTCCGGGCATAAGGTTCAACGATGTCTTCATTCGATGCCCTGAGCTCGAGCATAAAATCAACTTTATTCCCTGAAATGCCTTCTTCATCAACGATATATCCATCGGGTCCCGAAAGGGTTAATACCTTAGCCCCTAGCTGGTTGAGCTTTCTTACAGCACCCCAGGCCACATTACCGAAACCCGATACGGCAACTTTTTTCCCCTTGAGTGATTCATTCCGGGTAGCCATCATCTCCTGTGCAAAATAAACAGCACCAAAACCAGTGGCTTCCGGCCTGACAAGGCTGCCTCCCCAGGCAAGACCTTTCCCGGTAAGCACACCCGTGCATTCATGGGTTAGTTTCTTGTACATTCCATACAGAAATCCAATCTCCCGCGCTCCAACACCGATATCACCGGCGGGAACATCTGTCTCCGGGCCGATAATTTTCCAAAGCTCCAGCATATAAGCCTGACAAAAACGCATGATCTCGGCGTTTGATTTACCTTTAGGTTGAAAATCAGATCCTCCTTTGCCACCACCCATGGGCAGGGTGGTAAGACTGTTTTTGAAAATCTGTTCAAAACCCAGGAATTTAAGGATGCTCAGATTTACACTGGGATGAAAACGAAGTCCTCCCTTGTATGGGCCTAATGCATTGTTGAACTGTATACGATAACCCCGGTTGACCTGAACATTCCCCTGATCATCCATCCAGGAGATCTTAAAGGTCAGAATCCTGTCAGGTTCAACAAGTCGTTCTATTATCCCTGATTTTTCAAACTGGGGATTCTGATTATACACTGCTTCAATCGAGGCAAGTACTTCATGAACTGCTTGCAAATATTCGACTTCCCCCGGATTTCTTTTTTCCAGGTCGGTCATGATCTTATTTACGTCCATAATGAATAATTATAGTGTCAAGTAAAATTGAGGATAAAAACCATAATTATCCATGACAATTTTCAACTTTATTTATGATTTACTGCAGTTTCTCTCAGGGGTTTTTTCGCAACATCTCCATGACTTCCTCTCTTCGCGGGATAGAAGGCTGTGCTCCAAGCCTTGTGGTAGAAATGGCTGCTGCAGCATTGCCAAACCTGACGGATTCATAGAAATTTTTGCCTTCGGCCAGCGCTACGGCCATCGCCCCGTTAAATACATCACTGGCGGCAGTGGTATCAACCGATTTAATGCGAAAAGCGGGAACATGTTCAGCTCCTCCGTTGTCGATAACCATGGAACCTTTTGATCCAAGGGTGATAATGACCCTGGCAAGGCCATGTTCCAGCAGGATACGCCCGGCCAGTTCAACAGACCGCTCATCGGTAATGGAAATACCGGTAAGGGCTTCGGCTTCGAGCTTGTTGGGTGTCAGTATGGATATGTAACCCAGCAATTCATCATCGAGCGGAATAGCTGGGGCCGGATTAAGCATCACCCTGATATGGTTCTCAAAAGCAAACTTTGCGGCGAATCGCACGGTTTGTATAGGGGTTTCAAGTTGCAGCAATAATAAATCGGAAGCGAGAATTGCCTTCCTGGCATTGGTTATATCCTGCTCACAAAGATTTTGATTGGCACCCGGTGCAACCACGATAATATTTTTGCCTTCTTCATCTACCACGATCTGGGCAATGCCGGTTGGCACCAGCGGATCTTTAACTGCATAGTCAATGTTGATGCCATCTTCCTTCATGCCATTTAAGGCCTGCTCACCGAAAACATCATCACCGACCCGGCCGATATAGGTTACTTCCCCACCGGCTCTTGCTGCTGCAACAGCCTGGTTGGCACCTTTACCTCCCAATGCTGTGGAAAAACTTCCTCCCAGTAAGGTTTCACCCGGAACTGGAAGCCGGGGAACCTGGATGATCATGTCGGTGTTGGAACTTCCAATTACTGTTATTTTCATGAATGGGGTATTATGCAAACAAATATAGGAAATACATTTCTTTAAGTACAAAAAAAAGATTCAACCCATGTTGATAAAGTAAAACTGAAACTGCACGCATAATCTGAAAGCAACAAATTACCGCCACTACCGATCAGTATCAGGCTAATGATACCGATTACCAATTACCGATTACCTGTTACTGCTTACCGTTTGCCCTGACGTTGAAGAGCGCAGGCTTCGCATCGCCCATCTGGCCCGCAACCGGTATCCAATACACAATATACAAACGGTAATGCCCTGGCTTTTCCGGTACTATAAAGGTGAAGTTGAACTCATCCGTTGCGTTTTGTGGCAGGTCGCGGTAATCATATTCCCTTATGGGCAGATGTTGCTGATAAAAGGATCCGTCTTCCCTGCAGACCGTATAGGACAGTATGGGCCGGAATTCACCTGACGGAGCATAATGCAATGCATACCCTCCATCCGTGTGCAGTGTACATACCAGGACCAATGTGTCCTTTGCCTTCAGCATTTCTGACGGTAAGGTCACCGATGTTACGATATGGTTATAAGGCTGAAAGCTGTCAATATAACTGTACCCATGCTCTCTCCGGTTCGGTGTTTTTATCATGCCAACGGGCCGGAGACTCTTGTTCAGCATCACCGGCTTCCCGGCCAGGGAGTCCTCAAAGTTCCACAGGTTATACTGACTTTTACGGGCAAATACATCGTTCAGTGAATATGAAATGTCTCCCGTATAAAAAGAATATTTTGCTGCATACTGATATTTATTTAAAAAGACAACTTTCTTTCCGCCTGCTTTTTCTCTGACCGTTTCTGCCCATTGATCCCAGCCATTGAATTCATCAAGATATTTCAGGGAATAGGGAACAAGATCAAAGGCTGCCATAAACCGGATGGCAACCAACAGGACAATGGAAGGAATGGCCAGATTTCGGAGCCAGGTTACAGCCTTTTCGTGCTGACCTATCGACGCGTGTGCCAGTATGATCAGCGGGACATAGGCTGCGGCGGTCCAGTGCGCTTCTATATGATCCCTGAAGCTTGAGAGGAAGAAAAAAACCAGAAAACCAACCATGCTGAATGTCAGGGATCGTTCAAAAGTGCTTTTTGGCCTGAATGAAAGGGAATAATAAAGAACCAGGGGGGCAATCAGGGGGCCTGCGATCAGGATCTGGCTGTACATATAGTTGAATATATTCTCCGCATCAAAACCGTCTGAACGTGTCACAAGATGGTAACGGAAAGTCGGGAATCCATGCTGTATCTGCCACATAAGATGAGGAACCATTACCAGGGCTGCCAGGCCAACGATTACCCAGGCGCTTTTCCTTTTAAGCAGGGATAAATTGGAAAGGAGAACAAAAACCACTACCAGCAATCCATGGTATTTGCTATACAGCATGCCGGCAATTGACAGGCTTAGCATGATTACAAGGCCTGCCGAATCTTTTTCAAGATATTGCCGGTAAAAGTAGAAAAACAGGGCAGTGAAGAAGACAAGCGGGATATCAGGAAGGGCAAAGAAACCTGCTACATGAGAGTGAACCAGTGCCATGGCGGATGCGATCCATATGAATATCCGGGGGGATCCCGGCGACGTCTTCCAGATTAACAACAGGGTCAGGGTTCCCAGGATGCAGAACATAAACCGGACCCCCAACTCGTTTGAAAACAAACGGGTTCCTGCCCTGATCAGCAGGGCCACCATGGGAGGGTGATCAAAATATCCCCAGGCAAGCTGCCGGGAATACATCCAGTAATATGCTTCATCATTGGCCAGCCCGGTGAAATATGATTGCAGCAGGTTCATCAGGAACCAGAGGATGAGGAAGAGGAAAATTATGAAGTTGCCGTTCCCGCTGTGTTTTGTGCCAATCATATTCAATCAGTTATAATAGAAGTCCTTGCCGGATTTGATTAAAAGCTGTTTATTTATACTTTTGTGACAACCAAGCATGGAATCTTTGCTGTAAAATAAGTCATTTTTTAATATCATTGTTATAAAACTTCATATAATGAATCCGCTCCGGACAGCTATCGCTCTTATCCACCTCCTTCCCTTTGCTTTATGCATTGATAGCCACGCCCAGCAATTTGAGTGGAAAACAGGGTTTTTCGGTTTTTTTGATAACCGGGAATATTTCAATGAATTCATCGACCCACAGACCATAGGAGGTGAGAATATAACGGCAGAAGGCGGCTTTGCTTTGAATGATAAAAACCGCTTCAGGGCCGGACTGAGTTACACTTATGAATTCGGTAGCAAGGGTGACTATCTTTTGCCCGATGTGATCCTTTACTTTAAAGGAGAATGGAAACCAGCTACATTCTATATAGGCTCCTTCCCCCGCCATCAACGCATTGAACAACCCCTGGCCATGCTCACCGATACCCTTGTCTATTACCGTCCTATGGTTGAAGGCATGTTTATTGAGCACCGGCGCGAATGGGGTTACCAGAATATATGGCTCGACTGGACGAGCCGGCAAACGGATTTCAAAAGGGAAACATTTCTTATAGGCGCTACCGGAAGGATCCATAAAGGGATATTCATCTATCAGCATCATTTCCTGATGTACCATTTTGCCGGACCGGCTATTGACATACCCGGCGATCACATCCGGGACAACGGGGGATTCAGCGCCATGCCGGGACTGAATCTCGGCGATGTTCTCGGACTGGATACAGCAACCATCTCAACCGGATTCCTGATGTCTTATGATCAGCTGCGACATATATACGATGTACGCTTTATGTGGGGTTCATTGACTGACCTGGATATTAACCATAAGGGATTCGGCTTGCATGGAGTATATTACCGGGGTGACGGCCAGGTATTTTTATACGGTGACGGATTTTATAAGTCAACCTCTTACGGAAGGGCGGATGTATATTACCAGAAGGACTGGATAGACAAAATAGCCGGCAGGCTTACATTTTCCTTTCATTTTCTGCCCCATAACCTCGACTTCTCTTTTGCAGTGCATCTGAGGGCATTCATGGATGGAACCTTGCAGCCAGGCAGGAATAATCACTAAAATCTCAGCTGGTTGAAAAACCGGACTCCCCGGAAGAAAAAGTCGAAAACAATACTCCCATTGTATATTTGCGGCCAGGAACCCTTTTTAGCGATCCGGTTAACCCGTCTTCTTTTGATGATAAGGACAGGCAATGATTTTAAAAAGCTCAGATGAGCCCTGATCACCGATTTGAAAAATGCAAAGGAGGAAGGAAGATACAGGATGGCTGACAGCCAATCGAAAATAATGCGCATGGGCAGCACAAAGATCAGTTCACGTCCCGGCTGATTCTTGCATAACAGGAAAAGATTGTTCCGGTAATTCAGGTAAAGCTTGCGGGGATTGTTATTGGGTAAGGTGCCCCCGCCTACATGATAGACCGTGGAATCTGCGCAATAAACAATTTTATATCCCAGCCTTTTAAACCGCCAGCAGAGGTCTATTTCCTCCATATGGGCAAAAAAATCACGGTCGAGTTCTCCGGCCTCAAAATAGGCTGAAGCCCTCACGAGCATGCAGGCACCCGATGCCCAGAATATCTCAGCCGGACCGTTGTATTGCCCGGTATCCTTTTCGATACTGTTCAGAATACGGCCACGACAGAAAGGGTATCCGAAAAGATCAATGAAACCTCCTGCTGCACCTGCATATTCAAAGAATTCCCGCTGGTTAAAGGCTTTTATTTTAGGCATGCAGGCAGCTACGGCACGATCAGCATCCATCAGATCAGTCAGCGGTTTGAGCCAGTCGGGACTTACTTCAACATCGGAATTCAACAACAGGTAATATTCTGCTTTGATCATCTGTAATGCCTTTGCATAACCCGTTGCAAATCCGTGATTCTCCTCAAAACAAATGACACGGACAGCAGGCTCTAACGTCTTCAGATATTTCACCGAACTGTCCGTGGAGCCATTGTCGACCACAATGATCTCCGTTCCGGCAACAGCAGAGTTTTCTATGACCTTTGGCAGGTACTTTTCAAGAAAAGTGATCCCATTCCAGTTCAATATGACAACTGCAACTTTAGTCACCGGGCTGTAATTTGGGTTGATTCATCGGGTTTGTGTTTCCAGCGTTTGTGGGACCACAACCAGTATTCAGGTTGTCGGATGATTTCTTTTTCAAGTTCATCAACAAAGGCTAAGGTAACTGCATTTTCCGGCAGGTCTTTTACTGTATCAAACAATTTTTTAAGGGTCACATCATAAAACCCTCTTTTTGTTTTTTCGATATGCATAAAGAGGACAGCCAGGTCAAGCTTTCGCGAGAGTTTTTCAGTACCATTAAAAAAAGATGTCGGCTGATGTAAAAACGTTGTCCAGAATTTATTATTGCGGGGAGGGCGCTGATCCGCTATAAAATAAATCAGAAAAGGTTTCTGCTGATTTCTGTGCTCAATGGCAGCACGAAAAACATGTTCCATCGCGGTTAACCGGGTACCTTCGTTGCGGCTTCTGATTTTTACAAACAACCGGTCCATCGTTTTGTTTTGCAGGGGCCGGTATATGAGCAGAGCATCGCGTCGGGCATAAAGTGTCAACATCGAACTCCATTCCCAGTTGCCATAATGACCTGAAACTACAGCAAAATCCCGGTTGGCTTTGTTAAGCTCAGCCAATAATTCCGGATTTGAAAAATGAAACCGCTGCAATAATTCTTCCGTTGAGAGTGTTAAAGGTTTAAATGATTCGATCATGAAGTCGCATAAATGCCGGTAAAACTTTTTTGCGATCTGCTTTATGTCTGCATCCGTTTTTTCAGGGAAAGCATGGTTGAGGTTCCTGAAAACGACCTTTTTTCTATAGGGAATGAAGTAGAAGACCACTATAAACATGACGTCTGAGATCCGGTACAATATAAAAAAGGGTAGCTTTGAAATGCACCAGAGAACCGATATGAGAACTTGGTATGAAATTCCTGCAGGCATGTACTGATTTACTTGACATTCATAAACCGGCCGACCTGGGCCAGGAAATCAGTATGCATATTGCTGTTGGTCGCAACGATCTCACGGCTGAACAGGTAATCCGGACCACCTTTGAAATCCGAAGCTTTACCTCCGGCTTGCTGAACAATGAGGGCACCGGCTGCTACGTCCCATGGATTCAGGTTATATTCATAAAATCCGTCATAACGGCCGCAGGCAACATAGGCAAGGTCAGTGGCAGCGGACCCGAGCCGCCTGACACCATGACAATGGGTGAAAAAATAGACCATTGATTCCATATAGGCATCAATCCGGTCGAAATTATGATACGGGAAACCCGTTGCGAGTAGAGCGTCATTCACCTTCCCGGTGAGCGAAACCTTTATTTCCCTGTTATTTAAAAAGGCTTTGCCTCCTTTCCATGCATAAAAACATTCGTCCATAAAGACCTCGTATACAACGCCCGCCACAGGTTCATTGTTTTCAAGCAAGGCTATGCTGACGGCAACAGGGGGAGTGCCATGAATAAAATTGGTGGTCCCGTCAAGCGGATCAATGACCCAGGTATACCGGATCCCGGATTTTTTGGAAGTGCCTTCTTCGGTTATAAATCCGGCTTCAGGAAGAAGGGCTTCCAGGCTTTTTACAATCCTTTCCTCAGCCCCTTTGTCAACTTCGGTTACAAAGTTTTGTCTGCCTTTTACCTGAACACGGGTGATGTCAATCTGGTTGAGCCGGCCACGGATAAAAGCTCCCGCATCTTTTGCAACAACAATAACCGATTCGCATATTTCCCTGAAGTCCATTATTCCTTTGAATGAGTTAGCTTCAAATATATGAAAAATAATTACAGCAGTTTAAAAAATGCCACCCTGCCTCCTAAAGCTTGGCATTATTTAATAGTTTTGAAAAAAAAGCATGAGGATGAAAAAATACCTGACCGCTGATCCGGATATTGAAGACCGTGATTTCGTTTCCTGCATCGATGAACTGCCGTTGTGGTCGGCACCCTTTGGATTGAGCCTGCTGGAAAAAATTGAAATGAAAGCCGGGCTGAGGGTTCTGGATGTCGGCTGTGGACTGGGATTCCCGCTGATCGAGATTGCCCAGCGCCTGGGGAACTCCTGTAAAGTAACCGGCATTGATCCATGGGAAACGGCCCTTGACAGGATCCGTTTGAAGCTTGAACAGAATACCATTACCAATGTTGAGGTTCTCAACACCAGGGCTGAATCCATGCCATTCGCAAACGCCAGTTTTGACCTGATCGTTTCCAACAACGGATTGAACAATGTGCAGGACCTGGATCAGGCTTTTCAGGAATGCAGCCGGGTCGCAGCGCAGGGGGCTCAGTTTGTCATAGTGCAGAATCTTGATGGTACGATGATAGAGTTTTATTCTCTTTTCGAAAAAGTATTGGCCGGAAAACAATTATCCGGAGCAACCGATGCGATGAAAAGGCATATTTACCAAAAGCGCCGTCCTGTCGGTGAGATCGTGGAAATGCTTGAAAAGGGCAGATTCGGGAATATCGTCACAGAGGAGCATCTTTTTTATCTTCGGTTCCTGGATGCTTCAGCTTTTTTTAATCATTCCCTTATCCGGTTCTGGTTTTGTGACAGCTGGAAAAACCTGGTAAAGCCGGAATTTCAGGAGGAAGTATTTACGTTACTGGAATTTGAACTCAACCGGATAGCTGCTGAAAAGGGAGAGATCCGGATGTCGGTGCCTTATGTGGTGATGGATTGCAGGAAAATGTGAGAATTATAGTCTTGCAGCCTGCCTGCCTTGCAGGACGGGAATGAGTTATTATTACCATTTGTCAAAAGGCATGACATAAATGTCATAATTTTGTCGTTATGGTGAATATAACGCTGATAAATTAACAAGGTATGCTTTTTGAAGTGATCTAATTTACCTTGATTTTGTTATAATAATAAGATAAAACAACAGACAACATGAAAAAAAAGCAGATTTTGATAACCGCGATCGTTGCCATACTGGGCGGCCTTGTTGCGGTTATTGCCTATTCCATTCTGATTGACGACAAGGAAAAAGAGATATCGGCCCGGGTTGAACAACCGGTTGGCATGGTAAGCCTGCCTGCAGAAAACCAATTGGGAGATTTCACCTTTGCCGCTGAAAAAACCATCAATGCAGTTGTGCACGTTAAAACCCAGTCAACGGTTGAATACCGGAATCCTATTTATGATTTCTTTTACGGTGACCGCTACAAAGGAGAATCAGAACCTGTTGTGGGATTTGGTTCCGGGGTCATCATATCCCCTGAAGGATATATCGTTACCAACAACCATGTGGTAGAGAACTCCGATAAAGTTTATATCGCCCTAAATGATAAACGGGAGTATGAAGCCGAAATCGTCGGAACTGACAAATCAACCGATCTGGCAGTGATAAAAGTGAAAGCTGACAATCTTCATTTTATTTCGTTTGGAAATTCTGATCTGCTGAAGGTAGGGGAATGGGTCCTGGCAGTGGGGAATCCCTTCAATATCACTTCCACGGTAACAGCCGGCATTGTCAGCGCAAAAGGCCGGAGCATGCAGATCATACAGGATAACTACCGTATCGAATCCTTTATCCAGACCGATGCTGCCGTTAACCGTGGTAACAGCGGCGGTGCGCTGGTCAACCTGAAAGGTGAACTCATCGGGATTAACACTGCCATTGTGTCTCCCTCAGGAGGATATGTCGGAATTTCATTTGCCATACCGGTGAGTATCGTTCAGAAAGTGGTTAATGATCTTATCGAATTTGGTGTGGTGCAGCGTGCCATCATCGGCGTAAGTATCGGTGACATTACGGCTGACCTGGCAAAGGAAAAAAAGCTGGATCAGCTTGACGGCGTATATGTAACTCAGGTTCATAACAATAGTGCAGCGGAAGTTGCCGGTATAGAAACGGGGGATGTTATTACGAAAATCAATGATATTGCGGTCAACAGCCCAGCCGAGCTTCAGGAACAGGTCGGAAGGTACAGCCCCGGAGATAAGATTGCCGTTTCCATAAAAAGAAAGGATAAGATGAAACAATTTGAGGTTACTTTGCGTAACCTGCAAGGAGACACAAAGGTTGTCAAGAACGAACCATACGATACCATACTGGGGGCAAAAATTGTTGAACTTAGTAACGATGAGAAGGCAAAACTGGGCCTGAAATACGGAGTTAAAGTCGCTGAGCTTCAGACCGGCAAGTTAAGATCAGAAGGTGTCAGGGAAAACTTTATCATCACGCAGGTCAACAACAAACCCGTTTATTCTGTAACAGAGCTGGATAAAATTATAAAGAGTGTTAAAGGCGGGGTTTACATAGAAGGTATTTATCCTGACGGGGTAGTGGCATATTACGCCTTTGGACTGTAGAAGCAATAGTCTATCAACCAAAAATTTACAAAGGCTTGCCATACTGCAAGCCTTTTTTTTCTGTCACGCCATTATTTATATTGAATTTAAATTTAAAATAGCATAAATTCGCAATAATTTTTTTTAAGGGAAGAAAATGAGACAGTTAAAGATCACAAAGTCGATTACAAACAGGGAGAGCGCTTCATTAGACAAGTATTTACAGGAGATTGGGAAGGAAGATCTCATTACTGTTGAAGAAGAGGTTGAACTGGCACAGCGTATCAAGAAGGGCGATAAAACAGCGTTGGAAAAGCTCACGCGGGCGAACCTCCGGTTTGTGGTCTCGGTTGCCAAACAATATCAGAATCAGGGACTTAGTCTTCCTGATCTGATCAATGAAGGCAACCTGGGACTGATCAAGGCAGCTGAAAAATTTGATGAAACAAGAGGCTTTAAATTCATTTCTTATGCTGTATGGTGGATCCGTCAATCTATTTTGCAGGCCCTCGCAGAGCAATCGAGAATTGTACGTCTTCCCCTCAACCAGGTAGGTTCCCTTAATAAAATAAACAAGGCTTTTTCTAAATTTGAACAGGAATTTGAGCGCACCCCGACTTCCGAAGAACTGGCGGAAGCCCTGGAAATTCCCAAGGAAAAAATTGCTGATACCCTTAAGGTATCCGGACGTCACGTATCGGTTGACGCTCCCTTTGCCGACGGCGAAGATAACAGCCTGCTGGATGTATTGATCAACCATGATTCACCCAAAGCCGACAAGTTACTGATCAGCGAATCGCTGATGAAAGAAATTGACAGGGCATTGGCAACCCTTACCGAAAGGGAAAGAGATATCATCAAGCTTTTCTTTGGCATTGGCGTGCAGGAAATGACCCTCGAAGAGATCGGCGAGCGTTTCGGCCTTACCCGCGAAAGGGTGAGGCAGATCAAGGAAAAAGCCATCCGCCGCCTTCGCCATACTTCGCGCAGCAAATTGCTCAAGTCATACCTCGGATAATGGAAAAACTTTTTATTAAGCTTAAAGCTGCAGTCGAAAGGATGCAGCTTTTTTTGTTGTCTGAACCTGGATCAAACATAAATACTTCTAAAAAAATAAATCATAGTCCATCAAAAAAATCAGCGATAATCTGCGGTTCAGACTTTTATTATAATTTAGCCTATATGAAACAATCAGATACGGTCAGGACCCTCATCTGGCTGACTCTCTTCAGCATTGCCATGGCCTACCTCGAAAGTGCCGTGGTGGTTTACCTGCGGGCTATCATGTACCCCGGGGGCTTTGACTTCCCGCTTGCCCCCATGTCGCCGGATATTGCCCTGACCGAAATTTTCCGCGAAGCAGCCACCATCATTATGCTGTTGGGTGCCGGTTATATGGGGGGACGATATTTTACCGTCAGGTTTGCCTGGTTTCTCTATTGTTTTGCCATCTGGGACATCTTTTATTATGTCTTTTTGAAAATACTGGTCGGCTGGCCTGCCTCACTCATGACCTGGGATATCCTTTTCCTGATCCCGGTGACGTGGACGGGCCCGGTCATCGCCCCGGTGATCGTGTCACTGACCATGATATTACTGGCTATGATCATCGTTTTTTATGACCGGCAAGACGCAACAGTAAGGATTAGCGGGCGTGAATGGATGTTGCTTATTGCCGGAGCTTTCATCGTTTTCCTGTCGTTTGTGTGGGATTATTCCGCTTTCATGCTCAGGCATTATCCGATCGGTGAGATCTTTAGTGTCCCCGATAAAAATACTCTTTTTAATCTGTCGCTTCAGTACGTACCGGTGCACTTTCCCTGGATACTTTTCATGGCGGGCGAAATGGTGATCTTACTAGCGGTGGGATTGTTGTTCAGAAGATATTACAGAAGAGGAAGGTAGAAGTTAATCATTAGTGGAACGGTGGTACAGTGGAACAGTGGAACAGCAGAATATAGTGACAAGTGACAAGTGATTATAAGACTGCACGCCTGCATGATTTCCAGGTCAATTTACCCATGCGCACAAGCTATCGCCCTTCTCCCCTGGGAGAGGGGACGGGGGTGAGGCCTCTCCCTAGCTTATGCTGCTCCAGTCCACCTGCGACCGCGAGAGCTTCTTCAGCTGTTTCACCAGGATTTCATTACCAATGGCTGACAGATCAGGATCACGGGCGAGGATCTCCTGGACAATATCCCTTGCAAACTGAAGTACCTGGCCATCCTCGCTCAGGCTGGCGATTTTCAGGTCGAAGGGTATGCCACTCTGTTGCGTGCCCTCGATATCACCCGGACCCCTGAGTTTCAGATCCACCTCGGCGATGACGAAACCGTCTGTGGTATTCACCATGGTTTCAATTCTTTTGCGGGCTTCCGTGGTTTGCCTGTGTGAGGTCATCAGGATGCAATAGCTCTGGTCAGCCCCGCGGCCGACACGGCCGCGCAACTGGTGCAGTTGCGATAATCCAAAACGCTCGGCGCTTTCGATTACCATTACCGAAGCATTCGGAATATCGACGCCTACCTCAATGACCGTGGTGGCCACCATGATATGTGCTTTGCCTTGCTGGAAATAATGCATAGCGAGTTCTTTTTCCTCCGTTTTCAGCCTGCCGTGAACACAAACCACCAGGTATTGCGGCGGGGGAAAAGCCCTCACCATGGCTTCGTAACCATCATCGAGCGCTTTGTAATCAAGCTTTTCCGATTCGGTGATCAGCGGGTATACCACATAAACCTGCCGGCCCAGCCTGATCTGTTCCCTCAGAAAACCAAACATCACCAGCCTTTTTGAATCGGTATAGTGGATGGTCTTGATGGGCTTGCGTCCCGGGGGCAATTCATCGATCACCGAAACGTCCAGGTCACCATATAGCGTCATGGCCAGAGTCCGCGGTATCGGGGTCGCCGTCATCACCAGCACATGGGGCGGATCTTCGTTTTTTTGCCGCAACCTGGCCCGCTGTGCCACACCAAAACGATGCTGCTCATCGATCACGACCAGACCCAGGTTTTTGAACTGAACCGGATCTTCAAGCAGGGCGTGGGTCCCTATCAATATCTGCAGATCGCCGCCGGATAGTTCTGCAAACAGGGTGTTCCTGTCGGTTTTGCGGGTGGAACCTGTAAGTAGTCTGACGTTGACATTCAGTCCTTCGAGAAAACCGGAGATGGTGGCAAAATGCTGGTTGGCAAGGATCTCGGTCGGGGCCATCAGGCAGGCTTGGTATCCGTTGTCGAGGGCGATCAGCATGGCCATTACGGCAACCAGGGTCTTCCCGCTGCCAACATCACCCTGCAACAGGCGATTCATCTGCTTCCCTGATCCCAGGTCCTTGCGGATCTCCCTGATCACCCTTTTCTGGGCTTCCGTAAGCTCGAACGTCAGCTTCTGGTGGTAAAAGTCGTTGACATAATCACTCACCCTGGCAAATACATGCCCTTTGATGACTTGCTGATTGCGGTTTTTCTGCCGGAGGATGCTTAACTGTATATAAAAAAGTTCTTCAAATTTGAGCCGGTAGGTGGCCTTCTTCAACTGATCCTGATCGGCCGGAAAATGCATGGCGAACAAGGCATCGTAAATGCCCGGAAATTTCAACCTGCGGATCAGATCGACAGGCAGGGTTTCCTCCATTTTCCCCAGCTGCTGAAATAATACGGCTACCAGCTTCTGTATCGTTTTTGACGTGATGAAGCTGTTCTTAAGCTTTTCCGTGCTGCTGTATTGTGGCTGCAGTTTTCCCGAAAAGGTGAATTCCGATTTTTCAACCGGGTCGATTTCGGGATGGGCAATGGATATCCTGCCGTTAAATATGGAGGGCCGTCCAAAAACAATATATTCCTTATCTACTTCAAGATTTTTTATAATCCATTGCACACCCTGAAACCAAACCAGTTCCATGGTCCCTGTGTCATCAGCAAACCGGGCGACCAACCGTTGCCTGTACTTTGCACCCTCAGTTCGTAATCCTGTAATATGGCCTTTTAACTGTATAAAAGCAATGCTGGTATCAATTTCCTTGACCGTATAAAACCTGGAACGGTCAATATACTTATAAGGAAAGAAATACAGCAGATCGCGAAAAGTAATTATGTTCAGTTCCTTCCCCAGCATTTCAGCCCGTTTAGGTCCTACTCCTTTCAGGTATTGAACGCCGGATTCAAGGAAGTCATGGATGGCTGTTTTCCCTGCAGGGTTGTTTGATTTAATAATATCCATCAGCCGGATAGCAAATAAAATTTCTAAGAAACTAAGATAAGCAATGATATTCAGGTGGGGAAATGAATTTATTAAAAAAGGGAGAGAGGGAGGGATGGAGAGACAAAGAGAGGGAGAGAGGGAGAGAGGGAGAGATTTATTATTTTTGCATCCAATCTGATATTGATGATATGTTTGTAAAACCGGAATCTGCGGAACGGATAATCAAAGGGTCGGGACAAATCGCTGCCTGGCTTAGGTATAGCTTCAAAGCCCGCCATCGCCGGGGACATGGCGTTCATTCTCCTTTTGTTTTTAATTTCATAACCTCAGTACTTAATGACTGTAGCCATTACAACGCCTGTGACATGGCAGAGGAGTACAGGAGATCGCTGAAGCATAATAAAACGCTTATCGAAATAAAGGATGTTGGAGCAGGGTCGAAAGCCTTACTATACCGGCAACATGTTGTTGCCGATATAGCAGGCTATGCGGCCGTGAACCGCAAATTCGGCAAATTGCTGTACCGGATGGCACGGTATTATAAACCTGAGCTGATCATTGAACTTGGAACATCGCTGGGCATCAGCACCTGTTATCTGGCTGCCGGAAATCCTGAGGCAAGGGTGGTAACGGTTGAAGCAGATCCCGCGCTTGCCGCCCTGGCTGATGAGGGACTGAAAAGAAACAAACTGATGAATGTAAGCCTGATAAACGACACATTTGACCATGCTTTATCATCATTGCTGCCGCAGACTCCCCGTAAAACAATGGTTTTTGTTGATGGAAACCACAGCCTGACAGCCACCCTTAGATATGCCGGTTTTTTTCTGTCAGCGATTCCTGACGGCAGCCTGATCGTATTCGATGATATCAACTGGTCGGACGGCATGAGGAAGGCCTGGAAGGAGATAAAGGCCAATGAAAATGGAACCTTCACCATTGATCTTTTTTCGATGGGTATTGTTTTCATAAAACATGGTTTTTTTAAAGAGAATTATACAATAAGGTTTTAGTAGTTCAGTTTAGAATATTACTTTAGCATAAATTTCAAACCCTGTCCATGGAAAAAATCATTACGTTAAAGGATATTGTAAAGAATTATTACCTGGGTACCCTGGTTGTGCCGGCCCTTCGTTCTATTTCTCTCGAAATCGAAAGAAATGAGTATGTTGCGATCATGGGCCCTTCCGGTTCCGGTAAATCTACGCTGATGAATATTATCGGCTGCCTGGATACCACTACCTCCGGAACCTATATTCTTAACCATAAAGATGTAAGTAAACTGGAAGACAATCAGCTGGCCGATATCCGGAATAAAGAGATCGGATTTGTTTTTCAAACCTTTAACCTCCTGCCTCGTTACACAGCACTGGAGAATGTGATGCTTCCGCTGGTATATGCCGGTTTTTCAAAGAATGAGCGCGTGAAAAGTGCCAGGGAAATGCTGGTAACGGTTGGCCTGGAAGACCGTATGGAACACCGCCCCAATGAACTATCAGGCGGACAGCGTCAGCGTGTGGCGCTCGCAAGGGCCATGATCAATCATCCATCGATCATCCTGGCAGATGAGCCGACCGGAAACCTGGATTCCAAAACATCGGAAGAAATAATGTCCCTGTTTAATGAAATTCACCGGAATGGCAACACCATCATTCTGGTGACGCATGAAGAAAGCATAGCAAGGCATGCCCGCCGTATCATACGGTTACTGGATGGACACATTGAATTTGACAGGATCAATGAACAAACGGTGACACTCGCTTAATAGCAGATTTATACCGCTGTAAGCAATGGTGCAATAGCGGCAAAAGCCTGACAGGCGCTAAAAAGTTTCAGGATAAACAATGGCAGGAATGAAAATTTATACCAGGTCAGGTGACAAAGGAACCACGTCATTAATAGGTGGCAAAAGAGTTTCCAAATCGAATATCCGTATTGAAGCCTACGGGACAGTCGATGAGCTGATTACCCATATCGGATTGTTGCGCGATCAGATATCCGCGGCCGGCATTCAGCAGATGCTGATCCGTATCGAGGACCGGTTGATGATTTGCGCCGCAATCCTTGCATCAGACTGTGAGGATTGCAGGGTTAAAATTCCTGAATTAAAGGACTCCGATGTGGCAGAACTTGAGATTGCCATCGACAGCATGGAAAAAGAATTGCCAAAGCTTTCCTCGTTTATACTGCCCGGTGGATACACCACCAGCTCAGTTGCGCAGGTTGCGAGGACTGTAAGCCGAAGGGCTGAACGAAGAATTGTTGAGGTAACAGCGAAACATTTTGTGCCTGATATCGTATTGCAATATATTAACCGGTTATCAGATTATTTATTTGTATTATCAAGAAAAATACTTATTGATAATCAAGGAGTTGAGTTAAAATGGAACACCGGGTTGTAGTTTATTTATATTTTTTTATATTTGCACAATTTTTGAAAAAAGATCTTATTTAATTTACATCGTTATGTATTGGACATTAGAATTAGCTTCAAAACTCGAGGATGCTCCCTGGCCGGCAACCAAAGAGGAACTAATTGACTTTGCCATACGTTCCGGTGCTCCCCTTGAGGTAATTGAAAATCTGCAGGAAATGGAGGACGAAGGTGAAATTTATGAAAGTATTGAAGATATTTGGCCTGACTACCCAAGCAAAGACGACTTCTTCTTTAACGAAGACGAATACTAGGCAATTAACAATTAGCAATTAACAATTA
>CAYWCR010000045.1:0-35023 GCA_964456825.1 uncultured Bacteroidales bacterium
GGGCAATGAAGCCGGGAATGGTTCCAATTTTATGGCTACTTACCGGTGGATCAAAGATTTCGATAATACACGCCCGGTTCAGTATGAAAGGGCCGGGCTTGAGGCAAACACCGATATATACTGTCCTATGTATTCCCCCATTGAAAGTATTGAGCATTATGCAAAGAAAAAACAGGACAGGCCTCTTATCATGTGCGAATACATGCATGCTATGGGCAACAGCGAAGGAAATTTCAAGGATTACTGGGATGTCATTGAAAAATACGATCAGCTGCAGGGGGGATTTATATGGGATTGGGTTGATCAGGGCATTCAATGCACAACAGACGAAGGGGTCAATTACTTTGGCTACGGAGGAGATTTCGGACCTGACACCGTGCCCTCTGACCGCAACTTCTGTTGTAATGGCCTTGTTCAGCCTGACAGAAGGCTGAATCCTCATGCACGGGAAGTACAGAAGGTCTATCAATACATTAAAACAAAATCGGTCAATGCTGCGAATGGTATAATAGAAGTACAGAACCGCTATGGTTTTCTGGATCTTTCATTATTCAAATTAAACTGGAATATAACAGCCGATGGCATTGAAGTGGCTGCAGGAGCCATCGATATTCCGCCGGTTAAACCAGGAGGATCATATCCTGTAAATATTGCTTTCCCCGCTTATGAAAAAATTCCCGGTGCGGAATATTTTCTGAATATTTACTATACCATCAACCATGCCGATAACCTGCTCGAAAAGGATCAGGAGGTAGCCTGGGAGCAATTTTCAATATCGGGATATGGTGCAAAGAATCAGGTCGGCCATTCCTCCATGCCTGATCTTGTTTTTGCCGAAACCCGTGAAACCATAAACATACAGGGAGGCGATGTTGAGGTTGAATTCAGCAAACAAACGGGACTCATGACCTCGCTGAAATTCCGGAATACTGAAACCATAGTGAAATCACCTGAACCTGATTTCTGGAGGATCCCTACCGACAATGACTTCGGAAATGGGATGCCCAGGAGATGCGCCATCTGGAAAGATGCCGGCCAAAACCGTACCCTGAAATCAATTACGGCAAAAGTCATCGATCCGAAACAAATAAAGGTATTGTCGGCCTTTAACCTTGAGGATGTAAGGGCTGAGTTTTCCATGGAATATACCATCCGGGGATCGGGAGATATTCGGATAACGAATACGTTTATTCCCGCTGTTGACACCCTTCCTGAAATACCCCGTATGGGCATGCATTTACAATTACCCGAAAGTTTTGAACAGGTTTCATGGTTTGGGCGAGGGCCCCTTGAAAATTATGAAGACAGGAAATATGCAGCCCATGTCGGACTTTATTCATCCGACGTTGAATCTTTGAATTACGCTTATATAAGGCCCCAGGAAACCGGTTACAGAACCGATGTGAGATGGCTCGCGGTGGATAACGGCAAGGGTCTTGGCCTTCTGGTGACAGGAAATCCTCTTTTCTGCTTCAGCGCCAGTCATTTTTCAAGGGATGATTTTGAGAACGGATTCGAAAAAGAGCAAAAGCATACTACCGATATTAAAAAAAATCCATGGACTTCGCTGAATATTGATTATAAGCAGATGGGGGTCGGCGGGGACAATTCGTGGGGTGCCCTACCCCACCCGCAATATATGTTGCCGGCCAGGCGATATAGTTACACGGTAAGAATAAGACTGTATGACACAACAAAAGAAAAACCTGAAGGTTTAAAAAACCAGGTATTTTAGGCGCATGCTATCATAGGCTGAATTACCCCGGCGGGATTTTAAACACACCGCCGGGGTAATTTGACCTTTTTCCTTCCGGATCGTATCATGGATATATCGATTTGTTTTTCCCATTACTGAAATAAATTAATATGCTGTGAAAGGCCATTTTGTGGAGGTTCATCCCGATAATGATCATGAACTGATCAGGCAAAGTATTCAGGGTGATCTTACAGCCTTTCGGAGGCTTGTGGAACGCCATCAGCCGTATGCATACAGTCTGGCATACAGATCCCTGCTTCACAGGCAGGAGGCGGAAGACATCGTGCAGGATACGTTCATAAAAGTCTGGCTGAACCTCAGGTATTTTGATTTCAGGGGAAAATTTACAACCTGGGTATACCGGATCGTCGTGAACCTTTGCATTGACCGCCTGAAAAGTAAAAACAAATTTGCCGGTTACCCGGCATCATCAACGGAAAACAGCCGGGAATGGGTGAGCCAGCATGATGAAATGGAAAAACTGGAAGAAAAGGATTTGGCAGAACATATCAAAATGCTGGCCGATCATCTGAGCCCGAAACAACGAATGGTTTTTATGCTGCGTGACCTGCAGGATCTCAGCATCGAGGAAGTCTGCCAGGTCATGCAAATATCGGAGGGATCGGTTAAAACCAACCTATATTATGCCCGGAATGCCATCCGGTTGAATCTTATAAAAAACGGAGAAGGAAAAAATGAAATGCAGTAAGGCACATAAATGGATTGCCCTTTACCGGGAGGGGGAATTGGAACCCGGCCTTCAGGAGAAGCTCCGGGAACATCTCGCGCAATGTGAATCTTGCAGCCGGCTTTACCAGACATATATTAAAAATGAACGGATAGCTGCGCTGATCAGGTCTGCAAATCCCGAGCCCGACAATAAGGAACTTCTTACCGGACGGATCATGAATGCTGTGGCAGACATAAAAGATACCTCCGGTCAACCAAGCCTCATGGCAATATTCGCCCGCCTGTTGGAAATTTTTATGCTGCCGCTTACACGCCGTGTTGCGCTGGCCTGTGTGCTGATCATTGCTGTTGCATTTGGTTTTCAGCAAACCTATATTTATTCAAAGGTCACAAAGCTGGAAAATCAGCTTGCTGCCGCAGGCGAAACCTACAGGGCAAAATCCGGAAAAGCTGACGTGGAGGACTGCATGCGCAGTTCAGCCCGGTTCCTCTTAAGGTTTAATGCTGATCAAAGAGAAACTGAAAAGAACCTGCATAGGTATTTCAGGGAACATCCTGATAAACTGAACCTTTATGTATCCCTGTTATGCAATCAACAATACAGATCACTGAAAAAGTATGTCAACCAGGATAATTACATGGTTCAGGATATACTTTTTAAATATGAATCAATAACAGAATAAACCTCATCACCATGAAAAGCAATAAAATTATGAAATACCTGTTCAGCTTTATGCTGTTGGTTGCCCTGGTAAGCGGATGCAAAGAATACCTGAAATATACCATCACCACCAGGATTTTACCGGATGGTTCGATAGAAAGGACCATGCTGGTTGAGGGTGGCGATTCATCGCTGCTGGAAGGTGATTTTTCATCTGTTTTAAAAGGTTCACTGCCCGTTCCTCATGATTCCACATGGGAAATAACGACAGGATACCAGATAAAATCAACCAGCGATACAACCCGGGATACCTTATATTACTGCAAAGCCATTAAGGTATTCAGCAACTCCGATGAGCTGAATAAAGAACTCAACTGGGATACCCTGAGGGAAAGCAAGGTGACCAGACAGGTCAAGGTGGAAAAGAGATTCCGGTGGTTTAATACCTTTTACCGGTATGCTGAGACGTATAAACAGATTTTTCCGTTTACCAGGATACCGGTAACAGATTACTTGAGTGACAAAGAACTTGAATTGTATCATGCCGGCGATGGTGAATTCTATTACTCACCTGAAACAAATGAGTTACTGTTAAAAAAAGATACCCTGACAAGGAATGCTCTGTCAAAAAGTGACAGTGCCAGCATGAATAAAATAAAAGAATCGCTTGAAAAAAAGTATGAAGAATGGATGTTTGCAAGCATTTTTGAGGATTATTTTGATGCCGTAAAAGTGGCGCTGGATAAAAGCGGGACCATGAAG
Organism: uncultured Bacteroidales bacterium; assembly: GCA_964456825.1. Taxonomy (GTDB): domain Bacteria; phylum Bacteroidota; class Bacteroidia; order Bacteroidales; family UBA10428; genus UBA5072. The sequence continues at coordinate 3,870 of CAYWCR010000045.1, forward strand.
CCTGCCGAAACAGATAAGACCCATGACAGGCTATGGTCAATTTTCAAGGATCAAGTTGAATCTGATTCTTCTGAATTGTCAACCGATTCCAGCTATTTTCCCCTGCTTAAATTTGCTTCAGGATTCTACCAGGTTGATACGGGCATCCTTCATCAGGCAAACCGGAGCGGCCTTGATGATTTTAACTGGAGGTTAAATCATATGGGCGATGTAGGAGAATCCTTCACCAACATGGCCATTATGCCGGGCGTAATCATCTCCTCCAATTCCACTACCATTAACGGGAATACCGTGTCATGGGAGTTCGATGCTGATCTTTTCAACGAGAAAGACTATACGTTGCTGGCTGAATCAAAGAAGGTCAATAAGGGACCGGTCATTGTCACGGGTGCTTTTATATTGATGCTGCTGATAGGGCTGGTGGCGGGAATGGTTACTAAGAAGGGACAAGGGACAAGTAAGTGACGCCTGCCTGCCGGCAGGCAGGAGTGACAAGTTGTTTGGGGATTGAGCGGTGAGAAGGGTGGGTTGTGATCATAGCATGGGTTTCATTTGTAGAATAATTGCTATATTCGAACCCCGATGGAATTTAACAATCCACCGGGGTTTCATTATTCAGAAACCATAATCAGGTATTCCCATGTTGCTTCACTTTGCTGTTGCATTCTTTCTGATGTCAGGCCTTGTCAGCCAATTCTTACCGGTCTATCCGCAATTGAACAATAACCGCCCCGGAGAAATTGAGGGTACCGTACAGCGAAGCCTCACTTTTTTCAGTAAGACAACCCATGAAAATGTCAGCTATTCGCTGTATCTTCCTCCGGATTATTACAACATTCCGGACAGTTTTCCTGTTCTCTATATGCTGCATGGATTGGGGGGAGATGAGAACAGCTGGATCAATGACTTTTCCATTCACCGTATAGCCGACAGCCTGATCTGCAATCATGCCATACCGCCCATGTTAATTGTGTTACCCAGTGGAAGAAAATCCTATTTTATCAATGACTATCATGATGAATTTCCGTATGAAACTATTTTCATAAAAGAATTCATCCCTTATGTCGACAGCTTATACAGGACAAAACGCAGCAAGTCATACAGGGTGATCGGGGGCCTGTCAATGGGAGGCTTTGGTGCATTGATCAATGGTTTCAGAAATCCCGGACATTTTGCTGCCGCTGTCGGATTAAGTGCTGCTATCCGCACAGACAGTATGATCATGAATGAAAAGCCTGACAAGTATAACCAGGTATTTAAACCGCTCTTTGGTGACAGTATTCAGCAATTCAGCCATATTACGCAACACTGGGCGGACAATAATCCTTTATACCTTGTCCTCAGGCAGCCCGATACACTAAGAACAGTTGGCTGGTACCTTGATTGCGGGTTTTATGATTATCTGCTGCCCGGGAACGAGGCCTTGCATAAGCTGTTCATTCAGTACCGGATACCCCATGAATATCATGTAAGGACAGGCAATCACGACAGGGTATACTGGCAATCAGCACTGGTGCCGGCGTTGTTATATACCGGAAGGATTTTCAGGGGCGATTGACGTCATAACCCTCACAACCCACCTTCGCCTGCAACTGCCAAATTTGCCTTCTCAGGGCTTTGGTGGGCGAAGCAACCACTACAACCCTGCCTCGCCGGCAGGCAGGCATTACAACCTCTATAACTTTTTTAACTATTTCTTCTTTTTCAAAAATTCCTTTGATCAACTGCTTTCAATAGTCCGCTTATTTTTTTAACATTGCAGGATGAAACTTTCGGAGAGAATAAAAACCATTATTGGCGTTCGCATACTGGAAAAAAAGATTAGGAACCAGCGGCGGTCTGCTGTGGTATGCAACATACAATATGCCCAACATATTGGTATTATTTACAATGCCACCGAAACTGTCAGTTTTGAGATCATCAAAGATCTTGCTAAGAGGCTTTCCGAGCATTCCAATGTCAGTATACTGGGATATGTAAACAGTAAAAAGTTAATTGACCATTATTTATACAGGAAAGGATTTGATTTTTTTTCACGCAATGACCTCAACTGGTATTACAAGCCGGTTTCTGAAATTGCCGAAGCTTTTGGAAAGAAAGCATTTGACATATTGATTGACCTGAGTCTTGAGAAATATTATCCTATTCAATATATTGTCGCCCTTTCTCCGGCCACTTTCAAAGTCGGAAAATTTGCAGCGGATGAAAAATATCTTGATCTGATGATCGACACGGAAAAAGAGACCGAGCAAATGAAGAGGCTTCATGAAGAAATTCTTAAAGACCAGAAAGAAGAATCTGTTACCAATGATATTGAACGGGAGATTGAAAAGAAAACACATACCGAACTGCAATTGAGTTTTCTGATCAATCAAATAATGCATTATCTCTCCATCCTCAAAAAAAACTGAACCATGTCACAAAAGTCTTTTAACGGAACGGGGGTTGCCATAGTAACTCCTTTCAGGAATGACAGCAGCATTGATTTCAAGTCGCTTGAAAAGATCCTGGAACACATTATCAGTGGCGGTGTAGATTATGTTGTTGTGCTGGGTACAACGGGTGAATCGGTTACCCTTTCCAAAGATGAAAAAAAGGCAGTAATTAATTACGTTATAGATACCGTTGACAAACGTATTCCTGTTGTTGTTGGTATCGGGGGCAATAATACGCAGGAGATCCTGAATACCATCAGCGCTACTGAATATGATAATGTTGATGCAATTCTTTCCGTATCGCCTTATTACAATAAACCATCCCAGCAAGGGATATACCTGCATTTTAAAGCCATTGCAACGGCCAGTCCTGTTCCCGTCATCATCTATAATGTTCCGGGCCGGACAGGTTCGAACATTACTGCAGAAACGACCCTGAAGCTTGCAGGAGAATTCAATAATATTGTAGCCGTTAAGGAAGCTTCCGGAAATTTTGCCCAGATCATGCAGATTATCAAATATAAGCCCAAAAACTTCCAGGTCATCTCGGGCGATGATGCCATCACCCTGCCGATGATTGCAGTTGGCGCATCGGGTGTCATTTCGGTAGTAGCCAATGCCTTCCCCAAAGAATTCTCGGCAATGGTGAATTTCGCATTGAAAGGAGATCTGGCCAAAGCAAATGCCCTGCATTACAAATTGCTGGATATCATCAATGCATTGTTTGAGGAAGGAAGTCCTTCAGGGGTTAAAGCAGTGCTTGAAATACTCAAGTTTGCCCGCAATAATGTCAGGCTTCCGCTTGCACCTGTCAGTGAAAAGCATTATGCCAAGCTGGATGGGCTGGTGAAGAAGATGAAATAGCGCTGGTAGATACTAGCCAGTAGCGAATTTCTGTTTCACTGATTACTGATTACCGGTTACCTTCTTCCTAGATCTTCCTAGACCCTCGCCGCCATACTCTGCGCTCCATGGCAGTTTTTATATTTCTTTCCGCTGCCGCAGGGACAAAGTTCGTTCCGGCCGACTTTCTTTTCAACCCGCACAGGCTGGACTTTCTGATCTTTTTTATTTCCCGGTGCACCGCCATTGGGAGCATTAGACTCATAATCGCTCTTGTTGGCTTCCATCTGGCTGTAATCAGTACGCCTTGGAGCCTGGCCCTTTTGTACTCCGGATGAATCCTGAATGGGGATCTGTCCCTTCAGCAAAACACCGACCACTTGCTTGTTAACAGTATCAATCATGGTGCGGAACAGCTCAAACGATTCAAACTTATAAATAAGCAACGGATCTTTCTGTTCGTAGGTCGCAGTCTGAACCGATTGCCTGAGATCATCAAGTTCGCGTAAATGTTCTTTCCACGCATCATCAATGATGGCAAGCATAATGCTTTTTTCGTAGGAACGCATCAGATCTTCTGCATGCGTCTTAACGGATTTCTCCAGGTTGGTCAGGATATTGTAAACCCTAACTCCATCTGTAATGGGGACGATAATATTTTCATAAAGCTTACCTTGTTTCTCATATACATCTTTAATAACAGGATAGGCTTGTTTTGAAATGGCATCCTGTTTGCGTTTGTAAGCTTCTCTAATGGAGTGGTACAGGCTCTCTGTCATTTCCAGCTGCGAAAGTTTGATATATTCCTGGGCTGTAAACTGGGGTTCAACAAAAAGGGTACGGAATGCTTCAAATCTGAATTCATCAAAGTCAACCTGTCCATGATACTGATTTACCATGCTCTCGCAGGCATCATACATCATGTTGGCTATGTCAACCTGTATTTTCTCACCGAATAATGCATTGCGGCGTTTGGTATAAATAACCTCGCGCTGTGAATTCATAACATCGTCATATTCGAGCAGCCGCTTACGAATGCCGAAGTTATTCTCCTCAACTTTCTTTTGTGCTCTTTCGATGGATTTTGTAATCCAGGGATGCTGAATTACCTCTCCTTCTTTCAGTCCAAGTTTGTCCATCACGCCTCCGATACGGTCGGATCCGAACAAACGCATCAGGTCATCCTCCAGGGAGACATAAAACTGGGAACTTCCCGGGTCACCCTGTCGGCCTGACCGGCCGCGCAACTGCCTGTCCACACGCCTGGACTCGTGTCTTTCAGTACCCAGGATTGCTAATCCCCCTGCGCCCCGGGTGTCTGTTGTCAGCTTAATGTCGGTACCGCGGCCTGCCATATTGGTGGCAATGGTAACCGTACCGGTTTTGCCGGCTTCAGCAACAATTTCGGCCTCCCGCTGATGCAGCTTTGCATTTAATACATTATGCTTTAATCCCTTCATCTTCAGCATGCGGCTCAACAGCTCCGATATTTCCACCGATGTGGTACCGACCAGTGCAGGCCTGCCATTCTTATTGAGGTTCACGATTTCGTCAATGACCGCATTATACTTTTCACGCTTGGTCTTATAGATCAGATCTTCACGATCATCCCTTACAACCTTTCGGTGTGTGGGAATTACCACCACATCAAGTTTATATATATTCCATAACTCTCCGGCCTCTGTTTCTGCGGTTCCCGTCATCCCGGCCAGTTTATGGTACATCCTGAAATAATTCTGCAGGGTTATGGTCGCGAAGGTTTGCGTGGCAGCCTCTATCTTGACTTTTTCCTTCGCCTCGATAGCCTGGTGCAATCCGTCAGAATACCTGCGTCCTTCAAGAATACGGCCTGTCTGTTCATCCACAATCTTCACCTTGTTGTCTATCACTACATATTCCACGTCCTTCTCAAACATGGCATAAGCTTTCAGCAGCTGGTTAACGGTATGAATGCGATCAGACTTGGTGGCATAATCCTGCAGTAATTTATCCTTGCGGACAAGCCTTTCTTCCGCTGAAAGACTTGATTTCTCAAGTTCTGCAATCTCCGATCCGATGTCAGGCATAATGAAAAAGCTGGCATCCTCTGCCGAGGTTGTTATCAGGTCGGTTCCCTTTTCAGTCAGATCAACGGAGTTAAGTTTCTCATCAATGACAAAATATAGCTCATCGGTCACCTTGAACATATTCTTGCTGTTCTCCTGCATATAAAAATTCTCGGTCTTCAGGAGTAATGACTTGTTTCCCGTTTCACTCAGGAATTTAATGAGGGCTTTATTTTTCGGCAATCCTTTAAATGCCTGTAACAATTTAAAACCGCCCTCTTCAGTCTTGTTTTCGCCAATCAGCTTTTTAGCTTCAGCCAGCATGTTATTAACGAGACTTCGTTGCACAGTCACGAGTTTTTCAACCCGGGGCTTTAATTCTTCAAATTCCTGGTTTTCGCCACGGGGTATGGGGCCTGATATGATCAACGGGGTCCGTGCATCATCAATAAGGACAGAGTCAACCTCGTCAACGATTGCATAATGGTGTTTTCGCTGCACCAGGTCGTGCGGACTGATGGCCATGTTGTCCCTCAGGTAATCAAATCCAAATTCGTTATTGGTGCCATAGGTAATATCCGCCAGGTACGCTTTTCGCCTGGCTTCTGAATTGGGCTGGTGCTTGTCAATACAATCTACGGATAATCCGTGAAACTCAAAAATGGGTCCCATCCACTCAGAGTCGCGTTTTGACAAATAGTCGTTTACCGTTACGATATGTACTCCTCTATCTGCCAATGCATTGAGAAAAACAGGCAGGGTAGCGACAAGTGTTTTACCCTCACCGGTGGCCATTTCAGATATTTTACCCTGGTGCAGTACAACACCTCCTATCAACTGCACGTCATAATGAACCATATCCCAGGTAATGGGATTACCTCCGGCCATCCATGTACTGTACCATCTCACCTTGTCACCCTCAATCCTGACACTGTCGCGCACGGCTGCAATATCCTTGTCAAAATCAGTTGCTGTGGCTTCCAGGTATTCATTCTCCTTAAAACGCCGGGCGGTCTCCTTCACAACAGCAAAAGAGGCAGGCAGTATTTCGTTGAGTGTATTTTCCAGGGTAATGATAATATCCTTTTCGATGCCTTCTATTTTTTTATAAAGATCTTCTGCCTCCTCAATTTCAATATTTTCATTTTCAATCCGTGCCCGGATGGCAGCGATTTCATCTTCTGCCGGTTTTACGGCCTCTTTCACATGATTTTTCAGTTCCCGTGTCTTCGCACGCAATGCATCATTGCTGATATCCTGCAACGTGTCAGATTCAGCACGTATCTTGTCAACCAGGGGAAGTATCTCACGGATATCGCGTTCAGATTTGCTGCCAAAGAATTTCTTAAGAACATTGTTAAATTGGAGTGCCATTGCTTATAATATTTGAATCAAAACTGTCTTTTTTTCGTTAACTGTATGGTTATAGATGCAAAGATAATTACATTGCAAAGTAAATAAGATTTTATGCAACAGATGAAATAATTCTGCAATAACTTTGCCATTTCTTCTTCAACTTTATTTTTAAACGCTTAGCCCATGCGATTTTCCATAGTACCATTGACTTTTCTTCTGTTTACGGGATCTGTAACGTTTTGTCAGCCCTGGATGCATGAGATAACCCGTGAAAAATCCGCTGAAGAGATTGATTATTATGACATTCAACGTGCATTCCATAAATACTGGGAAAACAGGAAACCGGAAAAGGGGAAAGGCTACAAACCTTTCAGGCGATGGGAATATTTCATGGAACCCCGTGTTTATCCCACGGGTAAATTACCAGCGCTGTCATTATGGCAGGAAATTCAGGAAAAACAGCGTTCGCTGGCTCAGTCACCGGCAGCGGGGACGGTCTGGACCTTTATTGGTCCATCGAAAGTACCTGTTGATATCGATTCAAAAGAAATCGGAGGTATTGGCAGGATCGATTGCATTGCTTTCCATCCGGATGATTCGTTGGTTATGTGGGCCGGAGCGCCTACAGGCGGAATATGGAAAACATCGGATGGAGGCAGTAACTGGACTCCTACCGGTGATCAGCTGTCTGCCATAGGGATATCGAGTATTGTCGTTGATCCGAAGAACCCGGATAATCTATATATTGCTACCGGTGATGGCGATAGTTATGATGCCTATAGCATCGGAATACTTAAGTCAACTGACGGGGGATTAACATGGGGTACCACATCACTGACCCTGCCGGTCTCAGATGCCAAGGTTTTCCGTAAGCTGCTGATGCATCCGGCAAACAATAAAAGCATGCTGGCCGCTTCATCCGATGGAATTTACAAAACTACTGATGCCTGGGATACATATACAAAGGTATTATCAGGTCATTTTAAAGACATAGAATTCAAACCCGGCACACCTTCCATCGTATATGCAGCTACTTTTGGCAACAGCAACGGTATGGCAAAGGTTTACAGGTCAACCGACCAGGGCGCGACATTTCAGGAAACTATGACCGGTAACGTTGTCAGTGCCGATATTAACCGGATAGAACTTGCCGTTACAGCCGATAATCCTGAAGTTGTCTATGCCCTATGCTCGGACGCTGACAACGACGGATTGCACGGACTGTATAAATCATCCAACAGTGGTATTTCATGGACCAAGGTATACGGTAATGACAAGCTCAACCTGTTGGGTTGGTCAGCTACAGGCTCGGATATTGGCGGGCAGGGATGGTATGATCTTACCCTGGCCGTGTCACCCGGTAATGCCAATGAAGTTTATGCCGGCGGAGTAAATATATGGCGCTCCGCCAACGGAGGGACAAGCTGGACACTGATAAGCAACTGGTATCACGATGACGGTTATGAATATGTACATGCGGACCATCATGCGCTTCTATACAGCCCCCATGGAGAAATCCTTTTTTCAGGTAACGACGGTGGCATTTCCAAAACCTATAATGATGGCAAAAAATGGATTGATATAAGCGACGGGCTTGAAATACTGCAAACATACCGGTTCGGTTTATCAGCCACCGATCCTGATCTTATAATAACCGGTAACCAAGATAACGGATCCGTTCTGATGGACGGAGAAGACATCTTTGAAGTAGTGGGAGGTGATGGGATGGAATGTTTTGTGGATTATACCAACAATAATATCATCTATGCTTCGATGTATAATGGTGATTTGCGAAAATCCGTTGACCGGGGTGCCACCTTCACCTCCATAACACCATCCGGCAGTCCCGAAGGGAACTGGGTTACACCTTTCGCCATGCATCCCACCATACCCGGCATCTTATACGCCGGTTATGATAAAGTATATAAATCCCTCAACGGCGGAAAAAGCTGGTCTGCATTACCAGCAGGTATCCCGCTGAATGGCAATATACAAAGCCTGGCTATTGCTCCCTGCAATGATCGTTATCTGTATGCTGCCTCCCGCGATGTAATGATCAGATCAACCGATGGAGGAACCTCATGGACCAATATAACGGCAGGGTTACCTGCTTCTGCCATAACGGCCATAACAGTCTCCCCCACAGATCCCGGCAAAGTATGGGTTACTTTCGCCTCCTATGCGACCGGATCAAAAGTTTACCGTACTTCCGACGGGGGCAATACATGGGTCAGCAAATCTGCGGGATTACCCAATGTTCCTGTTAATTGCATCATATATCAGCAGGATTCCCATGGCGGATTGTATGCCGGTACCGATATCGGTGTTTATTACACGGATGAACAGCTCACCCAATGGATAGATTACAGCGGCAACCTTCCCAACGTAATTGTCAATGATCTTGAGATCGATTATTCCGCATCGCTGCTAAAAGCGGCTACCTATGGCCGGGGCATCTGGCAGGCACCGCTGAATGCTGTTAACCAGGAGATACTGAGGGCTGATTATTTGATTTCCAATGCGAGTGCCTGCGTTAACGGAACCATTACCGTTGAAGATCATTCCATCGGAAATCCGACAGGTTTTCAGTGGAATTTCGGAGAGGATGCAGTACCCCAGACTGCAGATTCAGAAGGTCCGCATACGATCACCTATACAACCCCCGGTAAAAAGAATATCTCAATGACATTGACCCAAGGTACTGCCACCGATACAGAAGTAAAAAAAGGGATACTGGATGTAGGAACGGATATAGATTTTGAGGTTATCCCCGATATCGTTAATTCCTGCGACACAATTCCCGCAGCGTTATTGGCGAGCGGAAATTTCAGTTATGTCTGGACCCCGGCGGACGGACTCGATACAACCGGAGGGAATAGGGTGCTTGCCTCTCCGGAAGTCACAACGGACTACACGGTAAGAGCGACGCATGGCACCTGCATAACCCGGAAAATGGTAACCGTCATGATTACCGGCAATGACAATATCTGTGACGCTATCTTGCTGACGGAAGGAACAAACGGCCCTTTTAGCAATGACTGTGCCACAAAAGAAGAGACTGAGCCTGTTCCGGCGCCGGGTTCATCGGGTGACGGATGCCAGACCCAGGATGGATGGTGCAACGGGGAAGACCGCATTGACAACAGCCTCTGGTTCAAATTTACAGCACCTGACAATGGTCTGATTTCCATTGAATCAGGTGGATTTGACAATCAGATAGCCGTGTATTCCTCGCCATCGTGCAATGATATTTATATGGGCAACTACATCATGCTGGCAGCCAACGACGATTTTCCGCCCAAAGCGGATTATGCTGCCTGCATCCAGGAGTTGCCGGGACTGACACCCGGAAAAACATACTGGGTTCAGGTTGATGGATCCTACGGAGGTGTCAGCGGAACCTTTTATCTAAAGCTGAATAACTATCCGCTCAGCGGCACGGATGAATACAATTTGGATGCAGGACCATCCGTTTCAGTATATCCAAATCCATCACCGGACGGATTCTTTAATCTGCGGATCGGAGAACTTTCTGCTGCAGGCTTTCACCTTCGCATCAGCAATATAAATGGTGAAACGGTATATCAGGAAACCTATGCTCCTCAGCAAGGTGAAACAGCATTTCCCATCAACCTCATGCATGTTCAAAGTGGCATATATTTGATTGAGGTTCAGTTTGAAGACAAGGTCAGCCATATAAAAGTTGTGATCCCGGATAAAATTTAGAACCATTCTATCCGAACATTTTGAATTCTGATTCGTAAAAATTTATTATCTTGCAATCCTTTACCTATACTGAATGTGAGGTTTTGATATACTAAAAGTGATGTTCTGATAAATATTCTTCCAATCTCGTTGGGGCAATCCTATCCTTCCTGCGTGTACGATCCCACTATGCCTTACACCCAAAGATTACAGAATATTTTACATGATTGAGGTATAAATCCTGTTAATAAGAATTTTATTAATCCGGTCTGCATTATATGAATAAGATTATTCATCAGGTTACCAAGATGATATTTGTTTACAATCCTAAAACAGGTAAACCGGAATTGTTCCGAAAGCCAGCCTTTTTTTCATTGGTACCGTTTTTCATGATCGGACTGATATCCCTCATCTGGTTTCTGGTCCGTGTTATCCCTAAGCCCGGCCGTGTCACCTACCCCTGCATGAAAGCCGCCATGCCGCTGGCCTTTTCATTTGTCACAACCCTGGTAACGATGGCTGCATCGGTGTTGTTCTTCAAAAAGGCAATAGCCCGTTTCCGGATTAACCGCTATAAATATGCCTTTCTTTTTCTGGCTATCGCGATCATTGTCAGTGCAGGAACCCTGATATATCAGTCATCGCCATCCCTTGCCGTTGAGCATGGACCTGTCTCCCTGTTTACAGACCCCCTTGGACCCAATAACCCGATTGGCACCCCCAAAGGAATTTTACCGGGAAGGGTGGTTTGGGTGTTTGATCCGGATGCCACCAATGAAAACTGTACGAATGCAAATTACAGCGATGCTTACTGGCAGGAAAAGAACTGTAATCAGACGATTGTGGATAAGATGTTTGCTGACGGCATCAGACAATTGACCGGAAAGGAAACGCATGCCGATGCCTGGGATGCCATATTCCGGTACTTCAACATCAGTCATGGGAAAGGTGATACGGGATATTTACCGGGTGAGACTATTTTCATCAAGATAAATGCCGTCACTGCATGGGGTGGTTTGCAGGGATCGGATGGTGAAATGACGGGCCAGTCGATCGAATTTGATACTTCTCCGCAGGCCATCATGGCATTGTTGCGTCAGCTGATTAACGAGGCTAAAGTTCCGCAGGACAGGATCTATATCGGCGATCCGATTGCAGATATATTCAATAATATGGTGAGTAAGTTTTCTGCAGAATTTCCCAACGTTCATTATGTATCACAGAGAACCATAACAGGCAGAACCAAAATAACCGCCAGCACCCTGGCCGGCATTCATTATTCCGATAAGGGCGCTGTCATGAATCAGGTCAAAACGCATAATTTCTTCACGGAGATGATGGAAGCTAATTACCTGCTCAATGTGCCCGCCATGAAAGGCCATCGCTGGGGAGGCGTTACCATGTTTGCTAAAAATCACTTCGGTTCCAATACCACCGATGGCTCCTGGCAGTTGCATAAAGGCCTGATGAAAAACAATGAGAATGATCCGGTCAGAGAAGGATATCGTTTGTACCGGGTGATGGTAGATTTAATGGCTTCGAAATATTTAGGCGGCAATACACTGCTGTATTTCATGGATGCCCTGTGGTCAACCTCATATGAGCACCAGAAGCCTCAGAAATTTTATGCTTCGCCTTTTGATAACGACTGGTGTTCTTCGCTTATATTTTCATTGGACCCGGTTGCCATTGAATCTGTGGGAATTGATATTCTGCAAAAGGAATTCACGGATGAAAATATGGCTGCAAATCCTCCGCGTTATACTTTTGTCCAATGGGATGGCATAGATGATTATCTTCACCAGGCAGCCAGTTCTGACTGGTGGCCTGAAGGACTCACCTATGATCCGGACAATTCCGGAACTCCCATCGGCAGTCTTGGTGTTCATGAGCACTGGAACAACAACAATGCCATGCAGTATTCCCGGAATCTTGGAACCGGTGCAGGTATCGAACTGATAAAAATATTTCCCGGGCCAGCCGGCATGGAAGATAATAAAACAATGACTGAATGCAGGATATATCCCAATCCTGTTGCTGCTTATGCAACCATTTATTTTCATCTCAGGCAAAATTCGGCGGTGAGGATAGAGATCTGTTCCCTTGACGGTAAAGTGGTCCAAACCTTTTTTAATCAACCCATGAAAGCGGGTGATCATAGCCTGGAATGGCATCCCGGAAATCTTAATGGATTTTATCTTATCAGGTGTATTATGGATAATGGATATACTGTTGAGGAACAGACGATAAAGGTTAACGTGTTAACATTATGAACAGACATTTAATAACTTTAATTATATCGACACGACAGCATAAAGGAGTTTTAGTAAATTGCCGTGGTTTTCACGGAAATTTGATGGATGGCTGTAAAAAGAGTGATAATGTATTATTAATAATAAAAATAAACTTTTAAAATTACCGGTATTATGAGCAAGCAAAACAAAAGTTGGAAGAATGGATTTTACAATTTATGGTCAGCATCCCGCAATAAATTGTCCCTTGAAAAATCGCGTGTGATTTCATCTGCAATTTTTATTTTCATGGGTCTGGGTTCTTTGATATGGTTCCTGGTAAGGGTTATCCCCAAACCCAGCCGTGTCAACTATCCCTGTATGAAGGCAGCGATGCCTGTGGCATCCTCATTTGTTGCCTATATCATCGGGATAACCAGTCTCACTTTCCTTTTCCGCAAAGCCCGTGAGCGTGTAGTTCAGTCAAGATACCTGGTGGCTGTTGCTTTCATTGTCCTGGGTTTGATAGCAGGAGCGGCAGCCATCATCAGCACAAACAGTACCACAGTGGCAAACACCGCTGCCCTGCAGGGCCCCCAGGCCGGGAATGAGCCTGTCGGCACTGGCAAGGGAATTTACCCGGGCCGCGTGGTATGGGTCCATGATGCCGATGCCACCGATGAGACCTGCGCCAACGTTACAGGCGATTACTGGTCTTCCGATGCCAACACCAACCAAAGTGTTGTCAGTGAAATGCTTTCAGACGGTCTGCGGCAACTTACCGGTGCCGCCACCGATGCATCGGCCTGGGACAAGATATTCAAATACCATAACAGTACCCATGGCAAAGGAGATATAGGCTATCAAGCGGGGGAAAAAATTGTCATCAAGATCAACCTGAACGGGATCAACAATTCCAACCGGTCAGCCAATATTAACACTTCCCCCCAGATTTGTTATGCCATTCTCGATCAGCTGGTAAATGTGGTCGGTGTCGCCCAGGCTGATATCAGCATCGGGGATCCCAATTGTGCCATGAATGATGTGACCTATAACAAATGCAATGCTGCCTTTCCGGATGTTACTTATTGGGGAACGGCAACAGGCCGCACACCTGCAGCAGCATCAGCAGCCAAGGTGCTGAAATCAAGTGATAACAGCGCTAACCGGTTTGATGATGCACTGCCGCAGGCCTATCTTGACGCTGCCTATATGATCAACCTGCCGGTCTTTAAAAAACATCACCGTTCCGGCATTTCGCTTGGCAGCAAGAACCATTTTGGTTCACTAGGGGCCTATACTTCCGGGGCATGGCACTTGCATTATTCGCTACCAAGTCCTGACGCTACCGGTGATGCAGTAAACGGACAGTACGGCATTTACCGTTGTTTTGTCGATATCATGGGGCATAAGGACCTGGGAGGCAAAACCATACTCAACCTGGTCGACGGCATCTGGGGTTCTACCAACTGGGGACATCCTCCGGTCAAGTGGCGCATGACCCCTTTTAATAATGACTGGCCTTCATCGCTGTTCCTTTCCCAGGATCCGGTTGCCATTGAATCGGTAGGTTATGATTTCCTGTATACTGAATTTGATGAAGCCCATCCCACGGAAGGATTGCCGGCTACTGACAATAAAGGGCCTTTTGCCCGCTTTGCAGGATCCGATGATTTCCTGCACCAGGCCGCTGATACCAACAACTGGCCGGCCGGCATCCGCTATGATCCCGAAGCAGACGGTACGGTTTTAAGCAGCCTTGGCACCCATGAACACTGGAACAACGCCACGGACAAGAAGTATTCACGAAACCTCGGATCCGGCAACGGCATCGAACTGGTGCTGGTAGAAGACGGCAAGATTGATATTTCCTCCACAATCGATGCCTCCAACAGCGAACTGCCCAGCAACCAGGTGAATATCATCTTTGTGGACTCGTCCAATGTCAAATGGATCGGCACCGATATGGGTCTTGCACGTTTTTCCGATTCAACCTGGACCATTTACGAAAAGAATGATACCCTGCAAAATGGCGATGTCATATTGCTGAACAGCAATATCAAGGATATTGAATACGAACGAACCGGTTATGGCACCGAGCTTTGGATGGCCACCGACAGCGGCCTTACCGTTGCTTCCTATAACGTGGATGGTATTACCTCCGCAACAACTTACCATAGAGGCAATTCAGGACTGCTGCGCGATACCATTTCCAACGTTGCCGTAGATGCAGTGCACAACCGCTGGATTGCCACCGATACGGCCATTACCATATTCCAGGGCAATAAATGGGATACCCTTTTCACCCTCACAGATGTTGATATCATTGATTTTGCCGTAAAGGATTACGTGATAACTGACATTAAGTCCTACCCTCCGGACGAGCAGGCATACATCGCCACGGCAGGAAGAGGGATTGCCCGGGTAAGTTATGACAATGTTGACGGTTTCACGGGTGCTTCAGGCTATGGTCTGCCCTGGTCGCAGGTCACTTCGAATGATGTCCGCTCTATCGCCGTTAAGGGTGATATCCAGTGGGTCGGTACCTCCCTGGGCGCCAACAGGCACACCACCAATATGGCCAAGGAAGGCTGGGGCAAATATGCGCTTGACTCGGGCCTGGTTGACACCAACGTCATTGCCGTTCATATCGATGACTATGATAATGTATGGCTGGGAACCACTTCGGGATTGTCGGTGATAGCCGGGTCCGAAGTATTCAATTATACGGAAAACGACGGGCTGGTCAGCAACATCATCAATCATATCACTTCCGACATGAAGGGAAATGTGTGGATTGCAACTCCGGCAGGGATTGAATATTTCAGCACGGTCCCCGGTATTGTCGCCCTGAAAGCACCGGGCTTGATATCACCGTATAATGATGCAACCGAAATCCCCGCTCCCGCTATACTTTCCTGGCAGAATCTTACGGCAGCCACAGCATATTCCCTGCAGGTGGATACTGTCTATACCTTTGAAGATCCGTGGCTTGTCATTGACAACATATCGGATGAAACCTATTCACTCAGTGGCCTTGGATACGAACGCCAGTATTTCTGGCGCATTGCAGGCACACGAAACGGAGAGACCGGCCCCTGGTCTGAGGTATTCAACTTCATCACCAAGGAATATGTCAACGATATCCCCGATGTCTTAACCGGCATTGAGAACCTGACAGCCTATCCGAATCCGGTGCGCAATTATTTGTATGTGCAGGGAAATTGCACCCAGCCGCAGCAGATCGTGGTAAGGATATACGCCATCAACGGTCAGCTGGTTGAAACGCCCCTGGTTTTCGGGGCCGACAGGGGTACATTCAGCGAAAGGATCGACGTATCGGACAAGGCCAGGTATACTCCGGGACTATATATATTACAGGTCACCGGAGAAACATTTGAGCACAAGATTAAAATTACGGTTCAATAAAGGAAATATTGAGGGACATACAGTGATTGTCTGCTTCGACCCTGTAAGCCTTGCATAAGTGGATTGACTTGTTTTACCCGTCCAGGTCCCCAGGGACCGGACGGGTTGATTGACGAATATGTGAATCATGACTGACAGAGGGCTTTTACCCATATCCCGGAAGGGGAAAACAATGGATTTCTTAAAAATGAAGCTCATCCGGTTCCGGATAATCTTTTTTATTACCGGCATACTTTCAACAGTCTGGTTTATCATCCGGGTATTGCCCAAACCCCAGCGTGCCGTGTATCCGTGCATGCGCATTGCTGCACCCTGGGCCTCTGCATTTTTTATTTACCTGTTGAGCCTTACCGGTTCTGTTCTTTCATTTAAGAAATCCCGGCAATATCTTATGGCTTCACGGCTTTGGCCAGCCATTGCATTGCTGGCGGCAGGTTTGATCTTAGCCATCATTACGATCCCATCAACGTCCTTTGAGGGCAAACCGGTCACCCCGGCCGCACAGCAATTTTCAGCCAATACTCCTGCAGGTGTGGCTAAAGGGATTATGCCCGGCCGCGTTGTTTGGGTTCATGATCCCGATGCCACAAAAGAAAACTGCACCAACACTCCGGGGGACTATTGGTTTCAGAATACTGATGCAGATTTGGTGGAGGCCATGCTGAGTGCCGCTATTGTGAATGTCACCGGCGAATTGGATTTAGCCAAATCATGGGAGGCCCTGTTTAAATACTTCAATAACCGGCATGGCAAGGGAGAAACCGGTTACACAACCGGTGAAAAGATCTATATCAAGATTAATCTGACCACATCATGCTGCCCTGACTGGAATAATTATACGAATAAAACGACATGGCTTGATCATATGGATGCAACTCCCCAGCTGTGCCTTGCTTTACTGCATCAGTTGATTGTTGTTGCGGGGGTCGCACAGTCGGATATATACCTGGGCGATCCGTTCCGCAGATTTCATGACATTTACTGGAATATGCTGCATGGTGCATTTCCGGATGTTC
The DNA here is from genome assembly GCA_964456825.1 of uncultured Bacteroidales bacterium. Taxonomy (GTDB): domain Bacteria; phylum Bacteroidota; class Bacteroidia; order Bacteroidales; family UBA10428; genus UBA5072. The sequence goes on from CAYWCR010000045.1 coordinate 20,930, forward strand.
ATTACATGGATGGAAACGGATATAACGAAAGGGAAAAGACTACCCTCACCGCCGGTGCCCTGCTGCAATTCAGTGACGGGATAAATCATTCGCGACTGCCGCAGGAATATGTTGATGCTGCGTATTTCATCAATATGGCATGCCTGAAGACCCATGATGTCGGAGGCATAACACTGAACGCTAAAAATCACCAGGGCTCCATTATTGAAGATGGGACAAGTCCGGAAGGGCAATCGGCTATGTTTATGCATTATGCATTGCCCGGGGAAAATAACGGGCACGGCAAATACCGTCACCTGGTTGATTATATGGGCCATGAACAACTGGGGGGGAAAACCCTGTTGTACATATTGGATGGTATCTGGGCTGGCCGGAACTGGGATGGCATTGTGGAAAAGTGGCAGATGACCCCGTTCAATAATGATTTTCCATCCTCGGTTTTTGTTTCACAGGATCCGGTTGCTATTGAATCAGTAGGTTATGATTTCCTGCTTGAAGAATATGCCTCGAAAAGTGCTTCGATTCAATATCCATACATCGACGGCGTTGATGATTACCTGATGCAGGCCGCTGATCCGGCTAACTGGCCGACCGGCATTGATTACGACCCTGAAGGTGACGGATCGGTCCTTTCCAGTCTTGGCGTTTATGAACACTGGAATAATGCCACCGACAAGCGATATTCAAGGAACCTCGGAACGGGTGACGGAATAGAGCTGATGTATATCGCAGAGGTAACGCCCGGATTAAAGGAGCCTGAGTTGGTGAGGTCTTTCCGGATTTATCCCAATCCTGTTTCTGTGTCGGCAACCATCGAATTTCAACTGGACAAGAGGGCTGATGTTAGTTGTGAAATTTTTTCCGCTGCCGGCAAAATGGTTCAGTCTTTGTCATTCCCTGCCCTGGTTCCGGGCGATCATAGTTTTATATGGGTTCCGGAAGGAATGAAGGGGGTGTATCTTTGCCGGTTATCGGTTTGTTCCGGTTCCGGTTGCCGGGATTACACCACTGAATTAACCATACGCTGATTGGACAGGAGAGCCACCAGGTCTAACTATAGCTTTTAAATAAACTTAAAATATCATTGATCATGAAAAACAGCAGATTGTTAAATTTTCCGGGGAAAGAAAAGATATTTTCCTTCCTGAAAAAGTTGAATATTCCTTCCAGAATCGTCTTCCTTGTTGTGGGTATCCTGTCAACCGTCTGGATGCTGATCAGGGTCATTCCCAAACCCAGCCGTATGAATTATCCCTGCATGAAAGCGGCAATGCCTGTAGCAACATCTTTTATGTCATACCTGATCGGGATAACAGGTTTTACTTTTCTTTTCAGGAAAGCCCGCGAACGGTTTTATCAGGCAAGATATCTGTGGGCCGGCTTATTTGTTTTTCTTGGTCTTATAGCGGGTATCTGGACGATTGTTAGCACTGACAGGACTGCAAAAGCTGCTCAGGTTACGCTGCAGTCGCCTCAGGCCGGGAATGAGCCCATTGGCACAGCCAAAGGTATTTTTCCCGGCAGGGTAGTCTGGGTATACGATCCGAATGTTACAGATGAAAATTGTGAGAATGTCACAGGCGATTACTGGTATCTCGATGCCAATACTGACCAGGATCTTGTGAAAGCCATGCTTTCCAAGGGTTTGAGAAATCTTTCGGGGGGAGCTACTGATGCTGAGGCCTGGACCAATATTTTCAAATATTTCAATGAGAACCATGGCAAAGGACAGACCGGTTATCAGGCAGGAGAAAAAATTGCCATTAAGATCAACCTGAACGGACAAGGCCATCCGAGAAATATCAACACTTCTCCGCAGATATGCCTGGCTATTCTTGATCAGCTGGTTAATATCGTCGGTGTGGCACAGACCGACATCAGCATCGGCGATCCGGCCTGCGCCATGAACAATATTACCTATAATCCATTGAATGCTGCATTTCCCGATGTGACTTACTGGGGTTATGAATCCGGTCGCGTACAAGCTGAACCCACCGCTTCCGCCGTTCTCTTTTCCAGCGATGACAGTGACCTGAGGTATGAAGATGTCTTGCCTCAGGCTTATGTTGATGCCGCTTACCTGATCAACATACCCGTTTTCAAGAAACATCACCGTGCCGGCATTTCGCTGGGCAGCAAAAATCATTTTGGCTCACTGGGTGCATACACCGGCGGAGCATGGCATCTGCATTATTCTCTGCCCAGTCCGGATGCATCCGGGGAAGCGGTTAACGGAGAGTACGGCGTTTACCGTTGTTTTGTGGATATTATGGGTCATAAGGACCTGGGCGGAAAAACGATGCTCTACCTTGTTGACGGAATTTGGGGTTCGGTAAACTGGGGGCATCCTCCGGTTAAGTGGCGCATGGAACCTTTTAATGATGACTGGCCCAGCTCATTATTTCTGTCCCAGGATCCGGTTGCCATTGAATCGGTGGGTTATGACTTTCTGTATAATGAATTTGATGAAAACCATCCGACCGAAGGTTTGCCTGCCACGGATGATAAGGGGCCTTTCCCGCGTTTTAACGGCACTGATGATTTCCTCCACCAGGCAGCTGATCCTGCCAACTGGCCGTCCGGGATAAGCTACGATCCGGAAGATGACGGTTCGGTACTGACCAGTCTGGGTACTCATGAACACTGGAACAACGCCAATGCCAGGAAATATTCGCGCAACCTTGGAACCGGCAATGGGATCGAGTTGTATTACACATCAACCAATCCTGCGGATATTGCTGAGCATCAGCTGGCATCCACAGCAACTATTTATCCCAATCCGGTTACAGATAAAACAACCATTCAGTTTGAACTGGTAAAGCCCGCCCTGGTATTTCTGGAAATATACTCACCGGAAGGCAAACTGGTTCAAACCCTTAACCAGGGGCAAATGAAGGCCGGATCACACCAATTCAGCTGGGATCCTGAAGGTCAGTCAGGCCTGTATATCGGAAGGCTGTCGGTTACCTCCGGCGGTGTGCATAGCAATAAGGCTTTTAAAATAAGGGTGCAGTAAATCAAAAAGGCGCAAAGTTTAAGGCATCAGGTTAATATTTCTTTGCGCCTTTGTGGCTTTGCGAGAACTGCAATTCCTTGCTTACTCAAGCATTACAAACCGCAGGTCATCCCAGCAAAAGTCATATTCAAAGGGAATGGCACTTTCGCCGTTAATGTAAATCATCATAGCATTATCCAGGGCCAGTGCCCGTATATCAGCATAAGTAACAAAGCTCATACCGGTAAAGCTTTTCAACGGGATGGTATAGGTTATCCATTGGTTGAGCGGCACTTCGGCTGTAAGATAAGGCTGAAGCTTGTAGCCATAACTGTTGGCGTAGAATGAAATCTGGATCCATCCGTCTGTCCATGGCAACAAGGTATTGATATTGATGCTGACCGCCAGTTTTTCCACCGGGGTGGCTGAAGGAATATTGGGCCAGGAAGAAAAGGCCAGGCCGTTGGCTCCTTCGTCATACCATCCAGTATTGGCATTCGACGGGCAGGTTGAGGCAAAGCGATAGAATACCCCGTTCCCTTCATAAGGCAGGTTGCCTGTAAGAGCCGTATCTGTATTCCAGCGCCATACCCAGTTTCCGATGCCGTCAAAATCGTACAGCACCAGGGATCGATCGTTAAAGTCAGGATAAACAGCCTCTACGTCTCCCCGCACCACTTTCAGGTCTCCGCTTGCCGGTGCGTTGGGCATGGTCAGCATGATCTCAGTCTTCAATTCATTGATTGTAAGTCCGCTTTTATCGACCTCAACACCTCCGGGGAACACCACTTTATCAAGGTTCCTGAAATCACGCCCGTAAATGGTAAAGGTATCCCCTACTACCGTGAGATCGCGGCTTACGCCGGTAATTACGGGAGGAGGATTGGGAATGAAGTTCAGGGTATCCGAACCGCTTTCCGTAATCACCACCACCGTGCCGTCGTATTGCGCTCCATCCGGCAGCCGGAAATTGATGATGCTGTAATCGTTGATTTCGTATTGCGGCACCTCAATTTGCTGGTCATTTACGGTAAAGACCACCTTGATCACTTCGTAGAAATTGCTTCCGTAAATATAAATATTGGTGTCCACCGATGCAGGCACATCGAAAAAGAGGAAACCTATGGAGGGCTGAGGGGACAGGAATTTAAAACTGAATGAGGCTTCCCCCTGGGGTGTCACGACCCTTATTTCATTGGGGGCTGAAGGATCGGAGCCTTTCAGCGGAATTTCTGATGGGATCTGCAGGATTATATTGGTGTTGGTTACATACATCCGGCTAAAAGGGACTTCAGTATTGTTAAAATAAATATGGGTAACCCCTTCCAGGTTTTCTCCCTGTATGACGATATAGTCGCCGGGGAATGCTCTTTCAACCGAACTGTCAGCGGTTGCCGGATCTGGTGTGCGGACGTTGGTGATGACAGGGGGACCGGTTTCCTCTTCGCAGGAATTCGTAAAGAAAAGCAGACCCGTCAGGGCAATCAATATCAGGAGAGACCCTGCAGTGACCGAAATATATTTTGCTATGGATTTCATTGTATGATGCTTTTAAGTTCTTTACTCACTAAAATCATAGGGAACCGGTTCCTCACCAAAGTATGGGTTTTGAACCATATCCGATTCAGGATACGGAAAATAGATATCAGCTGCCGTTACAGAGGTTGGAGGATCTTCACGCGATGTTATGGTCAGGGTCAGGGTTCCGTCATGATTCCTGACATGCTCATATTCAGCGCCTCTTTCCTGCCCGTTCAAATAGTCGAGGATGAATTGCGGCTTAACATAGTACCAGCAAACCAGGTCATACCAATATTGGTATTCCATGGCCAGTTCAATCCGCCTTTCGTACATAATATCTTCAAAATCAACGGATGCCAGTTCAGGCATTTTGGCCCTGGCCCTGACTTTGTTGAAAAAGACCAGTCCGTCACCCGATGTCAGCTCTCTTAAATTCCCCAGGGCTGCCTCGGCATATACCAGGTAGACGTCAGCCAGCCGCAGGATATATGAATTAAGGGGTGAATTCATGGTGGCCACATCTCCTTCGTTATCATCGGGACCACCCGGGACATACTTCTTCAGGGGACAGGTTCCGGTTTCGCTGAAAGTGTAGCCGCCGTCGGCACTGTTGATCTCGGGATAATGCACACCGTTTGTCATAAAAGTAGCGTCAAGCCGGATGGTATCGCCCATCTGGTATAAGGCAAGAATATCATAGGACGCACGGTGGCTGCCCCAGGCCGAAACGCCTCCGACCACGTCGGAATTAAATGCGAAGTCGGATAAAGTTGCGTTTTGTGAACCCCACACGCCAAGGGGAACCCACAGCAAGGAAAACAGGCTTTCCTGGTTGTTGGATCCGGCCCGGTTGACATTCGACTTGTACATAAAGAGGTCGGCGTAGTTATCCATTAATTTTAAGCCGCTGTTGTCACAGACATCAGCAGCATAATATCTGGCGCTGTCAAGCAATGCCTGGTTCCGCATGCCGTCCGTACTTCCATAACCGGAGAAAGCAAGATAAACCTTGGCCAGCAGGCCTTCAGCCGACCATCGCGTAACCCTGCCCGGCACATCGGTTTCGGGAAGATGGCGGGCTGCCCAGGTAAGGTCACGGATGATGAATTTGTAAACATCTTCTACCGGATTGAGCGGCACAACAGGCATCTGTACCAGGGCAACATTGTCTTCGATGATCATAACCGGTCCCCAGGCACGTACCAGGTGAAAATAAGCGGAGGCCCGCATAAAGCGGCATTCTGCAATGGAAGCATTTTTTTGCTCTTCGGTGACATTTTCAGCCCTGGTCTGTATGTTATACATAACCATATTCGATTGGGCCACAACCTTATACAGTGCACTCCAGGCTTCATAGAGATTGGGATCCAGGGAATTGACCGTAAAACGGTAATACCCTGCGTTGAAATATTTCGAAAGCGTATTGCCACCCCTTATGTCACCAATGCTGTAGCCTGCCCTTTCGTTATAATCAAACCACACAATATTATACAAGGCAGAAGTTCCGGCTCTCAGTTCATCATAGGATTTGTAATAATTATCAACCGTCACCCTGTCGAGCGGCGGCCTTTCAAGAAATTCCTTACTGCAAGCCGTACTCATGTAGACCAGGGAAATGATGATCAGATATTTTATTGTATTTTTCATATCTATTTCCATTTATAAGTTGCCAACATTAGAAATTAACATTTATGCCGAATGAATAGATCCGTTGCGAAGGATAGCGCCCGTTATCGATGCCGCTAAGCAACATATTCTGATGTATAGAACCGACTTCGGGATCATAACCCCTGTATTTTGAGAAGGTATAAAGGTTCTGAATATTAACATATAACCTTACGCTTTCCATTTTGACTTTCCCCGATATTTTGGCCGGGATCATATATCCTAAAACCAGATTTCTTATCCTGACATAGGATCCGTCTTCAACAAAACGGTCAGAGATACGGTTATTGGCATTGGCTGAATAATTGGTCAGACGGGGGATGTCCGTCCCTTCATTTATAATGTATACATTGCCGGCAATCTGATTGGCCGGGATGGTTTCCCCGGTGGCGGGATCAACGGCTGTCATATTAGGATCGTAGACCCCGATACGGGCATAATCCTTTACTGATCTGAAAACGCCGAGATTCGTATTGGGATCTTCAAACCGCATCCGGGTCCAGTTGTAAATCTTGTTCCCGTAAGTACCGGTCAGGTTAACCGACAGATCAAAATTTTTATAGGACAACCTTGAATTTATTCCAAAGGAGAAATCGGGATTAGGGTCGCCGATAAAAGCACGGTCATTCTCATCGATGACTGAATCCTGGTTGATATCCTTAAATTTATAATCTCCCACCCATACACGGCTCACACTAACGCTGGAAGCATCTACAGGCAAAGCAACCAATACTTTGTTGCCAAAGTCATCCAGGACAAAATTTCCCGAAGCATCCTTCCGGTAGAAATCCTCTTCGGAATTAAACATACCTTCGACGACATATCCATAAAACAGACCAACAGGTTTGTCAACCTGCGTGCGGGTAATCAGGGATGTTCCCATCGTGCCGTCTACAACAGCATTATCGGTGGTTAATTCAAGTACTTTGTTGCGATTTAATGTGAAAACAAGACCGGTTTGCCATTGAAATCCTCCCCGTTCGATATTGACCGTATTCAAAGTGAATTCAATGCCTTTGTTTTCCATGGCACCGATATTCACATAAGGAGGATCAATGGCTCCGGTATAATCGCCTCCCTCCCCACCGGCATAAGCAGGCAAGGGAAGCTCCAATAATAGATTATCGGTATACTTTTTATAGGCTTCGGCTATAAACTCAATGCGATTATTGAACATGTAAAGGTCAAGTCCTATATTGGTTTCACGTGTTGCCTCCCATTGTATATCGGGATTGCTGAGCCGCTGCGGAAGGACTCCTGTTCCCCACACCGTTGAACGATTGCCGAGCGGAGAACCATAGGCATAGTCGGGACTGTTGGAATTACCCATCAGTCCCCAGCTGAATCTTAACTTCAGGTTGTTGATCTGTTCTATGTTGTCCAGGAATGCTTCATCCCCAATTTTCCATGCCAGTGAGAATGAAGGAAAAACACCCCACCTCTTATAAGGTCCGAATTTTGAAGAGCCATCGGCTCTGACGGTCGCCTGCAGCAGATATTTATCGGCAAAGGCATAATTCAACCGCCCGAGGTATGACTCCTGGGCACTGCTTCCTTTAAAACCGCTATTTTTTGCCGTTTCACTGTCGCCGGCATCCAGTTCGTGGATGGCATTGGTGAAAAAGTTGGTCCGGCTCCCGGAAATTCCTTCCCATCGGCTTTCAGAAGCTTCATGCAAAACCATGACAGAAAGATCATGCTTATCGAAGAATCTGTGATTATACCGGAGGGAGGTATAAAAGCTCCAGTAAAGCCCGTTATTTACACCCCTGGATGAACTGGCGATCACATTCGTCACATAATCACCGAATTCATAAGTGGGGGTGAAACTGTAACTATTGGAATAGGAAATATTCGCTGCGACCTCATTCCTTAAAACAAGATCTTTGAAAAAAGTGATATCGAGATAAGCATTGGCCAGGACTTGTGAGTTTTTTCTTTCGTTTTCTTTCAGCAAGGCAATGGCTATCGGATTGGTTACATAGGTGCCGTATATATTGGATTCAGGTCCGGCCCAGGATCCGTCCGGATTTTTTACCAGCACATCAGGAGTCTGTTCCAGTGCAGTACTGATTACACCCTGGTCTTCCACCGTAATAACCTGTTTACTTTGATTGGCGAGGATATTGGTCCCTATTTTAAGCCAGTCACGGGTAGTATTCTCTACCGATAATTTCACATTAAACCGTTTGAAATTCGATCCTGTTGCAATCCCGTCCTGGTCATAATAGCCGCCGGAAATGGCGAAGGTGGTCTTTTCGCTTCCGCCATAAACAGAAATCAAATGGCTTTGCATGGCTGCATTCCGGAACAATTCCTGCTGCCAGTCGGTTCCTTCGCCCAGTATCGAAGGATCCTGCCATTCAGGTCTGCTTCCATGCCCAAGCACTTCCTGTTTTGAATTTCGGTATTCGGCAAATTCCCGCAGATTCATGGTTGGTATATAGTAAGGCAGTTGCTGAACCCCGTAAGATCCTTCATAGCTTATTTTTGATTCCCCCGCCTTGCCCTTCCGTGTGGTAATGATAATAACGCCGTTGGCAGCGCGGGAACCATAGATAGCAGTGGCAGAAGCATCCTTAAGGATCTGCATGTCGACGATATCGGCAGGATTGATGGTGGAAAGGATATTGCCAATGCTGTTATTATAGGTAATATCCCCCGTATGTCCTTCAACCTGCACCCCGTCAATCACGTACAAGGGTTCATTATTGCCCTGCAGGGTATGAATACCCCTGATGCGAACCGACACTCCTCCGCCCGGAGCCCCGGTGTTCTGGGTGACAAAAACGCCGGCTGCCCTGCCCTGAAGAGCCTGATCAAAGGATGAGCCGACGGTTTGCTTAATTTCATCAGCCGTTATCGACACAACCGCGCTGGTGAGGTCACTGCGTTTCATCGTTCCGTATCCGACAACAACCACTTCATCCAGTTTGGTAACTTCGGTATTCAGGCGCACATTGAGCAGCGTTTGTCTGCCCACCTTAATTTCCTGCAGTGTATAGCCAATAAAGGAGAATACCAGCACATCATCATCGGTTGCTGACAGGACAAACTTCCCGTTCATATCCGTCACTGTTCCTGTCTGGCTTCCCTTGATGACCACGTTGGCTCCCGGTATGGGGCTGTTATCATCAGAAGCCATGACAGTACCGGTAATCTGCCTGGCAGCCGGCTGTCCGTGTGAATTTTCTGCCATTCCAGCACCCAGGAATACCCAGCAGAAAAACAGGATCAAAACTTTCCGGTTATTGATCCCCGCGGATTGACTGGTTTTTAATCTGTTTTGTTCCAACATCTTATTCATACGCACTAATATTTATGGTTAGCAGGTTTCATGATTGAAAACGCATACAAAGTTAAATGGTATTGTCATTATCTGCACGGTATCAAATCAAAGAATAATAATCAGCGCAACGGCTGCAGCTATTATGGTTACCAGTATGATTTCCAGCATCAGAATGAGCCGGTAACGTCTTTTCGGGTCAGGAGGGATCAAGTTTTGTATAATTTATTATTGAAATCAGCATCACCAAAAGTAGGACTTCTCACAGTAATACCAGGGTCATGAATCTTTCAGAACAGGGTATGGTTTGTTAAGGGAGCCGAAAAAATTACTTGCCGGAAGTATCAAAAGAAAAAGGATCCGCCAGGTTAATTTTATTCCTGCTGCTATATTCCGAAGGTAAAATCTTATATTCCTCCTTGAAATAACGCGTGAAATATTTCGGATTGTTAAAGCCAACCTGATAGGCGATTTCAGCAACAGACAGCTGACTTTTTTCAAGCAGGCTGGCTGCTCTGCGAAGCCTGATAATCCGGATGAATTCAATAGGTGATTTTCCGGTGAGTGATGTGAGTTTCTTGTAAAGATGGACCCTGCTCATTCCTACCTCCCTGGCCAGCTGGTCAACTGAAAAATCAGGATTGGCCAGGTTTTTCTCCACTATTGACATAGCTTTCCTGATCAGCTTTTCATCCAGTGATGTTACCTGAATCTCCGAAGGAGTAAGTTCAAATTTTTTCTGAAATGATTTTCTGACCAATTCCCGCTGGTGGATCAGGTTTTTGATGCGTGATTCCAGCAACTCAAAACTAAAGGGTTTTGTGATATATTCGTCTGCTCCTGTATCAAATCCTTCCAATCGCTGGGTTTCAGAAGTCCTGGCTGTTAGCAGGATAACCGGTATGTGGGAGGTATGCTTGTCATTTTTTACCAAGCGGCACAGTTCTATGCCATCCATTCCCGGCATCATGATATCACTAACGATGAGGTCCGGTGTTTTTTCCCTTGCAATTTTCAGTCCGCTGATACCCTCCGGAGCTTCAAGAATTGTGTACCTGGCTTTCAGGTTGTCTTTCAGGTAAAATAAAAAGTCATCATTATCCTCAATAATTAAAATAGTCGGTTTGTCTTTATACTGCTGGCTTTGAACGTTTTCGTCCGCCTGATCAGGAATGGGGGTGATCTGCGGGGCACTCACAGGATGTAGTTCAACCCACCCCGATTCCGTCAATATGGGCAGTAATACCGTAAAACAACTTCCTTTCCCGACTTCACTTTCTAGCCTGATTTTGCCCTTGTGCAATTTAACAAATTCACTGACCAGCGACAGTCCGATGCCGGTTCCCTGATTGATCTGCATCTGGGAATTTTCGTCCTGGACAAACTGCTCAAATACTTTTTCCTGTTTTTCTTTTGGAATGCCAATGCCGGTATCCTTAACGCTCAGTTGCACCCAGGCTGTCACAGGGTCACCGTTTCCACCTGCAATGGCTGTATTGGACTGACGGGAAAGGGATACGGTAATTTTTCCCTTTTCAGGCGTAAATTTGAAGGCATTGGACAGCAGGTTAAAAATGATCTTTTCCACCTTATCATGGTCGAATAATGTTGGCAGGTTTTCAGTCCCGGACTCAAATTCCAAAGCAATGCTTTTCTTTTCGGCCAGGTCTGAGAAAGAATAAGTTATTTCCCTGGCGAAATTTACCATATCACCCAATGCCGGATAAAGCCTCAGCTGCTGGTATTCCATACGCCTGAAATCCAGTAACTGGTTCACCAGGTTAAGCAGGCGTTTTGCATTCCTGTATACAAACAGCAACTGATTTTTAAGCTCAATCTTTTCCGCGTTTTTTAGGATCTTCTCCAACGGAGTAATGATCAGCGACAAAGGTGTTCTGAATTCATGGCTAATATTGGTAATAAACTTGATCTTGAGCATATCGATCTCATGCCTGCGGTCAGCTTCCTGCTTTTCCTGCTGAGCACGAAAATTCATCCTTTCACGTTCCAGCACAACAAAACGCAATAAAAACAACAACAACGACACGGTAATAAAATAAAACATGAATGCGAACTTCGTTTTCCAGAACGGAGGCCGTATCGTTATGTTGATGCTGGCACCCGTTTCGTTCCAGGTTCCGTCGTTGTTGGCGGCTATTACCCGGAACACATACCCGCCGGGATCCAGGTTGGTGTAGGTTGCTTTCCTGAGCGTTGCATCACTTTCCATCCAGCTGTCATTAAAACCTTCCAGTTTGTACTTGTATTTATTCTTCAAAGGCTGAAAATAGTCAAGGGCTGAAAACTGAATGGAGAACATGTTCTCATTATACTTCAGGACAATCTCATCATTGCCGGAGATTGACTTTTTCAGCAGTATCCTTCCATTTATTTTTTCATTTACCTTCACCGGTGTATTATAGATTTCGAGACCGGTAAAAACGATTCCGGGTTTGCGTTTGTTAATATTGATGTCCCGTGGCCGGAAAATGTTAAATCCTTTTGCTCCTCCGAACAGCAATTCTCCATCCCGCGTCCTGCAGGCTGCCCTTTCATTAAATTCCTTTCCCTGCAATCCGTCCGGCTCATCGTAGTTCATGATGCGGTATGTCAGGCTGTCGGGTGTCGACCAGGGACTTATAATGATGTTGGAAAGCCCATGAGAGGTGGCCAGCCAAAGATTGCCCTCCTCATCTTCAAGCATGGACAGTATGGTGTTACCGGCCAGTCCATTCGACCTGGAGATTTTCGTAAACGAGGATTTCTGCGGGTTATAAAGGTTCAATCCTTCCCGGGTTCCAATCCACATCCATCCCCTGTTGTCACACAAAAGTGCAATAACATTGTTATTGCTCAGACTTCCCGTGTCGCCGGGCACCCTTATCAGATGTCTGAATATGCCGCTTTGTTTATCCAATATGCTGATTCCTACCGCAGTTCCTATCCAAAGGTTTTGTTCTTTATCCTCAATGATGGATACAATGAAATCCGAAAACACAGAATTGGCATCACTGCTTTTGTAGTGCCTGAACCTCCCGGTTGCCCGGTCAAGCAGGTCCAGACCTCCACCCAACGTCCCAATCCAGAAACGGTTTTCAGCATCCTCGTACATAACCCATACACGGTCATCGGCCAGGCTGGCCGGATTAAAGGAATCGTGCCGGAAGTGATGGAATCTTTTGCCGTCGTAATAGTCTAAACCACCATAAAAAGTACCGATCCAAAGCTTTTTACCGCTGTCTATAAACAGACTGATGATAACATCATTGCTCAGGCTGCCGGGATCTGAAGGATCGTGCCGGTAGTGTGCAAATGTGCCGGCGGATTTGTCGTAATAGATGAGCCCTCCTCCGTTTGTCCCGATCCACAAATTCCCCCTGTCATCTTCACAGAATGTATTCACGTCGTCATATCCGAGGTTCGAAGGGTTGAGTGACTGGTGCTTGATAAGCCCGAACCTGATAATATCGGGGTGGTAGTAATTGATTCCTTTCTTAAAGGTCCCGGCCCAGATGATACCTGCATCATCCCTGAACAGCGATGTTATGCTGTTCTGGCTCAGGCTTCTGTCGTCATATGGATTGGATACAAGGTACCTGACGGAAAGGTCTTTCTTGTCAATCAGGTTTATCCCTCCATGGTCGGTCCCGATCCATATCAATCCGTTGTCACCCTGAACAATTCCTTTGATGGTATTGTTGTTAAGCCGGAACCTGCCCGATTCTTTGCTGATCAGTTGTAAAGTACCCGACTCAGTATTCAGCAAATAAGTACCACTGCTGTAACTCGACGCATAAATCCACAGGTCATTATCACGATCTGCAAACAGCTGGTATTCCAGCCAGTGTTCTCCCTTCTCGCTGTATATTCTTTATTCCATGTTATCAAGCTTCAGTGTATTTCCGTCAATGCGCTGCAGAATGCCGTTATGGGTAATCAGCCAATAATCGCCATGACGATCCTGAATAAAAGAGGATATGTCATTCGAAACAATTGATCCGCTGTCAACAGGTTCATGGTTCAGCTTTTTGACCGACCGGCTGACGGGATCAAATCCGAGCATTCCTGCATTGGTCAGCGTCAGCCATATCATTCCCCGGTTATCGCGGTATAGGTCTGAAACGTTGCCGGCAGAAAGACCCAAACCTGCGAGGTATGTGCCAATATCATCTGAAAACGACTCCGTTGCAGGATCATAGATAGATAAAGCCGTACGTGTATTGATCCATAGCCGGCCCAGATGATCCTCCGCAATGGCATTTATGTAGTTGTCATTGATGGAGGATGAGTCATCCGGATCATGACGGTATATTTTAAAGGTATAACCATCGAAACGATTCAATCCCGACATGGTGCCGAACCACATAAATCCGCGGCTGTCCTTAAAGATGCAATTGACCTGGTTATGCGATAACCCGTTATTGATATCCAGGTGAGTGAAATTGAAATTGCCGGATTGACCGAAAATATTAATTCCGTTGAACAAATAAGCAAGTGCAAACAACCATGGCAAAATCCTTCTGTGCAATCTCATATCGGCATATTAATATACAGTTGTCAATCAGACCATCGGTTTCAGGGCGTAAAGATAGGAAAAGAAATGGAAAGAGGTGAGGAGGAAGCCTGC
>CAYWCR010000046.1:0-18037 GCA_964456825.1 uncultured Bacteroidales bacterium
AAGCAAGGGATATTGCCATTGATCATGACAGAAACATATATGTGACAGGATTTGTCGAGTTTGCGGACTCAGGCAAGGAGGCCATTACCCTCAGATACAATCAGGAAGGTATACATCAATGGACTGCATATTATAATGCAGAAAACAGTTCATCTGATGTGGGAATGTTCATAGCCCCCGGCAAATATGGCAATTCATATATAGTCGGGGAAAGTGATAACAAACTATTACTGGTAAAAAATACCTTAACCGGAGACAATCAATCGGCGCTTACCTATGAACCTTATGAACTTTCAGATTATGTACCCACAGGAATTTCAGCCGATCAGTATGGTAATATTTTTATTGCAGGGACCATAGCTGCAAATAACTGGAGCTTTTGGAATATAAGAAAGTATAAACTGTCTGAATTAGTCCCGACGACAGCTGAGGATTATGCAACATTGCCTTCAGTTTCGTTCTTGCATCAGAATTATCCCAATCCTTTCAATACATTCACTACAATATCCTATGCTTTGCCTGCGGCTGATCATGTTGTACTGAAGGTCTATGATCCGGCCGGTAGACTGGTCAGAATTCCTGTTGATGATTATCAGAATCCGGGATATTATAAAATTGCACTATATGCCGGAGACATACCAGACGGTATTTATTTCTACCAGTTAAGGATTGGCAACGATCTTGCAGAAACAAAGAAAATGATAGTATATCACTAATATTGATTGGTATTTAGGCAAAACTGCTTTTGCAGAACCTCTTAAACACACATAGCTTTTAATTGTTTAGTTATAAAATAAAAGCAATGATAAAGATTCCAGTGATCACCGCTATATTGGCGTTCATGTTTCTCCAAAGTGTCTACCATAAACTTTACAGCCAGATTATGATAGGAATTACAGAAGTTGATACACATTCTGTAGTTACCGGATTGGATACGCCATGGGAAATCCTCTGGGGACCTGATAATCATATCTGGCTGACCGAACGGCCGGGGTTTGTGAGCCGTCTCAATCCGGAAACCGGTGAAATTAGTAATTTACTGACCATTCCTGATGTCCATGAACAAAGTGAATCAGGTTTGCTGGGCATGACGCTTCATCCCCGTTTTCCCGATACTCCTTATGTTTATCTTGTGTACAACTACTATTCCGGTGGGATAAAAGAGCGCGTTGTGCGCTATACTTATAACGGAACGGTACTGCATAATCCGTTTACCCTGCTTGAAAATATAGGCGGTGCTGGTAATCATAACGGATCAAGGTTAATCATCGATCAGCAAAGTAAACTATATGTAACCACCGGTGATGCATCCAATACCTCAACCGCACAGAACCTTTCATCGCTGAGCGGAAAAATTCTGAGGTTAAACCTTGACGGGAGTATTCCCGATGATAATCCAATCGTTGGAAATTATATATGGTCATGGGGTCACCGTAACCCGCAGGGATTAGTGCTGGCCCCCAATGGTAAAATGTACAGCTCGGAGCATGGGCCCAACAATGATGATGAACTGAATCTGATAGAAATGGGACGAAATTATGGCTGGCCGGATGTGCATGGATTTTGTGATTTAGCGTCGGAATATGATTTTTGCTATGAAAATCAGGTCAAAGAACCCTTGTTTGCATGGACGCCAACCCTGGCCGTGGCAGGTATAGACTATTACGGATCCGAATCATTACCGGAGTGGAAAAACAACATCTTAATGACAACACTCAAAGAACGTGAACTGGTGAGCCTGTCATTAGATGCATCGGGACAAAGCATTACCGGTATTTCAAGCTGGTTTGACAACTGGTTTGGAAGGTTACGCGATATATGCGTGTCGCCTGACGGATGTGTATTTCTTGCCGTTAGCAACCGTGATGGCAGAGGCTCACCGGATGCCGGTGATGATCGTATTGTGCAGATAATATCCCTTGATACAACTAAAATTCCAACGGTTCTAATGAATCCTGAAGAACATCCTGACATCCTAATGCATCCCAATCCTTTGACCGCAGACGCAACTATAAATGTAGTTAATACGCTTAAAGACGGTCGGATCATAATCTATGACATCTCAGGCAGGCAGGTCCTGTCAGCTGTCCTCCACGGACAACAATACAGGTTGTCGAAGCATGATCTGAATCCCGGTTTCTACAGGCTGAAGATTATCAATGGTACAGCTACCGGGGAAGTATCGTTTATTGTACCTTAGTCCTGCATTATCATGCACCATCCCGGCACTTCTCACAATATAAAATCCGTATTCAGGAAATTGGAGTACCTCCCGGTTACTATTTGCTGAATGATATCCCTGTTTCTACCGTCGGACTGGGCAGCGACCAGTGACCGTATGGAGAAACACCGCAGTGCGTCGCTGATGGAAAGGGTTGCCTCGGCTGAGTCCTTTCGGCCGGTAAATGGCAGGGTATCAGGCCCGCGCTGGCACTGGCTGTTGATGTTGATGCGGCAAACCTGGTTGGTCAGCTGGTCGATCAGCCTGGCCAGGGTTTTGGGATCATTGCCGAAAAGGCTTACCTGCTGGCCATAATTGGAGCTGGTCACAAAATCGAGAAATTCCTGTTCATCACTGTATGAGCATACCGGCACCACCGGGCCGAATTGTTCTGTCCCGTAAAGAACAGTTTCCGAAGTTACAGGGTATACAATAGCAGGGCGAAACAAGGTCTCATAAAAAGTGCCTCCTCCTTCATTCAGGATCTCAGCACCTTTTGCCAAAGCATCATCGACATAACCTCTGAGGGTATGGGCTTTATCAAATTCAGGCAAGGGCGTAAGCTTTACCCCTTTTTCCCATGGCATTCCCTGTGGCAGGGCATCGATGGCAGCAACCAGCTTTTTCAGAAACAATTCCGAAATGGATTTGTGAACAAATAATATCTTCAGGCCTGTGCAGCGCTGACCATTATACGACAGACTTCCGGTCACACATTCCCGCACAGCCAGGTCAATATTGGCATCGGGCAGGATCAGGGCAGGATTTTTTGCATCCAGCCCGAGGATACAGCGCAACCGATGGGGATGCGGATGCTGATGTTTCAGTATGTCCGCCACACGGCTCGACCCGATGAATGCCAGCACATCTACCAGCCCGCTTTTCATGATAGGGCTGATGATGGTGGCCCCGTCACCGTATATAAAATTCACCACGCCGGGAGGGAAACAATCGGCAAAAGCTGCGAGCAGGGGCTGGTGCAGCAGTATGCCAAACCTGGGTGGTTTTACCACCAGGGTATTTCCCATGATCAGCGCAGGAATAAGGGTTGTATAGGTCTCATTCAGCGGGTAATTGAACGGGCCCATGGACAGGCAAACACCCAGAGGTGACCGCCTGACCTGGGCTATGACACCCGCATCGAGACTGAACCGCGAATTGTTGCGGTCAGCTTCCTTGAGCGCATCAATGGTCTTTACGATATATTCTACCGTGCGGTCAAATTCTTTGTAGCTGTCCTCCCAGCTTTTGCCGATCTCCCACATCAGAAGCCTGACCACTTCATCCCGCACCTGCTGCATCTTTGACACAAACTTTTCAACGGCTGAAATGCGCCCCTGGACACTCATGGTGGGCCATAAGCCACGGCCATTATCCCATGCCCTCACGGCAGCCTGAAGCCCTTTCATGGCGGTTGCCTCATCCATGGATGGCACCTCCCCGATGATCAACCGCTCGGGTTTTCCGTTTGTTCTGATGCAAACCGGGGAGCTAACTTTTTCCAGCGGCCCGCTCCACGCGACAATTTTGCCATCCAGCAGGTAAACAGGTTCATATTTCTTGTCCGTAACATTTGCCTCCTTTGGAATTCTTTCAAGGGCCGGGAAAGCATTTTTAAGCTTTTCACTTATCAGATCTGAAGATTGTGCTGACATGTTGTTTTTGCTTTGATTTTAGTAAAGATAAATCATTATGAAATACTGGTTTTATTTTGCTTTTATAATCAGATGAACGGTTATATTTCCTAATTTTGATATAATAAAATATCCACACTATGAAAGCCAAATGTTTTATAATCTGTTTATTACTCATTTTAGGATCTGTACTGTCAGCCCAGGTGATCGATGTCAGGCAAAAAGTAAAAGACAAGGTCATTGAACGGGCAGACCAGAAGGTGGATGAAGGCATCGATAAAGGCCTTGACACCTTCGAGGAGACCATAGAAGAAGCGGTAACCGAGGAAAAGTCAGAAAAGGATGAGAAGGATGAAAAGGACAGACAGGATGAAGAGGAGGATACCGGTGAAGTAAGCAAACAAAGCCCGTCAAAAAGCACGCAGAAACAGGATGAGCCTAAGCTTCAGTCCTTTACCAAATATGATTTTATCCCGGGTGACCAGGTGATCCTTTACGAAGATTTTTCGCAGGATGCCGTCGGTGATTTTCCTGCCCTATGGACGACCAACGGCAGCGGCGAAGTGCGTACCCTGAACCAATATCCGGGCAACTGGCTGTATATGAACTCAGAGGACAATGTATATACCCTGATGAAGGATTTAACCCTGCCCGATAATTTTATCTTCGAATTTGATGTGGTGGCTGCTCCAAAAGATGAAGATTTTCAACACAGCAGCTTTTATTTTACCTTATACCAAAGCGAAGGTGAATTCCTCGATGATGGTTTATATCCGGGAGCAGGAGGATTCCATGTGGAATGTTCCGATGATCACTGGAACGTCCAGGGATATGCTGATGGTGCTGACGGTATGGAAGGCAGGACTGAAATAGCCGCTTTAGATTTTAATAAGCTAAACCATGTGATCATCTGGGTACAGAAAAGAAGATTGCGGATTTATCATAAAGGACAGAAAGCCCTGGACCTTCCCACCGTGCTTTACCAGCAGGTAAAATATAACCGGTTACGGTTTTCTTTATGGGGGCAAAGCGGCCTTCCATACATTACCAATATACGCTTTACGTCAGCAGCGCCCGATATGCGAAGCAAATTACTTACCGAAGGGAAAATAGTGAGCTACGGTATTTACTTTGATGTGAACAGCGATAAGGTCAGGCCCGAATCCAACGGGGCGCTGAATGAGATCGCCAAAGTGCTGAATGAGAATCCCGATGTCCGCATCAGGGTCGTCGGCCATACCGATGGTGACGGGGATGCCGCCAAAAACCTCGATCTTTCAAAACGACGTGCTGCGGCTGTAAAAAGCGAGCTTTCAAAGACCTATGGTGTCAATGCGGGGCGTATAGAGACCGATGGCAAAGGGGAGGCGGAACCTGTAGCCGGCAATGATACCCCGGCCAACAAAGCCCGGAACCGCAGGGTGGAATTCATTAAACTATAATATCACAATGGTAGAGACGCGATTAATCGCGTCTCTACTTGGGTAATCTGACCATTTTCCTGCATTGGGTCCTTGAACCTGCTTCCAACCTGCAATAATAGATCCCGTGCGCCAGATCTTCAGCATTCCATATCACCTCATAGTTACCCGGCTTCATCCTGTCGTTTAATATGTTGGCAACCAACCGGCCTTTTATATCATAGACTTTCAATGATAAAGTGCTGGTTTGCAAAAGACGGAATTTGATGATGGTTGAATGAATGAAAGGATTGGGAAAATTATCTTCCAGCCAAAAAGGCGCTGCCGGCTCAGCGACAGGTGATATAACAGCAGAAATGCCGTCATGCCAGTTTATCTTCCTGATAAATAAACCTCCCTGCAATACACCGCAATGGCTGGCATACCAATCGCCATTGTTGTCCCGGATTATTTCAGGGGCATGCATATCGATATGTCCTACAATATCAGCATTGGTCCAGTTATTCCAATGAACCGAGCGAAAAATATCGGTACCTGAATACCCTGGATGCTCCCAGTTTGGCAGGCTTTCTGTCGGAAAGTCGTAAGGTCGCGGACCTGTAAACAGGTAGTAATATCTGCCCCGGTTAACAACAAACGGCGATTCAGTATTCCCATAGGTGGTGCCGCTATGATAATCGGTATAGGCAATATTCCGCTCACTCCAGTTATACAGGTCATTGCTGGTGCGATATGCCACAACATAATATCCTCCTGACGAAACCATGGTTGCAGTATAATACATGACCCAGCACTGTTCCTCCTCCAGCCATAATACCATCGGATCACGAGCCTGTATACCATCGCTGAATAAGACCTGGTAATCCGACCAGTTTATAAGGTCAGCTGATGTACGAAGGCATATTTCATAATGATCAAGTGATCCGCCCCCACAATAAAACATATAGTACATATTTTGATGAAATACAATATGCGGTGCCCATAATACGTCTCCCTCCAGAATAGTTTCGTAAAACGGCGGATCCATTTTGCTCCAAAAACCTGTGAGCACTGTCGCCCCTGCATGGCCAAGATAGTTGACATAGCTGTCATCGCCTGAATTAGGATCCGGATAGACAATGCCAAACATATGCCAGTAATTGTTTTTATCCGTTATGAAGCAATGATCGTTAACATGCCAGTTGGTTTCAGGAATATAATTCGGCATGGAATCATAGGTTTCAACGGAGACCACCGGAAAGCTTTCATCATAAAAAGGATATTCCCCTGCCCAAAATATTCCTGGTTGCAGCTGCCAGTTATGAAAAAGAATACCATCGGACCCTGTGTAGAATACTTCAAGTCGGCCATCATGGTTAAGCGCGGAAGCCATTTCATGGGCCACCCATCCGCATTGCTCCCCGGAAGCCCAGCCGCTGTTAACGGCTGTCTGCCATTTATGATGAATATAGTTATTATCAGTCGTGTAAAACACTTCCAGGCGTCCGTCCTGATTTTTGGCAGTCATTACTTTGCGCGCATATCCGGCAAAAACAGCATGAACATCCCAGCCGCTGTTCACGGCTACCTGCCATTTATGCTGCAGTATGTCCCCTTTATCTATAAAGAAGACTTCCAGCCGTCCGTCTTCATTCTGGCCAACATCCAGATCCTTGGCAGGTATCGAAAAAAAATGCCCGTCCGACCACGTTCCCCCGGGCGCCAGTTGATATTGATGATATAACGTATCGCCTGAAACCGTATAGAATATTTCCATTCTTCCGTCTTCATTACGCGCGGCCGCAATCTTTTTAGCAAAATCCGCTCTTATTATTTCATCCGACCAGTAATCTGATGGCATTTGATAACGCTGGATCAACTTATTGTCGGTAGTGATATAAAAAATATTAATATTGTTTTCGGCATTTGCAACTGCATCCAGATGCAAAATATTTTCCGCAAATTCTGCAGCATTACTCCACTGATATTCAGGCAGCGTCTGCTGCATGTAATATAGTCTGTTATCGGACCTGGTGTAAAAAAGCATCAACCGTCCGTCCTTATGCTTAAACAGGAAAACACCAGAGGCAGAATCAGCGATAAGTTTATCCTCTGACCAGTCTTTGCCCGGAGAATATTGTTGTTTATGGTATAATTTATTGCCGGCATCAATATAAAAAAGCTCAAGGCAACCGACAGCATTGCTTTCAACAGCCATTCCCCGTGAAGCATTTACCTGCTGAATAACATATCCGAGTATCAGGGCTAATGCTATTAACTTATTATGAATCAATTATTGTTTCTAATATTGGTTAATCAATACATATCTTTTGACTTTCAGTCCATTCATCAATACTCAGCCTGACAATATACAAACCTTTTTCTCCGATTGGAATAGTTAAAGGATCTTCCGGGCTGATGAAACCTGAATAAATACACTGTCCGGAAAGAGAATAAATTCCGATAAGACCCCTATGATGCGACGTCCTGATTAAACTGACTTCAATCGCTGATAATGCACGGTTATAAAACACATTCAAACTTTTATCCCACAGTCCTGTCTTTTTAACATCATTGCCGGCCGGCGGATTCTTCTCCACCTGGTCAAGCGGCAGGAATTCCCAGTAAAGATCCCTGGTTTGCACGTCCCATGTCAGTATGACAACATCATTTTCAGCATCGGTAAATTCCGGGACCATTGTTGATGCAATAAAGAGAAGGCTATCCTCTGGAGTATATTCTATATTGACCATCGATCTGTCGCCGCCCAGGCAGATAACGGGGACACCCCTGCTCTTTGCCTGTTGCAGCATGGGATAAATAACCGTGTTGAAATTTGATGTATCCAGCTGCCGCGTACTCTCGCCTACAGAGTCTATCAGGGAGCTGAAATAATCATTTCCGATCATCCACAATAACCGGTGATGGAGGAGGATCAGGTAATCCGAGTTGGTGATGGTATCACAAACCTGCCCGATCATGGCCAGTTGATCGCCTGAAATATGGCTGCTTGAGAATCCGTTTGCATCAATTTCGGTATCGAGAACCAGAAAGGTAATATTGTTATACGAACAACTATAATATGAAGGCCTCCCGGTATATTCTTCAACAAGGCTCCGGCTGGCAATATCGTGATTGCCCATGGTCCACAATGTATTAAGATGTCCCAGGTTGAACAGGCTGTCACAATAATCCATCGAGGTCCTGCTGGCGCTTGTATAATAGGTCAGATCACCCCCCAGCAATATCATCTCATAAGCTGAAAAGTCAATCTTTTCAATGCCCCCGAGTACGCTCTGATTCACATGATCATCACTCCTCGGATGCGGAATGAAGATGATATCCGAAACAGTATCTGATTGTGCCCGGGAGGCAACATTACTGACTGCAAAAATCATTAAAATCAATATTTTTTTCATATCAATCAATAAAAAATAAATCCATCATCCATCACCAGCAACCGAATCCAGCTAATATCAGAAGACTATCTGTTGATATCAATTTGTCACTAAAATTAAGCATAAAAATTAGAAGTTAGAAGTTAGTAGTTAGAAGTTAGCAGGTAAAAGGGAATCCTCATTTTTTGTATTTTTACTGACAGTCACATAACATTAAATATATGGACAAGACTATAGGAATTTTAACTTCAGGAGGAGACACTCCCGGATCAAATGCCGCTATCCGGGCTTTTGGCAAGGCCGCCATATCCAATTACGGGATGAAGATTATTGGTTTCCGGGATGGTTTCAGGGGGCTCATGGAGAATCATTTTATCATGCTGGATAATAAGATGCTGTCCGGTATACTTACCCTTGGGGGGACTATTCTGGGCACATCCCGGGAAAAACCTTTCCGGATGAACGTTGACGGCAATGAGAAGGATATGACAGAGGTGATCATCAATAACTATCACGCTAACAAGCTGGATGCCCTTGTTTGCATAGGAGGCAACGGGACCCAGAAAAATGCATACCATCTGGCAGAAAGAGGGCTAAACATCATAACCCTGCCCAAGACCATCGATAATGACGTGGCCAAAACAGACGTTACCTTTGGTTTTGATACCGCCATGGGAATAGCCACAGAAGCTATTGACAGGTTGCACAGCACGGCAAGCAGCCATCACCGGATCATCATCGTCGAAATCATGGGGAACAAGGCCGGCTGGCTTACATTGGGCTCAGGCATAGCAGGAGGAGCTGATGTTATCCTTATTCCGGAGATCCCCTATCATGTTGACAAGATTGCTGAATCAATCCTTGAACGTAAAAAGCTTGGAAAATCATTTTCCATCATCGCCATAGCTGAAGGCGCAATGTCACATGACTTCAATACCTTGTATTCCAAGCTGAAAGAAAAGATAGATGTGACCAAAGACAAGGACAGCAAGGAAAAATTAAAACAGGATAGAACAGAGCTTGATATACTCAATGCCTCCAACACCATTCGTTTGGGCAATCATTTACAGGAGCTGACAAAACTTGAAGCCAGGGTTACCATACTTGGACATTTGCAGCGGGGCGGTACTCCGTCCAGTGCTGACAGGCTTTTAGCAACCCGGATGGGGACGGCTTGTGCCAAATTCATCGAAAATGAAGATTACGGTATTATGGTGGCACTAAAAAAGAATCACATTGATGCAGTGCCGCTTGAAAAAGTTGTGGGTAAAACCAAAAAAGTGCCTGTGGATCATCAGTGGATCAAAAGTGCCCGCCGGGTTGGCACCTGCTTTGGCGATTAAAACTCAATACCTGCAAAGATTAGCGGTTTAGCGGTTTAGCGGTTTAGCGGTTTAGCAGTTTAGCGATTTAGCGGTTTAGTGGTTTAGCAGAAAAAAAAATCTTGTCTTGTAGCATCAGGATCCGTCATCATCCAGTCTGATGTCATTGGTCCCGCAACGGCCAATGGTGGAAGCAGCCTTCGTGGGAATACGATATTCGATCATGAACTCGTGGGTCGCATTCCGGTTGTACCCCCCGGCAAAACTGTGATCATAGGCATATCCGATCCGCAGGTCAGGCCTTAGCAGCAACCCGGCCAGAAAAGTCATCTGACGTGATGAACGAAGGCTGATTCCCAGATCAAAGATCTCCCGGGGACCCTGAAGAAGTCCGGTGGGATGTTTGAACCGTATCAGCATATTTCCTTCCACAACGGTCAGGTTATAACGGTTAACCACCATTATGCCTGCCCTGTAATAAAACAAATCCAGGTTGTTGTTTTTATAAATGACATAACCATACCGATGATTGGCGTTCAGCAATAAATGATCTGCCTTGCCGATCGAAAACAAATGGGTGGCGGAAATGCCGAAAATAAAATGTTTGCTTTGAAATTCAAGTCCTGTATTGGCATCAGGACTGATGGTCCGTTCCATAGCATAATTCAGCGAAGGGTCATTGATGGTCCCGGCTTCAAAGAGCGATCCGTCAATGGACCGTACAAAAATACCCGCTGAAAGACCCAGGGATAATGACCAATGCGGGTCACCTGATATCAGGTATGCATAAGAAAGCATGGGATTGGATGCCCGGGTCAACCCTATCCTGTCATTCACATAGGATAAACCAACTGCAGAATGCAGACGATGTATGTATTCCGATACCTGTACATTGTAGATATGAGGGGCTCCCTCAACACCGGTCCACTGATGACGGTTATTGGAAAAGATATACAAATATTCTGTCCGCGCGATAAAAGCCGGATTGTAGCTGGCCCGGTTATACCAATGCGTGGACAGATTGATGTCGGCCTGTGCGAAAACTTTCGTGCCTGTCATCAAACTCAATAATAAAAACAAGCCAGTAAATTGCCGTTTCATTGCACAATATTCATCTAACCAGGGTTACAAAACCTTTCCTGGTATGTACCTGCTGGTTTCTGTCAGTAAAATCGATCCGGTAAAAGTAAGTATCTGCATCAACCGGCTGTCCGTTATAATTCCCGTCCCACCCGTATGTTCCCTTATAAAGGGACAATCCGTTCCGGTCCAATAACTCCAGATCATAACCCGCCATAAAGATATCATTTATTCCGTCACCGTTGGGCGTAAAAACATTGGGGACAAAAGGCACCACATCAATGATCATAGAAGCATGGTCCGAGCATTCTTCTTTACTGGTTGCCGTAAGTGTGATGGTATAGGCCACTATTTCGGCAACAATATCATAGGCATGCTGAACCATGGATCCTGTTTCAATAAGTCCATCGCCCATATCCCAGCTATATTGTACACCGGACTGCCCGGAGGCATTACAGGTAAGTTGGTTGTGCCTGCTGTCAAGCGTATTGGCGGACATGTTGAAATTAGCATCGGGAAAAGGAACCTCGACAGCATGAAAGGTGGCAGACTTTTCGCATCCCCGCTTATTTGCGCCCGTTACGCTGTATGTCCCCGATTCTGTGACGTTAATCGAACCGGAGCTTGCACCTGTATTCCAGGTATAACGTTCAGCTCCATAGGCTGCAAGGGTTGAACTGCCTCCCTCGCAAAACAGGGTATCAGCCTCGACAAGAAATTCCCAGTCCGGTTCTTCACTCACCGACACGGCGATGGTATCGGAAACACATCCTGTGCTGGAACGGCCTATGAGCCAATAATCCCCTCCGGGGGCAGTGATCTCAATGAAATCATCCTTAAAACCGTTGCTCCATGTGTAGTCGTATGCGCCATAGGCTTTTAAAAAAACACTCAGTCCATGGCAATAAGTTGAATCGCCATCAATGCCTACCAGCGGAGGTGAAAAAGACTCAACATCCTTTATCAGGGTATCAACACAGGTGGATGGCGGATTGATCAGGGTCAGTCCAACCCTGTGCATGCCCGAAGTTGAAAACGTATATTGCGGATCCTTTTCAGCACTGATATTCCCGTCGCCAAAATCCCATCGATAGCTAAGGCTTCCGCGGGTGGCTGATGATGAATTGACAAGCTGAACCGTATTGGAATTACAGTCAATCATGTAGGAATCAAAATCAGCATGGAGAATAAACTTGGCTATCACCGACTGCAGCGACACTTTGCAGCCGGTAACAGAGATCATTGCACAGGTGTAGATGGCACCTTCAACCGGCTCAGTCACGCAAAAAGCCTGGGTAGAGTCGATTCTGATTCCGTTGCTGTCCATCCACCTGTATTGCTTAAAACCCTCAGGTGCAATAAGGACTGCAACCGAATCACCTGCACAATAATGGACCGTAATTTGCAAAGGATGACATTCGGCCACGAAATAAACATAGCCGAAATGAAATTGCCTTGTGCAGTCGCACGTCATGAATTCAAGGGTGATCGTCTGGCCTATATAGTCCGAAAGGTTGGCACCGACCGTGGTCCAGTCACGCCACTGAACCGGAACTTCATCTTCGCCGGGCTCATATATATGAAAGCCCTTCACTTCACTGTTCGAAGCGTAAACATCGTAATTGGAGCAGTCAGGTATTGTATCTCCCAGCTGGTCAAATAGGGTAAACCGGAAGCGAGGTTCTTCAGTTTCTGTATGATCCTGGGCAAATTGCAGCACCAACGCAAACTTTATAATAAGAAGGGCATTGCCGGAATCAATTGCCATGGTGTAGCGCAAGCTTTGGTCCCAGCAACGGGGAGCATTGTCGGTGCTGATGAATCCATCACCCAATCGCGCTGAATAGCGATATCCGGGAGGTACTTTTTTCAGTTCGCCTCCGGTATTGGGATCATAGGCTGTAGTATCCGAGATGATGGTATGCCTTCGATAGACAATTCCTTCTCCCTTTTCTGTATTGATGGAAGGTATCTCTGCACTGTAAAGCCAGGTATGTCCTGTCCAATTCGTAAAATCACCAAATTCAAAGTTAAGGTTCTCGCAATAGGGTTCCTGTGCACATACCCCTGTCCACCCTGGCAAAAAGACAAGGCTGCACCGGAGGAAGGCTTTTATTCCTTTTATGCTGCAAAACCGCATAACATTCGTTTTAGTGACCATAATTCCATTGCCTGCAAGAAAAATGCGCCCTTAATTGAGGTCTCCGTAACGCTAACCAGGTCAAAGATACAGGATAGTAAGGTTTTTCCCTAACGGAAGAAGTAAAAAAGAATCTGGTTCATGATTTAAAAGGCCCGGATTTATGAAAATTGACCCTAAAAGAGCTCAACGTTAAAAGCAGAATTTAGGATGATAATTTGAAATTTTATAATTAACATGATATTTTTGCTATCAAATTATAGTCGGATGATCCATTTAAACTAATCCTATGACAAAAAAAATACTCATTATATCAATCACCCTTCTTTTCATACAGGCAGGCAAGGCATACAGTCAATGTACCCCCGATAACGTCAACTGCCGGGATACGCTTTTGCCTGGTGAGATATGCCCTGCCATTTTGCCTGATGCCTATGTGGGTGTCGCTTACCATCAAACCGTGACTATTTTGCCTCCGCCAACAGCTACAATCCTTGATGTCGGAGTTACCATCTATAAAATACAGGTGGATACCGTCAGCAATCTTCCGCCGGGCATTTCCTATGAAACAAGTGCAACTGACATGTACCCCGGCACAGCCTATTGTGTACTGCTCAGTGGAACTCCTTCCATGACCGGAGAGTTTATGCTCAGTATCGCCGTGACACCCTATATTTTATTGATGGACTCCATAATCCAAATTCCTTCCATGGTTAATGACACCTCGGTGAAATTTACGGTGTATGAACATATGGGATTTGAAAGCACGCATGCAGACTGGTCTGACGACATTATCATCAGGCCAAACCCGTTTTCCGAAACCATGCAGTTTGTTTGTGTATCGGATGAATACTATCCTGTAAAACTCAATGTTTTTGATTACCTGGGCAACTTAATATATACTGAAACGGCAGATGCAATGCCCGGCAGGATCATTTTCCGTTTTACCGGTGCAGATCTGAATCCCGGCTGTTATATCTTTTCCATTGCAGGTAAACAAAATGTTTATACCGGGAAACTGGTTAAATCGAGGTGAGTAAAAACTGTTTAGCAGTTTAGCAGTTTAGCAGTTTAGCAGTTTAGCAGTTTAGCGGTTTAGGTGTTTAGGAATTCAGGCTGTAGAATATAGGCTGTAGGCTGCAAACTGGTAGTCATGCAGTCTTGCAGCCTGCCTGCCTGCCGGCAGGCAGGCTCGTCCCTTGTCCCTGCTTTTTACCATTGGAAAATCCAACAGAAATCGTTATCTTTAAATATAGTATTTCGGATTCAAAGGGAGGGTGAATGTTTAAGATGTTGAAAATAAGTGAAATACTCTTGCAGATCAGAGGTTTAATAGTTTCAGGTCTTTTTATTGCCGGCCTTTTTTTCCCACAGATATGCTGGCCACAATTCAACAGTTTTAAGTTTGAAAACTTATCCACGCAAAACGGGCTGTCGCAAAATACGATAGTCAGCATTGCGCAGGATAAATACGGATTTATGTGGTTTGGGACCTTCAATGGGCTGAACCGTTATGACGGATATGATTTTAAGATTTATCTGAACGAAAGAAACAATCTGAAGAGTTTAAGTTCAAGCAGGGTGACGGATATGTGTTCCGATTCATCGGGTAATATATGGATACGGACCATTGATGAGGTTATCAACCGTTATAATTATGAAACCGACGATTTTGATCATTTTACGGAAGATCAGCTGCCACAGGAAATACTGATCAGATTCGACCAGCGCAATCATCCTCAGTATTATAAATACAATAATCATCATTTCCGATTTTTTTATAATGCAGAGCGCTCTTTTACCTATACTGATTTATTAACAGGTGACAGCACAAAAAGTGTTATTAATATAAATGATCCCCATGGCATAAAGGATAATTACCTGCTCAGTTTATTCATTGACAGGTTTCATTCCCTTTGGGTAGGGTCTTTTAGTTCGGGCGTGTATTATGCTGACTTGCAGCGTAAAGAATTTACTCATTATCAGGTGGCAGACGATAATGCCGTAGAAAATAATATCCGTGCTATCTATCAGGATGAAGATGAAAAGGATGTTTTATGGTTAGGCACCCGGGATATGGGAATAATTGTATTTGACAGGAAAACACAGATAATATTGCATCAGTATAAGCATGATCCGTTAAAAACAAATTCACTGGTCAACAATGATGTCCGGAAGATAGTTAAAGACAAAAAAGGATTTTTATGGATTGGCACCAAAGGAGGTGTTGACCGGTTTGATCCAAAAACAGGACGGTTTTATAATATTATGAAAGGTGCCGGGAATGATTATCGGTTTTTTATTTTTTGTATATATGAGGATCATTCTGGAACGATATGGATAGCGACTTTTGACGGGATCCATAAATATGACGAAAAAACAAACGGTGTAATCAGGTTTGGAGAGGAAGATGGTGTGCTTACCCATAATAGCGTCCGTTTTATTGTCGAAGATAATAGTTTTAATTTATGGATAGGAACGGAAGTAGGCGGACTGACTATGCTGAAAAGGAAACCTGATTCAGCGTTAAAAGAAAGGTTTGAGTCGGTAAGATTTATGAACATTCCTGGCGATGATAAAAGTCTGAGTGATAATCGTTTGTATTCAGTATGCAAAGATGAAAACGGAACCATGTGGTTTGGCACCGGTGCCGGCTTGAATAAATACGATCCGTCTTCCGGAAATTTCACGGTTATCAATATAAAGAACGGATTACCCAATGACATGATATTGGGGATATTGAGTGATCAAAAAGGTCATATCTGGGTCAGTCATAAACGGGGTATCTCCAAAATAAACAATCAGACCCATACGGTTATAAACTATTCCCTGCGGGATGGATTGCAGGATAATGAGTTCAATGAAGATGCCTATTTCAGGAATCCGGTCACCGGGGAAATGTTTTTTGGCGGGCCGAAAGGATTCAACAGCTTCTTCCCCCAAAGTATAACCGAAAACGCAGTCCCCCCGATCTTAATGATCACCAGTTTATTCATCAATGGTGAACCGGTAAATATAAATGATACCCTTAACGGAAAGGTTGTTTTAAGAAAGAATATAATATTGACCGAGGAGATAAGATTATCGCCTAAAGAAAAATCGTTTTCCCTGGCATTTGCCGGATTAAATTTTGCCAATCCCTCCAATCATAAATATGCATACATACTGGAAGGTTTTGATAGCGACTGGATCTATACGGATGCAAAAATGCGCAGGGCTTCCTATACCAACCTGTCTCCCGGCAATTATACCTTTAAAGTGAAAGCATGCAACAGCGATGGAATATGGAGTGATGAACCTGCTGTTCTACGAATAAATATATTGCCACCTTTTTGGAAGAAATGGTGGTTCCGTTTGACTGCTGGTATATTCATGATAGGATTGATTGGTTTAATTTTTTATTTCCGGTTGGAGAACTTGAGAAAAACGACCCTGATGCTTGAGGGTAAGGTGACACGACGCACCCGGGAATTAAAAGAAAGCAACGAAAAAATAACGGCACAATACCAGGAAATTATCAATCAGAACAAGGTTATATTACACAAAAACGAGGAAATCACAACACAGGCTGAATTACTGGAAGAACAAAAAAACAAAATCGAAAAAGCATACAGTGAACTGGATAGATACCGTAACAAACTGGAGGAACTGGTAAAAGAAAGGACCCAGGAACTATTTCAGGCAAAAGAAAAAGCGGAAGAATCAGACCGGCTGAAATCGTCATTCCTGGCCAATTTGTCCCATGAGATCCGTACTCCGTTAAATGCCATCATAGGTTTTTCAACCATGTTGAGTGAAAAAGACTTGTCGGATTCCGACCGCGATCTCTATAATTCAATCATCCAATACAGCAGCAATAACCTGCTGGAGTTAATCAACGATATCCTGGATATTTCACAGATTGAATCCGGGCAGCTTAAGCTTTCATTAAAGCCGGTATCCCTGAGCACCATTGTTGATGATATGGTCGGATTATTTTATATGCTGAAACAACGACAGGATGCTAATTTTAAGAGAGATATCGAGCTTAAAGTCAATATTGATGAGGAGTTGATAAAAACTGAAATTATCACGGATACCTTCAGACTGGAACAGGTGATATCAAACCTGATCAGCAATGCCATTAAATTTACCGATCAGGGTATCATTGAACTGGGCTGTACTTCTTTACCACACACCCGTATGCTTGAGTTTTATGTTAAAGACACCGGGATTGGCATACAGGAAGAAAATCAGGGTATTATATTTGAGCGTTTCAGAAAGATTGAGGATGATAAATCCCAGGTACACAGGGGCACAGGACTAGGACTGGCTATCTCGTCGCAACTGGTCAGCCTGTTGGGGGGGACTATGTATTTAACCTCCGTTAAAGGGAAAGGCTCAACTTTTTACTTTACCCTGCCACTGATCAAATCAGACATGGCTGATACTCCGGCTCAAACGACCAAAAAAGCCAATATCATACCTGATTTGAGCCAATACAATATCCTGGTTGCGGAAGACGATATCTCAAATTTCCTGTACCTTGAAAAGCTCCTTAAAAAAACAAAGGCCCGGGTAATTCATGCGGAAAACGGTCAGGAAGCACTGGACATATTGCGTGGCATGGATGACATAAACCTTATTCTGATGGATATAAAAATGCCGGTAATGGATGGCATTGAATCATTGCATGGAATACGGAAAATGAACTTACAAATCCCTGTCATCGCGCAAACAGCCTATGCCTACGCGGATGAAATTGAGAAAATAAGACAGGAGGGATTCGATTACTATATCACCAAACCCATTATTGCCGCAAATCTTTACCAGATATTGGCCCGGCTCGTGGCTTAGGATATG
>CAYWCR010000046.1:18137-34841 GCA_964456825.1 uncultured Bacteroidales bacterium
ATATACTCTTTGTTAAAAACATTCCGGGTAATAACGGCGATCTCCGAATGACCTGTCATCTGGTATGAGATCCGGTGATCAAATACAACATAGCCTTGCTGGTTTTGCTTACGGTAATCAGGAAAACCGGGTAAGATCAGGTTGCCCATGACGGGATCTGTAAATACGAGGTCGATATTCTTCATAAAGCTGTTATAAATAAAGCTGAATCCTGTGGAAAGTTTTTTCCACGCCAGCTCAATGTCTGCTTTCACGGAATGCTGATAACGGTATTTCAGGATATTGCTGGCCGAAGAATTGCTGGTATGGGAAGGATCATAATCCAGGTCAATGGGATATAAATAGGTGTATCCTGCCTGAATATTCACCGGGACACGGAAGATTTTTCCTGTTCCGCCTGCTGTGATCTCGAGTCCCGTGATCTGTGCGTTGCCGATATTCAATGCTTTAAATCCCACGTGATCAAAGGTTGGAAAAACGACAGAATCCGGTTTATAAATGCCGAATGTGAATTCGATCATGTCCGTGTAACGCGAACGGAAGACTGAAAGGTCCAGAAATCCATTCCAGCTTTTCACCTGAAGTCCTTGCTTGATGCCAACTTCTGCGCTCCAGCCCGTTTCCGAATTCAGATCCGGATTGGGGAATATATGCATGGAGCTAAGGCTGGTGGCGGTATATTTCTCGGCAATGGACGGGAACCTGTATCCCTGTCCGAATGAAGCTCTCACAAAGGTGTAGCGGGCCGGATGATAGTTAATTCCTGCCCGGAATACAGGTTTTGAGTATTCCAGATAATCATCGAGCCGGTAGGTTTCAAACCTGACTCCCAGGGATAATTTAAGCCTGCGCAGCATTTCTCCATCCAGCTGAGCATATAATGCACCATTCAGGCTGGTATGGTCTTTATAGATCCGCGAATTGATGTCGGCATATGAAGCCGATGCCCCTATCGTAAATTCAAAGGGCTTCTGAAAGCTTTTATGATATTTGTATTCACCGTAATACAGGGAGGCTTCATTATCCTTGTCCGGCATTTCTTCAAACTCGTTGATGATCCTGAAGTATCTAGTCTTTAAGGTATGTTTGCTTCCTTTATCGTTGAAGTATTCCAAGGAAGGGTCAACGTTCAGGCGGAATCCGTTCACTTTGGCAACAGCCGATGTATTCTGCCTGTATGACCCCGAATCGGCATCCTGCCATAGGAAAAAGTCTATTTTGTCGAGCAACATCATGTTTGTATTCACGCCATAGGACAGTCCCTTCACTTTTTTGTCCCTGTATAAAAGATTCAGGTTCATCCGGTTCCTTTTTTCCCATTCGTTTTCACGGTATCCCCCGTCATGAAATCCATGATAACCGAGAACAATATCCAGGTTGCCTGCCTTCCGGGAATGAAAAGCGCTGGCCCCCGAAAACACAGGCTGGGTATCCCACCAAACCATGGCTGACCTTTTTGGGTTCATATAAAATCCGTTAAGCAGCATTACTTTGGTGTAAGGTTCATTTTTCGGATATGCTGTCCGGATGTTGATGATTCCGTTCAATGCCGATGAACCGTATAAGACCGAAGAAGCCCCCTTGATGATCTCAACCTGCGAGATGTTCTCCACAGGCAAGTAATCCCATTTCACATCACCGGCATCGGGGGATAGGATCGGCAAATCGTCAACCAGCACCATTACCCTGCTTCCGGCGCCATAACTGTATCCGCTGCCACCCCTGATACGCGGCTGTCCGTCCAGTATATCGATACCGGGTGTTTGATTAACGATGGACTCCAGCGAGGTAGTACCCGTTGCCGAGATCCTGTCTGCTTTAATAATATCCATCGAAACAATGACATCGGATATCTTTTGCTCATATTTGCCGGCACTCACAACAATCTCATCCAGCATTCGCATTTCGGTATGCAAATCAACATTCAGGAATAGTGTATCAGCTGTAGACAGTTTAATAACCATCTGCCTTGATTGATATCCCATGTAATTAAAATCCAATGCATAGATTCCCGGAACGACTTCCATCATGAAGGCTCCCCCGGCATCCGAAACAATGCCCCGGGTAGAATCAAACAGAATGGTCGCCCCTACCAGCGGCTGTTTGCTTACCGCATCCGTGATCTTTCCGGTGACAACGGCTTTTTGCTGAGCCCATGATAAGGAATTTAAAAGGGAGTGCAGGAGCAAAACTATAATAAGACGTTTCATGGTGAACCGGTCAAAACATTTTAACAGATGGTTGTCTTTATGATAGAGAAAAATAAATGTATAAATTTAGTGGTTGCTAAACTAATATTTTTTACGCATTTTTTTTAGCTTTTTTACTTGTCCCTTGGCCCTTGTCCCTTGTCTCTTCTTCCACCCTCCCTCACGTAAAAAAGATATAGGGATAATGGAAGCTCAACGGTCTTATGGTTGATCGGGTTTTTATTGATGTTTAACAATATTAGTCCTCAAGCCATGAAACCTCTAAGTATAATATTCAGCTTCAGTATTTTACTGTTGTTATTTTTAGTGTTGTCATTCAGCAAAGAGCGTAAACCTGAAACTTCCAGCGAATCAACTGAAGATACAACAGAATACATTAACGGGACTTATGACGGGTTATCCCAGGCGTATTATACCAATGAACAATTCTGGGGGCGTACCAGGATTACCATAAACAACAATATATTCACCGGTATTAATTTTACCATAAGGGATACAAACTCGCATGAGGTGGTCGATTCCATGTACGGGGTTCATCACTATTCCGCACAACCAACCTATATGCAACAGTGCGTGAACGAGGATCATGCGATTAAGATTTATCCGCAACAGTTTTTGGAGACTCAGGATATCGGTGAAGTTGATTGCATCTCCGGCGCCACCTGGTCCTACAATATTTTCATTGCTTCAGCAAAAGATGCACTTAAGAAAGCAATTCCTTCCGGCATTAATGATAAGGTCAGGGAGAACGATGATGTTGTCATTCATTGTAAGCCAAATCCTTTCAGTAACCGGGTTACCATGGAATATAATTTACCAGGCCGGTCCTATATCAATTTAAGCATTTATGACGACCTGGGCAGGCTGACAAAGCAACTGGTTGATGAGCCGCAAACACCGGGCAATCATATTGTCGAATGGAATGACTGTCCCTCCGGAGGGATTTATTATTGCCGCATGCAGATTGATGATAAAATGATCTGCAATAAAATTATAAAAGTTCAATAGAAAAAAAGCAAAACCGGTGCAGGAATGCCCTTGTTCCGCCGGTTAACAATAGATTCAATGCCGGTTGAACAGAATTCCAAGGTAAACACGCGGACCGGAAGCAAAACCGGTCTGATGCGAACTGAAAAGCGGTATCAGATAATCGATCTTCATAACAACGGATAGTTTCGACTTCAGGGCATACTCGGCACTCAGTGCAGGAGATGCCAGCATCACCGGATATTTCCGGTAAATAACCTGGTCGATCTCATCATCCCCCGTATG
Organism: uncultured Bacteroidales bacterium; assembly: GCA_964456825.1. Lineage (GTDB taxonomy): Bacteria > Bacteroidota > Bacteroidia > Bacteroidales > UBA10428 > UBA5072. Next base: position 21,620 of record CAYWCR010000046.1, read on the forward strand.
GACATCAATAAATTGCAGGTCATTCACCTTGCCCCCGCCCAGGGTGAGGGCAAGAACCGGACTTAATTTATGGTTATTGAATTGATATCCGGCCAGCAATCCACCCCAGCCCAGTTTAAAGATTCCATCTTGTTGGCGGTAGCCTGCGTAGGATGCATATCCTTCTGCGCCGAACCTGAAATGATCCCGGGGCGTAAAAGTCAACTGGCCGCCAATCCCATAGCAGGCTCCGGAAATTGAAGGAGAAGGACCTTCAGTTTTAAGATATCCCGAATGGAACAGCATGCCACCCCTGTATTTTATTTTTGCCTCGTCCTGCTGAGTATTGGCAAGGAAGAAAGGTAAAAGCAAAAGTATAATGGTTAAACTTATGCGCATGGTTTTTGGGGGTGAAACATGAATAAAACATATAACAAACAACATGGCGATAAGTTTATTGTCCCGGATTCTCATCAGTCCACCTTTATTTCAAGGCAATCCATAAATTTTTCAACATCTGCTTTGTTTTCGGATATTATATAAAGCTTATCGTTGGGTTCAAGTCTCGTTGCGCCATTGGGCGTAACAAATTTGCCGTTCCTTTGGATGAAGGATATCAGTGAAGTTTTTGGCAGGCCTAAATCCACTATTTGTTTACCAACAGACTTACAGCCAGGCGGGATTATTATTTCCGTCAACAGCGATTTGACACTGTCTGCCAGCTCGATATCAATTTGTGTACGCTGTTTGGCTTTTATGGGGACGGTGAGGTGCAGCCATCTGGCTACAACAGGCAATGTTGTACCTTGTATTAAGACAGAAGTAAGCGAAATAAAAAAGACAATATTGAATATCATTTGTGCTTTCTCAGCCCCGGCCAAAAGAGGATATGTTGCAAAAACAATGGGGACTGCGCCTCTTAGTCCGACCCAGGATATAAACCAGCGGCTTCGGTTTTGAATCCTGAAAAAAAACAGGCTGATAAAAACACTCACCGGCCTTGCGGCCAAGATGAGAAAAGCGGATATCAGCAGGCCGACACCCATGACCGGGATAACCTGACTGGGAAAAACAAGAAGCCCAAGGGTAAGGAACAATACGATCTGCATTAACCAGGCAAAACTGTCGAATGATTTGAGAATCTTTTTTTTATGGATCAGATCGTGATTCCCCAAATATATGCCACACAGGTAAACTGCCAGAAATCCGTTCCCTCCGATAAAATTGGTTGCTGAAAAGCTGAACATCATAATGGCAATGACCAGCACGATGTATAAACCTTCGTAATCAAGGTTTATTTTATTGATAATAATTTTGCCGGCCTTCCCCATTACAAAACCAAGCAGTCCTCCTAATAATAATTGTTTTAAAAATAAAGGGATTACGCTAAGCAGGCTGGCATCCTGGTTAACCACCAGTCCTGTGAATGCAATGGTCAGCACATAGGCCATCGGGTCATTGCTACCGCTTTCCAGTTCAAGCAAAGGCCGTATATTGCCTTTCAGGGCAAGTTTTTTTGAGCGCAATATTGAAAAAACGGCAGCTGAATCAGTAGATGAGACTATTGAGCCCAGCAAAAGCCCTTCATAAATCGTGAAATCGGTGATAGCCCATACAAAGATTCCCAGCGCAACGGCTGTGATCAGTACACCTAGTGTTGAAAGGGTTACGCCTTGCCATAAGACAGGCCTGACAGATTCCCAGCTGGTATCAAAGCCGCCTGAAAAAAGAATGAAACATAACGCGATAATACCTATAAACTGGGCGATCTTGGGGCTGTCGAAAAAAATGCCGCCAATTCCTTCCGAACCGGCCAGCATACCGATGACCAAAAACAAAACTAAAACCGGGATCCCCAGCCGGTATGAGGTTTTGCCTGCCAGCAGGGATATGAACAGTAAAATGGCTCCGATCAATAATATGTTTTCTGTTGTCAGATTCATTATAAGGATCCTTCATCAACAAAAAAGGTCATTGGTTAAATTTAATGAATTTATTCAGTTTAATAAAACCTGGTCTTCAATGTACTCCCATTTTCAAATATGATTTCAACATGAGATCTGTCATTCCAGGGCAAATTTCAGTGTGGTTTTTTATCCCGTCAAAAAGTTCGTATTCTGAAAATTTTAGTAATATTGATGACCTGATTTTAGAGCTGACAATTACATTATAAAGGGTTATCATGGAAGTTACCGACCACATAGGATTTGACAATGAGAAATACCTTCAGGAACAGACATCTGCTATTCTTGAAAGAGTGAACCGTTTCAACGATAAGCTTTACCTGGAATTTGGCGGTAAGATCCTTTATGATTATCATGCAGCCAGGGTATTGCCCGGATTTGATCCGAATGTCAAGATGCGGCTATTGCAGCTGTTAAAGGATAAGATTGATGTTATTCTTTGCATTCATTCGGGGGATATTGAAAGGAATAAAGTGAGGGCCGATTTTGGGATTACCTATGATGTTGATGCATTAAAGACCATTGATGATTTCAGGGAATGGGGAATTGATGTAACCGCCGTGGTTATTACCCGTTATCAAAATCAGTCTCCGGCCAAAGCCTTCAAGAACAAGCTTGAAATGAGAGGCATCAAGGTTTATTTACACTATCCGACCAAAGGGTATCCTACAGATGTCGACCTGATTGTAAGCGACGAGGGATACGGGGCAAATGAATACATAAAAACCACCAATCCCATTGTGATCGTCACAGGGCCCGGGCCGGGCAGTGGCAAGCTCGGTACCTGCCTGTGCAATCTTTACCACGAGTATAAAAACGGAGTGAAGGCCGGATATGCAAAATTTGAAACCTTTCCGATATGGGACCTGCCGATCGATCATAAGGTGAATGTTGCCTATGAAGCCGCCACGCTGGATCTGAAAGACGAAGTGCTTGTTGATGATCATCACCTGAAGGCCTATAAGGTAAACGTAGTAAATTACAATCGTGACATCGAAGCATTTCATCTGCTGAAAAGGATCATTGAAAAAATAACCGGTGGTGAGTCCATGTACCAGTCCCCGACCGATATGGGAGTAAACCGTGCAAGTTCGGGTATTGTAAATGATAGCATAATCGCCGAAGCATCGCATCAGGAGATCATCCGGAGATATTTCCGGTGTGCCGTGGAATATGTAATGGGACTGGCCGACAAAGACACCCTTGACCGGGCTGTTAAGATCATGGATAAGATAGGGGCAAAAGTTGGAGACCGGAAAGTGGTGATGCCCGCCAGAGAAGCTGCAAAAACCGCTGAAAAATGCGGGAAAGGCAATGCTGGTGTCTTTTGCGGAGCCGCGCTCGAATTGCATGACGGGACCATAATAACCGGCAAAAACTCCCCGCTGATGCATGCATCTTCAAGCCTGATCTTAAATGCTACCAAACATCTTGCCGGGATCCCCGATAACATGTACCTTTTGCCCGAGATCCTTATCGGGTCGGTGACCTATCTGAAAAAGGACATATTGAATGGCAAGATGGTCAGCCTGGATGTAGATGAAACATTGATTGTGCTTGGTATAAGTGCTTTATCCAACCCGGCTGCGAAAATGGCATTGGAAAGCCTTAAATACCTGCGTGAATGCGAGGTCCATACCACCCATATCCCTACTCCGGGAGATGAAGCAGGATGGAGGAAGCTAAAGGTAAACCTGACCTGTGACCCTGAATTTTCAAGCAAGAGCCTTTTTATCGGCGTTTGAATGAAATAGTATGTATACCACCTTTAGGGGGGATGGGATCAAGGCTTTCCTTACCTTATCAGCAACATCTTCCGCGTGATAACCTCAGCCTTGTCCGCTGTTACGATCTCAATCCTGTAGAAATATATGCCGTTGGCAACGCTATTGCCCTGCTGGTCTGCAGCATTCCATTCTACCTGGTACATGCCTGCCTGCTGACGGTGGTTAACCAGGGTGGCTACCTGCTGGCCCATCATATTGAATACCGACAATTTAACCAATGCGTTATCAAACAGCTGGTAGTCTATGTAGGTTACATTGGTAAACGGATTAGGATAATTCTGACCCAGCACAGCCTTCTTATTATGCGGTACTTCTACCGGTACTGACTCAGTTAGCAGGTCATCACGGCCGGGTGAACCACCCGCAAAATAGGATGCACGCCAACTATCAGGATCATTCTGATCAGCACCGGGGTTAATTTCTTTCGGCACCAGCGAGTTGCCCATTCCATCCGGTGTTTCAGGCCAGCTTGTACCATCGTTGAAGCGGAAGGAACAAAGGGTGTCACCGGCGGAACTGATGACTTTGATCCACTCACCATTATTGGCAAGCTGTCCCTGATATTCATCAAACGGCAGAAAGCCATACCGGCCAAAGAAATTGCTGGTATTGGCTGCCAGTACAATGAATTCGCCCGGACGCAAAGCTGTTTCGGGCGGAAAATCATATTCAATGCCATCTATGAAGCTTAAACCGCCCAGGTTTAAGGTGGATGTACCGGTATTCTTAAGTTCGATAAATTCAAATTCAGTTTCATCAACAGTACCCTGAGGCAGGGGATGATAATGAACTTCCGTAATCTTGATATTGTTAAGTTCTTCCGGAATAAGAAAAAGCCTGTCATTTAATGCACTCCATTCGCTGTTATAAAATGCACGTGCTTTGATGTTGGCCGATCCGTTAAGGATGATTTGTCCCGAATAAGACAGTGCACTTCCGGAGATGGTTCCGGCCGGAGGCGTATCACTGGCAGTTAGGGATGCCGTGATGATGAAGTCTGAGCCTGTTGTATTCTGGTTCAATCCCTGGATGGCCAGCAGATTACTGCCCGCTTTCAGGTCACCTATATAATCTGATATGTTGAATGTCTGAACAGAGGTTGCCTCATGACCTCCTGTTGAGGCCGAGTTCCATACGGGTGAAGCAGGAGCAAGCGCTGACGCCACCTTTTTCCCGTTCAGCCAGGCAACAAAACCATCATCGTACCGGATGGACAGGACAAGGGCTGCAAATGCCGGCAGTTCTTCTGCACTGACATTAAAGGGAATGCGGATATAGCAACTGGTATTGGGACTGGTGCCTCCGGTGTACATGTCACCGCCGACATCCAGTGTAATATAGCCTTCATATCCGGTATTGGTTTCAAATCCGACACCGCCTGGCGATCCCGAGCACACCTGCCAGCCCTCATCATCAAAGCCGGTATCTGAAAACCAGGTGCTGCCGATGTCTGACTTGGGCACCAGCACTTTCTTATCTGCACTTTCGGCCACCAGAATGGTTTCATTGCTTTCCTGAGGGGACTGCCATACAACAGGATCATTGCCGTCGGTGGTATAATAAATTGTACCCTGGGCGGCTGTCATGGTAAGAACATCACCGGCCGTTATGGTGTTTTGTTTGAAAGAACTGCCATTGATCAGAAAATCAGGAGGGCTGATCTGGGGGAACAAGCCTTCATTCCTCAGCAGTCCAATGAATACGGAAGTACGGGCAGGAAAATAAGTGTCTGTCAGGAAATTTTGTACTGACAGCCAGTGGGTATCTCTTGTATACAGCTCAAATGGCCCGCTTGAATAAGGATGCACATCGCGCCGGTAATCGCCCCACCGTGCGGCTTCAGCATCCATTGATTTTTCAACCTGGGCCCTTCTGACAGACCATAGCCGTGCCGTACCTTCAGCCGTAAGAACACCTCCGTTATAACAATGTTTGACGACACGGTTGGCAAACAAACGCCGGAAATCTTCATTCTCCTTCATCTTTTGAAAGATCCGGCTGGGGCAATAATCGTTATTCAGGCTCAGGACATTCCCGTTTACGGATTTTATCATATGCTCTGCATCCCAGCTGAAAAACCTGAATCCTTTTCCCGGATTCACCCGGTTCCTGATGGCGGCCCAGTTATGATGATCCCAGTCCGTATTGCTTCCGTAATAATTCAGCAGCATATAATCGGCAAAATTCACTATATCGATCATGGCCCGATTCTGCGTACCCGGTTTTCCGTCGGGATCATTGCCTTGCACAGCCTGATAAGCCGTACTAACTGTTACGCCGGCATTTACCATCCCGATCATGGCATCCCAGGCCTGGGTGTTGCCATCAACAGCCGGATCATCCTGTCCTGATTCCATATAATCCTTGATCACGTCATATTCTGTATCACTCCCGCCAAAATAGGAAACAGCAAAATCAGCATCCATTCTTTCTGATGGCATATATACCCCCCAGTATATTCCGTTGATATACAAATGAACATAGATGGAATTACTGGAAGGATGTCCCATAGCCCGCTGTGCATCCTTGGTCCATATATCCCGCTGCAACTGTCCCATGGCCCTTTCACCTGCCGTCCAATGCGTCCAGGTGAGGCCGAAACCTGCCCTGAGTATTAAATTATTGAAGCTTTGCGCTGATCCTTCACCCAACAATGGATAGTTCAAACGTGAAGGGCCGTATTCCGACTTAAACACCAGCAGAAAGGAGTGTTTGGGATTTTTTTCAGGCCTGCGGCTGTGCCCGCCATGTAAACGAACTCCGCAATTTACCTGAAAATCGATTGAATCCTTGGAGTTAAAAAACTCTGCAGATACGGGCCTTTCCCATCCGAGCCCGGTCTCATCCCCGGGAGCTCCCGGATAAATATAGATCCCTCCTGTGACAGAGTCAATATCATGTGAGAAAAAGCTGCCCTTATCGGAAACCATCGACAGGGTCGGGATGTCTTTCAATGCCTCCTTTACGCGGATGGCAAATGCAGGATCAGCGATCAGTTCGCTGTCCATTTCATAATCGGCAATCGCATTGCCTGCAATGGCAGTATAGGGTCCCCACTCGGCAGGATAGCCCGGCGGATTGTTGGGCTGATGAATGACATCATCCAGAAAGAGATAGGTCTGGGTGATCACTTTACTGACAGCCTGTTCCTCAATTAAGGAGACAGCCCGGATGATGGAAGTTTTCCCGATCTGCAAAGGGGCTGTGTACAACGTTCCATTCCCTATTTTGGGAACGCTTCCGTCCGTAGTATAATAGATGTCAGCATTCGGAACATCGCATGAAAGGGTTAAATTAAAAGGAGCTTCATAAAAACCGTGTTTCATATCAAATACCGGCGGAGGAAGAATAGCTGCCGATGATTGTGTATTGACGGCGCCGGGCGTGGGATCCAAAAGTCCAACGTAGTTGTTTTCATAAAATCCATATGACACATCAGTTTGCTGTGCCGGAAAAGCCGGCTTAAATTCAGAGACAGCTATGCCTTGCGTATTGATCAGGGCTAAATATTCACCATCACCGCTGAGCTTAAAATCGGTATGAAGCTTACTGCCGTCGGTTTTTTTGTCTTTTCCGGATGCAAACACAACCAGGTATTCACCTGGATCCAGTGTGACCGCCGGGAAAGTCCATTGCTGAAGCATGGTAATATCATCGGTTAGCGACCATCCATACAGGTTTATGGCTGCGCCCGTCGGATTGTAAATTTCTATCCAGTCGGAATACTCATTGTCTTCATCCATCAGGGTGGTTTGATTGAGTGCCATGAATTCATTGATGCGCAATGTCACCGACTGGGCATACAAGGAAACGGAAAAGGACAGGGAAAATAACAGGGATGCGATTACTGCCGCGCAAATTCTTCCTTTACAGATATTCATTACAAGCGATGGTTTTAATACTTACAAACTCCGTGAAAAAATAAATGCTTATTTTTTTATACGAAAATGGGGAAAGATAGATTCAAATGCAAACGAATATCCGGGAAATGTTGATAATAATCATGAATGCTGATGATTTGCCTGCCGTAAATGATTGCAGCAGGGTTCAATAGCGTCAGCGGAAATCTTTGTGTATGCTGCAGCTGAATCAATGCTGTGGTGTTTTTATGATTTTAAATCCTTAACTTTATGCACTTGATTATTATTACAAACGACCAAAAAATAAAAGTATGACACAGGAAGCGACACCGGAACAGAATCCCAAAGACGAGAGCCTAAGGGACAGTGCCAAAGAGCTGGCCGAAAAAGCCAAAGAACTGGCCGACAAGACTGAGGATTTTCTTGAAGATGCTGCAGGTAAGATAAAAGAAAGCAATGCTTACAAGAAAGCAGGTGAATTCCTTAAAAAAGCAGAAGATTATGTGGGAAATGCCATGGATGAACTGGAAAAAAGCGGGTTCAAGGAAAAATTAAAAACGATTGCCGGTAAACTGGGAGAATCAGCCGAAGATCTGATTGAAAAAGCCAGGGATGCAGGCAAGGAAATAGCGGATAAACTCGCGCAAAAAGAAGATAAAGAAGGGACCGGCTCTCCTGATGAGGAAGATAAAGGATAACCTGCCGGTTTCTCCCCTTTTCTCCTTCTCTTATCCTCATCCTTATGCTGTTTCTGTTCGGCTTACTTTAACCGGAATAACACGTTATGAGAGCACTGCTTAGAATTAAAAGACCCAAAACAATGGTGACCATGGGAACCGGACCAGCATTGTCCAGGACTTATCTGGAAAGGCTGGTTGCCCTGGTCCCTGCAGAAGTAATCAGCCTGTACCTGGCGCTGGTTAATTTTGCGATGGGATCTCCGTCACCCGGAGAAGGCATCCATATTGCGTATAGTCATTGGCTGTCCTGGCTTGGACTGGCACTGGCAGTTTTTGTGAGGATCATGGGGACCCGCGTAATATTCCCGGGCAAGGATGGCAAACAAACCTGGGATATCGAATGGCCGCTCGTCTTTATCTCAGCCATCTCTTTCATCATCTGGGTTTATGCCACCGGTGGCAGTTTTATCAGCGGTGACATGGAAATATTCAATGGATTTGTGATCGGCGTTGCCGTGGCGGTATGGACATTTCTGGTGCCTTACCTGTACAGGGAAAAACCCTGATCATGGTTTTGCTTCTGAATTCTCCAGGCTTTTGTCATGTTTTACCCAGATCAGGGCGGCCGTATCATAGCCCAGGTCCTTTGCTATCTTCAGGTAATTTTGCCTGACTTCTTCGGGAACCATGGTCTGGCGTGACAGGATCCAGAGATACTTAAGGTTTTTCCCTGCAATCATTGCATACTGGTATTCACTGTCCAGGGCAATGACATTGTAAGCCGAATAAAAAGGCCCGAAAAATGACACTTTCAGCCTTGCCTCATTGGGATCTCCGGCAGGTTTTGCTTTGCCAATGGCCTGGCCCCATTCTCCGGTCACGACATTGAATCCGCGATTGTCGACTTTGATGGTTCCGTTGCTGTATAGTGAATAGTTAGCGGTGGTATTGTCGAGGTTGCGTTCAAACCTGAAATCCAGGCGTGCAATCTCAAACCATTTCCCCAGGTATTTTTCGGTATTAAAGGGTTTAACAGCCACAGCTCCTTTGGGAATGGTTGTACACGACTGGAATATAAAAAAAGCCAGGGGTGTAAACGCCATAACAAAAAGAATGTTTTTCATGGTTTTTGCGTTTGCTTTTATAATTATGTTTTGTGAATAGTTATGGTATAAGTCCTGGATCAGCGCAAAAAATAATTCCTGGTAACGGCAAATTTAATACTTTGAACCTGAAAATTAATTCCGGCAAGGTATGAAATTTATTCAGATGCCCGCTAATTCTCATTAAAGTATGCCGAAAATATACCAGCACAGTGATTGGTAATATTCGCAACTATTGCTTTCCTCCTGTTTTTTTACGATATTTGATACAGGCACCGGGAATGAAACGATTCTTGTTCATCATATTGCTTTTACCGGGTTGCAGCATCAACCGTCTGACCGATCGGATGGAAATCCCGGCAAACCAGGTATGGGATTTATATACCGCACTGCATGTAATAAAGGTTGACAGTTTCAGGCTCAAACGCTATCATTTGATCACTGCCAATCCTTATGGCAAAACCTACCCTAAGTATACGTATCAGTGGCATGACTATGACCACGTTATTCGCGTCGGTGATATAGTACCACTGACGGACTCGCTCAGAAGCCAGCTGGTATACAAACAAAACTGGAAAAGATCCGTAAAAAAGTAGATAATCTTCAAAAGAATTTTACCCATGAACTACCCGCTGCAATCAACTGGTTATCAATAAGTTATAAAGTTTTTGATTCACCCTAAAGGGCGGAGGAAGCTCACAGCCTGTTCCGTTTTATCGGATACCAGAGGGAGTATATTACACCCGGTGAGGTATGGATAATTGTTGAAAAAAAGTTGAAAAGTACATTCAATAAAAAATTGTATTAAAAAATAATGTAATATTTTTGAGTTGTTAGTCAATGCGTTACCAGTATAAATTAAATTGTTATTGAAATGGCACGAGAACCGAACACCAATCGATTTGGCAGGGCCTGGTCTGCAGAAATCATAAAAGAAGTCTGGGAAAAAGGAGAAGTAATTCCGGATTATCCGCCGGAAATCTGGCGGATGGATAAATATGCCGTACTGATGAAGCAGGCTGATTTTGGAAACAGAAACTCCAAATACGGCTGGGAGATCGACCATATTAAGCCTGTAATCCATGATGGGAAAGACAGTATCGATAATTTACAGCCATTAAACTGGAAAAACAATGCTGATAAAGGCGACCTGCTGAACTGGAAAATTCTGATTAAGTCATAGGGCCTCTCTGTTAAACCCTGCAAACAAGCAAAAATCCCGTTCCTTTGTGAGCCGGGTTTTTATTTTGATCCAGGTTCCGGAATGCCCGATCTATTTTCAGAAGCTATAACAACGCCTTTGCTATATCCAACCTACTTCTCCCTAAAAATAAAAACTTCCTCCTCCCCGTCAGCCCTGGCATACGCCCTGAACATACCGGGCGTATTGAAGGTCATCGTAACATTCCCCAGGTGATCTACTCCTATCACTCCCCCGTCTCCTCCAGCCTTCACCAGTTTGTCCATGACAACATATGCCGCCGCCTCCTTAAGGGACGTCCCCTTGTATTCCATCAATGCCGATATATCATGCGCCACCGCATAACGGATAAAGTATTCCCCATGTCCCGTGCATGATATCGCACAGGTCGCATTATTGGCATACGTTCCGGCTCCGATAACAGGACTGTCGCCTATCCTGTTATACCGTTTGTTGGCCATCCCTCCGGTGGATGTCCCGGCCGCCAGGTCCCCCTTCCTGTCGAGCGCCACACATCCCACTGTGCCATGGCTTTCTTCTTTGATGAGTTCCTGCAACTCCTTCCATTTTCTTTCCGTTCGAAAATACTCAGGGGGGACAATTTCCAGTCCCCTTTCCCTGGCAAACTGTGAGGCACCTGCGCCTGAAAGCATGACATGACTGGAATGCATCATTACCGCCCTGGCTGCGCTGATGGGATTTCTGATGTCGGTTACCGCAGCCACGGCACCTGCTGCCAGCTTTGATCCATCCATGATAGAGGCATCGAGCTCATTCCGGCCATCATGTGTGAAGGCTGCACCTTTGCCGGCATTGAAAAGAGGATTGTCCTCCAGTATGCGAATTACTGTTTCAACCGCATCCAGTGATGCTCCCCCCTCCTGCAGGATCTTCTTTCCGGCCTGTAATGCTTCATACAGTGATTTCCGGTATTGGGCTTCCAGTTCGCCGGTTATCACTTCCTCCCGAATATTCCCTGCACCCCCGTGCACCACCAGCGCCCATGCCTGTTTCGGTTGCGTAGTGCCGGGTTGTTTTTCCTCCGAAATATTTTCTGCCCGCCTGCAGGAGCCCGTCGCAAGGAACAGCAGGAAAGGTAAAATGAAAAGCAGATTTGATTTCATGAACTTCATGTTTTACATAATTGTTTCATAAAGTTATGAAATAATCGGCAGGCAGGAAAGAAACCAATCCTTCATCTCCCGATTTCACCGGGAAGAAAATATACCGTTTTGATTTGAAACTCACCTCACAGTTTTCAACCTGTCGATTGACATCAGAGCTTATTTCAATATCCCGATTTTTATACCCGCCCTGGGCAAAACGCCTGAGTAATCGATATTATCAATTCGCTTGTATTTGGTAGCACCGCTTTCCCCGTCGTAATGACACAGGCGGATTACCCCGCCTAAAAATACATCTACCGAAATAACGTGGGCAATAGGAAACTGCCAGCCAAGAATGACCCCTCCAGCCAGTATGTTGAGTTTCTGAGTGATTTCAACGGTTTTCCATAAATCTTCCTCCTCACTGTAAACCTGGTCGATGCCTGCAATCCATACCTTGCGGAACATGGTGTATGGAGCTGCATACAATCCCTTTAGTGCAGCATACCTGGGATTTATGGCCGGCATAAGATAATTCTTCCATGAAAGGGTTAGACCAAAACCACTGATATTATCTCCCCGGTATGAATCGTAAGAACTGATAGCATCATTATAGTATGAAAGCTCCTGGTTTTTCAGATAGGTCCCTGACAGTCCCTGCTCGCTGGCATAAGTGGCCATGCCCGATATTTCAATCGTGTTCCTTTTGTTTATTACGCGTTCCACAAACACTTCCAGCGTGCCTTCAACAACCCTCACCGGATTCAGCGCGATATAGTATTTCCTGGGAGGAATTTGTATGGAATCACTTCTCGCCTGACGCTCCTGATATTCCGGGATACTGAGATAATTTTCATCATCCGTAATACGCTCATATTCCTGTAACAATGAATCAATCAGCAGAAATTGCCGGTTCAATTCTTCAGGATTAAAATCCAGCTGCTGCAATCTGTCATCAATTTCACTCAGCCGGATGTCCAGTTCCTGCGGTTTCGTTTCCCAGATCTTTATTTTGGAATCGAGCAATTCAAGCTTCGAATCAAGCAGCTGAAGCTTCAGATCGAGCAGCTGCATGTTGTCCGTTGATTCCTGCGGGAAAAGTCCTGCAAGGCTTGTAAATAATAAAACAAAAGTGGTAACAACAACATTCAGGATTTTCATGACAATTATTTTTTGGTTTTTGAAATATACCTACAATGTAATGGATGAAAAATCCTGTCCAAAAGTTGCTTGCCACATTTAAATAAGAATGGTTCTTCTGCTGACCGGGGCTTATAATCCCGGACCTGTCTCACACCGCGTGTGATATTAAAAACCATACCCGTTGATGAACATAACCTACACCTAACTGGTCGCGAGTCAGGATAAAATAATATAAAACCAACATAGCACCAAAACACTATAAATATAATGCACCAACTGCCAGCATCAAATTGTATTATTTTGGTGTCTGTGGTGTTTTGGTGGCCAGATAATATTCCTTATAAGTTGTGTGGTTAGCTCCGTTCAGCCGGCGGAAATGCTGGCCCTGATCTCAAGCGC
>CAYWCR010000047.1:0-11660 GCA_964456825.1 uncultured Bacteroidales bacterium
GGTTCGTGACCCTGGTGGGAAAGCGGAATAACAAGGCGGACCCGTATATCCTTACTGCCAGCGAGGCTGAGTAAGATTATTGTATGTTTATAGCAGATTGTTGAGATTATCACGGGTCATGGATGGATTTCCATCCCTGACCTTGCTGATGAGGATCCGCCAACCACATACAATTTGAAATACTCCCCCGTTTCCTGCCGGATGTTTTTCAACCTTTCAGCTAAAGGCTGAAAGGTTTTTTTTACCATGGACAATTACCATATTCTGCCTTCTGCCTTTTGCCTTCTGCCTCTTCTTTTGTTAATATTATCTCACCTTTCCTGAAATAAAAAAATTTATCTTTAGAAAAACTAAATGTTGTTTATCATTTGAAGCAATAAATTGCTAAATTGACCTGAAGTTTTTGACCTCTCAACAATCCTAAATGCTATGATCCGCCTGTACAAAAAAGGTCAGAACGTAGTGACGGAAGTTACCACACTGGACGATGCCGGCGGCTTGTCCGATCTGGTTTGGATCGACCTGCAGTCTCCTTCCCTTACGGAAATTGAGGAAGTGGAACAGCACTTTGGGATCAATATACCAACCCGGATACAGCAGGAAGAGATTGAATCCAGTTCGCGCTTTATTGAAGAAGATGATTATTTCATTGCCAACTCGGTATTCCTTCAAAAAGCAGAGGAAAATCAATACTTCAATGCTCATGTATCCTTTGTATTCAAGGGTGAATTGCTGGTGACCTATCACGAAGGAAATGTCCGTGCGTTTATTGAGTGCATGAAAAAAATACACAGTAACAACAAACCTTTTACGGCCGGCAATAAAATATTTCTCAGCCTTTTCGAAATACGGGTTGATTTTGATGCGGATTTCATCGAATGCATTTCGAAACAGATCACCATTATCGGCAAATCACTGACGGGAGAAAACGGCACCCGTGAGGAATTGCTCAAAGAGATCATGGCGTACCAGGAATCAACCATGATGATCAGGCAGAATATCGTGGACAAACAGCGGGTGGTATCCCTGATGATCAAGAATATGGAATTTACCGAAGAGGAAAAGGAAAGGCTGGGGATCCTCAACAAGGATATCGACTCCCTGGTTGATCACACCAATTTTCTTTTTGAAAGGCTGGAATACCTGCAGAATACTTTTCTCGGGCTTGTCAATATCGACCAGAACAAGATCATTAAGATCTTTACCCTGGTTTCCGTGATCATCATGCCTCCAACCCTTATCGCCAGCCTGTATGGCATGAATTTCCGATTTATGCCCGAACTCAACTGGAAGATAGGTTATCCGATCGCCTTAATGATGATGTTTGCTTCTTCCTTTTTAACATGGATTTACTTCAAAAGGCATAAATGGCTGTGAATTATATGTAATAACAAGTAAAAATGTTGGGCTGAATTCTAAATTCCAATTGGTTGCAGGAGCAATGAAAAATATTTGTCGTATTGTTATGTATATCTTATTCATTCTTTCATGTAAAGATGACAGAGAATTGAATTATCCGTTAATTCAGACAGGTGAGGTTACCGGTATCGACAGTGCCGGCGTGACATTCCATGCTAACGTCGTTGACCTGAGTATGGATGCCAAAGATATGAAACTGAATACTTTTTAACCGGCATGATAAGTATATCCGGCATATTATAATTTAATTTAAATTATGTGCTATGTGGAAATATCCTAATCTTCTTTTATTCATAATTTTTTTGAATCAGGCAACACTCCTTGGGCAAAATGAGTTCTATTCCACTGCATCATCCTCCTATGTCGGTGTAAAACTAATCGACGGAGGCGACAGGGATAATAGCAGGTTCTGCAAGGTTAAAAAAGGAGAACAGATATTGATATACACACCCTATGAAGTTACAGAATACGGATTTAGGGACGGGCGGAGATATGTCTCAAAAGAAATCCGATTACCTGATTCCACACAGCGTGTATTTCTGGAACGGCTGGCAAAGGGCAAAATCAACCTGTATTATTACCAGGGAAAGGGGATTAAGACCTTCTTCTGGGAAAAGGACACTACCTTGTTTATCGAATTGACAAAACATGGTGATGATCCTGAAAACAGCAGGTTTAACGATTATTTGTACAACCTTACCTCAGATTGTAAACCTGTATCTGATGCAGTCAGTCTGATCAAATACTCAAAACTATCCCTGAAAGAATATGCAGACAGATATAACAGGTGTGACAGGAGGCCTTTCCCACGTTTTAAATACGGATTAATAGCCGGATACGGGGTATCCAGGCTGTCTTCCCCAGACGGCACTTTAAAGGCCTTTAATTATCCATACGATGGAAGCATTATCGCCGGTTTATTTATTGACCAGCCGTTTCTGTTAAGCAATTATTCCCTTCATTCCGAGATATATTACAGCAGCAACGGTTATGCGTGTAATTTCCGTGATGAAAACAAGGATATGGATTTGCTGATCAATACCGCGGCTGTCAGTATGCCCATCCTCATACGATATACATACCCTTCCGTAAGGTATTCTCCTTTTATTAACCTGGGGGGCATTTATTCATTTCAATTCAAAAATGAAAATGCACTGTACGAGGCAACCATCATTCAGGATGTTATTGAAATTAATGCAATATCTGAGAATACACTGCTTTCTCAAAACCTGCTCGGCTTTTCGGTTGGCGGCGGACTGGAGTACCACCTGAATTACAGGCATTCACTTTTTCTGGAATTGCGGTACCATAAATTATACTCCATCATAAATTCAGGATCACTGAATAAAACTGTTGTTCAATGCAATATTGGAATTGGCTTTTGAATTATGAAAAACTACACCTTTATTATCCCGGCACTTTGCGGCCTCCTGTTGGCTGGCTGTGACAAAGAAGTTGATATTCAAACCAAGGATTATCCTTATGTGCTGTTAAAAGAAGTAAATGTGGTAAATGGGGAAGGGATTACAGCCACTGCAGAAATTCTCCGCATCGGAAACGACAGCATAAAGGAATATGGCTTTGTCTGGAACAGTTCCGGAAAACCTGTTATCGGTGATTACCGGTTTTCCATTACCGGTGAACCTGAGCCGGGGATCTTTTCGGGTGATATCAAAAACTGCATTGACAGCGGTGTTGTATACGAAATCAGACCCTATGTTATCAGCCATAAATATACTGTTTATGGTAATGTGCTGAAATTTACAGGAGGTGGCAATTTACCTCCGGTTTTAAATGATTTCAACCCCAAATCAGGTAAAGTAGGTTCGCTGGTTGTTATTGAGGGTGACAATTTCAACTCAAACCCTGAGAAAAATATAGTTCGGTTTGGCAAGGTAAGAGCCAGGGCTATTCAGGCTACTACCACACAGTTAACGGTTGAAGTTCCCTATATGCTTGAAGATGCCATTATTTCAGTTGAAACAACTTTCAGGAAATATATGATCGGTAAAATTTTTAAGATAATAAATCCCTGGCAGAAAATTACAACTCCTTTTTCTGACGGGGTCTTTAGCCAGGCGCCCTATTTTTTTTCCGTTGGCGGGAAAGGCTATTTTTTTAATGATGAGCTTTGCTGGGAATATGATCAGGAGAGTTCGAAATGGACAAAAAAAAGCGCTTTCCCCGGAGCTAAGCGCTGGAATGCACTGGCATTTTCGATTAATAATAAGGGGTATTTTGGCCTTGGGAATGACATGGGCCAAGGTTACCATGATTTCTGGGAATATGATCCTGCGACGAATAATTGGTTACGGCTTTCTGACTATCCGGGGAACGGGGTTAATTATGCCAAAGGTTTTTCAATTAATAATGATGGCTTTGTGGGTTTTGGCAATAACATCCCGGAATTTTGGAAATATAAACAGGATACTAAAGAGTGGACTGAATTGAGTTGTGTCACTGGCAGTGGCTTGACTTTTTATTTTGGTATAGCGGCCGGTAACAAAGCTTATATAGGCTGTGGTTTAGATCAAATTGATATTTATGAATACGATCCTCCTTCTGAAACATGGACAATAAAAGGAATATATCCAGGGAACGGTAAAAATAATTTATGTGGATTTTCAATCAATAATAAAGTATATATCGGCTTGGGCTGGAGCCAGGAGACCTGGTACCAGGATTTCTGGGAATACACTCCTGAGGATAATTCCTGGATTCAATTAACTGATTGCCCAATAACAACAGCCTATGGCTATTCGACAGATCATTTTGGATATATCATAATTTGTTGTCCGGTAATTTATCAGTTTGATCCCTCCAAGAACTGATGCCCTGATACCATACAGGGATCTAACTCTCGTGAGGTATTTCCGGCATCGGATCAGAAAAGCCAATTCAATCCGATATACACGCCCAGCTTATTGGAGTCATCTTCTTTGACAGCCTTGGCAACGTCGGCGGCAACTATAAAATTCTCATTAAGGGCTATATGAAGTCCGCCGCCATAACCCATGTGCAGGCTTTCATCGGTATCCGGGAAATAAATTGCTGCCTCCGAAGGAACATCGGCAGCCAGTTTATATTTGTCGGTAACCATGCCTCCGTCTAAAAATGCGCTTAATGCAAGGTACACATTCTGGTTCAAAATGATACCCCGGTAAAACTTCCACCGGAATTCTGCATTTCCAAAGGCCACTCCATCTCCAACCACACGGTTGCGCATTACACCACGGATGGTTTTATTGCCACCAAAGGCATCACGCGTAACATCCGGAGCTGTGTTATACGCGAAAGGCAGCATGCAGAATGGCATTTCCCCGGTTAGTTTTCCCTGGTAGCTCAGACGGTAAACAAATGACAGTACTTTTGGGACCAGCGAAAAATACTGACGGTGTGTCAGAACCACGCGTGTGTAGGCCAGATCACCATTGCCGAGAAAAGATGGTGCCCATAGGAACTGGAATTCAGACCACATCCCTTTCATCGGATTTGCTTCATTATCCCTTGTATCATATACGGCCCCCAGTTTCAGCAGGGTGGTCGTCCCTCCGTCCCACTGATCTTCAGGAATAAGGCCCCATACCTTGTAATTTTCAAACAGCAGGTCCGCATCCGGAAGCCTGTCTTCAGCATCCTTTCCTTTATTCAGTTTGCTGGTGTCAACGTCATCAATTTTAATATGGCTCATCTCTAAACCCGCCAGCCACCGGAGTTTATTACCTATGAGGGGACCCTGAAAATCAGCTTTCCCACGTAACATCTTTCGGTCCAAAGCATAGAACATCCTCGATTTATAAGACGCGGTATCTTCATCATCGATCCATGCCTTGTTAAATAATGATTCATATCCGTTGAATCCGTAAAAGTCAAGTGCCAGGTCAGTGAGATAAGCAAGCTCTGCAGTAACGCGAATGCCCGGAATAAGGTATTCAGAATCATACTGCAGTATGTTCTTCCCGCTTCCTTTTGTATACCTCGACCATTCCAGGTAAATGTTATGGTGATACTTGGGATAGGTCTTACCGTCACCATAATTGAAGAAATTCAGCACAAGTCCGTATTGAAAGCCCATATCGGTGTTGTAGCTGACAGCAGGTACGCCGCCAAAAGTCCATCCCTTCTTTATTTTTTCCTGCTTTTTATCTGTCTTGAGGGTATCCTCACCATTGTTTCCCGTGAGGGTAATCATATAAAGCACCGTAACTGCAGTCAGTAGTAATCTTTTCAGGTTCATATGTCGTTGTTTTAATGGTTCAGTCCAGACCTAAGTTAATAATTTTATTGAACACCAGGTATTCAATGCAAAAAAGTTTTATTTTAGTTAAACCAAACAGAAAATTAACCGGTTCCAAACCTGTCATTTTAACCAATAATGTAATAAGATGAAAACCCTGAAACACATTTTAGCCGGGCTCCTGATCTTTGTTGTTGTAGTGCTTATCGGGGCCTTTGTTGCCTACCGCGTTATAACACGCCGGGCACTGCCCGATTACAACAAGGATATTGCCATGAAAGACCTTCAATCGGAAGTGACCATAATGCGCGACCAATATGCCGTGCCCCATATCTATGCCGAAAATGAACATGACCTTTACATGGCAGTGGGTTATGCCATGGCCCAGGAAAGACTCTGGCAGATGGATTTCCTGCGAAGGGTAACCCAGGGCCGCCTGAGTGAGATCTTTGGGAACAGCTTTGTTGATACTGACTATTTGCTGAGGCTTTTGCGTTACCAGGCCAAATCTGAAAAAATAATAGAAGAGGGTAATCCTGAAATTATTGCTGCGCTGCAGGCATTTTCTGATGGCGTCAATCAATATATTATAAATCAAGCCAAAAAGCTTCCCATCGAATTCACCCTGCTGGGATATAAACCAGAGCCATGGGCTCCCGTGCATTCCCTTAACCTGATCGGCTATATGGGATGGGACCTGAAGTCAGGATGGAGTGAGATTATTATCAATGAGATCCGGCAAAAAGTTGATTCTGCCTTATTCCAAGAACTGCTCCCTGATGTTAAAGGACAGCAACCGGTGGTTTTTTCCAACGATAATGGGAAAGGGAGTCAGGGAAGTATTTCCTCACTGCTGATGAATTCCCGGGCACTGGATGGGATGGGGGCTGATGTATTCGATGGCAGTAATAACTGGGCGGTCTCCGGAGAACGAAGTGTCACCGGCAAACCATTGCTTGCCAATGATATGCATCTTGGACTCAGTGTGCCGGGCATCTGGATACAGATGCATGAAGTCATTCCCGGAAAGCTGAATGTTACCGGCCTTGTCCTGCCGGGCCAACCCCTCATCATATGCGGGCATAACGACAGCATTGCCTGGGGAATGACCAATACCTATGTCGACAACCTGGATTTCTACGAAGAGAAGATCAATCCTGCCGATTCAAACCAGTATGAATATGAAGGTGAATGGAAGGACTTCAGCGTGGTTATGGAAAAGATCAAAACCAAGGAGGGTGATATCGTTGAAAAAGTACTGAAGTTCTCCCACCGCGGTGCTGTGATCTCAGGATACAAGGATTTTCCAGGGAAAACGGTGAGCATGCATTGGGTAGGAGATGAACCCAGCAATGAGATGCAAACTGTTTATTGGCTTAACAGGGCTGCAAACTGGACTGATTTTAAGGATGCTTTCAGGACTTTCCAGTCTCTTTCACAGAATGTCGCGTATGCCGATATCAAAGGCAATATCGGTCTTTTTTGTGCTGCAGGAGTGCCCATCCGGCAACGTGATGCGGTGAATGCGATCCTGCCCGGATGGACCAGCCAATACGACTGGCGGGGCTTTGTGCCTTTTGAGGAGCTCCCTTATTTGTATAATCCTGCTATCGGCTTTGTCGTCTCGGCTAACAATAAAACTACCGGCAATGACTACCCCTATCACATCGGGACCTGGTATTCACTCCCCAGCCGTTATGAGAGAATAACGGAACGGCTCAGTGAAAAGGAAAAATTCTCGGTAGATGATTTTAAATCCGTTCAGCTTGATCAGCATTCAAAGCTGGCTGAAAAATATATGCCGGCCTTGCTGCAGGTCATCAGCAATGAACAGGGCTTCACCGAAGTACAAAAGCAGGCTGCTCATGCATTGAAGTTATGGGATTTTAATATGAAGGCTGATGCAGCTGCACCATTGCTGTTTGAATGCACATATCTGCAGGTCATGCGGAATCTCTTCGAGGATGAGATGGGGGAACGTCTTGGTAAACAATTCATCAATAGTTCACAGGTATCATGGAACTCTACGGAGAAAATATGGTTGAAGGGAACTTCGTTATGGTCCGACGATATCAACACTCCCGGAGTCGCTGAATCGTTTTCTGACATCCTGATGAAAAGTTTCAAAGAAATGGTTGACAGCCTTGATCATGAATTCGGTCCTGATCTTTCACAATGGCAATGGGGCAGGTTACATCAGATAACCCTCTCGCATCCGCTTGCAAAGGTCGCCATACTGGAGAAACTTCTTGACCTGAACAGGGGGCCTTACCCGGTCGGGGGAAGTTTTCATACTGTTTCTCCTTACAGCTATCCGAATAGCGCCCCTTTCCATGTTGACCATGGTGCCTCACACCGTCATATTTTCGACCTGAGCAACTGGGACAATTCTATAACCGTGATTCCTACCGGTAACTCAGGCATACCTGCCAGTCCCAATTATTGTGATCAGACGCAACTATACCTTGAGGGAAAATATCATCCCGATCCTTTTTCACAGGAGGCTGTTGAAAAGAATGCGGTGTACAGGATGAGGTTTGTGGGGGAGTGACGGGGAGAGGGAGAGAGGGAGGGACGGAGAGACGGAGAGAAGGGGAGACGGAGAGACGGAGAGACGGAGGGAAGCGGCAGGAGGCAGTGGCAGTCAGAAGACAAGGGAACAGTAGGGGCGATCCTTGTGGTCGCCCTTAACGAATGACAATAAAACGGTTTCATTGATCGCCCTTACCGGATGACAATGACATAACTGCATTGTATTTATTCCTAAAATATGTAATTTCGCCGGCATCTGATTTTCAATATTATCTCGTTATTCAATCAACCTAAAATAAAAAAGCACGACATGAAATCATTCAGGACTCTTTTAACCTTATTTCTCGTAGCTGCAAGCCAGTTATTGACAGCACAGTCCGAACTCGATAAGCTCCTGCCGCTTGACCCCGGCGTACGGATCGGGAAGCTTGATAACGGACTTACCTATTATATCCGCAAAAACAGCAAACCTGAAAAAAGAGTTGAATTCAGGCTGGCCGTCAATGCCGGTTCCGTCCTTGAAGATGATGACCAGCAGGGACTGGCGCATTTTGTTGAGCACATGGCATTCAACGGCACCAAAAACTTTGAGAAAAACGAACTGGTCCATTATATGCAGTCCGTTGGCATGAAATTCGGCCCTGAACTGAACGCTTATACTTCTTTTGATGAAACCGTATACATGCTCACGGTTCCCACCGATTCCGCCGGGGTTTTGCAAAAGGGATTCCAGATCATGGAGGACTGGGCGCACAATTTCCTGTTCGATACGGCCGAGATCAACAAGGAAAGAGGTGTGCTGGTGGAGGAATGGCGTCTGGGCAGAGGGCCTTTCCAGCGTATGCAGGATCAGTTCATCCCGGTATTGTTCAACGGGTCAAGGTATGGCATAAGGATGCCCATTGGCAAGAGGGAGATCATTGAGGGAGCTGATCCCAACACCATCCGGAAATTCTATTATGACTGGTACAGACCCGATTTGATGGCCTTTATCGTGGTAGGCGATATTGATCCGGATGCCACAGAGAAAACCATCCGGGAAATGTTTGGCCGGATAGCGGCACCAAAAACGCCAAGACCAAGGACAAAATTTGATGTCCCTGACCACAAGGAGACCTTGCTTGCCCTGACTTCGGATAAGGAAACACCTTATACCATCGTTATGGTGATCAACAAAAGCGATGTGCTGCCTGAAAAAGCTTATAACGATTACCGGCGCATGATGATCACACAATTAATCAACAGAATGTTCACCCAGCGTCTGGAAGAACTGAAGGAACAGGCAGAGCCGCCCTTGTTATACGCCGGTTCCGAATTCGGGGAATTGCTGACACGCGAAAAAATGGCCTTCCAGGCCCTGGGAGTTGTCCCCGAGACCGGCATTGAAAGAGGCATACAAACCCTGATAACCGAATGTGAAAGGGTGATCCGCCATGGATTTACCCAGGGAGAACTCGACCGGCAAAAGAAATCACTCCTGACCGTATATGAAAACCTTTATAACGAAAAGGATAAAACCGAATCGGTGCGATTTGCCGATGAGTATATACGTCATTACCTTACCGGTGAGCCTATTCCGGGCATTGAATTTGAATACGATTTTGCAAAAAAGTACATGGACGGAATACCGCTGGATGAAATAAACAATATAGCCAGGCAAATCATACGCCGGGATAACCGGGTTGTTATCCTTGAGGCACCCGAAAAGGAAAATTTTACGCTTCCGGCAAAAGATCAGATAACAGGGCTTATAGCTAAAACAGAAGCATCAGCTATTGATCCATACGTTGATAAACTGAAGGGTACCTCTTTAATGGGTGAGAAACCGGCCCGTGGAAAGACTCTCTTTACCAAAAAGAAGGAAGATCTTGGCATCACCGAGCTGAGCCTTGCCAATGGAGCAAAGGTCATCCTGAAACCAACCGATTTTAAGAATGATGAAGTCCTCTTCAGGGCCATCAGTCCCGGTGGTTATTCTGTTTATAACGAAGATGATTTCATGTCGGCTTCCAATGCCTCATCGGTTATATCAGAAAGCGGCGTAGCGGAATATTCACCGACAGATATTGAAAAACTACTTTCCGGGAAGAAATTGTATGTCAATCCTTATATTAATGCTTATGCTGAAGGGTTCAACGGATCCTCGGTCCCAAAGGATCTGGAATCCATGCTGCAATTGTTTTATCTGTATTTTACCCAGCCCAGGAAAGATGCGGATGCATTTAAGTCATTTATAAACAAGCAGAAAGGAATTGTTACCAACCTGCTTTCTGACCCTGAAAATTATTTCTATGACCAGTATGCGCGTATAATGACACAGCATAATCCCAGGGTTGAGGCCATACCGACATTGGAGGATATTGAAAAAATCAACTTCGATCGTGTTTATGAGGTCTATAAAGACAGGTTCAGTGATGCATCAGGTTTTACTTTCTTTTTTGTCGGTACTTTTAAGATTGACAGCCTGAAGCCCCTGATCGAGACCTATCTGGCCAGCCTTCCTTCAACTCGCAGCGGGGATACTTGGAAGGATATGGGGATCAGGGCACCGGCATCAACGGTTGATACGGCTGTTTATATGGGCAATGATCCCAAAAGTATTGTTGCCCTTTATATTGAGTCGCCCGAAACCTGGACTCCGGAAGAAGCTCATATGTTCAGTTCGCTGACTTACCTGCTCGAGATTCGTTATGTGGATATCCTCAGGGAGGAGATGAGCGGCGTATACGGATCAGGTTCTGATGTCAGACTGGTTAAAGTGCCTTTCGAACATTACGAGCTCGAACTGTATATCCCTTGTTCCCCTGATAATACCGATAAACTTACCCAGGCTGCCCTGGATGAAATACGCAGGATTCAGAAAGAAGGTGTGAAGGAGGAGGATGTGTTAAAGATCAAAGAGGCCCAGCGGCGTGAGATGGAAAAAGGACTGAAGGAAAATAATTCCTGGATGGGGAACCTTGTTGAGGCATATCGTTACAACGACCCGGGAAGGATAACGCAGATGACGGAACGGATCAACAGCATTACATCCGATGAGCTGAAACGGATAGCCAACAAGATCAGCCTGGATAACTATGTGAGGGTGGTGCTGTATCCGGAGGGGATGAAGAAGTAAGAGGTAATCAGTAACCGGTAGGAAGACCCTGACAGCGGTGTGTGCAAACTTGCGGGGGGAAACCCTGTCAGTGGTCTGAGGGGGTAATCGGTAATCAGTAATCAGTAATCAGTAATCAGTAACCGGTAGGAAGACCCTGACAGCGGTGTGTGCAAGCTTGCGGGGGGAAACCCTGTCAGTGGTCTGAGGGGGTAATCGGTAATCAGTAATCAGTAATCAGTAATCAGTAACCGGTAGGAAGACCCTGACAGCGGTGTGTGCAAGCTTGCGGGGGGAAACCCTGTCAGTGGTCTGAAGGGGTAATCAGTAATCAGTAATCAGTATTTATACCAATAACCAATTACCGATTACCAA
>CAYWCR010000047.1:11760-34604 GCA_964456825.1 uncultured Bacteroidales bacterium
TTACCGATTACCTATTACCGATTACCTATTACCGATTACCTATTACCGATTACCTATTACCGATTACCTTTTATTTAAGCCCCAGACTTTTCAATGCATCCAGGAAATTTGCACTGATTTTTTCCTTGTCCAGGATGGATTCATGAGTTTCTTTGCTGGCATAGGGAATAATGAAGCAGAAGCGGGCTCCCGCAGTATAGGATTTGTCTAGCCAGATCTTGCCGCCGAGGCATTCCAGAATACCCTTGGAGATAGCAAGGCCAAGGCCGTTCCCGCCGTAATTCCGCTTAAACGTTTCTTCACTCTGGGTGAACCGTTCAAATATCTTTTCCCGCATTTCATTTTTAACGCCTATTCCGGTATCTTCGACGAAAAACTCAATAGCACTTTCCATCATAATATATCCGAAATGAACCGTGCCCTTTTCGGTGAATTTAATCGCGTTTTTTATCAGGTTATTCAGTATTTGCTGCAATCTTCCGGGATCAGTATATAGGATGTCCTCTCCATCGGGCTTGCCATTGGAATATTTTATCAACAGGTTGTCACGGTTTTCAGCCTTTTTATAGGCCGTGAAAAAGTCATAGGCGTCTTTCATCAGGTTATTCAGGCTGAAAGTGACCCTGTGAATCTTAATCTGGTTCGATTCGATCATGGAAATATCGAGGATATCATCAATGATCTTCAGCAATTGTTGTCCGCTCTGATGTATGATTTCCACATAACGCCGGTGCTTATCTTCCACACTCGTCTGGCTCATCACCAGGTCGCTGAAACCCAATATGCCATTGAGGGGAGTGCGGATCTCATGTGACATGTTGGCCAGAAACAGGGTCTTTAGCCGGTCAGCTTCTTCTGCCCTTACCAGGGCATCTTTCAATTCTTTCTCAAAACGGATCCGGATCTCAATCTCATTCTTTAACTGTATATTGGTTGTTGACAATTCGAAAGTACGTTCCTTTACCTTGTGATCCAGGGTTTTATTGGCAACTTCCAGCTTATGATTGATAATAAAGCTTTTTAAGCGGGTGTCATACAATATTCTCGAGGTTATATAGGCAATAATGATGAGGATAAAAACCGTGTAATATTCGTTGATAACCGACAAAACGGGGATATGCATATATTGCAGCGAAATAGCCAGTCCCAGCAAACTCATTAATAATGCGGCCGCAAAAACGGGCCCCGGAATAATAAACAGGGTTGCCGCGGAAAAAACGCCGATCAGGTAGGTAGGCATACCGCTTGCCGTTCCTGATTCTATACCGGCTATGGAGGCTGACCAGATCAGATGCAAAAATACATACAATACTATTACTGCCCGGTGAAAAACGGTGACTTCGCCGGGGGTAACAGGACGGCGAAAATGACTGACAAAAAAAACCGTCAGGGTCCCAATGGTCAGACAAATGTCAAGAAAACGGAAAGCTGCAAGTTGCTTGTCACTCCATATCTTCACCATATAGAAATCGGAGAACAACTGGAAAATGACCATCACCAGCAGAAAAAGAGACCAGAACCGCATCCGGTATACATTGAGGATGCAGGCATCCAGGGAGAAATCACGGGCATAGGATCTCTTCAGTTGCCGGTATTGTTTATCCACCGGTGCACCGAAATATTTTTTCAGTGTTCCGAATAACATTTTATGGTGGCTGGTATGAATGTCAATTATATAAAAAATATCTGAACTATACCCGGTTAAACGAAAAATTATGGAATAGGTTTGAAAATTGGGGTAAAGATTCATCCGGTTTTAAATAGCTTGTTCAGAGGGCATGAAATGTTTTTCAGGCATTTAACGTTATAACTGTGCTGTAGATAGTTAATGAATAATCGTTTTTTTCTTTTTTTGATGCAAATTATTTTTAATATGTTTGTATATTCATTTGTGGTTAAATTAATTAATATGTTGGTCTAAATGGATAAACGTTCATTCATCAGGGTGAGTTTGTTAGGTGCAGCAGGTCTGTTCGCCTTCTCTTCACGCGCCAAGGGTATTGCATCAAGGATTCTTCGCAAGGCTGCCGGCAGAAGGACTGACTTTGTTCAGCCGAAACTCCCTTATGCTTTCAATGCATTGGAGCCCTATATCGATGGACAGACCATGGAACTGCATTATATGCAACACCATGCCTCCTATACACAACGATTTAATGAAGCTGCTAAAGCCCTGGGAATTGTTGAAAAGCCTGCCCGGGAAATCCTGGCTGATGTTTCGAAATATCCTGAAGCGTTAAGGAATAACGGAGGTGGGTACCTTAACCATGTTCTTTTCTGGAACATGATGTCTCCCGACGGAGGCGGAAATCCTTCGGGTGTATTGCTGGAGGCTATCAACAGGGACTTTCATTCTGTGGAAGCATTCCGGGAACAATTCAACAACGCAGCAAAAACAGTTTTTGGTTCCGGATGGGCATGGCTCATCGTAAAAGACAACCGGCTGGTGATCACAACCACACAAAACCAGGATAATCCGCTCATGGACGTCGTTACAGATAAAGGATTTCCGTTACTTTGCCTGGATGTCTGGGAGCATGCCTATTATATGAAGAACCAGAACCGCCGCCCCGATTATATCAACGCTTTCTGGAATGTGGTTAACTGGGATTATGTTTCCAAACGTTACACCTTCTGGCAAAAAAAGTACGCCGGCATTGCCTGATCGATCCCCTGCGCTGATTATGCTTTCTTTCCCAGGAGTTTTTCATCCAGCACTATATCCACCCTTTTAAGGTCCCTTCTGGGCCCCCTTATGATAATGGGTTTGGATCTTATGTCTATTTCCACCCCGTCCTCACCCAACATCATGAACCTCGAAAATCGGGATCTTCTCCTGAACAACAGCCTTGAACCATCATCAACCTCCTTCACATAACCCAACACCTGCATGGATTCTTCAATAGCGGAACGGTTATCCTCAAAACTGCCTGTGATATACCGGTCCTTTTTGCTGTAATTGATCAGCGGATAAAGCAGCGCGTATATAAAAAGGAGGCCCAGGATCATCCTCATTCTCGGGTTCCCGGCAATAACCGCAAAAGTCTGATCAAAAGTCACCCCCCTTGTCAACCAGGGCAGTAAAAACAGCAGGACAAAGAAAACAACGATCATGAACAGTAAGAACTTGGCAAATTTACGTCCGTAGGCTTTCATGTTGGTATTGTTTAGTACTGCAAAAGAACGAAATTATCCGACATTATGAGATAATTGAAACTGAAAACTGTTTATATAATCGATAAAGCTTACCTGTTATCATTAACCACTTCGTGGTTTGTACCCTTGCGTAGACATATTCAATTTTCTATTCTTATTGAACTCTCGCATTATTATTAAACAAATATTTTATATTAAAATAATTGCTTATTAATTTAAATAATATACATTTGTATTATAAATGACCATAAGTCATAAAAATACTATGGGTATAATTGAACGAAAAGAAAGAGAAAAAGAGCAGCGCAGAAATGACATCCTGGATGCTGCGGAGAAGGTTTTCTTCAAGAAAGGCTATGACAGGGCTACCATGGATGATGTTGCAGCGGAGGCCGAACTGAGCAAAGGCACGCTCTATCTTTACTTTAAGAGCAAGGATGAGGTCTACTTTGCTATCAGTCTCAGGGCCCACCGGGCATTAAGGCAGATGTTTGAGGGAACCGTTGACCCCGCCAGGCCGGTGATTGACAATATCCTCGGAATTGGCAAAGCCTTTATCAGATTCTCCGGTGAAAAATCGGATTATTTTAAAACCCTGGTGTATTTTGAAGCGGAGTTTGACCTGCAGCATGTTCATGAAAGATATGAAAAGCTGTCCCTGGAGGAGGCAGACCCCATGTCCTTTTTCATCAGCCTGCTACAGCAGGGCATTGATACGGGAGTGATCCGGCAGGACATACCAGCTATACAACTGGCCCACATCCTGTGGACACAGACTACCGGTGTTTTAAAAATGGCCAGTACGAAAGATTTTCATACTGATCTAAAGGGTGTGTCAGCAGATGAAATTATTATGAACCACTTTGAAATCCTTAAATATGGTCTGCTTAACAAGAAATAACAAGGTTAAGGCTATCGTTTTGATGATGCCGGGATTGCTGTTTTCCCTCATGAATGGCAATGCTCAAACCTCCATACTGAGGGCATACATAAAAGACGGGCTTGAGCATAACCTGGCACTGCAGCAAAAGAATGACGACTATTCAAGAAGCCTTCAGGTGTTGCAGGAAGCAAAAGGCATGTTTTATCCTGCTGTCAGCCTTCAGGCAAGGTATACTGTAGCCCAGGGAGGACGTATTATTGAGTTCCCCGTAGGCGATTTGCTGAATGGGGTGTATACCACCCTCAACCAGCTGACCGGCAGTAGCGACTTCCCTGTCGTCGAAAATGCGGAATTCACTTTTTACAGACCCAGGGAACAGGAAACAAAAATTCAGGTGATCCAGCCCATCGTCAACACACAGCTTCTTTTTAACCGAAAGATACAGTCGGCGATGGCCGAGACTGAAAGGACGGATGCCAGGGTGTACGGACAATTTCTTATCAGGGAGATCAAAACAGCCTATTACAATTACCTGAAAGCGGTCAGGCTGGCTTCGCTGATCAACAATACACGCGCTTTGCTGGAAGAGAACCTCAGGGTAAATGAATCGCTGTACGCCAATGATAAGGTGACTGTGGATGCCGTGCTGCGGTCCGAATCGGAGTTAAGCCTGCTGGAATCAAAACAGGCTGAAGCTGATAAGCTGGTAAAGAGTTCGGCTTCTTATTTCAATTTCTTGCTGAATAAGCCGCAACATACAGCCATCCTGGATGACAGCCTGATGGTGATCGATGAATGGCTTTATACGGAAGAGGAAACCGCATCACAGGCTGTGGCAAACCGTGAAGAGCTCACGATGCTGCAGCAATACTCCCGGGTTGCCGACCTTAATTACAGGATGAATCAATACAACCGGTTGCCCACCCTGCTGGGTGTTGCAGAATACGGTGTGCAGGGAGAAGATTATAACATCACAGACGAAAGCGATTACCTGCTGGCTTCGGTGGTATTGAGCTGGAATATTTTCAGCGGCTTTCAGCATAATGCGAGGATAAACCAGGCCAGGATACAAAAAGAAATGACAGCAAAACATTATGATGAGGTGAAATCCTCGATTGAAGTTGAGGCCGCCCAGGCATGGTACGATATGCAGGCTTCCCGAAAGATCATAGAGGCTTCCGGAAAGCAGTCAGAAGCCATGAAAAAAGCTTTTGAGATCATCCGGAAAAAGTACCGCGAGGGTCAGTGCAGCATGATAGAATTTCTGGATGCCCGCACCACCATGACCAATGCCGATGAGAACCTGATCATCAACCAATACGATTATCTTATCAAAATAGCTGAACTCGAAAGAGTTACAGGCTATGATCATGCTGAAAAATATACCCGCTAAAATCTGCAGTAATGAAAACCAACAAATTAGTATTGTCCGCCATGGTGCCCCTGATCCTGATTGCGTGCCGCGATAACGGGCTGATCTCCGAAAAAGTAAAGCCGGTACCTGTAAAAGTTCATGAGGTAGTGTCCGGCCACTATCCCATCCTGGTTCATTCGAGCGGAAGGCTTTCCACAAGCCAGGAGCAGAAACTGAGCTTTAAAACAGGAGGGCTCATACGAAAAATCATGGTGAACGAAGGGCAGTCGGTTGACCGGGGTGATGTCCTCGCAAGCCTTGACCTGTCCGAGATACAGTCGCAGGTTATCCAGTCACGCGAAGCTTTTGAAAAAGCTGAACGCGATTATGCCCGCATTGTCAACCTGTTTAACGATAGTGTTGCCACCCTCGAACAGTTGCAGAACACCAAAACCATGTTGCAGATTTCCAGGTCGAATTATGATATCGCAAACTTCAACCTCAGGCATTCAACCATAGTTGCCCCGACCAAAGGAAGGATCCTTAAAAAATTAATGGAAGAGAATGAAATGGCCGGTTCCGGATACCCTGTGTTTTTATTTGGTTCCACAGCGGGCAACTGGATTGTAAGGATCAACGTTACCGACCGCGACCGGGTCAGACTGCATGCCGGAGACACCGCTGTTATCAGACTGGATGCCTTTCCGGGAGAGCGTTTTCAGGCAGAGGTATCCGAACTGGCTAACGCGGCTGATCCCTATACCGGTACTTTTGAGGTGGAGCTGATGCTGAAATCACCTGCCGGAAATTCGTTGCTTACCGGCATGATCGCACGGGCTGAAATAATTGCCGGACGCGGTGAAATGGTATCGGTAGTCCCGGTTGGGTCATTGATCAAAGCATCGGGGAATTCAGCTTATGTATTTGAAGTGGTTAACGGGATCCCGGTTAAGAGAGCTGTATCGGTGATTGAAATCAGACAGAATGAAGTGCTGGTTTCTGCTGACCTGAAGCCGGGCACCATGATCATCACGGACAATGTAAATTCAGTTTCAGACAGCGCCGCAATCACTATTTCAAGATAATAATCCATAAAACCCCAAAGGCATGAAACTGCCAAAAATTGCCATCGAAAATTATCAGTTTACGATCATGCTGTTCGTTGTGCTCGCTTTTGCGGGCATTGCTTCCTACTTCCGGATGCCACGAACCGAAAATCCGGTTGTTGATATACCCGGAGCTTCTGTTATTGTCATTTATCCCGGCGGATCGCCGAAAGATCTGGAAGAACTGATCGCCATCCCCATTGAAGAATCCGTTAATGAGCTGGATGATATCAACACCATTGAAACGACTATCCGCGATGGTATTGTATCAGTGGGAGTGGAATTTGCTTTCCAAACCGATGCAAAGGAAAAGTACGATGAGGTGGTATCGAAGGTCAATGGATTGAAGAACCAGCTGCCCGATGACATTTATTCGGTTGAGACCTGGAGGTGGAGCACCTCCGACGTGAACATCCTTCAGCTTGCATTTGTTTCTGAGCAAGCTGATTATGCCGAACTTGAAACGTTAGCGGATAACCTGAAAACATCCATTGAAAAAAATGATGGCATACGTAAAGTTGAGCTGTTTGCATACCCGGAGCAGGAGGTCAGGATTTCACTGGACGCCGAAAAGATGGCCCAGATGAACATCACGCTGGAACAGGTGGCCGGCGCTGTGGTCGCTTCCAATACAAAGATCCCGGGCGGCTCCCTGGTACTGGGAGATAAAAGCTTTTCCCTCAAATCAAACGCATCTTATGAAGAGATCCGTGAGATCGAGAATACGGTTGTGAATTCCTATAACGGCCAGCTCATACGCCTTGGCAGCATAGCCGACGTGCAGGCCGGTTATAAGGACCAGCACTATATCGGCCGTTTTAACGGGGAGAGAGCGCTGTTTCTTACCGCTCAGCAAAAGGAAGATATCAACCTGTTTGATATCATGGATGATGTTAAGAATACCGTTGAGGAATATCGTCAGCAGCTTCCTGAGTATGTCAGGCTCGAATGGGTCTTTGATCAGTCATATTTTGTTGATAACCGCATCAACGGATTCCTCATTAACCTCATTGAAGGCATTGCGATTGTTGGTGTTCTGATATTTCTCTCCATGGGCTACAGGTCTTCCCTCATTACCATGATGGCGATCCCGTTGTCCATCATCATCGGGTTATGGGTCATCCATGTAACGGGCTTTGGTCTGCAGCAGATCTCCGTTGCCGGTATGATCGTGGCGCTGGGTATGCTGGTTGACAATTCCATCGTGGTGATGCAGAATATAAACCGTTTTTTGTCCATGGGCTACAGCAAGCGGGAAGCTGCCATCAAGGCCACAGAACAGATCGCCTGGCCTGTTGTCAGTTCTACCCTTACAACGGTGGCTGCATTTATTCCCATCCTCATGATGAAGGATGAAGCGGGCGAATTCATCAAGAGCCTGCCGGTGGTAATTATCGCCACACTGATGGCTTCCCTGATCATTGCCCTTACCATTACACCTTACGTTGCAAGCACGTTATTGAAAAAATCAGAAAACGGAGATCAGAAAAACCATTTTATGGGCTGGATCAACTGGATCATTGAAAATCCGTATACAAAGATCCTGGATCTTGCCCTCAGAAAAAGGATTACCACCATTGCCATAGCCTTCG
The DNA here is from genome assembly GCA_964456825.1 of uncultured Bacteroidales bacterium. Lineage (GTDB taxonomy): Bacteria > Bacteroidota > Bacteroidia > Bacteroidales > UBA10428 > UBA5072. The sequence continues at coordinate 19,852 of CAYWCR010000047.1, forward strand.
CGGCATTGCTTGTATCCGTATTTGTATTCATTGAATTTGTAGGGGTCAGCTTTTTCCCGAAAGCAGAACAACCACAGTTCCTGATCAGGATCAATATGCCGGAAGGCACGGCTATATCGCGTTCTGATGAGGCTGCCCGGTTTGTGGAGTGCATCCTGGATACCCTGCCGGGTGTAATGCATTATGCCACCAATGTCGGCCATGGAAATCCAAGGATATATTATAATGAATTTTCGAAGAACTATGCTGAGAACTATGCTGAATTTTACGTCCGTTTGGATCAGTATAATGCAAAGAAATTTGACCGTATGGTAGAAGCGCTTCGCACGGTATTTTCAACCTATCCGGGTGGTGAGATAACGGTGAATGAATTTGAACAGGGGACTCCTATCCTCGCCCCTGTTGTCGTTACCTTGCTGGGTGAGGACCTGGAGGACCTGAAAAGGGTCTCTGCCGATGTTGAGAACCATATCCGGAAAATTCCCGGAACCGTGAATTGTGAAAACCAGCTGAGCAAGACAAAAAGCGATCTGTATTTTACGATCAACAAGGACAAGGCTGGTTATTTTGGAGTACCTGTTATGGAAATAGAACGAACCATAAGGACTTTCGTCAGCGGTGCCCCGATTTCAACCTTCAGGAGCCAGGAGGGAAAGGAATATGATATAACCCTGAGAATGCAAAAAAATGGTGATATAAATCCCGGTGACCTGAATAAAATATATGTTAAATCCCTGGCGGGGAAACTCATTCCTTTATTTCAGCTTGCTCATCTTGAATTCCGGGAATCACCCGGCCTGATCACACGGAAGGACCTTCAGCGTTCAGCCTACGTCACCTCCGATATGATCAAAGGTTATACCCTTGATGAAGTGCTGGCACCGCTGACAGAATTCCTGAAAGACTATCAGTTTCCCAGGGGAATGACCTATTATATGGGCGGAGAAATGGAAAACCGGCAGGATTCGTTTGGCGGCATGATCACGGCAATTGTCATAGCCATGCTGGCGATTCTTGCTATCCTGGTGATTCAGTTCCGTTCTTTCCTGCAGCCCCTTATCATCTTTATGGCCATTCCGCTTGCCATCATTGGCTCTATCTGGGCATGGTTCATTACCGGCAATACTTTTTCCTTTACAGCCTTTATCGGACTTATAAGCCTGGTCGGCATTGTGGTCAATAATTCCATTATTCTGGTTGACTACAGCAACAAACTGGTGGCGGAAGGAAAGAGCGTTACCGATGCCGTTAAGGAGGCCGGCAAAACAAGGTTCCTACCGATTATCCTCACTTCCATGACCACCATAGGCGGATTGCTGCCCCTCACCATCGGCGGCGGCACCCTCTGGGCTCCGCTGGCATGGGGAATCATCGGCGGCTTATTTACTTCAACCCTGCTGACCCTGGTCATCACACCGGTCCTCTATGATCTGATTACAGGAACCGGTAGTCGGTAACCGGTAATCGGAATACTGAATACTGAATACTGAATACTGAATACTGTTTACCGATTACCTTCTTCCTCCCCCTTCACCGCCACCGCTTCCACCTCCACCTTCACATCCCGGGGAAGACGCGAGACCTCAACCGTAGCCCGGGCGGGTTTTTGCGTAAAATAACGGGCATATACTTCGTTGAACTGCTGAAAATCATTCATACTCGATAGATAACAGGTGGTTTTAACCACATCCTTCAGGGTATATCCGGCAGCGTTGAGTATAGCCGCGAGGTTCTGAATGACCCGTTCGGTCTGTACTGAGATGTCACCGGTGACAATTTCGCCGGTGCGCGGATCCATCGGTATCTGGCCGCTTACAAAAAGCATCCCGTTCGCTTCAACCGCCTGGCTGTAAGGACCTATGGCAGCCGGGGCATCGGTGGTGGCAATGATTCTTTTCATGTTGGTTTGTATTTTGCTTTTCTCATGTTGTGAAGCATTTTCCGTTTTGTCATCCCTGCATGCGGATGTTAAGAGAAATAACAGCAGGCAGCCAGGGATTATCAAGCCGTAATGCATACTTTCACAGTGTTTTCTTATCATAGCAAATTCTTGATTTTAATAACCACGAGCCAGACTGCAAGACCGCAAGACCGCCAGACTGCATGACCTGCCTGCCATAGCGCAGGCCAAAGCAAGGCAGGCAGGCTGCAAGACTAACAACCACAACCATCACAACCATCACAACCATCACAACCATCACAACCATCACAACCTTCATCTAAAAATTATCATACCAACTCTTCCTCTTGTCATATTTCAGATCCCTCAGAATAGCTGTTTTAGCGTTGATGGTAAAGGAATAACTCATCCGCTGGCCAAAGGGGACAACGGTAAAACGCATTTCCCAGCAATGCAGGTCACGGTGTATATTGAGGTTTGTCACGGTTATTTTATGGGAAGCCAGGTCGTATCCTGTGTTGCCTCCTATCTTCCATTTCGGGGTCAGGCTTATGTCACCTGATATCCTTACCGTATGGGTAAAATCCGATTTCGTTGCCGGGCGTGAATAACTCCAGTTATAATCCACCCGCACACTCCAGGGTACATTAAAATCCACGTAATCACCATAATAATATCCCGCTGATTCTTCAAGCGGGCTTTCCACCGGCGGCTTGTCCGTAGAAAAATCATCGAGAGACTCTGTCGGTCTGGTTTCAGTCGATGCACCTCCCCTGGCTTTTGATTTTAGCGAGAAACCGGTAGTGACAAAAGCCCGGGTCACGCGCAACAGATGTCCGCTTTCCTCCAGCAGCGACCGGTCTATCCGCCTGCCATTCTCATCGAGGGCATAGGGATCAAAGGTGCTGCCAAAAGTTATGTTCATTTTCTTATTGAACAACTGTGTGGATCCGCTCATATTGATCGTTGACCATTTGAATTCTTTGGCAAAAGGATTATAGCTCGCCGAAAAATTCAGGTTGTCGAGGATGCTGACTTTCTTATCCTGCCCAGTGGTGTCGTTTTTAGGCCTTACCTTCATTTCAACATTATTGTTGAGCCCCAGACTCAGCGAACCGCTTCTGCCGGGCAGAACAGGAGTTGCATACATGCCGTTTGCAAACACCGAATATTCTTCCTCCTGGGTGGGGCTGGAAATGGTGCGCGGATAGACCAGGGTGCGGTAATAATTGTTGGGCATGATACGGGAGAGGTCAGGCACAAAGCCAAAGGAAGCACTGGGTGTTATAACATGCCGCAGCGCAGAGAAATATGAGTCGCTCTTCTTGGACGTTATGCGGACAAATACTTTCGGACTGGCCGAGATGCCTATGCTGGGTTTCAGGGCATGGGCATAGGCCAGGCCGGGGATCGTGTCAATGACGAGCTGGGATTTGCTCAGGTTATAATAATAAGCGGAATCATCCGGTAGGCTTTTGTTGATATGACTGGTATACAGCACTCCGTCATAGCTCAGCCCCGGTGTTATATTGATGATCTTCAACAGCTTTATATTGGTCAGCGAAACGGGTATGGAATGTGAAAAACCATTCTTCATGCGGTCCCATGTCTGACTGGTAAACAACGTAGAATCTGTGGTGCTGATGTAGTTATCGAGTTTGGAAGAATAGCTGATCTGGATATTCTGAAACCATTTCATTTTACCGGAAGAATTCTTTGAACGGAAAGGATACAGCCGGCTTACGTTAAAGCTCATAGCGGGCAGTTTCAGGTCGACCTTTCCGGTCTGGCTGTTCTGTGAATGATTCATGCTGACAGCAAAATTAAAAGGTCTGCCCGGCCAGCTCTTCCGGTAAGAGATGCTGGAGGTTTTCGTATTGGTGAGATATTCAGTCATATTCTGGCTGTGATTCGCCTCGTATTTGCCGGAGGAAAAATCTACGTTGGCTGAAAAGCTCTGGGAAGGATTTGCCTTGGCGTCCTGATTATGGGACCATCTTAACTTATAATCCTTTGATCCGGCACGCTCTGATTCATTCCCGTCCTTGATGGTATTCCTGTAGTATTGAAAATAGAAATTACCGTTGAATTTATAACGCTTTCTGTATCCGGTAGTGATATTGGCTCCCCACGTTCCCCTGGTGTACCATGTCCCGAGCAGGGTGACATCAATATAGTCATTCAGGGCAAAGTACCAGCCTCCATCCTTCAGGTAGAAGCCACGGGTTTTTTCTTCACCATACTTGGGAATAATCAAACCCGATGCCCTGGTTGTCGAATTGGGGAAAAAACCGAACGGCAAAGCCAGCGGCAGGGGGATGTCCTCCAAGACCAGGTAGGCCGGCCCGCTGACAATTTTATCCTTCGGAATGGCGATAGCCCTGGTAAGCCCGATATAAAAATGCGGATGGGGGGCATCACAGGTGGTATATTTGCCGGTCTTCACATGGATCTCCCCATCGGACAACCTCTTTGTCTGCTTGCTGTGCAGCAATCCCTCCCCCTGTTTCGTGACAATATGTTTGATCACGCCTTTCCGCGTTTTGAAATTATACATCAGGGTGTCGGAGTTGAAGGTCTCTTCATCCTGCTTGAACACAGGCTTCCCCTGCAACAGTCCTGCCGTATCTTTAAGTCCTGCCGCCATAACGGTGCTGTTATCCATGTCAAACTCTACATAATTGGATTCCAGGTTAATATTCTGGTATTCTACCTTGGCATTCTTGTATAAATAGATCTTCTGTTCGCTCAGCTTGATCCTGAAGGAATCATCGGCTGAATATTTTACTTCGGCTTCCAATATGTTCTTTCCGGCGTCCTTCTTCACCGGCAGGGTGGTATCGGCAGCAAGCGAGTCGGTTGCCGGCAACGGAACATCAATAACTACCTGATGCAGCGAGTCGGCAGGCCTCAGGTATATCAGCGTATCCTGCGCCTCAGCATTGGGGAGTGTAAAGAAAAAAGCTATCAAAAGACAAGGAAAATACTTTTTTGCCGTTGTTAATAACCCGGGAGGACTTATTTGGATTTTACTGAGCATCAGTGAATAAAGAAACTTAACAAGGCTTGATAACAAATTCAAACAATATAGTCTAATTTTGTATTTTCACATACCAAATCCGGCGCTGCAAAGCTAATAAATTAACAGATTCACAATGATCAAAACGATGATAAGAATAGTTAATAAACGGGGAATCTGCTTATTTCTTATTTTGTGGATCAACATTTCAGGCGTTTTTTGTCAGCCGGAACCGGCCAATGGTTATAAGCTGAAAACGGTCGTAATTGATGCCGGCCATGGCGGAAAAGATCCGGGGTCAGTCGGAAAAACCGGCACTGAAAAGGAAGTGGTGCTGGCTATCGCGTTGAAACTTGGAAAATATATTGAAGAAAAACTGCCTGAGGTAAAAGTCGTGTATACCCGCCAGACGGATGATTTCATACCCCTCCATAAGCGAGCTGACATCGCTAACAGCCATAAAGCTGACCTCTATATTTCCATCCATGCCAACGGAAATGTGAACAATCTTGTGGATGGCACTGAAACACTGGTCCTGGGATTGCACCGGGCTGAAGAAAACTTTGAGGTAGCCAAGAAGGAAAACTCGGTTATCCTGCTCGAAGATGACTATTCTACTCATTACGAAGGTTTTGATCCAGGCTCGCCTGAGTCATACATGATTTTTTCCCTGATGCAGAACCTGTATTTTGAGCAAAGTATTAATTTTGCTGCCCATGTTCAGTCACAGTTCAGGGAGAGAGCCTCCCGGAAAGACAGGGGCGTAAAACAACAGGGTTTGCTTGTGCTTGCCAGAACATCTATGCCGGGTGTACTCATTGAAACCGGTTTCATGACCAATCCTGAAGAAGAAATATTTCTGTTGTCCGAACCCGGCCAGGATTATATCGCATCGGCCATATTCAGGGCTTTCAGGGACTATAAGCAGATGATGGAAAATAAAAACGCCTACATTGCCGGCAGGATCAACGATAATGATTCAGGTTCCGCCGAAACGATTTCCCCTGTCAGTTCAATGACTGCCTCAGGTGATTATGCTGACAGCATCGGGGCAGGTCATGCCGAAACAGCTTTTCCGGTGGTATTCAAGGTGCAGGTGCTGGCTTCGGCCAAAAAAATTCCGCGTAATGATCCCCAGTTTAAAGGGCTCAGGGAAATAGAGGAATACAAAGTGGGGTCACTGTATAAATATGTGTTGAACGGAAGTACTTCATACAATGAGACAATAGCTTACTGTAAAAAGATGCAGAACAAGTTCCCGGGAGCATTTGTCATTGCCATGAAAGACAGTGCTGTCATTCCCCTTGACCGGGCATTGAAAGAAATCAGTTCACTTAACAAAACCAATTGATCCATGAAAAAAATATCCCGTGAAGCAAAAATAGGATTTGTAGCGATCATTACCATAGCTGTTTTGATCTGGGGATGGAATTTTTTAAAGGGCATTAATATTTTCAAGCCGACTTCCAGTTATTATGTTATATATAATAATATTCAGGGATTGATTGAGTCAGGCGTTGTGTTGCTCAACGGTTACAAAGTCGGCCACGTGAGTGAGATCCGTTTTGACAAGGATGATGTCAACAGGATTGTCGTTGAGGTATCCATGGATGAAAATGTAAGGCTTCCGGAAGGCACGGCAATGCTTATCAAAAACTCCAGCCTGGTTTCCAACATCAAAGACATGATAATTCTGCTGGGTGAAGGTCCCGGATACCATGAAGCCGGAGATACGCTTGTCGGAGCCATGGAAAAGGACATCACTGAACTCATCGGACCCATCAAGGATAAGGCAGAGATCGTATTAACACGGATCGACTCAACCCTTGCTGCCGTGAACGATGTGCTGGATGTTTCAACGCGGCAGCACCTGAAATCCACGCTTGCCGGTTTAAGCCTGACTGCAGGGCAGCTTTCAGCATCCCTTGCCTCCGGTGGAGATCTTGACAAAAGCTTTGAAAACCTGGCATCGGTGACCGGTAACCTGAGAAACAACAATGAGAACCTGTCAGCAACGCTTCAAAACATATCATCCCTTTCTGATTCACTGGAAAAGGCCGATATCAAAGCGGTGGTTGAAAAGGCCGATCAGACATTTGACAAGCTGGATATGGCCATCACCAAGATACAAAAAGGAGAAGGCACGGCCGGTAAACTAATCAGCAACGATTCAGTATACAATAACCTCAACAGTGCCTTGTTCAGCCTCGACTCCCTGCTCATTGACCTAAAGGATCACCCGAAGCGGTATGTGCATTTTTCGGTTTTCGGAAAGAAGGAGGGGAAACGATAAACAGTGAAAAGTGAAAAGTGAAAAGCAGGGACAAGGGACGAGGGACGAGGAAGTGACAAGTGACAAGTGACAAGCGATACCTAAATACCTAAAAAGCTAAACCGCTAAACTGCTAAACAGCTATATTCCAGACCTGCCTGCCATAGCGCAGGCCTAAGCAAGGCAGGCAGGCTGAAAGACCGCATGACTCTCAGACTGCAAGACTCCCTGACTATTTCCCTTTCATAAAATCCAGAATATCATCCTTATTGCCCATAACGACGAGAATATCGGAAGCATGCAAGATGAATTTATCCGTTAACTGACGGGGTAAAAAGATCCTGCATGCATCTTCACTTCCTGCTGGTGTCTGGCCGGAAGCCCGCTTGAGCGCGATAATTTCAAGGTGGTTCTTTTCGGCCAACCTGTTAGCATCCAGTGGCTGGCCAACCAGGTCAGGAGACAATGGAATTTCAGCAATTTTTATTTCCCTTGACAGGGGATAGATATTCTTTACACCCTGTATTACCAGTTTCTCAGCAAACATAAGTGCTGAATTGAATTCAGGATTTATGGTTTTTTCAATGCCCAGGGCATTCATCACCGTAATATGAATGGAAGAAGTCTCGCGGCCGTATATATTCTTTACATTCATTTTCCTTAGCAGTGCATTGATCATCACCGAAGATCCAAAATCGTGGCCAATGGCAACAATAACCATGTCGGCATCCGTCAGCGGCAGCGCTCGGATGGCATGTATATCTGATGCATCAAGGCATATGGTTTGCGAGATCCTGTCCTTGTAGAATTCAACCTTTGATATGTCGCGGTCAACACCTATCACTTCATGCCCCATGGAGGACAACATTTTTGCCAGGGATGCACCGAAATTACCAAGACCAATAATCACGAAATTCATTTCACAAAGTTTAGGTTATTACAATAGTATCTGAAGGGAACCTGAATGGCCGGCTTTTGGGCTGGCTGATGAATACCATCAGCAGGGTTATGGCTCCCATTCTGCCTATAAACATCAGTAATATCAATATCATTTTGGAAACTGAGGTTAAAGTGGGAGTAATACCCAGCGATAAGCCAACCGTTCCGTAAGCCGAAAAACATTCAAAAATAATTTTAAGCATGCCCTGGCCGGGCTCAACCAGATAAATAGCGAATGAACCTGCGCCCAGGATCATGAAGGAAAAGAATATGACCGCAAAAGCACGATTGACGGCTCCTGTTTCTATTTCACGCTTAAAGATATTGATCCGATCCTGCCCTTTGATGATTTTAAAAATATTGATAATAGCCATGGCAAAAGTAGTGGTTTTAATGCCGCCGCCGGTAGAGACCGGAGAAGCCCCTATCCACATCAGGGTGATGGTCATCATCACGGTGGGCAATGAGATCAGGCTCATGTTAACAGCATTGAACCCTGCTGTCCGTGGTGTTATGCTGCTGAAAAATGAAAGTGCAATTTTTTCTCCTGCAGGCATCCCGGCCAGCGTATTGTTGTTCTCAAAGAGGAAAAATGCAGCGGCTCCTGTGACAATAAGGGATAAAGTGGTCAGCAATACAATGCGTGTGTTAATATTGATCAATCCGAAAGAAGGCACGTAATGGTGCCTTTTAATCCCTTTCTCATGAATATTATGGACCTTGGCCTTGATGAATTCATAGACATTCAGTACAACAGGGAAGCCAAGACCTCCAATAATAATCAGCATACTCATAATATAAAGCAACGAAATATCCGACCTGATCCTGACATCGTAAAGGCCATCGGTAAAGGTCGAAAACCCGGCATTACAGAACGCAGAAATGGAATGAAAAACGGCAAAGCGAAAACGTTGTCCCTGGTCAAAAAGATCAGGATTTAAGGAAATGAAAATCAGGATTACTCCCGCCGCCTCAGCCAATATCACAAAAAGGACTATTTTGCTTAATGTCCGTTTGATGGAAGAAAGATTGGGGTCGCTCAGCCATTCCTTCAGTATCTGCTTCTCACGAAAAGACTGTGTGCCTTTGAAAAACACAGCAAAAAAACTGGTGAAGGTCATGATCCCCAATCCTCCCAATTGTATTAACACCAGGATAATCGCTTTCCCGAATGTGGTAAACCGGGTGGCTGTATCCACCACAATATGCCCTGTAACACAAATTGCACTCGTTGAAGTAAAAAGAGCATCCATAAAGGAAATCGGCTGGGTGGTGGACTGGGGCATCATCAGGAATAAGGCACCGGTGATACCAAGAGAACCAAAACTTACAATAAATATCTGGGGAGGGTTGAACAGGCCAAAGAGCCGGAACAGGTCAAGCCGGGAAAATTCAAATATGAAAAGCAGCACGGCAAGCGATTTATATACCGGAGGCAAATGAATTAAACGGCTTATAATAAAAGGCTTGCCAAGGATCAGGCTTAAGGAGAATTCAAATAAAAGTACAGCGCCCAGGACAAGGTTGGTGAATGCAACGGCTGAATGGTAACGCTCCTTTATAAACAAAATGGCCCGCAATACATACAAGAGGCCGTTGCATGCAAAGTAGAATTTATAAAAATTATCAATTGTTTCCTGAAGCGCTGGGGATTGATAAAATCCTGTATCCCATATGGCTATTAAAAAAGCTACAAGGGAAAGCGTAAAGATCGCAACATTGGTGGCAGCCCGCAACTGGCTCTCATTCCTCCTAAACCATGGAGACTGCCCGGATATCCATTTAAGAAACATAGGATTGAAACAACTGAGGTTCCATATTCGGTTAACCGGCGTGTAAATTTAGATAATATTTAATACCGCGGATTTTTTTAGGAATATATTAATTGTGAGGCGATGAAGATTTTATGAACATATTTGTAGGGGCGACCCTTGTGGTCGCCCTTTCGAAATACCATCGGTGATGCAGATCACCCAATTATGGTAATAATGGTCAACCGTTAGTGGTAACGATCATCATTTAAAAATCATGATTTATGGCAAAAAATACGGCTGTTCATCAAACAAATTCAACAAATCAGGCCGGGAACAGTATATTTAGAAAGAAAATCACTTGCCACAACCATAAAAATCAACATAGTTATTCTTCATTGCTTTTTCATATTCAGTCATGCTCCTTCGGGGGCATGATTTTTTTTATTTTAAGACAAAATTTAACGTCAGCTTCAATTTACTGTCTTTTCAAATATTCAATAAGATCAGTCAACGTATAGGATTGCTGCTCCCCGTTTGCAAGCCTTTTCAAGGTGACTTTGCCCTCCCTGATTTCATTTTCCCCTACGAGGGCGACAAAAGGAATATTGCGTGAACTTGCATAACTGATCTGCTTCCCCAGCTTAACAGGATCGGGATAAAGCTCGGCCCGGATGCCGGCATCGCGAAGCTGTGCCAGCAGGGAAAGACAAAATACCGATTCCTTTTCGCCAAAGTTGCCCAGAAGCACTTTACTCGTTGCTTCTGCCTCTGCCGGAAACAGATTAAGCTGGTTCATCACATCAACGATCCGGTCAGCTCCGAAGGAAACGCCGACGCCTGAAATACCCGGTAAACCGAAAATTCCTGTGAGATCATCATACCGGCCTCCTCCGCAGATGCTTCCGATCTCTGCATCCGTTGCCTTCACCTCAAAAATGGCACCGGTGTAATAGTTCAGTCCCCTGGCAAGGGTAACGTCGAATTCGAGGGGGTTATCCGTGGGAATGCCTTCCAGGCAGTCGAAGATCTTCTGCAATTCCTCCAATCCCTTCAATCCGCTTGCCGTGTCCCTGAGCATGCCGGCCAGTACTTCCAGCTTATCCCTGGCGGATCCTGAGATTTTCAGCAAGGGCTGAATTTTGTGAATGGCTTCACTGCTTATGCCCTTTTCCCGGAGTTCGGCAAACACCTTTTCTTCCCCTATTTTGTCCAGCTTGTCAATGGCTACGGTGATATCGGTGATCCTTCGTGCCTCACCGATATATTCCGAGATCCCTGAAAGGATCTTTCGGTTGTTGATTCTCATTTTGACCCTTACTGCAAGCTTCCTGAACACTTCATCCATGATCTGGATAAGTTCAATCTCGTTGAGCAAAGAATTGCTGCCGATCACATCCACGTCGCATTGATAGAATTCACGGTAACGCCCTTTCTGGGGACGGTCTGCACGCCAAACGGGCTGTATCTGATAGCGCTTGAAAGGAAAGACTATTTCATGCTGATGCTGCACCACATACCGTGCAAAAGGGACTGTAAGGTCATAGCGCAAGCCTTTTTCACAGATCTTCAGCGACAGGGCATTGACATTCCCGGTAAACTGCACATCCTGCATGAAATCACCCGAATTCAGGATTTTAAATATCAGTTTATCCCCTTCTTCCCCGTATTTCCCCAGCAGGGTATCCAGATATTCCATGGCCGGGGTCTCCAGGGGCAGATATCCATATTTCTTAAATACTTCTTTTATTATATCCAGGATATAATTCCGCCTCACCATTTCAGCCGGTGAGAAATCACGGGTACCTTTGGGGATGGAGGGCTTTTGAATGCTCATTGCTTATTATTTAATATATTAATTATTCCCCTCTTGAGAGGGGTTAGGGGTGTGTTTACCCGATTCTTCAGAAATATCCGGAAATCTCCTGTTCCCCTCTTGAGAGGGGTCAGGGGTGTGTATGCCCGATTCTTCGGAAGTATCTCGAAATCTCCCGATCCCCTCTTGAGAGGGGTTAGGGGTGTGTTTCAACTCATACTTCTCAATCCATCTCTCAATCGCTGATAAAACACCATTCACATCTCTTTTTACATCTAAATCATGAAAACGTAAAAATGAAATACCAAATTTTTCAAGTTCCTTTTGTCTATCCTCATCCTCATCTGACTTACATTCATGACTGGTCCCGTCTATTTCAACGGCCAACAGCAGTTCAATGCAAAAAAAATCCACAATATAACGGAATAAGGGTTTTTGACGGTTGAAATCATAACCTTTCATCTGTTTTCTCTTTAATCCGTTCCAAAGAAGTACTTCAGATACAGTAGAATGATTTCTAAGTTTTCGAGCCAGTTGTTTCAACCCCGGATCATAAGGTATTATGGGGCGACGGGCATTCATATAACACACCCCCAGCCCCTCTCAAGAGGGGAGTTAACACACCCCCGACCCCTCTCAAGAGGGGAGTTAATTTGTTCCGGCTTCATCAATACGCAATAAATCATAAATTTATCAAAATCTTCTCATCAGCCATTCAATTTTTTCAAAATCGTACTTTTATACTCCTCCGTTCCCGCTTCTCCCTCCGCCGGCGCCCAGGAGGCAAAGAACTTATCATCGGAGGGGTCATACGGTCCATCCTTTACCTCGTATATCAGGGTCCCTTTTTCAAGCACGATAAGGCTGTGCCATGCGCGGGGCTGTATTTCAGCACCAAAATTACCGGTTTGCGGGTCCAGTATGATATACTCCTGAACCTCTCCTTCATCGTTAAACTCAACCACGGCAACCCTCCCTTTTAAAATGATGAAGGCTTCACGCTTATCAGGATTCTCATGTTTGTGCGGCTGAACATAGGTTTCCGGTTCCATGGCGTGTATCATGCGGTTCATGGGATCGGACAGGTCCCGGTGAAAATTGTGGTTCTTTCTCTTCCGGGGCAGTTTCACAGCCTCTTCTGCAAGTCTTTCTGTCAGCTTTTTATCAATTATTATCATGGCACCAGGCTTTCAGCAAAAATATAAATCTTCTGATATGAATAAAAAAACCTGGTCATGAAATCTTTTTATCAACACTCGGAAAGGACATATATATGAGATTATCAATGACTTACATCATAAATACGGATGGCTTTATAAATCTACTGTACCACAGACTATTGATGTTTGTCATGAATTGATTATTTTCGTATTGAACCAAATTATGAAAACAATGAAAAAACTACTGCTGATTTTAACTTGTGCATTGTTATTTCCATACCTGTTGAATGCGGGGGGTATTGTTACCAATACCAACCAGAGCGCAACCTGGGTAAGGACCATGGTACGCGACGCTTCAACTGACATCGATGCCGTCTATTTTAATCCGGCGGGTCTGGTATTTATGAATGACGGATTTCATTTTTCGCTGAACAGCCAGACTATTTTTCAGCATAAAGACGTAACGGCTACTTATTCCTTCCTCAATGAAAGTCCCCAGGAATACAAGGGAGATGTCAAAGCTCCTGTTTTCCCGAGTGCTTTTGCAGCATGGAAAACCGGCAGGCTTGCCATATCTTTCGGATTTACTCCGATTGGCGGCGGTGGCGGAGCAACATATGAAACAGGATTGCCTTCCATTGAAATGCCTCTTTCCCATCTTGTCCCCGCTGTTTCAGGTGCTTTGAATACACTTGACCAGGGAATCCTGTTAGCAACAGATACAGACCCGCTCCTGAGAAATGTCACCGGCTATCAGGCTGACATTTATTTCAAGGGTACTTCTGTATTTTTCGGATATCAGCTGGGAGTTTCCTTTAAGATCACCGACATGATATCGGTTGCCGCCGGTGCCCGCTATGTAACGGCCAAGAACACTTATGAGGGCCACGTTACGGACATCATGATCACGGCCGCGCCGTTAAATCCTGCCCTTGGCGGAACCTTTACCCCCGGCAACTATCTCAGGGCCATTGGAACGACCTTTGGGATGGATTTTTCTCTACAGGCTGCAGCATTGGATATGCAGACCACTGATACAGAGGTTGATGCCGAAGAAAAAGGGACTGGCTTTACACCCTTTGCCGGTGCTCATTTATCACTGATGGATGATAAACTGAACATAGGTCTGAAATATGAGATGAAGACTAAACTGGAGCTTGAAACTACGGTTAATGACGGAAAAAACGGCAAGGGTATGTTTATTCAGGATTCCATTGTTCACAGCGATATGCCGGCACTGCTTTCCGTTGGAGTTGGTTACAAGATCATCGATAACCTCAGTGCGACCGTAGGGTTCCATTATTTCTTCGACAAGGCTGCCAATTATGGCAAGACCCTTGATGCTGAACCCACTGTAGTGGTTACCAACGATAAAGTTATGGATAACAATTACTGGGAAGTCGGCCTCGGACTGGAATATGGCATTACTGAAAAATTTGTGGTCAGCGGCGGCTGGCTCATGGGCCATACCGGGGTTATGGAGGACTACCAGAGCGACATGAGTTACAGCCTGAATTCCAATACCTTTGGAGTTGGCGTTGGGTTTGATATTACCGATAACCTGATGCTGAACCTGGGCGGCGCCTATACCCTGTATCAGGATGGCACCAAAACGGGTACCAATGTACAAACCATGCAACCCTATTCCTACACGCTGACAAAGAGCAACCTTATCTTTGGCATCGGCCTCGATATAAGTTTCTAAAAGCCAATAGCCATTAAAAAAAACGCCGGGAGACCGGCGTTTTTTTTTGAAAGAAATAGGATATTAGGGACAGGGGACAAGGAATACCTAAACTGCCAGACCGCAGGACCGCAAGACCGAACGACTGCAAGACTTCTTAATTAAAATCCAGCGAATAGCTAATTCCCAGAATATACGCCCTTATCGGATCA
>CAYWCR010000048.1:0-15758 GCA_964456825.1 uncultured Bacteroidales bacterium
CACTGTTCACCGCCTGCCTGCCGGCAGGCAGGGTTGCCATTCTCATCCCTCACTCGCCATCCTGTTTTTCTTCCTTCTCTTTCCGCTGCAACAGGGAAGCCAGAATCATGGCCAGACCAAAAATCAGCATGATGATGCCGGTCCACAGATTTATATTGATGTTAAGTGATTTCTGATAGATATCAGGATCTGATTTCGTAACATAACCATAGATGGTCAGCACGGCACCCAAAATAGAAAACATTAGCCCAATCGGAAGTTTTATATCAATACCCATGGTAGTTCCTCCTTACCAGTAAATAATATTTAATACAATCGCAATGATGGCAACAATGATAGCCAGGAATGCAGGACGCTGGAACCAGGCAACATCCTTTTCCTTTGGTCTTGGTGTCAGCGAATATACCAGTCCTTTAAGCTCCTCATTGGTTTTCTTTTGTGTTGTAAGCAGAGAGATCACAACAGTGACGACAAAACAGACTGAGAATGCATATATGGCAGTCCAGAAATTCTGTGCCATTTCACTCGGATAGGCCTTCAGTACATTTTCAGCACCACCAACCAGCCATCCACCTTTAATGAGAGAAGTTGCATTGACTGGTGCCGTCAGACCGTGATGTATGGCTGCAGCCGTGGTGCCACTCAGCAATCCGAAAAAGGCTCCGTGGCCGGTAGCTCTTTTCCAGAACATACCCAGCAGGAAAGTGGCAAAAAGGGGAGCATTGATAAAAGCGAAAATAAGCTGCAGGAAGTCCATTACATTGTTAAACAATTTGGCTACATAGGCAGCGCCGATACTGATCACAACCCCTGCAATAGTTGCCATCCTTCCCACCCAAAGGTAATGGTTATCGGATTTCCCCGGCGCTATATAGCTCTGGTAGATGTCATAGGTCCAAACCGTATTAAAGGCAGTAACGTTGCCGGCC
This sequence comes from uncultured Bacteroidales bacterium, assembly GCA_964456825.1. Taxonomy (GTDB): domain Bacteria; phylum Bacteroidota; class Bacteroidia; order Bacteroidales; family UBA10428; genus UBA5072. Next base: position 930 of record CAYWCR010000048.1, read on the forward strand.
ATACCCGACATGAAAGATGCCATAAGGGCAGTTAGGCCCAATCCGAGTACACCTGTCGGGAAGAAATGCCCCAGCATCATCGGTACTACTTTATCATAATCATAAGTGCCATCTTTAAGCGGAAGAACAAAGCCGCTATCCGGCAGTGTTGTCAGGGCCAGTGCAATCATGCCGGGCAGGATGACGAGAAAGGGGAGAAACATTTTCGGAAAGGCTCCGATTAGCGGGGTTTTCCGGGCAGCCATCATGGAATTGGCAGCCATAGCCCTTTGGACGACAAGAAAATTCGTGCACCAGTATCCGAAGGACAACACAAAACCAAGGCCCATGACCATGCCAAACCATTCAACACCCATGGGGTTCGAATTGGGACTGTCCAGATACCTCCATGTTTCTGTATAAGCACCTGCACCATATTGATGGGAACCGCTCAAGGCAACGTCAGCCAGCCTGATTTTTAAATCTTCCCAGCCGCCAATGCCTTTTAGGCCAAGGAATACCAGCGGAAGAAATCCGACCACGATCAGGAAAAACTGCAGCACCTCATTGTAGATGGCTGATGTGAGTCCGCCGAGATAGGTATAAACAAGTACGATAGCAGCAGAGATGAGAATGCTCATGGTGAAGTCCCACCCTATCAGCGTCTCCATCAACAATGCCAGGGCATACATGGAAATGCCGGAGGCCAGTACTGTCATAAGGGCAAAGGAAAAGGCGTTGAATCCGCGTGTTTTTTCATCAAACCTGAATTTAAGATATTCGGGAACCGAACGTGCTTTAGAGCCATAATAGAAAGGCATCATGAAAAGCCCGAGGAATATCATGGCCGGTATGGCGCCAACCCAGTAAAAATGACAGGTGGCCCAACCGTACTTGGCCCCTGAGGCAGCCATACCAATGACTTCCAGTGCCCCGAGATTGGTTGAAATGAAAGCCAGGCCGGTGATCCAGGCGGGAATGGATTTGCCCGCCATCAGAAACTGATGGCTTGATTTCATGTAGCGTCGCAAAACAAAACCAATGGCGATTGTGAATAGCACATAGATGCCCATGATAGTCCAATCAATCCACCCCAACGCAAACTGAACTTCTGTATTCATCATAATTAGGTTTAAGTTTTTTCTAGTTCATGTCTTTGGTCACCTCAAATATAAATGGATTTTTCGAAAATATGCAAACATGGGGTGAAAAATGGGATGGAGATAAGGCTGGTACAACCTTCTAAACAACTGTCATTCCGGACAGAGCAAAGGTTAACCCCTGAATATATGTACCTGCAAACCTGCCTGCTCCCGATGTATCGGGATTCGGCAGGCAGGTCTCTCAATCCGTAAACTCTTCCATCTTCCCGAAAATAATTGAATTTGTAAATAAACATTTTCAAGCCTATCTTTAAATATTAAAATAAATAAATATGGTATACACTCCTTCACCATCGCGCTATGCTTCGATGATCTATAATTATTGCGGCCGGAGCGGGCTGAAACTCCCGGCTATCTCTCTCGGCCTATGGCACAATTTTGGCGGGGTCGACTCGCCAGAAGTTGCCAGGGACATGATATTCGCCGCCTTCGATGCCGGCATCACCCATTTCGACCTGGCCAACAACTATGGCCCGCCACCCGGATCTTCCGAAGAAAACTTCGGGAAGATCCTGTCGGACCACCTTAAACCCTATCGCGATGAAATCGTTATTTCTACCAAGGCAGGTTATCTGATGTGGGACGGACCATATGGGGAATGGGGATCAAGGAAATACATGCTCTCCAGTCTAGACCAGAGCCTCAGGCGCATGAAACTCGATTATGTGGATATTTTTTATTCGCACCGCCCCGATCCCGATACTCCGCTGGAAGAAACCATGGGGGCACTCGATCAGGCTGTACGTCAGGGAAAAGCATTATATGCAGGGATATCGAATTATAAACCTGATCAGACAAAACGGGCATCTGAAATACTTCGTCAACTGGGAACTCCCTGCCTCATTCACCAGCCAAAATATTCGATGTTCGAGCGCTGGGTTGAAAAAGGCCTGCTCGATGTACTGGAAAAGGAAGGCATCGGACTTATCGCCTTCTCCCCCCTCGCCCAGGGACTGCTAACCGACCGCTATCTGAAAGGCATTCCGGCAGGATCCAGAGCTTCAAAACCCTACGGTTTCCTGAAGAAACATGATATCACACCCGAGAAACTCGTGAAAATCCAGAGACTCAACGAAATTGCGGTAAAGCGCGGCCAGTCCCTAGCCCAGATGGCTATTGCCTGGCTGCTGAAGGACAAGCGGGTGACCTCTGTGCTGGCCGGCGCCAGCTCCGTGCAACAGCTGAAATCCAACCTCGCGGCACTCGATAAGCTTGAATTCAGCGCGTTTGAACTGCAGGAGATAGAGGAGGTGTTAGGAGAGTGACAAGGGACAAGTAGTCTTGCAGTCATGCGGTCTGGCGGTCTTGCGGTCTGATAGTCTAACAGCCTAACAGTCTAACAGCCTGTAGCCTGCAGCCTAAAAAGCTAAACAGCTAAATCGCTAAATGGCTAAATGGCGAAATCCCTACCCCCTGTTCAACAAATCAATAAAAATAATTCCCCTGATTTCACAGAAATTACTATTTTTAATGACACTTACCATCAAAAGTCGCCATATGAAAAGGACCGGATTTATTGTTGTTTTTACCGTCTTACTTGCTTTGAAAATATCTGCCCAGGCCCCGGAATTCTATAATAAGGTTAACCACATGATATGGATCGTGGAAGATATCAGGACGGTAAAGAAAAACTGGCAGCAGCTGGGATTTGATCAGATCAAAGATGAAGGGGAAGTGACTATCATCTCGAAATTCTCAGGCCTGAATGAGGCCATATCTGCCAAAATGGCCATCGGCTACCTGGGTGATGCAACGGTCGTGTGGATACAATCCTCCAAACGCGGAAGCATGTTTTCAGACTATATGCGCATGCACAAAGAAGGCATATATAGTCTGGTGTATGCCATTGACGGTAAAAAAGACCTGAAAGAAGAAGCCCAGCGCCTGAAGGATCTGGACATATCCATACTTGATAACCTCGAGATCAAAACCAGCCACGGGAAACTGAATTATTACTTTTTTGATACAGGAAACAAAGGGAAATATACAGTCGGATTTATATTAACCGATGATGTTGAAAAACTTTTTGATCCTGAAAAAGATGGCAGCAATCAGCATAATCTGAACTTTTCGCAATACGCTTTTGCCATCGCCGATGAAGCTGCTGTGTCGGATTTCTGGTACGATTTTGGGCTGCCGGAGTTTACGATGACCCATGATTCCCTCCATGATAAAATCTATTATGGCAATCCGGGCACTTTTGATATCAAGCTAGGCTGGCAGCGGCAGGGCAATATTCCCTTTGAATGGTGCATACCCCTGCAGGGACCAAACGTGTATGAAGATCATATTTTATCGCACGGAGCAGGTTTTCATCATGTTGGTTTCGGAACAACGGACATTGACAATGTGCTGGCTGATTATAGTGTAAAGGGATTTGTCGTTTCTCAATCCGGCGGCTGGGGCGAAAAAGGAAAGCCGGGCTCAGGGCGTTTTGCTTATCTTGACCCGAAAGGACTGGGGGGAATAACCATTGAATTATTATGGAATTACCGGTAGAGACGCGATTCATCACCACTCAAAATTCATCGCGTCCCGGGATCCATTGCATTATATAAATGACACCCAATCCCAGACATGTATTTGTAGGACCTAATGTATGGCATCAATGTATAAAATAGTAAATATCCCTGAAATGACAAGAAGTTTATTCGCATTAACCATGCTGATATTATTTTCCTCCCTGATGTATCATGCAGAAGCCAAACTGACGTTGCGGGAGGTAAGAACAGCCTCGAACGATGTGGTGGTAGCTTTTTTTACCAGCGACACCGCGGATATAAGCGAATCTGACGTCAGTGATCTGTCCCGTTGGAAATTAAACGGTGAGCCCTGCATCGGAATTTACCGGTATATCACAAAAGCCGATGCCGCTGATCATCATATCTACCTTAAAACTTCCCGGCTCGTCGGGGGGAAAAAATACATGCTGGAAACACCCTATGGCAATAAGCAGTTCATATTTAACGAGCAGGAGATCTTTTGTGAATCGATCAAAACAAACCAGGCCGGATACAGCGCCCTTTCGAAAAAGCGGTATGCGATCTTCAGTATCTGGCTTGGTACCGGAGGCAGCAGGAAAATTGAAGGGCCGCTGCCCTCCTACGAGGTCTTTGACCAGCCATCAGGCCAAACCATTGCCGCCGGAATGCTGGTGGAATCAGGCCTCGACACTTCCTCAGGAGATTTTGTCTATAGCATCGACCTGTCGATGGTCCCCGAAGGAGGGCCTTATAAGATTGCTGTAAAGGGCTGCGGTTGTTCTTACCCTTTCGGTGTTGGCGCTGAATTCATGAAAAGAACTGCCTATGAATTGTTTCGCGGACAATTTTATCAACGCTGCGGCTGTCCCATCGACAGTCCCGCCATCAGAAAAAATCCCTGCCACACCCTGGTTTATGATGCAGACGGGCCTATCGGGGAAGCCAATATCGATGTTCAGGGAACGGAACCGGCTTTTGCATGCTACGGAGGCTATCATGATGCCGGAGATGCTGACCGCAGGGCCTATCATATTGCCAATCCCATCATCAACCTGATGATCTATGAGGCTTTCCCTGAGTATTTCTCTGACGGTCAATACGATATTCCGGGGAAATTTGATGAAGATTTCAATATTGTCAGCCGGTATAACGGAATTCCTGATATCATCGATGAAGCGGAATGGGGAACGCTGATATGGGAATACCTGCAAAATGATGACGGCAGCATTCATTTCGGTACCGAGACCAGAGGATATCCGGCTCCTTTTGCCGCTCCGATGGACCAGGACACAAAAAAATACGGAACGGTAAAGGTGGATGACCGTGCCACCTGTCCCGGTGCAGGATTGTTTCTTCATCTTGCGCGATTGTTGAAGCCATGGAAGCCGGAGCGCTCCGCAGCGCTCATCGCAAGGGCGGAAAAGGCTTTCGACGCCGGATCAAAAAACATGGCCGACCCGGAGAAACTCTATTATTATGTTCAGCATTACCTGCTGACCCAAAATGAACAGTCACACCGGAAAATAAGTGAGCTTCAACATACCGCCGATTCACTGAAACATCACTTATTCGTTGCCCCCGGCTATTCACTCAATGACAGAAATTTTGACAATCCTGCCTATATCTATTCTTATATTGCTGCGAAAGGTATTCCCACCGACAAAGTCATCGTGGAACATTTTATATCGGTAATCCGGGAAGCGGCAGAGATGAATATCACTGAACTGGAAAAAAACGCCTACCCGGTCGGGAACCCTTCAGGAAAAGGAGGATGGGGCCATAACGTGCGGCAGCCGCAATACGCCTGCATACCCCTGCTGATGTGGAGCATCTCCAAAGAACAGCATTATCTTGATGCAGCCTCACAGCTGATGGATTATAAACTGGGACTTAATCCCATTGGGATTAGTTATGTAACAGGTCTCGGATTTCACAGGGTGCACAATATTCATGACCGTGAAAGCGCATATACCATGAGCCTGGGATGGGGACCAAAGACCGGGATCACGGCATTCGGTCCGGGAGTTATACCCTGGAGAAGTGCAAATCTGACGGTATTGCCCAAACTTAGCGATATGGCCAAAGAAAGACAGTACGTCGATGATCTTCGCTCCATATCCTTTAATGAATTTACCATCTTTGAGACCATGGCGCACGATGCCCTTTACACCATCCTGGCCGGCGGCGGGAAATGGAACAAGATAGATCCATACGCCCTACCCGAAACAGAATGAGAATGATGAAATACTGAATGCACTCTCATTTTCATTCTCATACTCATTCCCGCTCTGATTTATACACTGCCGGGTGATTCGATCCTATTCTTTATATTCTCCATCACCAGCCCTGCTGCCCGCTCAACAGTAACACCCGCTATATCAATCCGCATAAACCTTTCGATTGCATACCCGGAAACTATTTTTTCAACATTTTTGCTGGCTGTCACCAGCATCAAACCAGAGGAAGATGTCAACGCTTTTCGCAAAGCTGAATCCCATAGCAGGCCATCGAGTTCGCAACGTCCGATCTCATCCATTACAATCATATCAGCCTTATGTTGAATAGCATCCCTGATAATCTTATTGCCCCTTTTGATGGTTTCCGGATTAAAATAATATTGCCCGCAGTTGATAGTTCCCGGTTTCATCTCTGTTTCACATAACGGCCATGACTGCATGACGGCCAGATCGAGAAGATCAAACCGCTTCCTGCTTCCGGATAATCCTTCTCCTATCGAAAGAAATCCTTCTATCCGCAGCTTCATGTCCTGCAACTCACTGACAAGTCGGCGTGCATAAGTACTCTTTCCCGCGTCTTTTTCGCCGGTTATAATAAATATCATAAATTATGCTTATTTTGTCTTGCAAAAAACCCCTTTTCCTCAATTCAAAGGTAACGAATATGAGAATAGCAGATCGGGTTGCAGGCATTGTTTTGCTTTTTCTGGTGCAGCTGCCATATTGCACGGTATTGTATTCGCAGGATACCGACAGTGCCGGTTATCTGCCTGCAAAAGAACTGGATGAAGTTGTTGTAACTGCGGCACGAAGGAGTGAATCACTTTCCCGCATTGCCTATAATACAACCGTACTGGGAAGAAAAGAGTTGAGCCTTTTTCCCGCCCATAGTTTTGATGATATATTCTCCATGGTGGCCGGTATCAACCAGGACAGGAAAAACGGAATTTTCTCGGGTTCTCAGAACACCATGAACATGATGGGGACCACAGGCGGACAACAAGGCCGGGTGCTGGTGCTCGAAGACGGAATACCCTTGAATGTCTCGGATAACGGAGAAGTAAACTGGAACCGGTTTGACCTGGCAGACTTTTCGCAGATTGAGATCATCAAGGGACCAGCTTCGAGCCTTTATGGAAGCAATGCCATGGGAGGCATCATCAACCTGGTATCCCGGATCCCGCAAAAACCCTTTGAGCTTAATACGCGCCTGTCATATGGGAGTTACAATACTGCCATGGCCAGGGTGGACCTTTCAGGCAAACCAGGACGTTTTTACTGGAAAGCAGGACTGAATTATAACCGGAGCGATGGTTACATCATGCCCCCTGACAGCCTGAGGGATTCAACGGATGCTCCCACTTTTCTGTACGAAACCGGAATAAGGCTGAAAACAGGATACATGATAAGTAAATTCCTTAAACTTGAAGCTTCCTATTGTTTCTATGACGACAGGCACGGATATGGCCTTAAAATATTCGATGATCAGGGAGGCTACTCGAGTCACCGCACCCATTTCAGCCGCCTTGGCCTGCAATATGATAACTATAAATGGTTTTTTAACCTCAACTTTTTCTATCAGCAGGAAAACTATGCTAAACTGATTGAAAAGCTTAAGGGGACTGCTTATTCTGCCTTAGATGTCAGGTCCGAACGCGGCGACGGAGGAATGCTGGCTTTCCTGGGGAAAAAAACAGACCATTATGTGATCTCTGCCGGAGCCGACCTGAGGACAGGATCAACCACCGGTATTGATGATTACCGAACATCGACCGATATCGTAAACAACCGGGGAAGAATAGTCCAGCTATCATCTTATGTCCATGTCGAGACAAATCTCACCGGCAATAAACTAAAAATGGCCGGGTCACTCAATTACACCATGGTTTCCCTGCAGGATGCTGCTTTCTCCATAGAAAACCCGACAGACGAAACCTCCTATATGGCAAATTTTGCACAAGCATTCAGTGATACCTTGTGGAGTGCATTTAATCCTTCTGTCAGTCTGAAATACAGCCCATTCAAAAACCTGTCTTTCCTGGGTATTTATTCCCATGGTTTCAGAGCACCCACCATAGATGATCTTACCCGTTCGGGTATGATGAGTATCGGATTCAAAGAAGCCAGTCCCCTTCTCAGGCCTGAGAAAATCAATCATTACCAGCTGACTGTTAACGCCCGGATCTTTCACTCACTTTTTATCGCTGGTGCTGCCTGGTATTCATCAGGAATTGATTATATTTACTATATAGACACCGGTGAAACGCTTTTCAATGGCAAGCGAAAGGTATACCGCAAAGACAATATCAACCAGATAGAAGCCATAGGCGCGGATCTTACATTAAAATGGAACCCTTACGAATGGATCCAGGCATATGCAAACTTAAGCCTGAACCGTTCGGTGATCCATAAGAATGAAATCCTGGAGGGTAAAAGGCTTTCGTATACACCGGGCCATATGGAAGGATTAGGGATCATAACCGATAATAAATATGTTGGGGGATCAGTGAATTGGGTATACAGGGGAGAGCAATATATGGACGATCTGAATGAATCACCAATACCGGCCCATGGAATCATTAGCCTAACCATTAATAAAACACTGGCAACCCATTTTAAAGTGTCGGTCACCCTTCAAAATCTGTCGGATAAGCAATATCTTTTTGATGGGCGTAACCTTACCCTGGGGAGATTTATAAGTGCCGGCTTTGAACTAATATTCTGAACTATGGTGAAAAGAAGTGAGCTGACAGGAATCATTCTTGCCGGGGGGAAAAGCCTCAGGCTGGGAATGAACAAGGCAAATGCCATGGTAAAGGGGAAAAAATTAATTGAGTACCCGATTCAGTTGCTTGATAAATACTGCCACCAGCTTTTGATCAGTTCCAATCAGCCATTGCCGTTTCCCTATCCCGTGGTTCCTGATATCAGAAAAGAACAGGGACCGATGGTAGGTATTTATTCCTGCCTGCTCCGGTCAGTAACTCCTTATAATATTGTCTTTTCCTGTGATATGCCATTACTGAAGGAGGAGATTGTCGAACTCCTGATTGCCAGAATCGAAAGAAACAAGATCATAGTCCCCGTTCACCATAACAATCTGATGGAGCCCTTATGCGCCATATATCCCACCCATACCGCCCGGCCGATGTTTGAGTGCATACAGCAGAATCAGCTTACCCTGCATGAATTTATACTTGCCCAGCAACATATCATTGTAACCATCAGCAACAAGTTGAAATACTGGTCCGAAGATTTATTTTTCAACGTCAATACCCCCGAAGATCTTGAAAAGTTACAACATAGCTGATACAACGGATGACCGCTGGCTTAAAGCCGCAGTCATAGGCGGTACATGGGGGTCCTTTGAAATCATCGTGGGAAGCTTCCTGCATAACCTTAAAATACCCTTTGCAGGGACTGTTATGGCCTTTTTTTCGGTACTTCTTATGACCGCATTCCTGCAGCATTGGAAACAAAAAGGCATTATCTGGCGGGCGGGACTGATAGCTGCCCTCATGAAATCAATATCCCCCAGTGCTTTCCTTCTGGGCCCCATGACAGGTATCTTTCTCGAAGCGCTTTTCTTTGAGTTATCCATTACATTGCTGGGACTTAATTTCATGGCTTACCTTATCGGCGGAGGGCTCAGCCTGTTGAGTGCCCTCATGCATAAGCTGGTAAACCTACTGATCCTTTACGGGAAAGATTTTATAACCATTTACGAAAACATGCTAGCCTTTGCATTCAGGCAATTCGGTGATGCCGGATTAACCCTGCAGCATGTTCTGCTGGCATTGATACTGCTTTATGCCCTGGCCGGTATACTCGCCGCGCTGATAGGTTATCTTGCCGGAAGAAATATCGAGAATACACCTTCCTTATCCGTTACCATCGCGCTACCAGACGACAATAACAGCAACATTGAGGGCCTGCCGGCAAACCGCTCCATTGTTTTACTGGTTCTCCATATTATCGCAATCCCCTTGCTGCTCTATTTGAATTACCTTACCGCATGGTATGTTTCATTGATAGCCATCACCCTGTATGTTGGGATGCTGGTTTTAGTATACCCGGTTGTATTCCGGAGGCTCTCAAAACCCATGCTGTGGCTGCAGCTTGTTTTTATGTTCCTGCTTAGTTTTCTGTTCCTGAGCTCCTGGTCAGCTGAAACCGGATTCGGTAAGGAGGGATTGATCTCCGGTGTGCGGTTGAATCTGAGAGCGCTGCTGGTCATAGCAGGCTTTGCCGCGATTGGTTTTGAACTCCGGCATGAAAAAATCCGGTCTGCTTTTTTTTCCTACGGTAATCCAAAGGTTTACCAGTCGCTCAGGATATCCTTCAATCTGCTGCCGGCCTTCCTGCAGCAAATGAACTCACCCGGAATGCTGATCCGACACCCTTTTAACAGCCTTAAACAGATGCTTGTCAACGCAGAGTTTCTTTTTCACCAGATGCAAATAAACAAAAGAACGGATTAAGATAGAATGATTCTAAATATATAAATACTTATATACTTTAATATTCAACAAATCCAATAATTATTATTTTTGGATAAAACGTAGACAGATGACAACCCGGAGGCAATTTATACGAATATCCATGTTGGGGACCGGCGGTCTGGCTCTTGTTCCTTCAGCCTGCAAGCACTTTATTCCGGTGGACGTGGCCAAAGCTGCAACCGGCAATATATTCCAACGCACCCCTACCTATTGTGAAATCTGTTTTTGGAAATGTGCAGGATGGGTATATAAAAATGACAAAAGTGAAATCTGGAAAATAACGGGTAATCAGGAGGACCTAAATTCCAATGGCCGTTTTTGTCCCCGTGGAACCGGAGGAGTGGGAATGTACTACGATGAAGACCGGTTAAAAACCCCGCTTATCAGGACCGAAGAACGCGGCAAGCAGAAATTCAGGGAAGCTACCTGGGATGAGGCATTTGACTATATAGCTGAAAAAATGAAGGGTATTGCAAAAGAGCACGGCTCGGAATGTATTGCACTTTTTACACACGGATCAGGAGGAACTTATTTTGGCGATTTGCTGAAAGCCTTCGGCTCGACAAGTATTGCAGCCCCGTCTTATGCTCAGTGCAGGGGCCCGCGTGAAGTGGGATTTATCGCTACTTTTGGTGAAGAAATTGGTTCTCCGGAGAATACCGATATACGGGATACAAAATGCCTTGTGTTGATAGGCTCTCATATCGGGGAGAATATGCACAACGGGCAGGTGCAGGAAATGTCGGATGCCATTGATAAAGGAGCAGTCATCATAACGGTTGACCCCCGTTTTTCGACGGCTGCCGGAAAATCAAAATACTGGTTGCCTATTAAACCTGCCACTGACCTGGCATTGCTACTGTCATGGATTCATGTAATAATATACGAAGATCTGTATGATAAAAAATATGTTGAGCAATATACTTATGGTTTTGATGCCCTGAAAGAACACGTAAAGACCATGACGCCTGAATGGGCGTACGGCATAACCACCATTGATCCGAATGTTATCAGGAAAACAGCCCGCGAAATGGCCTATGCCTCTCCTGCTGTTATTGTTCATCCGGGACGGCATGTTACCTGGTACGGGGACGATACACAAAGAACAAGGGCGATTGCCATCCTGAATGCCATTCTTGGATCATGGGGCAGGCGTGGTGGATTTTTCCGTTCTGATAGTGTTGCTGTTCCTGCCTTTCCTCACCCTCCATTTCCCGAACCGAAAAGAACCTGGCGAGATGCATTCCCGGATAAATACAGGCTTGCCGATCTTGCCCTGGCTTCAGGAATTTGCGAAGCGACCATTCCGTCAGCAACAAGGGACTGTAATTTTCAGGCATGGATCGTGAATGGCACAAACCTTATTGAAACGCTGCCAAACCAGAAACAGACTATTGAAGCTATTCAAAACCTCCAGCTGTTGGTAGCCATTGACACCATGCCGATGGAAATTACAGGTTGGGCCGATGTTGTACTTCCCGAATGCACTTATCTGGAACGTTATGACAGCATTAGGACCGGGCCCCATCGAAAGCCGCAGATCGCCCTGAGGATGCCTGCATCCGAACCATTGTACAATACAAAACCAGCCTGGTGGATGGCCAAAGAGCTATCAAAAAAACTGGGCCTTGAGGACTATTTTAACTGGAATTCATTTGAAGAATCACTCGACTGGCAGCTAAAACAGGTTGGTACCTCCCTGGAGGAAATGCAACGGCTTGGCGTTAAGACCTTCGAAAGAACGGCTGACGATCTTTATTATGCAGAAAATGAAGCGGTGGAATTTGCCACCAACACCGGAAAGATTGAATTGTTTTCCACCGCATTTGAAGCGGAAGGATTTGATCCTTTACCGAAGTACACCCCTCATGAAGACCCCCCTGAAGGGTACTACAGGTTGATCTACGGACGGGCACCGATGCATACGTTCAGCCGTACATCCAATAATCCGAACCTTACCGACCTGATGGACGAAAATACAGTATGGATCAATCCCAAAGTAGCCATTGAATGGGAATTAAAGAATGACCAGTACATCTGGTTGAAGAACCAGGACGGGATTGAGTCGGAATTCCCAATCAAGGTGAGAATTACGGAAAGGATCCGCTGGGATTCGGTTTACATGGTACATGGTTTCGGACATGCCGATAAGCGCCTCAGGCGATGCTACGGAAAGGGAGCCAGTGATGCCAGGCTGATCACAAAAGTACATATCGACCCGATCATGGGGGGGACCGGCATGCGGGGAAATTTTGTGACATTCCTTACCGAAAAACCCGCAGAAAAGGAGGTACAGTCATGAGATACGCAATGGCTGTTGATACCAAAAAATGCGTCGGCTGCTCCGACTGTGTCGTGGCATGCCAGACCGAGAACAACGTACCCATAGGATACTGCCGCGACTGGGTTGTGGAGGTCACCGACGGCACCTATCCTCAACTTGAAATAGAGATCCGGTCGGAGCGATGCAATCATTGTGCCAATGCACCCTGCGTCAGATGCTGTCCTACCGGTGCCAGCCATTTTACCGACGGCGGCATTGTGCTGGTCACTCCTGATAAATGTATTGGCTGCGGGGCCTGCATTGCTTCCTGTCCGTATGACGCCAGATATCCCCATCCCGACGGATATGTTGACAAATGTACCTTCTGCATTCACCGGATCAAAAAGGGACAGCAGCCTGCCTGTGTGGCGGTGTGCCCCACAAAATGCATGTATTTCGGCGACCTCGACGATCCCAACAGTGATGTTTCGGTGGTACTGAAAAGAAGAAAGCACAAAACACTCATTCCTGAAGCCGGAACAAAGCCTGAACTGTATTTTCTGATCTAAAACTGCTAATAACAACCCTATGCGCGAAGAATTAATTGTAAGCGGCAGATTGAACCCGATGGTGGATCCGCAACTGCATATCTGGCACTGGCAGATCCCATTGTATCTTTTTCTGGGAGGACTTGCTGCCGGGATCCTCTTTTTCGCCGCCCTTTATTATATCCTGGGAAAAGAAAAAGAATTCAACACCGTGGTAAAGCGGGCTCCATTTCTCGTCCCGGTTATACTGGTTCTTGGATTGCTGGCCCTTTTTATCGATCTGCGCCATAAAGCATTTTTCTGGCAACTGTATACCACGATTAAATTGCAGTCACCCATGTCATGGGGAGCCTGGGTGCTGATGCTGGTCACACCGCTGTCTTTCATATGGTGCGCCCTTCATATGAAAACGATCTGGCCCCAATGGGACTGGAAGTACAACTGGCTGAAAGAACTGGAGAAATTTTTCAACCGATATAAGACCGCTCTTGCCTGGATCATGCTGATATCATCGGTGATCCTGGGGATCTATACCGGTATTTTGTTCTCAGCCTTTAATGCCAGGCCGCTCTGGAACACATCTATCCTGGGTCCGTTGTTTCTGACTTCCGGCCTTTCTGCCGGAGCTGCCGTTATTGTTATGCTTTCAAAAGATATGACGGAGCGACAGGTATTGGCTAAGATTGACATCATGCTCATTGGTATTGAGTTGTTTCTCATTATCCATATGTTTATGGGATTCCTGGCCAGCACACAGGTGCAGATTGATGCTGCAAACCTCTTTCTTGGCGGCCCCTATACGGCAGTATTCTGGATCTTTGTCGTTACACTGGGGATGGTCTTTCCTGCCCTGCTGGAAGTGCTGGAGCTTAGGAAGTATCATATCCCGGCAATTCTGCCTGCTATCCTGGTACTCTTTGGAAGCCTGATGCTGAGGTTTATCATTGCTTTTGCCGGTCAGGAGAGCAGGTGGCTGTATTAAGAAGAGAGGGACAAGGGACAAGGGACAAGATGCCAGGATTAAAGGTAAAATTAGGTTCATTGCTGGGAGCAAATTCCCCTCCTTGGAGGGGTTAGGGGTGGGTTATTAAGAGTTTCAAATGATAAGTTAACAGACTTGCCTGCCGGCAGGCAGGTTGACAAAATAATAGTTAAAAAACAAAGAATATAGAAATTTATAATTTAAAGCTATGGGAAAAGAAACGGGGGAAACGAGGACAAAATACATAAATCCATACCTTGGCGGAGTATTGCTGGGACTGGTGCTCCTGGCTGCTAATTTTATGGCCGGGCGTGGACTGGGGGCCAGCGGAGCGATCAAAAGCACTATCATCAGTGCCACGGAAGCAGTGGCACCAAATTACTCCACCGGCAATGAATACTTCAAAGAGTACCATGAATCCCATCAGGGTCACCCAATGAAAAACTGGCTTGTTTTTGAAATGTTGGGCGTATTGGTGGGCGGATTTTTATCCGGTGCCCTTGCGCATAGATTAAAACTCAAGGTGGAACATCATCCGAACATAACCTCAGGAAAAAGACTGATCATGGCCTTAATGGGAGGAACTTTGTTTGGTTTTGGCTCGCAGCTTGGAAGGGGATGCACAAGTGGTTCTGCATTAAGCGGCATGGCCGTGCTCTCGGTGGGAGGATT
>CAYWCR010000048.1:15858-31859 GCA_964456825.1 uncultured Bacteroidales bacterium
AATTTTCTTCTGGCTTTTATCATTGGAATCGGATTCGGATTTGTGCTGGAACAATCAGGATTTTCATCAAGCCGTAAACTGGCCGGGGTTTTCTATGGTTATGACACCGTAGTCATGAAGGTCTTTTTTACCGGGGCTATAACGGCCATGATTGGCCTGTTATTCTTCAGCCTGTTCGACTGGGTTGATCTCAGCCTGGTATATGTCAATCCCAATTATCTCTATTCTGCCATCGTTGGCGGTGTGGTGATGGGAGCAGGCTTCATCATGGGCGGATTTTGCCCGGGCACCAGCTTTTGCGGGGCCGCCATTGGCAAGATAGATGCCATGGTTTTTGTGGCCGGCCTTTTCATCGGTGTATTCGGCTTCAGCATAAGCTTTGACTGGTGGAAAGAATTGTACTATGCTGCCTTTAAAGGATCCCCCAAGATGAGCGAAGCCCTGGGTATTACCGATGGCCTTTTTGCACTGCTGTTGATCATTGTGGCCAGCGGGATGTTCTGGGCAGCCGAGTGGGCAGAGAAAAAATTCCCGCAACAGGAATATTAAGATCAGAGAAAAGAATAAAGAGAAGAAGAGCAAAGACTAATACAATAAAAGAAATGAAACCAAGAGTAATTTTAGCAATAGCAACGGTGTGCCTGGGACTGATCATCGCAGCGGTTCCTTCAGACACCACGAAACCCTTTAAGCTTACGGCATCTCAATTGCTTGAGGAAGTCAATACACGGACTCAGTTCATTGCGCCTGAGACAGTAGCGGATATGATCGTAAAAAAAGATCCTTCCCTTCGTCTAATTGATGTCAGGGGAAAGGACGAATACGATAAGTATCACCTGACAGATGCCTTGAATATTCCACTTACAGATCTGCTTTCCGAAGAATACACCGATGTTCTCGATCAGGAAATTAAGATGAACGTATTTTATTCCAACGGCTCGTTGCAGGCCAATGAGGCCTGGCTTATCACACGGCAGATGGGATATCAAAACAATTATGTGCTGGAAGGGGGACTGAATTATTGGTTTGATGCCATCATGAATCCTCAGAAGCCATCTTCGACCAGCCCCGATGAAGAATTTGCCAAATATGATTTTGCCCGCAGTGCCTCGCAAGCGCTGGGGGGAGGGAGCATCATAACCACGGTATCCAATAGCGGCAAGCTACCCATTAAACCCGTGATAACCGGCAAACCAAAGAAAAAGAAAGTGGCCGGGGGATGCTAAATTACGGTATTCGGTAACCAGTAACCGGTAGCAAGCGGGAAAGAATCAGAAACAGAATGAGAATAAGAATGATGAAAAACTCTTACGCTCTCGTTCTCATTTTCGCTCTGTAGACACCCTGGCAGGGCCCCCCACCCTGTCAGGGTGTCCTTTTGTAGCATTCCAACTAACTGACAGCATATCAATACTTTCACAGTGATTTAATCACCTCATGAAGTATTTGGGCCACTTCTTTACCAAATCCTTCCAAGGCCGGATTTTGAACCGCCATCATCGAGGCTACAGGATTGATGGCCGCCACTTCCGTTTTCCCATTTTCTTTTTCAATCACCACTACATTGCAGGGCAGCATGGTGCCTATTTTTTCTTCGGCTGTAACAGCCTTGTAAGCATAAGCCGGATTGCATGCCCCAAGGATAGTGTATTTCCTGAAATCAATCCCAAGCTTTTCCCTGAATTTTTCGTGCATACGGATTTCCGAAACAATACCAAATCCCTCTTTTTTTAATGACTCCGTTACTTTAAGAATGGCGGAATCAAAGCTCTCGTTAATAATTGTATTAAAATAGTAGTTCATATCTTTCAGTTTTTAGGCACCCTGACAGGGTATCCTGGATGTCTGCGGTTAGTCCTATTTCTTTAAGGTGTTGATACCAAAAAGAAAGTAAATGGGACAGAAACTTAAGATGCTGGTTATGATAAAAACGCCGGCCAGAATGAGCAATATAACTGCCAGTGTTCCTGAGATTGCGTTAGTTAAAAATAAAACGATAACCACCAGGGCGATCAATGTCCTGATTACCCTGTCAACAGAACCCATATTTTTTTTCATTTTCATTTTGATTTTATTTTGTGTTTATTTAAAACTTACTAACCCTTAGTTTCAAGAAATGTTCATTAAAAAAGTAGGGTAAAATATAATTGGCTCGGACTTAGAATAACTAACTTTATAAACGAAATTTCATTAAGTTGGTCACAAAGTTCTTAAATCATTGACAAAGGAAGAATTCAAGGTTTTGTTCGATTTGTATTTCGATGCTGTGCGCAGTTACCTGTTTTACCGCGGCGCAGATAAGGAACAGGCTTCTGATCTGGCCCAGGATGTTTTTATGAGGATATGGGAAAAGCAAATGGAAGTGGAACCGAAGACAGCAATCCGGCTTTTATATAAAATGGCCGGGGACATGTTTGTGAGCCGGTACAGAAGAGAAACGCTGGAAATGAATTATATGAGGTCTTTGAAAAGCGATATGGATAATCTTTCACCCGAAGACCAGCTGCGCTATAAGGAACTGAAAGCAAATTATACCAAAGCGCTGGCGTCACTGGGAGAAAAACAGCGTACCGTTTTTCTGATGGCCAGGATGGAGGGACTGAAATACCACGAAATTGCCGATCGGCTGAATTTAAGCGTGAAGGCAGTAGAAAAACGAATGAGCATTGCACTTGACTATCTGAAAAAAGCATTACATGAAAAATAATGGCAGCAAAGGAAAAAAATATTAAAAAACATGCTGACTTCTCAAAAGAAATGAAAGAAATGATCGCGGGCACTTACATTGAATGGGGTAAAAGCAAGGAGCAGATCTGGGCTGAGCTGGAACAAAGGATGGAAACAAAACAACCTGCCGGCAGAAGCATATTCATGAATACCGGTCTCAGGCTTGCCATAGCTGCTGCTATTGCTTTGCTTGTTGGGCTTGGTTTATTCATGCAGCTTTATACCAAAACCATGGGAATGCCTGCAGGTGAACACGGTTTTGTTTTTCTTTCTGATGGTTCGAAAATACATATCAATGCACAATCCTCCATAACCTACAAACCTCTTTTATATTTTTTGAAATTTTCACGGAAGGTGAGATTCGAGGGTGAGGCTTACTTTGAAGTAGAACCCGGAAAAAAATTCGAAGTTGTCTCAGATAAAGGTAAAACCACTGTACTGGGCACCAGCTTTAACATCTATTCGCGCAACAACGACTACCAGGTTACCTGTGTTACCGGTAAGGTAATGGTTACCGAAACACAAAATAATAAAACCATTATCCTGAATCCCGGTCAGCAAGCGGCATTAAACCGCAACGGATTGCTGGATGTAAATTCCGGTGTTAATACTGATCAAACCATATCGTGGTTAAATAACATACTTAACTTTACATCAACGCCTTTACCTAAGGTATTTGAAGAGGTCGGCAGGCAATACGGTGTTGTGATCCAATATCCCGGTGACCTGGATAATATCTATACGGGTACCTTTAAAGGAAGCACAAACGTTGAGACTGCTTTGGATCTTATTTGCAAACCCTTTAACCTGAATATCACCCGCACATCAGAAGATGAATATATCATTTCCAGGAATCAATAAGAAACCTTTAACCCAAAGATTACTTGTTTCCCTGGTATTACTGTACCTGGCCGGCAACGCATTCTCACAGGAGGTCAGGATCAACTGCACCGATGAATCCTTAAATAAAGTACTGATCGGGCTTCGTGACAACTATGGGCTGATGCTGTCTTTTGATGACAAACAATTATCGGCATACAAGTTCACCCTGGATAAGAAATTCACATCGCCTGGCCAAGCTTATCAATACCTGATCAAAGGCCTGCCCCTGACCTATGAAATGAATGAAGGAGTGGCAGTTTTTTACGCCGTCCAACCTCCGGAAAAAAAGAAAGAGTATATTATTTCGGGCAGGGTCTCCGATAAAACCAATCATGAGACCCTCCCCTTTTCCGCAATCCTCATCAACCAGTCAGGCCTGATGTCCGATGCTAAAGGGAACTTTTCCTTTACCTCAACAAACGACAGTGTATTTTCTCTTATCATATCTTATCTGGGCTATTATGTTCTCGATACGGTTGTGCCCTTTGGCAATCATTTCAATTTCAGGTTGACGCCTTCGGTCATTGCACTGGAAGAGATTGTAGTGATTGGGTCGGAGGTGGCTCGGTCGATCCAGACAGGTGTCTCACCCGGCATATCGAAGTTGAACCACAAGATAGCCTATTATTTGCCCGGCAATGGTGACAATTCCATTTTCAACCTGCTCAGATTGCAGCCCGGGGTCCTCGCCGCCGGGGAACAATCAGCTGATCTCATCCTGTGGGGTAGTTACGAAGGCCAAAGCCAGATCGTATTTGACGGATTTACCCTTTACGGGATGAAAAACTTCAACGATAATATCAGTGCCGTGAATCCTTATATGGCAAAAGACATAAAAGTAATGAAAGGCGGATATGGTGCGGAATACGGGGAGCGTGTCGGAGGCATTGTTGATATCACCGGAGTGGATGGTAACCGTTTATCACCTTCGATACAATTCACCATTAACAATATGACATTAAACGGAAAGGCCAGTGTTCCTTTCCGGAAAAAATCGTCACTTCTGCTAGCCTACCGGCAAACCTTCTATAATTTATACAGTGCTTACAAATCTTCCTCCTCCGGAGGAGGTTACGGAAGAGGACGGCAAAGCAGCAGCGGGGCTGATTATAGTATCATTCCCGATTACGGATTCCGCGATCTGAACCTGAAATATTCAGGCAGCGGAAGGAAAAGCAACTATTTCATCAGCCTTTACGGAGGGATGGACCACTTTTCCTATACATTTGACTATGAGTCCGGGCGTCTGAACACAACCATAAATCCCGGAGAGGAAAATCTTCAGCTGGGAGGAACAGCATTCTATGGCTTCAACTGGAAGGACAAGAACACAAGCAATTTTACTATCAGTTATTCTTCCCTACTTACAGACAGGGAAAAAACGGAAGAGACTTTAAGAACATCAGGAAACCAGGTATCTTCCGGCACCGCCATGCAAAATAAGGTTTCCATCAATGAAATCAACAGCCGTATCGATAATAAGATTAACTTTTCTGAAAGACATACGGCCGATATCGGACTGGGATGGCTGTATTATTATACCACTACCTGGAAAACCCTGGATCAGATAATAATAAACGATGAAGATGAGAATCTTGCAATCCCTTACCTGTACCTCCAGGATAATATCACCTTGTTAAAAAAGATAACGTTGAAGCCAGGTATCAGGATTGATATCTATTCACAACCCATACGGGGTGATGAAAATCCCGATGGGGTTGCAGAAAAGAAAATATATTTTCAACCCCGGTTATCGGCCAGATACCGTATAAATGATCATTTCGGCGTGAACGCTGCAGCCGGTATGTATAATCAATTTGTATCCAAAAACATGACCCTTGACACAGCAGGAAATTATACTATGGACTGGTCATTATGCGACGGCGTCAATATTAAGGTGCTAAATTCTCAAAGCTATACCCTGGGATTCTTATTTAATAAGCACGGTTTTACAACCAGCGCCGAAGGTTATTTGAGGTATACAGGAGGGATTACCCGATACCTGAAAACCGGCGAGATAGCAACAACTTATAAAGGAGAGGGTAAAACAAAAGGACTTGACTTATTTATCAAGAAAGAGTTTAAAAATCAGACGTTATGGATCTCCTATACGCTGAGTAAAACGGTGGAGTATTTTCCATATTTTTCGTCAGATGAATACCTACCTGCCTTGCACGACCAGCGGCATGAAGTGAAATTTGCCGGCCTCGCAAAGATCAAATCCTTTCATCTTTCAGCCAATTATGTCTTTGGATCCGGCATTCCTGATCCCGGTGAATTGCCTGCCATTATTGATTATGCCCAACCATACAACCGGTTAGATGTTGCTGCCATATTTAAGTTCACCCGACGAAAGATCCATATTGATGCAGGAGTATCTGTTTTAAATGTTTTTGACACCGAGAATATCCGCTATTCCAATTATATCCGCATCCCGACTGATGACACCGGCACCATAAGCCTTTATACCGGTGCCGTTCCCATAACGCCGGCTGTGTTTCTGAATATTTATTATTAAGACTTCCCGGCTGCTTAATGGGTGAGAGAATATTTACCCATCAGGTTGTCAAGGGAAATCAGCTGCCTATAAAGCAAAAAAATCATAATACTATTCATGTATTTAACTGTATTTAAATTTATTAAGATTATTGCCCCAGTCAATCAACCTGTCTGCCGGGCAGGGTCAAAAAATCAACCAATCAGAAAATCAACAAATCAATAAATATTAAGGTAGGGTAAAAAGAATTTCATGCGGTTTAACAACAAAGAAGCAAAAAAACAAAACCAATAAGCTTCAAATAGTTGTTAATTAAATTTTATTACCATGAAGAAATTATCAGCAAAAATCATCGGAAGTGCAATGGCCCTTTTCTTATTTATGGGACTTTCATTAGCACAGGAAACCACTACCGGTTCTGAACTCCAGAACCAGGAACAAAACCAGGTTCAGGATCAGACTGCTACGCAGGAACAAACTGCTACGCAGGAGCAGAACCAGGTTCAGGAACAAACTGGTGTTCAAGAACAAACAGGTACACAGGAACAAAACCAGGTTCAGAACCAGACTGCTGCACAGGAGCAAACTGCTACACAGGAACAGAACCAGGTTCAGAACCAGACTGCTGCGCAGGAGCAAACTGCTACACAGGAACAGAACCAGGTTCAGAACCAGACTGCTGCGCAGGAGCAAACTGCTACACAGGAACAAAATCAGGTTAATAACCGTAACCGAGAAAGATTCCGTACCTCCCTTACTGAAGAGCAAAAAGCCATCCTCGAGAACAAAGAGATGACGCAGAGCGAGAAACGGAATGCTTTCAAGGCCTCCCTTTCGGAAGAACAAAAAGCAATGCTCAGGGAAAATGAAGAAATAAGAAAACAACAGCGGAATCATATACGGAATTCAGCATCGGAAGAGCAAAAGCAGCAATCAAGAGAGAACCGCGAAAACACAAGAACCCAGTCGGGCAGACAAGGGGGTAACTAAAATCAATCTTATTCGTACAAAGGAAAGATCCGGAAAAACCGGATGGTATATCCGGATCTTTCTTCTTTTTCAGGTTAACTGAAAATTTCACTTGATAAACGAAGAAAAATGAGACCTGCTGCAATACTTTTCTTATTGATCCTGCTGGGATCACCTGCCTGGTCGCAGGCAGACAGACTTGATTCACTGTTGTATGATGTACTGGGAAATGACAGGGAAATAAAAAAAATCCTTGATCCGCCCTCTTCCTATTGTTACCTGTATGGAGGTTTTGCCGCAGACAGCAAGACCTTGTATGCCGGCAGGGAAATCGACGAAGATATTTACGCCCTGAACGGGAGTCTTTATTTTCTTCACTCCAAAGGATTTTACCTGGGAGCTTCCGGCTCCTGGTACAGCCAGTCTGATCCGGGCTACAGAAACACCATTGCCACAGCAGGCTACCTGAAAGCTTTGAACAAGAAAAACACCATGATATTCCGGGCATCGTATAGCCGCTATTTTTATAACTTTCAGGATACGTCAACCAGTTATGCTTTCAAGAATAATATCGGGACCTCACTTTCCCTCAGGAACAAATGGATCGGCGGCCGGCTTTCGCTTAATTTTTTATTCGGTGAAGAATTCGGTATGAATGCAACTCCCAGTGTCTTCTCACGCATAGCCTTGGTGCGCTTTGGCAATCATAATAAGCTTCAGATGGAACCCGAGATTTCCCTCTTCATGGGATCTGAATCCGTTGAATATACCAGCGCCGGCAGCCTGAGCGGACACATGTCAGGCTCACAACAGGACTTTGAGACAAAAGATGTATATGGCCTGTTAAACACGCAGTTTTATTTGCCAGTATGCATTTATTTGGGTGATTTTGACATTGAACTGGGTTATTCATTGAATATCCCGAAAACACAGGATGAAAGTGTTACTTATCCGGCAAGCTCTTTCTTTTCAATTTCACTGGGCTATTTGTTGTCTTTGAATTAAGTGTTAAAATAAATGAAAGCACAATTAATGTTCAATCAGACTAACAAGGATTCTCAATTTTTCCGTCCGGGAAAAACCTTTCACCCACAGGGCTTACAAATTACAACTGTTAATAAAACTTCAAATTATAACATCATCTGCTTAAATCCCAGCGCAGACTATTTTTCTGATATGCTTTATTACCAAATATTTATATAGTAACTAATAAACAAATTGCAATGAAGAAATTTACTTTTCAAAGAAAAATTCTCTTGCTAATCAGCTTGATTTTATGGATTTGTGTACCATATAATCAGGCTCAGTCTGTTAAAAGACAGTGTATATCAAGTTATGGTGCTGTCATCATGACCGGTGATGCTGTCTTTATGCAAACGGTGGGCCAGCCGTTCAATACGGTGGCATCCTCCGGAAATTCAACTGAAGTATTGCAGGGATTTCAGCAACCTGTGGTTTTTAAAGCGGAAGCTATCCATTCAGGTCCGTTAAAAAGTCTGAATCTGAACGTTTTTCCCAATCCTGCCGCCTATTCGGTTACGCTTCAAAGCGATGAATCAGTCGAAAACTCATTGATCGAGGTAACCGATCTGAGCGGAAAGATGATTTTATCTGAAAAGGTAACGCAGTTACAAGTCTATGACATGAATTGCGGGGCATGGAAAAACGGTATTTACATTATCACCGTCAGGGATAATGATCAGAACATTTCCTCCATTAAAATAACCATCAATAAATAATCATGAATATGAAAAAGATAAAAATTATATGGATCATACTGGGCTTCATAGGTTGCGTAGCCACAGCAAATGCCCAATCGAGCCTGACCGTGGAAGCATCTCCCTTGTATGCTTCTTTTAAATTTACCGACAGCGACGGGAATAAACTCAACAGCGAATATTCAGGCATATTCACAGGCGCATATGGCGTGGGATATCGCCTGGTAACAGCCGGCGGATTTATGGTAAATGTCGGAGCCGGCATGCGTAAAGCCGGGGCAACCATGGTTTATGATGAGATGAATTATACATGGGATCTGCAATATGCAAGCGGAAAGCTTGGAGTCGGATATATGCTGGTAAAGGACAAGGTTAGTCCTTACTTAAGTGTTTCCGGCTATTATGGTTATCTGGTACGGGGATTTCAGACGATCAACAATGAGGATTTTAACATTGTAAAATCTGAATCTGTCAATACTTCAGATTATGGAATTCTTGTTTCTCCCGGAATTCAACTAAGTGTATCCGAGAATTTAGCAACATTCATTGAATTCAACTATCTGATGGGATTTGCAAACCTGGAAAAAGACGAGAGCCAGAAATCTACTAATTATGCTTATGGTCTGACCTTAGGTCTTTCCTTTTCTTTTTAGATAAATGTATAACCTCAACTTAATATAAACAATATGAAAAAGTCAACTATCTTTTGGTTTATTACAGCGATATGCCTGATAAGCCAATATACATATGCACAAAACATAGGTGATTTAAAAGGAATTTATTACCAGGCGGTTGCCATTGATGAGAACGGGAAAGAAATAGTTGGTATGGATGTTGAAGGCAAACCTCTTTTTGAAAAGGCCATAGGCGTCAGATTTACCATAACAAAGGGTGTTAATGGTCCCATACAATGGGAAGAAACCCATACCACAATTACCGATAAATATGGTTTATTTTCCCTTGTTATAGGACAGGGTCAGCAAACCGGTAACGGAGCTTATACCAGGTTGCTGGATATGCCATGGATTGATGCCGATCAGTTCCTGAAAGTCGAAATATCAACCAAAAATGACGGGACCTATGTTTTGGTCAGCAACCAACAGTTTATGACCGTTCCCTATTCGTTTTATACGGATGATATTGCTGACGATGCGATAACAACAGCCAAAATACTCAATGAAGAAATTCTGGCTGAAGACATTGCGACCGGTGCAGTTGAAACTTCTGAATTACTGGATGAAACAATTTTGGCGGAAGATATTGGTACCGGTTCAGTTGAAACATCAGAAATTCTGGATGAGACCATACTTGCAGAAGACATCGGTACCGGTTCCGTTGAAACTTCCGAGATCCTGGATGAGACGATCCTGGCAGAAGATATTGCAGCGGGGGCTGTAGAAACTTCTGAAATACTGGATGAAACCATCGTGGCAGGTGACATCGCGACCGGTGCAGTGGCATCAGCCGAAATACTGAACGGCACTGTAGTCAATGAGGACATAGCCGATGGCACCATTGACCTGACTTCCAAGGTTACCGGCGTGCTGCCGGTTGTCAACGGAGGTATGGGAAATGCTACATTGACAGCTGAAAATATATTGGTGGGCAGCGGTATCGATCCAATAAAGGCTAAGGTGCTTGCCTCAGCTGACTCCAGTATCTCAATTACCCAGACAGCGGATTCAATTATTCTTAAAGGAACATTTGCAGGGACCGAAGTAACCAGTGATCCCGCAGGTACTTTTGTCATAGGTAATTTACCTGCCGGTTCAACATACACATCAAATGCCATCAATGCTTTTGCTGTTGAATTTGGCGATATAATAATTGGTTCGGTTGATGTGAATTTACAGGGTTGTATGATGACCGCTTATGTATCGCAACAAAATGTAATCAGGATCTCCATATATAATAGCACAGGTAGTGCAGTGAATTTAGGTACCGTTAATGTAAGGGTGTTTGTTGTGAGGTAAACAAAGCCCCCTGTTGTTAAGTCCGGAGTAAAAAATACAATCCGGATATTGTTTAAACCCCAATTGCACAATTGCGTAATTGGGGTTTTCGCATTAAAACTTATACTCCGACCGGTATATCAGTTTATCGAATGGAATATTCAAAAAGCAATTTTGCTTTTTTATTCATATAAAACATCTAGGCTAAAACTGTAAGGAAGATCAGGTAACTGAGAAATCTAAAAAATCCTAAAATAAGTAGGGTGAAAACAATTTCATGCGGTTTATAGGCAAAGAAACGACAGATAAGGTCGTCATTTTAAAGATACCAACAAAATGGCGTGTGCGACTTTTATTGCGTAACGAAAAATAAATTATAAACTTAAACTTGGGAAAAATGAAAACAACAATGAAAAGTCTGATGGCAGGTGGACTTATTGCCACCGCAATGATGCTGTTCATTTCATGCGAAAACGAACAGATGGATGCTGACAATGCAATGTATGCAAGTATTATCGATGTTGCCGGTGACGGGGTAACTACCATTAATGAAGGTAATTTGAAATCAACCCTGGTGGAAACACCTGCATTAAATAGCAGTGAACTGACAATTTTAATCCATATGAAAGAAGAAGAAAAGCTTGCCCGCGATGTTTATTCGGTACTTTGTGAAAAATGGGGAAGTCAGATCTTTTCACGCATTTCAGTTGCCGAAGACAGGCACATGAATGCTGTCATTACGCTGCTTAAATACTATGATGCAACCGATACACTTGTTGGCGAACCAGGGGTATTTTCGAGTACTGAAATCCAGGCTTTGTATAATGAACTGGTAGTTAAAGGATCTGTTTCCGTTAAGGAAGCCATGATGACCGGGGCACTGATCGAAGAAATGGATATCAAAGATCTTACAGATGCACTTGATGTTGTAACCAATGAAAATATCATCCGGGTTTTTGAAAACCTGCTGAAAGGATCAAGAAATCATTTAAGGGCATTTAATAAACAACTGACCAACCTTGGACTGGTTTATGCTCCTGTTTATATTAGTCAGGAAGAATATGACACTATTGTAAATAACCCGATGGAAAGAGGGGACCAGTATAGGATACAAAACAGGGCAAACAGGTTCAGAAATGGCAATGGATATGGACGTGGCAATAATCAGGGCAATGGTAATTGCAGTGGAGATGGTAATAACGAAGGTACCGGTAATGGGGAAGGACAAGGGAACCAGGGCGGAAGGAACGGAAGAGGGTAATGAAAAACCTAAAAAAATTCCCGTTAAAAATACAATCTTCCCTTAAAAAGAAACCCTGTCAGGTTTTAACGACAGGGTTTCTGTTTTACAGCGATTGCATAATTTTCTGAAGTGTTTTAGCGACTTCTCCGGCATAGTTCTTCAACGCAGGATTATCAACCGCCATCATCGAAGTAACGGGATTAATGGCAGACACTTCAGTTGTCCCGTTTTCCTTCTCAATTACAGGCAAATGAATGGCTGGATGGCGGAAGCCTGAAATCTAATTTCCTGCTAAATGAATACCTTTCGGTGAAGAGGAATCAAATCCTTCAATTTTTGCAGTCTATCGATTTTCTTTTATAACAGGAAGTACAATATTCATTTATCTAATTTATTGACGTAATAATTTCAAATTTTGGAGGATGGTTTATTGTTTTCTTTACAGCACATAATTCAGCAGCATTAATAACTGCAGCCTTATATTTTTCAGGAAAATCAGATGGCAATTGAATATCCAGTTTGATAGTAACCAGCAATCTTGTCTGTCGATCGAATTCAACGGATTGAATGATTTTAATATGATTTGAAGGAATTTCGCGTTGGTCGCAGAAGGATTTAACATAAATGCCGGCGCAGGTGCCTATGGATGCCAAAAATAAATCATAAGGCGCAGGTGCAGTGTCGCTTCCACCACTCTTTACAGGTTGGTCAGTTCTGATAATATGACCGTTTAAGTGTGCAGTAATTACTTTGCCACCGTCAAAAGTTATTTCCATTTTAATTAGTATTATTTATTCATTAATGTATCACGCTTTGCAATTAAAAGGAATACATCAAACTGTTTTGTTTGGGTGTTCGATATTTTCCTGTTTATAACAAAGCATTTCCTGTGGTTAATATTTGTAAAACCTTGTTTTTTGACATGGTTTGATAAAATTTCGATTTCGAACCCTTTATGTCCGGTAAAATCTTCACCATGAAATGAACCGTCTTCAGGATAAAGATCTGCAATTGCTATGTAACCGTCCTGATTTAGCAAGCCGTAGAATTTTCTTATAATACTCTCAATATTTGTAACATGATGAAGTACCATCTGGGTAAATATGAGATCAAACTTGCCTTCTGAATAATCTGAATGTTCAAGGTCAAAGTTTAAAGTTTTTAGATTTTTAATATTTGCGGCTTTAATCTTTTCATTCGTTACCCTTACCATTTCGGATGAATTATCCATCAACGTGATTTCTTTCAGATAATCTTTAAGCATGAAACTGGCTATCCCTGTTCCGGCACCATATTCAAGACCAATCATCTGTTTTTTTAAAGGTATAAGTTTCTTTATCTGATTTGTAATAGCCAAAGAACGATCCCAATGCATGGAATTATTGTCCCATTCAGCTGCTTTAACATCAAATTTATTCATAATAGGTAATAAAAAACGCTGTGGTTTCCTGCTGTCGTCTGTATTTCTTTGAGTAACAAATAATATTACCCGGAGTTCAACAGGGCAGACACAAAATTCCACAGAGATTAACTCAATTATACAATTGATTTACTTTTTAAGTTAGTAATCAAACGATGATCAGTGATAATGGATCATCATGAATTTTTCAAATTTAGTTTTTAAATTAATTGAAACGTTTTTTATGATTTAAGTAAGCCCAATTGTTTCGGCTTCTGGTTATCATCCAGAGCAACAAAGACAAAAGTGCCTTCCATGACCTTTTCACGACCGGAACCATACATTTCTTCGGCATACATTTCCACCGTAACATAAACCCTTACCCATCTGACCTTTTCAACCCTGCCGATTATTTCGACTATTGAGTTTGGATTAACTGCTTTTAAGAATTTTATCTTCTCCGTATTCACAGTGAACATCCGTTCACGTGCAAACCGTGTAGCTGTAATATAGGCAACCTCATCCATCCATTTCAATGCCTCACCGCCAAAGAGGGTATCATTGGCATTTAGGGTGCAGGGGAATATGGCCCTAAACTGAAGGGTGGTGCTTTTATCAATAAGCTCTTCCATTTCCATTACCTGATTTTTGCCTGCAAAAGTAATGATTTAATTATTTAAATGAACTTATGTTCATTTGTTTTATTAAATTTGTATCAAAAAAGTTATGGACAATAGATTGAAAAACGCCGTAAAGTTGTTGCTGAAATTCATTTTTCTTTTATACATCCTTACGTCTGCTGGTTGTACAGTCCAAAAGCATCATAAGGCTGTGCCATGTCCATGTGAAAAAGGAAATAAAAAATAATGTTTTCATGAGAATCTGCACATTACTCATTATGATGAGCTTGAGTTATTGTTTGTTCGGACAGAACACGATAACGGGTGTTCTTATTGATAAAATCACTAAACAACCTTTGACCGGGGCAACGGTTTACTTGCCCGATTTAAACAAAGGCACTGCAACGGATACAATAGGAATGTTTGTTTTTAATAATATACCAAACGGAAAGACGAAAATACTTTTTTCATTTATCGGTTACAAAAACCTGCTAAAAACGATTGATCTTAAATTCTGCAGTTGCTTTCTGCCTGATACCCTTGAACCCGATGCCTTTGAGCTACAGGAAATAGTGGTTAGCGGAGGTTCATACTCGATGCAACATGAAAATGCGATAAAAGTTGAACAGGTTCAATTATCAGGAAATACTGTAAACAGTGTTTCCTACCTTGATAAAATCGCATCAATACCTGGTGTGGATGTTATTTCAAAAGGGCCGGGAGTAACAAAACCGGTTATCAGGGGATTGTCGCAAACGAATATTCTGGTATTGAATAACGGTATCCGTATGGAGAATTTTCAGTTTTCAGAAAACCACCCCTATATGATCGATGAATTTGGAATTGACAGGGTTGAAATAATAAAGGGACCTGCTTCTTTATTATATGGCTCAGATGCAATTGGAGGCGTTATTAATTTTATTGATGAGAAGACTGCGTTTCAGAATACTCTAAGTGCCGATTATACCCAACAATACCATACCAATACCAACGGCTATGTTGCCAATGCCGGAATAAAAATGGCTAATAATGACTGTACAGCAGGAATAAGATTTGGATTAAAATCTCATACTGACTATACGGATGGAAGTAATGATTTTGTTCCAAATTCCCGGTTTAACGAGAAAAGCATAAAAGCAAATGCCGGCGTAACAAAAACTTGTGGCGCTTTAAGGCTGTTATATCAATATGATGCTAAAAAGCTTGGGATGACTGTAGATCCTGCAATTGCTCTGATTCAGAAAAATGAAAGGGAGAATAAGATATGGTACCAGGATTTGGAAAACCACTTCGTGGCATTAAAAAACAAATTTTTTCTGAACCGATATAAAATTGATCTGAACCTTTCCTATCAACTGAATCGGAGAAAACTTCAAACATCAGAGATTATGCCCGCATTTGAGATGGTAGATATGCGGCTTGGAACAGCCAATTATGAAGCTAAAATATATTTCCCGTCTTCCGGAAAAAATGAATTCATAGCCGGCTCTCAGGGAATGCTGCAAACAAATTCAAATGGCAATGCACCGGAACATGTTATTCCTGATGCAAACATCAGTGAGATATCTGTTTTTGCCCTCTATACAAACAAGACTATTAAACAGGTTAATATTCAGGCAGGCGGAAGATATGATTACAGGGACCTACATACAGAAGAAGAAACCGGGAAATCTGCTATTACGAAACAATATGGTAATTTTAGCGGATCATTGGGCGGAACCTGGGAAATATTTAGAACCTTGCTTATCAGGGGTAACCTGGCAACCGCATACAGGATACCGAACATAGCCGAGCTTACGCAAAACGGATTTCATGGAGCTTACTATGAGCAGGGTGATCCGGCTCTGAAACCACAACGGAGCATAGAAGGTGATTTAAGCATACATTATCACAGCAAGAAAATCATGTTTGATTTAGCAGCCTATTATAACGTAATTATCGACTATATTTATTTGTCGAATACGACTGATACGATTGAGACTGGCCAACAGGTT
>CAYWCR010000048.1:31959-33372 GCA_964456825.1 uncultured Bacteroidales bacterium
CGACTATATTTATTTGTCGAATACGACTGATACGATTGAGACTGGCCAACAGGTTTATCGCTACATGCAGACGGATGCTTCCATCAGGGGCTGGGAAACCGGCATCGTTGTTATGCCGCTTGAGTGGATGAATATTAAAAGCACCTTTTCACATACGTTGGCACTGGATCATAAAGGCGACTACCTTCCTTTTATTCCGCAGGACAAAATCCGGTTAACGGCAATCATAAAAAAAACGGAGTTAAATTTTTTTCATGATAATTCTTTTTCAGCAGGTTTTTTATACGCATTTGAACAAAGTCACACAGGACTATTCGAAAATCAAACGGCAGAGTATTTTATTTTAAACTTACAGATTAGTACCACGTTGAATATTAAATCAATCCCTGTATTCCTCAATATTTCTGTTGAAAACTTATTGAACAAAAGTTATACCGACCATCTTTCCACGCTTAAAGACGTTGGTTATTTTAATATGGGAAGAAACATTACATTTGGTATCAGGTTAAATTTTAATCATTTACTAAAATAATGCCTAACCGAAGAAGAAACAGAAGGGTGACGATGCCCCCGCCGATGGAGGGTTTTAAACCATTCGGCATACCGATGCGCGAACTGGAGCCGGTTGTTTTGCTTTATGAGGAATTCGAAGCAATACGCCTGGCCGATTATGAAAACCTTACCCAGGAAGAAGCAGCTAAGAAAATGAACATTTCCCGGCCAACCTTTACCCGGCTTTATGACAAGGCAAGAAAAAACATTGCCAGGGCATTTGTTGAAGGCAAGGCTATCTTTATCCAGGGAGGTACATATATCACCGATGATTACTGGTACAGGTGTTATGACTGCCACGAAACCATGATCTCGATGAAGCCCGCAAAACAATGCAGGACATGTGATTCGGATAATATCATTCAACTAAACAAACAACCCGGAGATGCTAAGTAAGTTTAAGGAAAACGAATTTTGCATATGCGTGCATTGCAATACAAGAATACCTCATGAACGGGGCATTCCCTGCCGTCAAAATAAATGCCCCAATTGCGGGAAAATCATGTTTAAAGAAGGTTCATATCACCATCAGCTCTACCTGAAAAAATTGCATGATGAAAAGAAATAAACTGCCACGACGCAGGCACCAGGGTATTAACCCACGGTTTAAACAGTAATACCATGCCAAGTTTATCTCCGGGGACTCCCGGTACAAAAGAAGCTTATGGGATTTCAATTATCCATGACGACTTGAGCATTACGATCCCGCCGAAAGCTTTTAAACATTATGGATTATCGAATAACGATATTGTTTTGCTTTCAACAACGCATATTGGAGAGGGAGGTCTATGTATCCTGAACAAAGACAAAGCATATAAGAGTGTATTCAAAAAAATCATTGATAAAGCTGGTAGTCTGAAT
>CAYWCR010000049.1:0-32642 GCA_964456825.1 uncultured Bacteroidales bacterium
ATGGCCATCTCCTGTGAAAAAGAAAAAGACCTCACAAAAACTGAAATAATCACCCGGAAACCCTGGCTGCTCACAGCCAAAACCATCACTCCCCCCATTGATTATCCCGGTATCGGTATTATCAGCGACTTTTTTGCGCTGTATGATCAGTGTTCAAAGGATGATATATGGGTTTTTAAATCTGCCGGATCCTACACCATGGAGGAGGGAGCTACCAAATGCAATCCTGCGGATCCGACGGTCTGGGACATGGGCACATGGGCCTTTAATTCGGATGAAACCGTGCTGACCATTTCCAGCAGCGTATACCAGGGCTTAAGTGAATACACTATCGATGAATTGACTACAGCTGCCATGAAGCTGAGTTACCAGCTGATCGATTCCCTGGATAATATCTATACCGTAAACGAGAGTTACGGTCATTAATGTTGTCTTGAACAGGATTCTTAGGATTAAAAGGATTACAGGATTGGAGATTATCTTCAGCATTCATCACCTGCCTGATCGGCAAGCAGGTTCGGTGTTCCTTGTTGGATATTTTACCCCCTCACTGCCGCAAGTTTTAGCATAGCGGTAAGTTGTGGCCACACAATCCGGGTTTACAGCCCGGATCCATCTCATCCGTTAATCCTAAAAACCTGTCTGCCGAAACGGCAGTGCAGGCAGGTCCAAATTCAGACTTCATAATACGGCCTGGCATTCCTCAGTTCATAGGCATGGTTAGCTTTAAGGTGCCTGCCCCAGCCATAATTGAAAAGGTCGGTTGAAGAGAAAAGCTTAATGATAGCCAGGCTTATCTTCGGCAACTGGAAAGGTTTTTTCAGCTTGCGGACAATGCGTTCATCGAATTTTCCGGTCGATGCAAAATGAAAACCCAGCAGGTGAAAACGGGAATAAAGAACTTTGTTTAAC
This sequence comes from uncultured Bacteroidales bacterium, assembly GCA_964456825.1. GTDB lineage: Bacteria > Bacteroidota > Bacteroidia > Bacteroidales > UBA10428 > UBA5072. The sequence continues at coordinate 913 of CAYWCR010000049.1, forward strand.
CTGGCGGACCGGTCCTGTATGCCTTCCACCCCTCCCCGGGCAACCGTGCCCAGGTAAGCAGCCCCAAGTTTTTGCGTAAATTTCTCCAGGTACTTTTCCAGGTAAAAGCAATGAATGGCTTCCGGAAATCCGCTCTGTATGATATATCCGATTTTCTTTCCCGGTAAAGCAGGCATTTTTTCAAAAAATTGTTTTACAATACCGGGCATCGCATCTGTATATAACGGAAAGGCCAGCAGCATCACATCACAATGCCGGCAATAGTCAAGGATATCCTGGATCTGATAGCGGTTGACCAGGTAAAATGTTGCATGTTCCTGCTCAGGATTCCCTTTTGCGAGACCTGAAAGAAACTGGTCCAGGATAATCCTGCTGTTGCTGTTTGTGCCCCTGGGGGAACCATTGATGACGGCTAATTTCATATTGACTGAAGATTGTGCATTTTCATCGTAACAGGCTGGCGCGCTTTGCGAGAGCTCTCCAGATCAGCACCACGATAGTGATCAATAATAACATGGTTCCTGAATTTTATGGCATTAATTAAGAGAACTGATATACAGTGCCAGTGCCGGTGTGGCATCCTGATCAGAAATACCGGTAACCATATTGCGCTGGGGGACATTGCTGAAGGTCTCCCGGATGGCGTCAGGAGCCGTAGTTTCCGTTGTCAAAAAGAAACCCAATTCCGTCCGGAAGTTCAGTGCGTACCTTTCCTGTATCTTTTGTGCAATCAGCAGGTCTTCGTTATCGGTATCAATTTCTTTCTCCACTATCACACCATATACCGGATAAAAGAGGTAGCGTTTCCGGTGGTGTATTTCACCGCTGACGATCTCAACATAGGGGTGCAGCAAAGGGATCATTCTTTCCTGGACTTTTTTCAGCAGGGATGAAAAATAGCCCCTGATGAGCGGACTGGCCCAGACGACCAGGTCAGCCTGGATGACCTCGCGGTGGATGATCTTTATATCGTCATTTATGGTGCAGATCCCCGGCGTCGTGTGCCAGCATTTAAAGCATCCCCGGCAAAAGCCAAGATTCATATCCCTGAGGGTAATGATCCTGACGATATGTCCGGTTTTGCTCAGCCCCTTCTGATATTCAGCGAGGTAATTGTCAAAAGCCGGATTTTGTTCCTCCGGATTTCCGTTTATAATAATGATTTTCATGGCATCGAAATTTGATGCTAAAATAGATTCAGCAATGGCAAAAAAATATGGGAAATCGGTGAACGGAGGAATACTGCCGGGCAGTGGCGGATATCATCCCTCAGGCGCCTGCCGACATGCGCTGGTAGTCAATCATCAGGGGTATATCGAATGGCCTGATGCCGTGTTTTATCAGATAACGGCCGTCTTCCTGCATGACCTTTGAAAACCAGTTCATATTTCCTGAAGATGCGTTTATGCTCAGTTTGTATTGTTGAATGGCAACGGATTTGTTACCCATGCACCATGCCACATGGCCCTGGTTGAGATAATCATTCTTGTTCCCGCTGACGGCAATGACCTTCTCAAAATACTTGCCGGCGATATCAAATTTTCCGAGCACAAAGGAACACCAGCCGACAGGTCTCAGTATTTTAATGTTATCCGGCTGGGAATACTCCACCCTGAAAAAGTACTTTAGCGCGGTCTCATAATCTTCCATTTCCATAAATGCCTGCCCTATATGCGTTTGTATCTGCAGGTTTTCCGGTTCGATTTTTTCAGCCTGCTGATAATACTCAATGGCCTTTTTATAATTTCCGGTCCGTTTGTAGCACCACGCCATTCTGTATATTAACCATAACCGGCCCGATTCAATGATCTCCGCTTTATGATAGTATTCAAGAGCCTGGGTGTATTGCTCCAGCTTCTGATAACAAAAGGCTATCTTTTCGAACAGCTCAAAGTTCTTTTCCTTTTCGACGATCTTTTCAAAAATAGCGAGGGCTTCACGGTAATTGTTCTTTTCGAAGTAGAATTCCCCGATATTCCGGGTAATTTCAGGGTTATCAATAAGGGTGCGGAAAAACAAGGTATCCAGCATTTGCAGCGGAAGGGTAAAGATATCGCTGAACTCTGCCTTCTGCGGATACAGTTTATAAAACCTGTAAAGATCCTGGAAATATTGGGTAAACACAGCCTTGTCGCGCAATTCGGCATTGATCTTTTCGTCGTCGCTGGTCATCTCATTCATCGCTTTAAGCTCCATATTGAAAAGCTCGATAACGGTTGATTTCTGAAAAGGAGGCATATGTTTTACGTTGAGGCAGAAAGAGTATTTATCGGAATTGCAGAGAAAGTGGGTACGCTCGATGCCTTCCGCAAACTGCTGGATATCGAATCCTTCCTTTACGTTGCTCAGGGCTTCCCTTACATTTTCGTTCGCGTTAAAAAAGGGCAGGAACCAGTTGCTGATCTCATCGAAGAAATCAAACCGCTTCAGGTAGGCAAAAGCACCCAGAAAAACATCCGCTCCTTCCATCTGAAGCGTGGAAAACTCTTCAAGCTTATGATAGACATCCGGTGAATCCTTAAAAAAAGTTTCCCATTCCGGATTTTTTTCTTCCGGATTTTCCGCTGATATCATTCCCTCAAGATCGAGCTTATCCTCAAGTTTTGACTTCATCTTCATCATTTCGGGAAGGATCTCTTCCTGGATACGCCGGGTGATCTTCTCTGTTTCCTTTGCTTTTATGAACTGAATAATGACCATTTCCGTGTTTTTCTCGATCTGCCTGTCACCCTGCTTTGCCTTAAGGCGCTGCAATATCTCAGGATAGTATGCGGTCCGCTGATCATAAAACAGCAGTCCTGTTATCAGTCCCGCCAGTGACCGTTGCCATACCTGATGTTCCGAAGCCTCGTAGAAATCGAACAGCAGGCTTATTTTTTTACTGTCAAAATGGCGCAAAAGTGAAAGTGTAAGAGCACTTACTATTACGCATTTGTCATACCAGGGAAACGACGGTGAGGAAGAGATCCCTGAAACAAGCTTGATCTCGGTGTCCTGGAACTGATCGGTCAGCCAGATAAGCCGGAACAGGTCTGCAATGGTTTTCCGGTCGCCTGCAATGCCGCCTGCTTCGCTTTTGCTTCCAGATTCTTCAAGCAGCTGTGCTATTTCCTTTTCAACATTGAGCTGTTGTATATATTCATGCGATACATGCTCCGTCAGTTCGGCCTCCTCCTGCGTTTTCTTCTTCAGGCTGCTATAGCTTAACAGATTATTATTTACAATAAGATCTTCCCTGATATCATCAGCCAGCTCGATCAGTGACTTCAGCAACCGGTTATAAACCTGCTCCTTTTCCGGGTCATCCTGGAGTTCAAAGGAATATTTCAGGATATTCCGGTAGGTTTCGTAATGATTATCCAGCTGATTCTTCAGGTCACGGTTTCCGCAACGATTAGCCAGCAGGGCAAGGGAGTCGAAAGCATCTTTCACCCTTTTGACTGCAATAGATCCGATAACCTGGTTATATACCCTGTTTAATTCATCGTACTTCATGACCCGTAAATTGATAACAGGAGTGTGACAATAGTTGTGCCAAAAAAGAAAAAGGCAGTCATGCAGTCATATTTAGACTGTTAGGCTACAGACTGTTAGACTATTAGGGAGTTACACTATACTTTTCACTTTTCACTTTTCGTTATTCACTGATTACTGGTCACCGGTTACCTTCGTCTTGAGCTATCAAAAAGCTTGTAGGTCAGGATCCCTCCCAGGAACCCCCCTATATGTGCCCAGAATGCAATGCCCGTGGCGCTTGAGGAAAGCATCAGGGAACTGGCCCCGCTGACTAATTGCCCGGCAAACCACAGTCCGATATAAATAATGGCAGGAATGGGCAGAAAGAACGGAATGATGATAATGGGAATAAAGGAAAGAATGTTGCTTTTGGGAAACATGAACATATAGGCGGCCATTACGCCTGAGATAGCCCCGGAAGCTCCGATGGCCGGAACGCCGGAATGCCGGTGCAGGATAAAGTGGGTGAAGCTGGCGATTAAGCCGCACAGGATGTAAAACATGAAATACTTTATCTTGCCCATTCGGTCTTCCACGTTGTCACCAAAAATAAACAATATCCACATGTTGGAAATGATGTGGCCCCACCCGCCGTGAAGGAACATATTGGTAAAAAAAGGCCTTAATACGGTGATTCTTATCTCGTCCAGGGAGGTCAGCCCTCCCAGTCTTACCTGGTCAGGGACCAATCCGTATTGATAGATCATGGCTTCCGCCTGCTGCTGGTTCAGGAAGAACACTTCAAAAAGGAATATCCCAAGGTTTACGATGATCAGGAACCAGTTAACGACCGGAAAACTTTTGGATGGTATATTGTCACGTAAAGGGATCACCAGGTCAACCTTATAATCTGCCTATGACAATTATAAGGATTTTTTTCATATCATAATGAAGATTCCCCATAAAAGATCAATACCGGAACTGTCATTTACCTTTAACGCCGGCTGTCAGTTATCGGCCAATATCAGCCGTTTTTTCTGAAGCCTTCAAGCCTTAAGCGTGCCCCGGGGTCTTCCTGAAAGATCCGTTCCAGTTTTTGGCACGGATAGTCGCTGCAACGGGCACAGCTTTCCAGCGTCCTGATATGGGCACACGCACGGATATCGCAGCACCGGCAGCCTGAAAACACGCTATCATCCGGAGCCCGGCAACCGGCACAATCGGTGATGTCTTCATATACAACATTCATACCGTATTGTTCACGGCAGATTTTGGCGATTTCAATTCTCATTGACTTTTGCCTGGATTCATCTTTTTCCAGGGTTGCCAGGTGAATGCGGCAGCTGTCGCATAACAAACCACAGTAAGATATCATGGCAGTAATTTTTGATTTATTGCTGTTGCGACTTAATCCACGATAAGGCAAATTCTATCAGGGTATCGCGGCCTGCCTGTTTGTCCAAGGGCCAGAGGGTTACGCGGAAATCGGGCGGCACGCCATTTTCGATGTTCAATCCGTCGGGCCTGAGAGCATAATTGGAAGAATACCGTACAGCCCATCCGTTGGGAAGATCAAAAAACCGTGGTTTCCCGCCACCACCGGCGGTTGTGTCACCAATTAAGACCACATTGGGCAGGACCGACATGCGGGAAGCGAACATATTGGCGGAACTGAAACTGTAACGGTTGGTCAGCACTGCAACAGGACCGGTAAACTGGGTCTTTCCTTCAGGACTGGCATACACTTCCTGGGCAGCAGAGAAATCATCATGGCCGGCTCCGGTCTTATAGTAAATATTCTCCACCAATGTTGTTGTTGTTACCAGCCTGCTTTGGATGCGTTTGATGTTTTCACTGTCCCCGCCGCCGTTGCTCCGGATATCAATGATGATCCCTTTAAGGTGCTTGAATTGATCCATCAGAAAATCCATATGCCCGTCAGAAATATCCAGGGTAAAACTCGAATAAAAGATGTATCCGACGGAATCATAAATGGAATAGATCAGCGGGCCTGAATATTTCAAGGTGTCCATTAAATATCTCCGGGAAATGGCATTAAAGTCGATATATTCCGGATATCTGGGGCAATTATCGCAATCTGACCAATGTGACCAGGTCTCTCCGTCCACGAGGTTCACATGGCCGTCCTGAAATTCGCATAACATCAGCTGAAGCACCTCCCATAGTTCAGGCTTCGTCATATGCTCATTAATCATAGGCCTGTACACCTGATACAGGGAATCCCAACGGATGTCTTTCATCGTGAAATAGGCATAGCGTTCATCCAGTTCTTTCCAGAAAACCTCAAAAACGGAAACCGGATTGTTATCCGGACCGTTGTCAAGCAAAGCCTTTTCACATGAAATTACTGCAGGCAGCAGCAGTATTAAGCCGTATATTTTATTAACTGCGCGCATTCAATGGAATATGATGGAAACATAGGCATTATGAATAGCCTGAAAAAGGTCATCCCCGCGTTTCAGATGAAAAAAATCCCAGTCATACGTCAGTCCGAGGGATACCTTTTTATATAGTGCGTATGTCAAATTAGTAGTGCAGTTTATCTGCTGAAACTTGTTTAGTACCAGTATCTTTCCCCCGGCAATATAATCCCATGCCGTGATGTCTGAGAGGGGCCTGTCCAGTATGTTCTCGGGCAAACTGGAGCCATAGGAGGGGCAAATGACATAACTCACAATGGAAAGCCCTGCCCGGCCGTCAATCTGCAACCGTCCGTTTGCGATAAGGGGCTGGCGGAAAGCAAAGGCCGGTCCTATCGAGCTCTTATAAACATAATAATAGTTATCGCCATAGTGGCTCCGTTTATAAAAGCCGGCGGAAGAATTGAAATTCCCTCCCAGAAAAAACTGCCTTTTGGCCATTTGATCAGGATTTAACTTTCTGACGTGTGTATAATGTATGTTGCCCGCGATGAAGGTGGTCTTCTGATCAGCGGTTCCTGAGGTAATGTCCATGACCATTCTTCCGTCCCTGAAGAACACAGACAGGTCATCGAGATAGGATGCTGTTTCGGTTGTTAAGCGAAGGGAAGTCAGCCATGAAAAACCGGAATAGGGCATGGCCGAAAAGTTTCTGTCCTGCAGCGTTACATATGACAGGCCTCCCGCAGCTGACAGGAATAAGTGCTTTTCTTTGGCATCAACATCCTGCAGCAAAACAAAGACAATGACGGCGGAGAGGATTGTCGTTGCTTTGTGCATATAAGAGAGAATTAATAATGTGTTTTAAGCTGATAAAAGTAGTGAATTTGAATTTATAGAAGCAAATGGAGAACTATATTAACAAAAAGAAGCTGCAGGGCAAGGTATAACAACCACAATCTTAACAACCCTCGCAATCTTCACAACCTTCACAACCTCTTTACACATCAATCTCTTTCGTGATCGCGATGGCTGCAATAGTACCATCGGCCACAGCCGTAGTGATCTGCCGGTATTTTTTGCTGCGGACATCCCCGGCAGCATAAATTCCATTGATATTGGTCTTCATATCCTCATTGGTGCGGATATATCCCCATTCATCATATTCCAGTTCGCTTCCGAACAAACCTTTATTGGGGCTCATACCAACGAAAATGAATATGCCGTCGGATTCTACCACCGTCCTTTTTTTTGTTTTTACGTTTTCCACTGTTGTCCGCATACGGTCGCCGGTCCGTTCAAAGGCCCTGGGTTCGCTTTCCAGCATGAATGAGATCTTTTTATTGGCGAAGGCCTTATCCTGGGCTGTTTTATTCGCGGTTAGCCTGTCAAACTGATGGATGATGGTAATCCTGGAGGCAAACTTCGAAATAAATTCCGATTCTTCAATGGCTGTGTTGCCGCCTCCGATGATCACCACCTCTTTATCGTGGAAGTACTTGGCATCGCAGGTTGCACAGTAGGAGATCCCCTTGCCCTTGTATTCTTTTTCGCCGGGTATTCCCAGTAACCGGGGTGATGCGCCGGTAGCGATCACGATCATTTTTGCCTGAATGGTATCCAATTCATCGATGATGATCTGCTTTTTTATCAGGTCTGCTTTGGCTACATCAACCGCCACCTTGTATGATGTTCCGCAGAGTTTTGTCTGTTCCGACATCTGATGCGAAAGCATATAACCGTGCTGGGGTTCTATGAATCCGGGATAGTTCGAAACCTGGTGGGTGGTTGAGACCTGTCCGCCGGGCAGGGCAATATCAATCAGCACCGTATTGATCTTGGCCTGGCATAAATAAAGCGCTGCAGTCAGGCCGGCAGGGCCTCCGCCCAGTACGGCGACATCAAAATGAGACAGGGTCGGTTTTTGGCTGCCCATGATCTTGTCCATTTCATCATGCGGTAGCAGATGATAAAGGTTCTGAATGATTTCAGTTTTTTTTATTCCACCGGTTAACTGATTACCGACACGTTTGCCCAGATGATAGAAAAGCAGGGTAGGGGAGCTTTTTACACCCAGCTCTTCCGCCAGTGAACGGTTCTGCTGACGGAATATCTTAATGAATTTTACCCGGTCACCCAACAACGCTGCCAGGCTTTCAAATTTTGGGGCTAATGCCTCACAAGGCGGGCATTCGGTTGAATAAAAATCAACCACGGCATTTTCAGCCTGCAAAACTTCCTGACTGAATTCAGCGGCAGTAATTTCTTTCATATTTTCAATTTTAAATAAATTGGCAGGGACAAGATATACCTTGTCTGTATATATTCAATCAAAAAATCAAAAAATCATCAAATCGAAAAATAATATTCCATCCCCATCTCCAGCAATTCCTTCACCGGCCGGCAGTCGGGTGCATTAAGCCGCCCGGTCCTGTTCCTGGCTACCGAAGCACATCCGCCCCCGCATGCCAGTTGCAGATTGCACATTCTGCATGCTGAAATGCTTAGCGTGTCACGGTTTTCCCATTCCCGTATGCTGTTTTTATCAAGGGAAACCTCAGGAAAAAATGTTCCTAATGCCTCTTTCGTTTTACCGGCTGTAGCCGTGCAGGAATAAATGCGTCCTGTATAATCAAAGGCCCATTCGGTTTTGCAGCCGGGACAGGAATCAAACAGGGGAGCGGGCAATTCACCGTTCTCGGACAGGAATTTCGAAACCGAAAAAGCAGGCTTGTGAAATTCAGCTATCTCAGGATGCTGCAGCGCAAGCTGAACTATCTGTTCCCAGAGTTCCAGCCGGCTCATAAGCTTTTCCGGTACATCCTGGCAGTAATGCAGCTCGTAATTACGGCCGATCTGGGTTTTAAAAAGCGGATTGCGGGTCCACCCTTTTTGAATGGCAAACCTTGAAAGTTCCGGCAGCCATTGGATATTTTCACGGTCTGCCACCATTCTCAGGTTCACGGGCATGCCCGCTTCCAGTGCTTTGTCGATGCCGGTCACGATCTTGTCAAAAGTCGGGTGTCCGTTTTTCAGCTTTCGCCGGACATCGTGAACAGCGGCTGTGCCATCAAGGGTAACCTGGATTTCTTTTATCGTATTGGATTGCAGTTGCGGGAGGTATTCTTCAAGATGATACCCGTTGGTAACAATGGCCAGCGGTATCTTTTCCGCGGCACAGCGTTGAAGGAAATATTGAATGGCCTTGAAATGAGCCATACTCATCAGCAGGGGTTCACCGCCAAATAGCGTAATATATTTCCGCCGTCCTGCAAAATTGGCACTGATATAGGCAAAAAATGCATCGGTGACCTTTTCCTCCAATTTATCGGAAGCATTGGTATAGCCTGCCTGATAACAATAGGAACAGGAAAAATTACAGCCATAGGTAGGGATAAAGAAAAGCTGAACCTCATCCTTCTCCCTTTCATCCAGAAAATTAAGATAGGCATTCCGGAACCGGAGGGCTTCTTCTGTTTCGTCGACGGCATATCCTTTCTCAGCAAATGCAGGATCCGGCAATGGCAGGCCTTTCCTGATCATTTCTGCTTCCGCCGGCTCCAGATGATCTGCGTTTCCCGAGAGCAGGTTCAGGATATAAGTTTGCCGGGTATTTCTGGTGGTAATTAATATGTTATGACCGGACAGGCGCATGATTATTTCAGGATTTTTTTTCCTGCGGACTAATCATGACATCCGGCAACAACCTTTGAATTCTTGGCACAGCACTGAGCCGTTTTCGTTGTTTTTTGCTTTTTCTTTTTGATCAGTGTTTTCATGGTATGATTACTCCTTTACAAAACATGCTTAAAATTAATGATTTTTTTGAATGAATTTTTCATCCTCCGCAGCCACAACTGCAGCTCCGGGGTTTCGTTCCGGCCAGCGTGAAACTTGACACTTCGATGCTGCCCTTCTGATAGGGACTTGATTCTTCGATGATGCGTATATTTTCAAAACCGGCATTTTTTAAAATATCCAGGTAGACATCCTTCTTTATAGCTCCTGCCCAGCATTCTGCTACCGCCTGGGGATCATTCCGGAAATTCTCCGGGACTTCATCAAGGGAATAGATATCACTCACCACAAATCTCCCTCCCTTTTTCAGTATCCGGTATATTTCATTCCATACAGCCTGCTTGTCGGGTGCATGATTGATGGTGCAGTTGGAAATAACCAGGTCGACGGTAGCGCCGGAAATGGGTATGTTATCCAGGTTACTCTTGATGAACTTCACATGGGTGATGCCAAGTTTTTCAGCGCTGATCCGGGCTTTTTCAAGCATGGTGTCGGCAATGTCTACGCCATAGACAAAACCGCGGGGCCCCACTTCACCGGCCAGCCGCAAAACATCGGTCCCCCTTCCGCTTCCAAGGTCGACGCAGGTCTCTCTTTCCCTGGCCCCGGCAAACAGCACTGCACTCCCGCATGAAAGGCAGCAGGTATCCATAGCGAGGCTATTGTAACGGTTTTCTAACGGTTTGGTATCCATTTCCTATTTTGATGAAGCGATCAGTCCGCCAAATATAGCACCGAAAATAATACTTGACAAAGGATTTGAAGTTATAGGACAGGAGCCTGACCTGCATCCCACCAGCTTATAATATAAAAAACCGGCTGCTCCGCCGATTATAATGCCAATAATAATGCGCAGTACCATTTTATTAAAGATTGTTTTTATTCTTTCCATATAGATTTTCAATAAAATACAAATATATACATATATAAATAAATGCATGCAAAATTAATATTTTTTTGCAAATCATTAAAATGACTTAAAGATTTTTTTTATTGAACCCGTTAACCGGTTCAAAAATCACAGATTAATCTGGTTAACGGATTAACGGATTATAGGGTGTTCAGACTGCATGACTGCAAGACCGCATGATTTAACCGGACAAAATCTCAACAATCACAACAACCAAAACCATCATAACCATCATAACTTTCATAACCCTCGCAACCCTTATTCTTTCAGCACGCCATTTCCCCTGCGTTTTTCTTTGCAGAAAGCAGGTTATAAGCACCTTTTATCACAATTTTGGCCGTTTTCAAATCAAATCCTTCGGGAAGTATCACCTCTGTGTATCCTTCATCGTCAATACCCTTTTTTACTTCAACCATCCGGTATTCGGTAAAGGGTTTTCCGTCTTCCTCCTTGTTCCTGTCGAAGACAAATATATAATACCTGTCATCGAAGCTTACAACAGCGTCAGAAGGCAGGGCAGGTACTGTATTGCCCGGGGCTTCGATGAGGGCATTGACGTACATGCCTGGCAATACGTTTTTACAAACTCCCCGGATATTTGCGTATACGTTGTAGGTTTTATCCGCATTAACGGATTTGCCGGTTTGATATATTACGGCTTCGTGTTGCTCAGTTTCATTATTGATAAAGAAGCTGATTTTCTGACCTGCGGACACTTTATTGGCATCTTTTTCAAATAGGGTAAGTTCAAGAAAAAGTCTGTCGCTGTTTACAATTTCGAACAGTACATCGGACGGGGCGACAAATTTGCCAAGGTTCACATTTACCGCTTTGATATAGCCTGAAATAGGAGAAACCAGGGCAACAGAACTGCTGATATCATCTTCATGCAAACCTGCAGGATTGATGCCAATAAGCGATAATTTTTGTTCCAGCGCTTTTACCTGTGCTTTTAAATTTCTGTATTCGGATGTAACCTGTTGCATGCTTTTTTCTGATGATACTTCATTCCTGTACAATTCCTCCTGCCGATGGAATTCCGCCTCGGCGTATTCAAATTTACTTTTTGCTTCCAGGTAGTTTTGTTGCATATCAATAAATTCCTGATTTTCGATAACAGCCAGTGTCTGGCCTTTGCTAACAGCATTGCCGGGCATAAAGGCAGTACTTTTTACAAAACCTCCCATTGGCATGCAGACCATTGCCATGTTTTGAGGAGCAGAAGTTACCATACCACTTGCTTTTAGCGTGCCACTTAGTGAACGAAATGCTATGGTACCGGTTTCGATGTTGGCAAGCACAATCTGATCGTCCCTGAGTTCGACAATATCATCGGGTAGTACTTCAACTTCTTCTTCATGATCTGATTTATTACTGCCGTCACATGAAACCAAAGCCGTAATAAATGCTGAAATCATGATGTACGATATGATGTTGTATTTTTTCATAATGCTGTTGTTTTAAAAGATTTTGCCTGTAATAAAGTCAATGGAAATAATGGTTTGATTATAATTATTCATGGCATCAAGATAGTTTTGTTTTATGCTTAATGCACGGTTCAGGTTCAGGATATAATCGAGGTAATCCATCGCCCCTGTGTTATAGCTTAGTGAAGCCTGTTCTATGATCAGATCGGCTTCGGGTACAGCCTGCTTTTCGTAATAATCAACGCTGTTGCTGTATTTATTGTATTCACCCAGTAAAGTAATATAATTACCCCATAACGATTTGGAATAATATTCGGCATGGGTTTGTGCAACCTGTTCATTCAACCGGGCAGCCTTTGTTTTGGACGTATTTGGCACAAACCATAATGGAATGGCGATGCCTGCCTGAATGCCCGTGAAACGGTCACCGCTGCCGAAGGTACGGGGCATACCGTTTACTTCCTGAATACCCTGCATGGTCTGGCTGAAATACCCTATGTTAAAATCGGGCATTATACTGCCGCGTTCCACTTTCTTTTCGAACTGAGAAACTTCAACCTGCTGTTTGATATACCCAACCGACGGATTACCGGCCAATGCCAAACTATCGGTTACGGGGGAAAAATCAATCCGGTGCAACACGGTATCGGCAGGGAATACGGCAGTTTCAGTATTTAAAAGCGTTTGCAGCTTATGGTTATAAATAACCAGGTCGGCTTTAATTTGCTGTAAGTGATTATTGATTTCATGGCTCTGCGAACGGGCGGAGATCATTTCGAGGCGGTTTGTTTCGCCGGTCTTAGCCCTGAGTTCAGCAGCCCGTAAAAAACCTGAATACAGACTGTTCTGGTAAGCAAGCAGTTTTTGTTTTGAATACAGGTATGTTAACTGCCAATAAACCTGTTTAACCTGAGTGGCAATTTCAAGCTGCGATGCTTTCAGTTGCCATTCACTGCTTTTGATATTAGCTTTTGCCAGTTTGCTCTGATTGATATAAACCGAAGGAAAAGCGAACGATTGCGATACGGAAAAACTGTTGTCCCGTGTAAAAGAATTAATCTGACCATACTCTCCGTCAATGGCCGTCCTGGGAACATTCCACGATGCGCCTTTCAAGGCTTTCTGAACCTCTACCTCAAAGGCTGAGGAACGGATGGCCAGGTTATTGTCCAGCGCTATCTGAACGGCCTGGTTCAGATCAATGATGCGGGTCTGTTGTGCAACAACACGGCTGGAATATGAGGATCCGATTATCAGTCCCAGGAACAAAGGCATCATCTTAACTGCCTTCCGCCTGAAAACCGACCTGAAAGAATGGCTGGAAAAGAAACTATAAAAGACGGGCAAGACAATTAATGTCAGCAGGGTAGCCGTAATGAGTCCTCCGATTACCACTGTTGCCAAAGGCTTTTGAACTTCCGCACCGGCTGAAGTGGATAATGCCATAGGCAGGAATCCGAGTGAAGCGACGGACGCCGTCATAATTACGGGACGCAACCTTGTGTTCAGGCCTTTTAACACCCGTTCCTTAATATCGGTCATTCCTTCTTTTTCGAGACGATTGAATTCGGATATCAGCACAATGCCATTCAGTACTGAAATGCCGAACAGCGCTATAAAACCAACACCTGCCGAGATGGAAAAGTTCATACCCCGCAACCAAATGGCCAGGATTCCGCCGATAACGGACATGGGTACCGCTGTAAATATCAACAGGGCTTGTTTTACAGAATGAAATGTAAAGAACAACAGCACAAAAATGAGCACCAATGCCACAGGAACCGCAACAGCCAGCCGGGCCTGGGCTGCCTGAAGATTCTGGAATTGTCCGCCATAGGTTACATAGTACCCCACGGGTAGTTTGATCTGTGCATCGATAAGCCCGGAGACATCATTTATTACGCTTTGAACGTCACGATTCCGGACATTAAATCCAATGGTTATGCGGCGCTTTGTATTTTCACGTGTGATCTGTGCAGGACCTGATTTTATTTCAATGCCGGCAAGCTGATCAAATGGAATCTGTCCGCCACCGGGCAACGCCACTGAAAGGTTTTTAACATCATCGAGATTTTTCCGGTAATCCTTGTCCAACCTGACTACCAGGCCAAAACGTTTTTCTTCATCATATACAACACCAGCCTGACTTCCGGCAAAAGCTGCCCGCAGCACCCGGTTTACATCTTCAACTGACAAGCCATACTGAGCAAGGCGGTCACGGTTGTAGTCGACCTGAATCTGCGCCAGTCCGGTCACTTTCTCCACATTAATATCTTCAATGCCCCCGACATTTTGAATCATCTTCTCCACATCAGAAGCTTTTTCAGCCAGTACATTCAGATCATCACCAAATATTTTCACGGCAATATCCTGTTTTGAACCCGTCATAAGTTCGTTAAACCGCATTTGTATGGGTTGCTGGAACTCAAATTTGACACCAGCCAGCGGGATCAGTGCTTCTTCCATTTTTTCCACCAGTTCTTCACGTGTTTTAGCTGATGTCCATTCGCTTTTATCGCTGAGGGTAATAATATAATCCCCCGTTTCCATCGGCGTGGGGTCTGTGGGTATTTCGGCAGCGCCTATCTTGCATACAGCATGTTTTATTTCCGGGAAGTTATCCAGTAGTATTTTGTTTGCCTTTATCACTGATTCGACTGTATTTGAAAGGGAACCACCCTGCAAGGTTATCACTCCGGCCGCCAGATCGCCTTCCTCCAGCTGTGGAATAAACTCCCCGCCCAACCTGTTAAAAACAAGCAGACTAAACACAAAAAGAGCTATTGCAGAAACGGTTACAGCTAATTTGTGCTTTAAGGCAAAGAGGATGGCCGGATTAAAGATGCTGTGAAGCCAATTCATCATGCTGTCTGAAAAATTGGGTTTATGTTCGGTATTCCTGCTTAAAAACAAAGATGAAACCATGGGTACGTAAGTTAATGAGAGAATTGTGGCACCAATCAGTGCAAAGGATACAACCTGTGCCATCGGACGGAACATTTTACCTTCAATACCTACCAGCGTTAAAATCGGCACATAAACAATCAGAATGATAATTTGTCCGAATGTGGCACTGCTCATCATTTGTTTTGCCGATTCAAATACCGTTTCGTCCATTTGCTGCCGGGAGAATCTCTGAATATCCTGATGATGATGCTTGCTCATGGTTATCCGGTGAACCACACTTTCGACTATGATTACCGCACCATCCACAATCAATCCAAAGTCAATGGCGCCAAGGCTCATCAGGTTGCCGGATACGCCAAATATATTCATCAATGATATGGCAAAAAGCATGGAAAGCGGAATAACAGATGCTACAATCAATCCAGCCCTCAGGTTACCCAGGAACAACACCAACATGAAGATAACAATCAATGCTCCCACGATCAGGTTTTCTGAAACTGTTCCAATGGCCCGGTCCACAAGATCTGAGCGATTGAGATAGGGCTCTATTTTCACGCCCTGTGGCAACGATTTTTGAATGGATGCCATACGGATTTCAACATTCTGGATAACCTCATGGGCATTTGCCCCTTTCAGCATCATAATGACACCTCCGACTGCCTCAGCTGTATCAACAACAAATGCACCATAACGGATTGCATTACCAAATTGAACGGTTGCCACATCGCGTATTAAAACAGGGATCCCGGAAGGATTATGCTGCACGACAATTTTTTCAATATCATCCAGGGTCTTTATCAGGCCCAGGCCCCGGATGAAGTATGCCGTCGGCTTTTTGTCAATATAGGCACTCCCTGTGTTTTCATTGTTTTTTTCAAGGGCTTCAAAAATATCGGTCAGCGAAAGGTTCATGCTTCTGAGCCTTTCGGGATTGACAGCAATTTCATACTGCTTGACAAAGCCCCCATAGCTGTTGATGTCAGCCACGCCCGGAGTTCCAAGCATTTCACGGCGCACAATCCAGTCCTGGAGGGTTCGCAATTCCATGGGAGAATACCGGTTCTCGTATCCTTTGTCAACGGCAAGAAGATACTGGTAGATTTCGCCCAAACCGGTTGAAATGGGTGCCAGTTCTATTTCAGCAAGACCTTCAGGTATGATATCCTCGGCTTCTTTGAGCCTTTCGCCCAATTGCTGCCGGGCCCAGTAAATATCAACATGGTCTTTAAAAACAACGGTTACCACCGACAGACCCAACCTGGAAATGGAGCGAAGTTCAATAATATCGGGAATGTTGGCAACTGCCACTTCGATGGGTGCGGTTATGAAGCTTTCTACTTCCTGCACTGCCAGTGATGGTGCTATAGAAATCACCTGCACCTGGTTGTTTGTATTGTCGGGGGTTGCGTCGATGGGCAAATGGGTTAAGGAATAGGTTCCCCAACCGATTAAAGCCAATACAAACAACCCGACAATAAATTTATTCTTTATGGAGAATTGAATAATACGTTCTATCATGAAGGAATTCCATTAAATCAGTTAAAACAAATAATAGAGGATCCTCCCTGGACATTGATTAACTAACAGGGAGATATGGTATTAACTGATTTTTGGGGGATGCCAGAAAAAGGTGCAGGGAGAAGAAATGGTTGATGAGCTGTACCGGAAGTAATTTTTTTGAGAATACAGATTGCCGTTGAACTGAATGGCAAAATCTGCTACCAGGACAGGGGAAACACAACAGTTGCAGTCACAGAAAGGAGAACACAAATCACCATCATGTGAATGGTCGTCGGTGGCAGCGTGTGATACTTCCATCTTCTGCAACGTAAGGCATGAATCGACATCCACACAAGGAAGGGTAGCAAGCAGAATAACATAAACCGATAATATGGCTGCGAATAGCTTCATTTAGTCTGTATAACGGCAAATATAAAAAAATGTTTAAACATATTCAACTTTAACCTTATGATACCTCAGGGTATTAAAGGATTTCCCTTACTTCAGGTTTTCAAGTTACGTATCATGTAACTTTATCCGGTGCCAAAGGGGAATGAGACCATCAACTGCCACAGCGAACCTTAACCACCATAATAATATTAGGTATTAATACAAATTTTTTTTTTGGTTCTATTGCCTATTATTCCTTATCTTACCAAAAATACTTTTGCAAAGTACATTATATTAACGGACAAAATATATTATACAATTTATCAATGAAAAATCCTGTAATCATACTCTCGAGAGACCTCCTTTCATTGTTGTTCTTTTTTATGGCAGCCCTGTCGGTTAATGCGCAGACCCCTGATGATATCCTCGACCTGCTGATCGAAAAAAGCACAATTACGAAGCAGGAGGCAGATTCACTTCGGACGGTCGCTGCTATTAAACAACAGGGACCAGTCGCCGGAAGAAAGTCCTTCCCGGTGACCGCCGGAAAAGCCGTTAAACTGTCAGGATACGGACATTTCCGGTATCAATATCTTCAGGAGGAAGGGAAAAACGATGGCGTTGACATACGACGTGCTTATGTTGATCTGAAAGGGGACATTACACCTTACTGGAGCTACCGGCTGCAAACCGATTTTGCGGGGACTCCCAGGATAGTTGATATCTATGCGGAGTTGAAAATAAAGGATTATCTGAACTTTACCATCGGTCAGCAGATGATCCCATTTTCATTGAACAATTATACATCGAATACAAAACTTGAGCTGGCTGACCGTGCACAGGCAGTTGAAGCATTTTCATCCCGTAAGGGAGATATTTTGGGTGATAATAACGGCCGTGATATTGGAATTGCTCTTTATGGCAGCTTTTTCCCTGTCAATAATCTCAGATTATTCGAATACCGGATCGGTGTTTTCAATGGCTCAGGAATAAACAAAGCTGACTATAACGAGGCGAAAGATGTGATCGGTCGTTTATTGCTGCACCCTTTGGAAGGACTGGATGTCGGTGGTTCGTTTTATTCCGGATGGACACCTGATTCTGCAACCCTGAACAACAAAACAGCCCCCAAACAGCTAGGCATGCGGCAACGCTTTGGTGCTGAAATAAGTTATACCTGTAAGTTCATAGGGTTGAAGGCTGAATACCTGGTGGCTGAAGACGGCCATGTTAAAAAGAACGGTTATTATGCCCTGCTTTCTGCCTATGTCATTCATGAAAAACTGCAATTGGTATGCCGATATGATGCCTATGATAAGGATACCGATATCGAGGATGATCTGGCCACCAACCTTACCTTTGGAGCCAACTATTTCATCCATACCAATGCCCTGCTTCAGGCCGCATTTAAAATATGCGGAGAGGAAGGCACCGAAGTGGATAACAATCTAGCCTCGCTGCAGCTTCAGGTAAGTTTTTAATCTTCGAGACTGTAATTTCAGAAACCCAGCCTGCCGGCTGGCAGGGATTGTGCGCCTGCCTGCCTTATCCCACCCTGACACCGCTGACAGATAAAGGGAGAATCCCTTATGGGCAGGATTGGAAATATATTTTTCGGATAAATAATTGAACCTTTTGTATCAGGATTGTTTAAGATAATAAACGAAGTATTATGAACCCTTCACAGGATAAACTGACAGCGCTGAGATCCATTCTTAAAGAGATGGGCAACGTGGTCGTTGCCTATTCAGGAGGAGTGGACAGTGCTTTTCTGCTTAAGGTTGCCGCTGATACACTGGGACCTGAAAATGTAAAAGCGGTTCTGGCCGTTTCTCCCACCTACCCGTCAAGAGAATATGAAAGGGCTGTGAACACAGCCTCATTAATTGGTGTGAAGATAGATATTATTCACACCAAAGAGGTTGACGATCCGAAATTCAGGAATAATCCCATAGACCGTTGCTATTTTTGCAAACATGAACTTTTTACCAAAATAGCCGAAATGATCGATTCAGGCAAATTCCGGAATATGGTAGATGGCTCAAATATGGATGATTTGAATGATCACCGTCCCGGCAAAAAGGCCCTTCAGGAAAAGAATGTCCGCAGTCCGCTTCGGGAAGCAGGTTTGACCAAAAACGATATCCGTACTTATTCCAGGGAACTGGGATTGTCAACCTGGAATAAGGATGCACTTGCCTGCCTTTCCTCCCGGTTCCCATATGGAGAAACTATTGATCTTAAGAAACTTCAAATGGTTGATGCTGCTGAGAACTTTCTGTCGGATTCAGGTTTTAAACAAATCAGGGCAAGGCATGAAAAAAATTCAATACGTATCGAAATATCCCCGTCACAGATAAAACTAATTGCTGATGACGAATTACGACTCAGTATAGTTGCCAAAATGAAAGAACTGGGATACCATTATATTTCCATTGACCTGGAAGGATACAGACAGGGGAGCCTGAATGAACAGGTTGATCTTAAGATTGCTTTTACAGGGCCTCAATAATCTCATCGTTTAAAGAATAAAATATAAATTCACATATTAGAATGGTTTAAGAACAAAGCTTAAAAGTCGGGATAGCATTGCTGAAACATAAACAAAATGGAAAATGAAAGCAAACCAACCATAATTATTGCTGATATTCAGTTCCTGATTATCGAAGGCCTTAAATCATTTCTGGGTGAACGTTACAGGATAGCAGGCCTGGTATGTTCAAAATATGAACTGCAGGAGGCTCTCGGGGCCAACGTTCCCGATATACTGATCATCGATTATTCATCCCTCGATTTTGATGGTTTTGATGATTTGAAAGCCATAAGGAAAAACTACCCGAAAATGGGGATCATTATACTCACCAATAGTCTCACCCGTAATGAGCTTATTGAATATAACAGGTCAGGGATCAAAAATATACTGCATAAAAACACGGGTGCCGATGAATTGCAGGCCTGTTTGCATGCCATGCAACAGGGAAGAAAGTATTACTCAGGCTATATATTGGATTTGATGTTTGATCTGGATGAGAAGAAAAGTATGGCTGACGAAAGTGTTCAGCAGCTCACCGCTTCGGAAATTGAAATTGTTCGCTTGATAGCGTCAGGATTGACAACAAAAGAAATAGCCGGAAAAAAATGCATCAGTTTTCATACGGTGATGACCCACCGTAAGAATATACTCCGGAAGCTTGGAGTCTCTAATGCATCGGAACTAATTTTGTATGCCGTTAGAAAAGGTATCATCGATACCATTGAATATCATATTTAAGACTGCATACCCGATTTAAGGTATGCAATATACCTTATCTGCGGTATTTCCGGAGGAACAAAACCTTTGCACCTTTGTGCCATAAACGCTAACGGTTAATATTATGGCACAAATTGCAAAACAACTTACCGAACTCATTGGCAATACCCCTTTACTGGAGGTGGCCAATTTCAATAAAACCCATAAAACTTACGGCACCATTATTGCCAAACTGGAGTTTTTTAATCCGGCTGGCAGCGTTAAAGACCGCATTGGCCTTGCCATGATTGAAGATGCTGAAAAAAGGGGCCTGTTAAATAAGGATACGCTAATCATTGAGCCTACCAGTGGCAATACCGGTATTGCCCTTGCGTTCGTGGCTGCATCAAGAGGATATAAACTGATACTCACCATGCCCGAAACCTTCAGTATGGAACGAAGGAACCTGCTTAAGGCACTGGGAGCACAACTGGTTTTAACTCCAGGGCCCGAAGGCATGGGCGGTGCCATTAAGAAAGCATATGAATTGAATGAAAGCACGCCCAATTCATTTGTTCCGCAACAGTTTAAGAATCCTGCAAATCCTGAAATCCATCGCAAAACAACAGCCGAAGAGATCTGGCGCGACACCGATGGGAAAGTAGACGTATTCATCAGCGGTGTGGGTACCGGTGGTACCATTACAGGGGTTGGGGAAGTACTAAAGAAAAGGAATAGGGATATTAGCATTATAGCTGTTGAACCGGCCGATTCACCTGTATTGTCGGGCGGACAGAAAGGACCCCATAAGATACAGGGCATTGGTGCAGGATTTGTACCTGATGTATTAAACCGTGCAGTCATTGACGAAATAATAACGGTAAAGAATGAAGATGCTTTTGAAACAAGTCGTGACCTTGCCCGTCAGGAGGGTTTGTTGGTAGGTATTTCATCAGGAGCGGCAGCATGGGCAGCATTGCAGGTAGCAAAGCGTCCTGAGAACAAAGGCAGGAATATTGTTGTGGTGTTGCCCGATACCGGCGAACGTTACCTGTCAACACTGCTTTACAATTTCGATCAGGAATAGAAATAATCACTTAAAATAATATCCCTATGTCACAAGAGAATTACCATTTCGAAACACTGCAGGTGCACGCCGGACAGGAAGCAGACCCTACAACAGGATCCAGGGCTGTCCCCATTTATCAAACCGCGTCCTATGTATTCAAGGATTCTGCTCATGCTGCCAATCTTTTTGGATTGAAGGAATTCGGGAATATATACACCCGGATCATGAATCCCACAACCGATGTTTTTGAGAAACGCATG
This sequence comes from uncultured Bacteroidales bacterium, assembly GCA_964456825.1. GTDB lineage: Bacteria > Bacteroidota > Bacteroidia > Bacteroidales > UBA10428 > UBA5072. Next base: position 22,240 of record CAYWCR010000049.1, read on the forward strand.
GCCGCGTTGGAAGGTGGCGTTGTCGCGTTGGCTACATCGTCGGGCCAGGCTGCTCAATTCCTTGCCATCACCAATTTGCTGGGGGCCGGTGATAATTTCATTGCCACCTCTTATTTATATGGAGGTACCTATAACCAGTTCAAGGTACAGTTCAAACGTATTGGCATACAGGCAAAATTTGTTGACGGTGATAATCCTGCCGATTTTGAGAAGCTCATCGATTCGAAGACAAAAGCCATTTATATAGAAACCATCGGCAATCCCAGGTTCAATATACCCGATTTTGATGCTATCGGTGCGATCGCAAAAAAACATAATATCCCGCTGATAGTTGACAATACATTTGGTGCAGCAGGCTATCTCTTCCGCCCGATTGAGCACGGGGCCAATATTGTGGTTGAATCTGCCACCAAATGGATTGGAGGGCATGGAACAAGCATTGGCGGGGTTATGGTGGATGCCGGTAATTTTAACTGGGCAAACGGTAAATTCCCGCAATTTACGGAACCCTCTGAAGGATATCACGGACTAAAATTCTGGGATGTATTTGGTGCCCCCGGTCCCTTTGGCAACATCGCTTTTGCCATCAGGGCCCGTGTTGAGGGATTGCGTGATTATGGTCCCTCCCTCAGCCCGTTCAATGCATTTCTTTTGATACAGGGCCTTGAAACCTTGTCATTGCGGGTTCAGCGTCATGTGGATAATGCGCTGGAGATGGCGCAATGGCTGAAGAAGCAGCCTAAGGTTGAATTTGTTGATTATCCGGGATTAACCGATAATCCATACCATGCCATGGCAAAAAAATATCTGAAGCACGGATTCGGAGGTGTACTTTCATTCAAAGTTAAAGCGGGTAAAGAGGCTGCCGATAAACTGGTCAACAGCGTTAAACTTATCAGCCACCTGGCCAATGTCGGGGATGCCAAAACATTGATTATTCATCCCGCTACGACAACCCATGAACAATTGAGTGCGGATGAACAAATCGCTTCCGGAGTCGCCCCCGGCGTATTGCGGGTTTCGGTTGGTATTGAAAATATTGAGGATATCAAATCGGATTTCCGGCAGGCATTTGATCTTATTTAGCCTGTTTCTGGTAACTATGGAGCCGGTGGACTTTTGTTCCCGGCTTTTTCTGTAAAAACTACCTCATGACACAGACGGAGTTAATTATTTAACACCAGGATCCACGGTACGTTAATTTTTCTTAAAAATACAGGCAGATACTTTATTATGTAAACATTTTTCCACTAGATTCGTTACTCTGTTAGATGAAAAAGGTTTTTTCCATATTAATTGTTTGTCTATTCCTGATTTCGGGGATGCACGTTACCATCGCTACCCATTTCTGTGGCGGTGTGGTTGCAGCTTCTAAAATTTCGCTCTCAGGTGAATTGGCTTCATGTGGTATGGAAGGAACTGAAAACTCAAATACAGTACCTGGTAATTACCTGACCTCGAATTGTTGTCAGGATAAAGTATTGGTATATAATATTGATGATAATTATACACCTTCGGTTTCGGTAATTAAAGAGTTATCAAACAATATTTTACAGGTTTTTTATATTCCTCTAAGTTTTTCTTTTTATTCATTTTCTGCTTTTAATTCCTTAATTAGTGGCGGTCCACCGGGCAATTTTCTGGCCGATGCTGTGGGCCAGGCAGTCCTTTGTATTTTCCGCATTTAACTTTTATTTTCCTGCTATTGTATAGGCATCAGGCATTGTCATGCCTTAATGCTATTATGCTGTTATTTTATATCCGAGGTTTTAATCTTAAAATTTAATCATTATGAAATCAATCCGATTTATAGCTACTGCTATTATGGTAATTGTTTCCGGCGTATTCGCCCTGGCCCAAACACAAAAACCTTCGCAAATGGTAGCCACAAAAACAGATACGTTCAAGGTCTGGGGCAATTGTGATATGTGCAAGGCGCGCATTGAGAAAGCTGCCAAAATTGACGGCGTAAAAAAGGCGGAGTGGAACCAGGACACAAAGATTCTTACCCTTGTTTACAATCCGTCGGTAGTCAAAAGTGACGATATACTTTTAAAGGTCGCTGAAGCTGGCCATGATACTGAGAAGTTCAAAGCATCTGACAAGGTTTATAAAAGCCTGCCGGGTTGCTGCCAATACGAAAGGAATAAGTAAGGCAAATATTGTGAAATACCATCAGTCAGTAATTGGGAAGCCCGGAATCAAACGTTCCAAAGAGGCTTCCTTATTGATAGCGATAACTTTTATGGGGTCGGTAAGCCGCTTGTTATTATTATTCAATCAGCTTAAAAATCAGCATTATGTTTTTTAACAGACTTGTAAAATATTTTCTTGATAACCGGTTGATTACCTTCATTTTCCTTATCTCATTTGTAGTTGGTGGAATCGTATTCGCTCCTTTCAACTGGAATACAGGACTATTTCCCCGTAACCCGGTTCCCGTCGATGCCATACCCGATATAGGAGAAAATCAGCAGATTGTTGCCACCGAATGGATGGGACGTTCGCCGAAAGATATCCAGGACCAGGTAACCTATCCGCTTACAACTGCTTTGCTGGGTATTCCGGGCGTTCAGACTATCAGGAGCACATCCATGTTTGGCATGTCTTTTATATATATCATATTCAGGGATGATGTGGAATTTTACTGGAGTCGTTCCCGTATTCTTGAGAAACTTAATTCACTTCCGTCCGGCACTTTGCCTGAGGGAGTGCAACCCATGCTTGGACCTGATGCCACGGCATTAGGGCAGATATTCTGGTATACCCTCGAAGGGCGTGATCCTAAAACCGGACAACCAAATGGTGGATGGGATCCACAGGAGTTAAGGACTATCCAGGATTTCTATGTAAAATATGGGTTATCGGCCGCAGAAGGTGTTTCTGAAGTCGCCTCGGTGGGAGGATTTATCAAGGAATACCAGGTGGATCTTAATCCTGAAGCGCTTAAGGCATTCAATGTATCGGTAATGGATGTGATGAATGCCGTGCGCAAAAGCAATCTTGATATTGGTGCGGAGACGGTTGAAATAAATAACGTGGAATATATTATCCGGGGGCTGGGATATGTTAAAAACCTCAGTGACCTGGAACTATCCGTTATCACGGTAAGAAACAATGTCCCTGTCAGGATCAAGGATGTTGCCCATGTTGCGTTTGGTCCTGCCACCAGAAGGGGAGGACTTGACAAATCCGGCTCCGAAGCAGTTGGTGCTGTTGTAGTAGCTCGTTATGGATCCAATCCGATGGAAGTTATTGATAATGTTAAAGCCAAAATAACGGAAATTGAAGCCGGATTACCCCAGAAAACATTGCCTGATGGCAGCATATCAAAAGTCAGCATCGTACCCTTTTATGACAGGACCGGATTGATCAAAGAAACGATAGGTACGCTTGAATCCGCACTTTCGCATGAAATTCTCATCAGCATTATTGTAATTATCGTACTGGTTCTGAACCTGAGAGCGTCTTTGATTGTTGCAGGTCTATTGCCTATAGGCGTACTCATGACTTTTATCCTGATGAGGCTTTTTGGAGTTGATGCGAATATTGTAGCGCTGTCAGGCATCGCGATCGCCATAGGGGTCATGGTGGATATAGGCATCGTAGATGTGGAAAATATACTTCGGCATTTGGAGATGCCTGAAAATAAAGGAATACGTGGTAAGAAACTGCTGGAGGTGATCTATTCGGCCACAACCGAAGTAAGGGCTGCCGTGGTGACATCCATTGCCACCACCATAGTAAGCTTTCTTCCGGTATTTGCCATGCAGGCCGCTGAAGGAAAGCTATTCCGACCGTTAGCCTATACCAAAACATTTGCGCTGCTGTCGGCCTTTATCCTGGGCATTGTGGCATTACCGACGCTTGTTCATATTTTTTTTAACATCCGTTTTGATACAAGGAAAATTCGCAAGATCTGGAATGGAATCCTTATCGCTGCAGGAATCCTCTTTGTTATTATCTGGCATACCTGGCCGGCGCTTGCATTAACAGCCATAGGGTTCAACAATCTTTTGGATTACCGCTGGTCCGAGAAACGCAGGGAATTTCCCAATTATATCAATATTGCCATTACTCTACTGGTAGCTGTATACTATCTCTCCATCGAATGGTTACCCTTGGGTGCCCACAACAGCGCTTTTGTTAATTTTATATTTGTATCGGCGATCGTTGGGGTTATTCTGGCAACCCTCATGACCATGGTGCATTATTATGAGCCTGTTCTCCGCTGGTGCCTCGTTAATAAATGGAAATTCCTGTTGATTCCCGCTTTTACCCTATTCTTTGGGATATTGGTATGGCTAGGCTTTGAAAGAATTCTTGGATTTACTGCAAACGGTATTGAAAAAGCCGGTTGGAAAAAATTCAGGCAAACAGCTTTGTGGCAGGGTGCCGTTAAGGCTTTCCCCGGCACGGGCAAAGAATTCATGCCATCGCTGAATGAAGGTTCGTTTTTGCTGATGCCCACAAGCATGCCGCATTCAAGCATAGAAATGAATCTTGGGTACATTGAAACACTGGATAAACGGCTTGCTGCCATTCCTGAAGTTGAAATTGCTGTCGGAAAATGGGGAAGGGTAAATTCAGCACTCGATCCTGCACCGGTGCAAATGTTTGAGAATACCATCAATTACCGTTCGGAATATATTCTCGATGTGAATGGCCACCGTATGCAATTTAAAATTGATAAGGATGGCAGCTATTGGTTGAGAAACGGAGGAAAATATAATCCTGAAAAGGAGAAATTCCGATTTATTCCTGTTGACAGCCTGATTCCCGGTAAAAATGGAGAATATTTCCGGCAGTGGAGGCCCCAAATCAGAAGTCCGGGAGATATCTGGAATGAAATTGTTAAAGTAACCAATATACCCGGATTGACCTCTGCCCCTAAATTACAGCCTATTGAGACACGACTTGTTATGCTTTCAACCGGGATGAGGGCACCCATGGGACTTAAGGTATATGGTCCCGATCTGGAGAGCATCGAACAAGGCGGGATGCAGTTTGAACAGGCCTTGAAAGAAGTTCCTTCTGTTAAGACTTCTTCGGTATTTTATGACAGGGCCGTAGGTGCACCGTATATTGAAATAAAACTTAATCGTGAAGCGATGGCCCGGTACGGGATGAACATTAGTGATGTACAGGAGATTTTACAGGTTGCAGTGGGCGGGATGTCTTTGAGCAATTCGGTCGAGGGGAGTGAACGTTTTCCGATGCGGGTGCGCTATGCCCGCGAACTGCGTGACAACCCTGATGATTTAAAACGAATTCTTATCCCGGCCATGAATGGCGTGCAAATCCCGCTGGGTGAAATAGCCGATATAAATTATACCAGGGGAGCACAAATGATACGGAGTGAAAACACATTCCTGGTAGGGTATGTGATTTTCGACAAACTTGAAGGAAAGGCTGAAGTTGATGTAGTGCAGGATGCTGCAAAAATCCTGAAAGAGAAAATTGAAACGGGGGCACTGACCTTACCGGATGGTGTATCCTATAAATTCGCCGGTAATTATGAGCATCAGCTCAGGGCTACCAAAAGGCTGGCCATTGTAGTTCCGATCAGTCTTATGATTATCCTGCTTTTATTGTATTTCCAGTTTCGGACTGTAACGGCTTCGTTCATCCATTTCTCAGGAGTCTTCGTGGCATTTTCAGGAGGCTTTATCATGCTGTGGCTATACGGACAGGGCTGGTTTATGAACTTTGCCGTAGCGGGGATAAACCTCCGTGATCTGTTCCAGATGCACCCCATAAATCTGAGTGTGGCGGTATGGGTAGGTTTTATAGCCCTCTTCGGTATTGCCACAAACGACGGAGTAATTATGGGTACTTACATTCACCAGGTCTTTGAGCAACGTCATCCGGCTACCGTTCAGGAAGTGCGTGAAGCGGTTGTTGCCGCCGGGCGTAAACGTGTCAGACCTGCAATGATGACCACAGCCGTTGCTGTTATTGCGCTGTTGCCTGTGCTGACCTCAACGGGAAAAGGTGCAGATATTATGGTTCCAATGGCCATCCCCGCATTTGGCGGAATGATCATACAGGTAATGACCATTTTTGTTGTACCGTTGTTTCAGGCAATGTGGAGGGAACGGGCAGTGAAAAATTAAACCTGCCTGGCCGGCAGGCAGGAACAAAAAGTTAAAAATGAAAGTGAAAATGAAAATTAAGTTAATAATTATCGGATTGTTGATAACAATAACTGCAGGAGCACAGGATAGTCTCAGCTTTTATCTGACGCTGGCAGCTAAAAACAATCCTACGGTAAAACAAAAGTATATTGAATACCAGGCAGCATTGCAAAAGGTGCCACAGGTTGGCAGTTTACCCGATCCTGATTTGAACATGGGCGTTTTTCTCAGTCCCATGGAACTGGCAGGCGGCAACCAGGTTGCTGACCTGAGGCTGATGCAGATGTTCCCATGGTTTGGAACACTCAAAACCGCCAAAGACGAAATGAGCCTGATGGCAAATGCCAGATACGAATCGTTCAGGGATGCAAAATTGCAGGTATTATACGAGGTACAAAGAATATGGTATGATTTGTATAAAGTACAGCAGAATAAACGCATTGCTGAAATGAACATTGATATTCTCCGGACAATCGAAAGGCTCGCCCTGGTTAAATTCAGTACTGCCCCGCTGGGTAACGGTAGTTCATTATATTCAGGCAATGCCATGCCGGCCGGCGCTACTCAGAATACATCCCGAAGTTCACCGGGAATGGAAGGAATGGGTAATAATGCAGGAAGCAATACGGCAGTTACTACGAACCAACAGCCACAAGTCATGCAGGGATACTCTATGGGTTCTTCTGCCAGTGGTTCCTCGTTGGCAGATCTCTATCTTATACAAATGGAGATTGGTGAACTTGAGAACAATATAGCTTTATTAAGAAACCGGCGGAATACCCTTTTGGCGAAGTTCAACAGCTATCTGAACAGACCGGCAATTTGGCCGGTTACATTGCCCGATACTTTGCAGGCTGATGTACTGGCAATATCATTAATAGAAGTTTCAGACAGTATGCTCGCCCATAATCCTATGCTGGGCATGTTGCAGTATGAGCTACAATCGCTTGATTCCAGAAAAAAAATGGTTGTCAAAATGGGTTACCCCATGATCGGTTTGGGTGTGAATTATTCAGTGATCAATAAAAATGCAATGTCGGGTTCTGCCATGAACGGCAAGGATATGGTGATGCCCATGGTGTCCATGACCCTGCCGATATACCGTAAGAAATACAAGGCTATGATAACGGAGGCTGACTTGCTAAAAGCTGCTACAGCACAATACTACGCTGCATCGGCCAATAGCCTGAAAACAGAATATTATCAGGCTGTTGAGTTATATCAGGATGCGCAGCGGAGAGTTACCCTTTATAGCAATCAAATTTTACTGGCAGGCAAATCCCTCGATATTGTGATGAGGAGTTTTGCGGTTTCCGGTTCCGGACTTACGGAGCTGCTCCGTATCCAACAGCAAAAGCTCGATTATGATTATAAATATGTGGAATCAGTTGCCGATAATAATACGGCCATCGCCTGGTTGAAACGATTGATGGCATTCCAATAAATATAATAAACTACCAACAATGAAAATGAAGAATATTATTTCGAACAAATACTTCCGTTATGGTATTTTTATTATCATAGGAATTTTCCTGGGGTGGCTGTTTTTTCATTCTCCCGGCAGGGTTTCTGATAGTCATGAACAAACGGTACAAAGTGACCAGGCAACGATCTGGACATGTGCCATGCATCCTCAGATAAGCATGTCGCAACCGGGAAAATGCCCCATCTGTGGAATGGATTTGATTCCGCTGAACCAGCATAATACTGAGATTGACCCGGCCGCAGTGCATCTGACAAAAGAGGCAGCACAGTTGGCTAACGTGCTTACCTCGGTGGTTACGCGTCAGAAACCAGTAAAGGAAGTGAGGTTATACGGTAAGATACAGGTTGATGAACGCTTGTTGCAAAGCCAGGTAACCCATGTTTCCGGACGTATTGAGAAGCTGTTGGTGAATTTCACCGGCGAAAGAGTCCGGAAAGGTCAACCCCTTGCACTCCTATATTCTCCTGAACTTGTTACCGCACAGCAGGAATTGCTGGAAGCAGCTAAAACAAAGCAATCGCAACCTGAAATATACGAAGCTGCCAAAGAAAGGCTGCGCCAGTGGAAACTTCATGAATCTCAGATAGCCTCCATTGAAAATTCGGGCACTATTCAAAACAATGTTGAGGTGATTTCGAATACTAACGGAATTATAAAGGCCAGGCGTGTTAACAATGGCGATTATATTAACCAGGGAACTGTTTTATTTGAAGTGACTGACCTTTCGAAAGTGTGGGTCATGTTCGACGCGTATGAAAGTGATATCCAGTTCCTGCGAAAGGGAGATAATCTGGAATTCACTGTCCAGGCCCTGCCAGGTGCAAAATTTTCAGGTACTATAGCTTTCATTGATCCGGTCTTAGATCCGGTAACCCGTGTCGCAAAAGTAAGAATTGAATCAGAAAATCAATCAGGAATATTAAAGCCGGAAATGTTTGTAACCGGAATTGTAATGGCCAGACTTGATGAGTACGGGAATTCACTTGTTATTCCCAAATCCGCGGTTCTTTGGACGGGTACCCGTTCCATTGTATATGTACGACAATCCGACACGGATGAACCGGTATTTAAAATACGCGAAGTAGGTCTTGGGCCCATGTTGGGTAACAGTTATGTAATAACAGACGGATTGAAAGAAGGCGAGGAAATAGTTACACAGGGTACCTTCAGTATCGATGCAGTTGCCCAACTTGAGGGTAAACCCAGTATGATGAATCCGGCAGGTGGAGGGGTGTCCACAGGCCATGATCACGGCAGTGCAGATAAGCCGGGAATGGATATACCAGGAGATAATGATAAATCTGCCGCCGGGACAAAAAATGAATATTCTAAACGGGGACCTGTTGAAAAGCCTGTACAATTAAGTGTTAACATGGATTTTATCATGCAGCTCAACACAATCTTTGACCAGTACATCGGTTTAAAAGATGCTTTCGTGGAGGGTAATGCAATGAAAGTAAAACAATACGCTCAGAAGGTTCATCTGGATCTTGCCAATGCTGACATGAAGTTACTGACTGGAGATGCACACATGCAATGGATGAGCATTCAGGAAAACCTGGATAGTCAGCTTAAACAAATGTCAGCTAATGGTGATATAGAAGAACAACGCGAATCTTTTTCAGCCTTCAGCAAGGAATTCTATAAAGCGTTAAAAATATTTGGCTTAATGGGAAAAACGGTGTATTACCAGTTTTGTCCTATGGCTTTTGATGGAAATGGAGCATTCTGGTTAAGCACTACAAAAGAAATCCGGAATCCATATTTTGGCGATCAAATGCTTACCTGTGGTGAACTCAAAGAAACTTTAGATTATTGATCTGGTTTGGCATTCATGAGATTGTCTGTCAGCAAAACCTGTTCGTTTTATTGGTAATCAGGTATCATTTAGGATGTGGAAACATGAGTTTTTGCTATTTTTGTTCAACAAATCGTACCAAACCATGACCACGACGCATCCCGCTGATCTGTCTTCCGCCCATATCAAAGCGCTCAAAGAATTTCAGCGCAATGAGATCACCGAGCATTATATCTATTCCCGCTTGGCCGGAAAAATCAGGGATAAAAACAATTCGGACATTTTGGACCGTATAGCCAAAGAAGAAAAAATGCATTATGATATCTGGAAGAATTATACCGGAGTAGAAGTTTCTCCGGATTTCATCAAGGTGAAATGGTATTATTTTATATCCAGGATATTCGGGTTAACTTTCGGTGTCAAGTTAATGGAACGGGGCGAAGAACAGGCTCAGCAATCGTATTCCCGATATCTGGAAGCCATACCGGAGGCCAAACACATCATGGATGAAGAAGATGCTCATGAGCAGCAGCTCATTGCCATGATTGATGAGGAGAGTCTTCAGTATGCCGGCTCTATCGTGCTCGGACTAAATGATGCCCTGGTAGAGCTGACCGGTGCGCTGGCCGGATTCTCCCTGGCCCTGCAGAATACCAGGCTGATTGCCATGGCAGGATTGATTACGGGAATTGCCGCTTCGTTTTCCATGGCGGCTTCAGACTACTTATCAAAAAAGGCTGACAATACCGGCAAGAGTGCGGGGAAATCAGCTGTTTATACTGGACTGGCCTATATCCTCACCGTAGCATTGCTGATAATGCCTTATCTTATTTTTAACAATTTTCTTGTATGTCTTGGACTGACCTTAGCTATCGCCATCCTTATCATTTTTATTTTTAATTATTACATCTCGGTTGCAAAAGATTATAATTTCCGGCGCCGGTTCACCGAAATGGCCGTGATCAGCCTGGGTGTTTCAGCG
>CAYWCR010000050.1:0-8825 GCA_964456825.1 uncultured Bacteroidales bacterium
AGTATCTCGCTGCCAATCAGGATAAATATGGTTTGTTCTACGACCTGATGCAACGGTATGCTACCTATGCCCAATCTTCGGTAGCGGATAAGCAGGGCAGAAAACTTTATACCAAAGGCTATTCCGATATTTCCAATATTGCGGCTGAAAAGGGCCCGAATAATGCTTCTAATCAGGTACCTGCATGGGCGCTGGACATATACACTGTTTTCCTTCCCGACAATGATCTTTTGCAATCATATTTTGACAATACCGTGCTGAAAACCTATGCAAGCCTGGATGAAGTTCCGGATATTACCATGCGGTATATCCTGCAAAGCCAGATGACAAACCGCCTTGAATTAAAATCGAAATTTACCCAGAAGTTTTATAATATTTATGGTGATTTATCGGTAATAGACGCCGCTGACGTGGAACCCGGCTTTATGTGCAGCAATGGCGTAATTTATAAATCGAAGCGCATACTGGAACCTAATGTATTCTTATGTGTTCCGGGGAAATTGTTTTTTGATTCGAATTACTCGACCTTTTTAACCATGCTTACCAGGGCAGGCATGATTGCAACACTTTCGGGCGACAGGGAAGTAACACTGTTTGCCCCGACCAATGAAGAGTTGAATGATGCCAATATCCGCCTTGTCATAAACGACGAAGGCGGCGAGGAATTTCAGCAAAAAGCTGACGATGAACAATGGGTATTTTTGCCTGATATTGATTTGATTACCTATGCCCAGGACCATATTTGTTATGGAAAAATTTCCGATTTAAGCGGTGAAGGCTATATTGAAATGCTTTCTCATAATTACGTGCATTACTCCGACAATCAACTGCATGCGGGACTGAATGATTATAAAGGCAATACTGCTGCAACTGTTGATTATTCGGACAGCAAGAACGGAATTCTATACCATATAGACCAACCCATAGAAACGGAATACCGGATGGGACAATATATTTCAAACGACCCCGATCTGTCTGATTTTACCCAGCTGATGATTGAAACAGGATTGCTCGATCCGAATTTTGAAGAGGGTGATACCAAAAACAAATATCCTAACATTGCACTTACTGAAGCTGCAGATGCTTATTACTGGACTGCTTTCATACCAACCAATGCTGCCATAGCACAGGCAAAATTAGACGGAACGTTTCCCGATACCACCGGGGGCAATATCGATGCCCTCAAAAGCTTCGTCAATTATCATTTTATTCAGAAAACAATTGTTGACGATGGTACTATATCGGGCACATTCAATACCTTGCTTGGCGGGGCAGAACTCACCATTGACAATAGTCCGAACAACCTGAGAATCACGGATGCATCAGGCCAACAGGTTTCCCTTAATCATGCCAATGCAAACCATCTGGTAAGAAGAGGAGTAGTTCATAAAATAGGTTCCGTCCTGCATTACGAATGACCGTATTACATACATGAACCTTTATACATGTCCAACCAAACCAGGCACATAATTTATATAGTATAAAATCAACAAAACGGTTCGCCGGAGCGAACATCATGCTACAAAAAACCTTAAACATCATACTTCAAAAAACCTTAATATGATTAAGAAAATCATTCAACTGACCGGGCTGCTCATATGTTTTTTATCTTTTTTCAGCCATGCTGCTGCACAGAAATCAGCCATCATAAAGGGCAGGATTACTGATCAGACAACCAATGAATACCTGCCCTATGTAAATATTGTTGAAATGGATGCCAATGGCAGGTTTGTGTCCGGAACCACTTCGGATGACAATGGTAATTATATCTTACAGGTGAAAGATGTAAATGACTCCATTCAGGTATCGTTTATCGGGTATAAAAAAAGTGTTTTTACCATCGGTAACCGGACCACCATTAATGTGACACTTGAACAGGAAAGCAAAAATATTGAAGAAGTCAGGATATCCGCAAGCAAGATCAGCAACGACGGGTATACCAATGTCAGGGACAGGGCTACAGCCGTTTCCAGGCTTGAAACGATAGAAATGAAGTCGGTCATGTCTACTACGGTGGAAGATATGCTTCAGGGAAGAATGGGTAACGTCGATATTACTTTCGTTTCGGGTGATCCCGGTGCAGGTTTGAATATCCGTATCCGCGGCACAGCATCTCTTAATGCAAACAACAATCCTCTGATTGTGGTTAACGGCATTCCCTATGCATCGGATTTTGAAAATTTCGACTTTGCAGGCGCCGATGTCCAGAAATTCGGAAACCTGATCGATGTGTCGCCGGAAGATATAGAGTCGATTGAAGTGCTTAAGGACGGAGCGTCGACCGCTGTATGGGGATCGGCTGCTTCCAACGGTGTTATCATGATAAAAACCAAACGAGGTGTTAAATCGAAACCGATGTTTGAATATACTTTTAAAAACACCCTGGCAAAAGAACCGGAACCTATACCCATGCTGGATAACGGCGAATATGCAAGGCTGATAAGGGATGCCGTGTACAATTACAATATTAACTCAATGAATTCCAGTACAAATCCTGCAAATTTCAATCAAATTAACTTCGAACCCACTGATCAGTACAATTATTACGATTTCATACAAAACACCAATTGGGTAAAGGAAATAACCCGGGTTGCCAATACCATGCAGCACGACTTTTCAGTGAGGGGTGGGGGTGATAAATCAAGATACAATCTTTCCGTGGGCTATTTTGACGAAGAAGGAACCGTTATCGGGAACCGTTTGAAAAAGTTAAACCTGCGCAGTTCACTGGACTACGATTTGTCAACAAAACTGCAGTTCAGATCGGATATCATGTATACGCGTTACGATGAAGACGCTACCTATGACAGGGATGATTGGGCTGAATTTTTTCCCAACAATAAAAAAATCAGGGCCATTGCCTACAGAAAAATGCCCAACTTAACCATCTACGAAAGAGATACGAATAACATCCCTACCAACCAGTATTTCAACGGTGCCACCCTTCAGGGCAGTTCAACCGATGTATACAATCCGGTGGCTTTTGCCAACCTGGGTGTTAACAATAAAATTAAGGACAATGCCAGGGCGCTTTTCAGCATTAAGTATAATTTGCTTCCCGTGTTAATTATCAATGCCACCGTTACGCTGGATATTTTCGACAGCAAACAATCCAAGTTTCTTCCTGCTGAAGCCATCGGTTTGTATAATTCATATTTAACCAACAGGGCTGTAAATGCCTTTAACAAGAAAAGTTCGGTTTTTTCAAAGACTCAGATTATATATAATCCTAAACTGAATGACAATCACGATTTAGGCTTTATCGGACAGTTCGATACCGAAGAAACCCTGGAGAGAGGGTTAGAGGTTCAAACGAATTTCTCATCATCGCGCTATATGCAACAACCTGTTGGTGAAAAGAGTATTAATTCAATGAATGCAGACTTTTCCAAATATCGTGCCTTAGGCTTATTTCTGTCGGCAAACTATAAGTATAAAGACAAATATATTTTTATGGTCGGAGCCAAAGGTGAAGGAACATCCAAGTTCAGCGCAGAAAGCCGATGGGGTATTTTCCCCACTGCCTCGGTTGCATGGCGTATTTCCGGAGAGCCTTTTATGCAGGATGTAAAATTTGTCAACGATCTCAGGCTGCGCTCGAGCTGGGGACGTAGCGGAAACCAGCCTGATGGCAAATACCTGTATTTCAATAAGTACGAATCCGAAGCCTATATGTCATACATGGATATTATAGGTGTACGGCCATCCGGTATTGAACTTACAAGCCTGCGATGGGAAACCATTGAACAAACCAACCTTGGCTTTGACATGACATTGTATAACGGGCGAATCAACCTGATTTTTGATTATTATGTCAAGACAACGCATGATTTGTATTTGAAGGATACAAAAATTCCCACCACATCAGGATTCAGCACATTGAATATTAACGATGGCGAAATGCAAAACAGGGGGGCTGAATTATACCTTGATTATACCATAGTAAAAACCGGGAATTTTCAATTCGATATTAATGTAAATGCTGCAACGAACGAAAATGTGGTTCTCCGTTTGCCTGAAAATTACAGCATTGAAACGGGCAACGTGCTGAATAACGGAGAATACCTGATGAAAGTCCAGCCCGGCGATCCGCTGGGTGGGTTTTACGGTTATCAGTATCTGGGCGTATATTCCAGGACTTCCGATGCGGTGGCCACCGATGCCGTTGGCGATCCGATATTAGGCCTTGACGGTTTGCCTCTTACCATGCAAATGGGCAATGTCGGCGCGGAAAAATATACCTTTGTGGGAGGCGATGCCAGGTACATGGATGTAAACCATGATGGAAAGATAGACCGGCTTGATGTAGTATACCTTGGCGATCTGAATCCCAGATACACCGGGGGCGGCGGAGCCAGAATCAGTTATAGAAACCTGACATTAAACTCATTCTTCACGTTTAAATACGGATCAAAGATCATCAACCAGACAAGGATGTATGCTGAAAACATGTCTGGTTTCGACAACCAGACAAGGGCAGTCAACTCACGATGGAGGAAAGAAGGCGATGTTACCGATGTTCCCAGGGCTTTATGGTCGGGGCCGGGAACGACCAATTATGGCTATAACTGGCTTGGTTCAGACCGTTTTGTTGAAGACGGATCCTTTATCCGCTTTAAAACGCTCTCTTTGACGTACAATTTCGGTGAAAAATTCTGCGATAAGATAAGAGTCAATGATCTGAAGATATATGTCACGGGATATAATTTGTATACCTGGACCCGGTATTCAGGACAGGACCCCGATGTGGCCCCTCCTTCAAAACCCAATATATTGCCCGTAGACAATAATTTAACCCCGCCAAGTAAAAGAATTTTACTGGGTATTAACATTACTTTCTAACATTTTAAACCTGGAATCAATGAAAAAGCTTCTTGTGGATAGGAAAATAATAGCAATATTAATGCTGGCCTCATTCTTTTTTTCATCGTGCGAGAATTGGCTGGACATAGCCCCCGAAAAAGATCTGATCAAAGACAATTTCTGGAAAAAGGCCGACGATGCCAATAGTGCGCTTGCGGCAGTATATGGTTCGTTGCGCGATGTATCCCTGGAAAATTTTATCTGGGGCGAATGCAGGGCAGACATTGCCGTTAACATGCCCGGCAATTATACCCCGATTTCCGGAAGTGATATCGATCCGGAAAATGATGCCATAAACTGGTCAAAGTATTACAGGACCATCAACCTTGCCAATACCCTGTTATATTATAGCGGTGAAGTGCTGGAAAACGATATGTCATTCACGCAAAAAATGAAGGATGGTATTGATGCAGAAGCCTTATTTATACGCTCACTTAGTTATTTTTACCTGGTGCGCTTATGGAAAGAGGTGCCTTTAATACTCAACCCGTCTATTTCGGATACCAGCAATTTATATTATGCAAAATCAACCGAAGCGGTAATTATTAAACAAATTATTTCGGATTTGTTGATTGCAAAGGACAAAGCTTATACGACTGAATTTCTGAATGACCTTGAATACTTTAAAGGACGCGCAAACCAATATTCAATAATGACCTTGCTGGCCGATGTTTATTTATGGAACCAACAGTACGAAAAATGTATCGAATGCTGTGATTATGTTATCAGTTCAGGTCTGTATAGCTTACAGCCAAAAGATACCTGGTTCGAAATATATAATCCGTGCAATTCCGTTGAAGGCATTTTTGAATTACAGTGCAGGGACGATGGAACCACCAATCAGACCAATCCGATATATACCGGTATTCCCACATTGATTAATCTGACCAACGGCCAGGCTGCATTTGGAAAAGGTCCTAAATATGTCGCACTTTTTCCTGATAATTCTGATAAAAGATATTGCAATGGAAAAACCTCACTCTGGAAATATGTTGGTTTGAATTACGATGAAAATTTAAGACGTTCAGTAGTAAGTGAGCGTGATGCGAATGTCATTTATTACCGGTATGCCGATATTCTGTTAATGAAAGCCGAAGCGCTGAATGAACTGGGCAGGGTGGCTGAAGCTCAAAGCTTTGTGACTCAAACTGCCGAACGTGCAGGTATGCTGCCTGTTACCGGAATAACCGATCAGACAGAGATGAGAAATATTATTTTGGATGAAAGAGCCAAAGAATTTGCATTAGAAGGGAAAAGATGGTTCGATTTATTGCGCAAAGCCAAAATGAATGGTTTTCAAAATAAAAGGGAATTGGGAGATTTGCTGGTTAATCTGGCCGACGCTAAAAGCCAGGCCCTTCTCAAATCGAAGGTCAATGATACCATGATGTATTACCTGCCGATCCCTTATGATGAATTGAAACGCAATAAAAATCTGAAACAGAATCCGTTTTATGAGAGATAAACATCTGAAAAAAACTTCAAATATGAAAATAAAACATAGTCAGAATGTATTTTTGAGAAGTACCGGGGTGCTTCTTATTGCGTTTGCTTTCAATGGTTGTCAGGAAGATATACAGGAGTTATCAAGAACCAATGACCAACTGGTAATATCGGAATATATTGCCCTCAACAGCGATTTCTCAAAGTTTAATGAGCTTTTGATCAATGCGAAGCTCAATAACCTGTTGAGTATACGCGGTCCCTATTCCCTGTTTCTTCCCAACAACAGTGCAATAGAATCTTATTGTGCAGAAAAGAATATTCAATCGGTAACCGATCTGGATAGTCTTGAAAAAAGAGATCTGGTTTACAACCATATTGTTCCAAAGGAGTTTTCGGTTTCCGATTATCAGCTGGGTTCGCTGGGATCAAAAAATGCATTGGGCGACAATATCGTTACCGAGTTCCGGGAAGCTGAAATTATTATCAATAAGATTGCAAGAATTGTTAAGAGAGATATTAGGGTATCGAATGGGACTATTCAAATCATTGATAAAGTCCTCGAGCCTGTTAAATTAAGTGTAATGGATGTATTGGCGGCCAATCCTTCGTATTCTATTTTCGTTGCCGGACTTGAGCATACAGGACTGAACGACACGCTGGATATAATCAGTTTTACCTATGGGCAATCAACCGCCCGTACAAGGTTTACCATGCTGGCTGTTGCCGACACAACCTACAACCGGTTCGGAATTAACAGTTATGATGATCTTGTTGCCCGGTATACCAGTGCACCCGACAGCATTACTTTCCGGGATAATGGTTTTTACCAGTACATGGATTATCATTGTCTGGACAAAGAAGCCTATTATTTGTCGGATTTCCCTAATGCGGCAACATTGTATTCCGTTCTTTCAAAGAACAATACTGTTCAGATAAAGTTTGAAAGCGGCGCTTATAAAATTAACACCGATGCTGTCGACAATTCCTATACCGGAATTTATATCGATCAATCCAACATCCCCGGAAAGAACGGCGTTATCCATACGATAAGTGATTTATTGGAAGTATCAACGCCTTCTCCTACGACCATCATATGGGAAGTCACCGATTACTTCGATTTCAAACAGGGTGAGTATTATCTCGTTCATTTTGAAAAGTTTTACGACCCGCTGAAATTTGAAGGGATCAGGTGGCAGGGCGAATATCTGCAATACTATATTAAAGCAGCCAAGGACGCACAAACGCAATTAAACGATGACTGTTTGAACATGATCGGTTTCTGGGAAATCGAGGTTACCACACCGAAATTAATGAAAGGTCGTTATACCGTTGCATCGCGTGTCTGGACCGGGGTCGAATTTGCTGTTTATATAGACGGGATTCAGACCAGAATTGTTTTAGGTTCCGATGTCGGAACCATTACAGGCGCTGTCACATCAGATTCGCAGGCAATTTTTAATTTCGGGGAAGTCAACTGGACAGAATCGACCCAGCATAAAATTAAACTGGTTGGATTAAGATCACAGACCCTGTTTTGGGACAGGATGGAATTCATACCGGTTAAATAAAAAAATGTCTAAAATAATCTAATTATACTTTGATATGATTAAACGATTTCAAACCCCGACATGCTTATTTATAATCCTGTTGGTTATTGCCGGCATGAGTATTCAAAAGGGAACTGCACAAACAACCGATGTCTTAATTTCCGGGCAGGTAGTTGAATCCGGATCAGGGCTGCCTTTACGACAAGTACTTATATCGGTTTCGTCAACCGGGGTGTCTACCGAAACGGACAGCAGCGGAGCATTTTCCATAAACGCTCCCGATAAAAATTCGGAGCTGATCATTGACCTTCCTGGCTACAATAAAAGAAGGATATTCATTCTTGGACGCGATTATATCAATGTATCGCTGGTTCCGTCAGAATTTAAATCGTTGGATAATGAATATTACAGCCCGATGGGTGTTCCTGCCCTGAAAGATGCAACTTATGCCGTGTCGGTTTTGAAAAACTCTGAGTTTTATATGAGCAAATCGACTTCATTCGATCAGATTATGCAGGGCCGCGTATCCGGTATGCGTGCCGTTGAACATTCAGGCATGCCGGGTGCAAGAACCTGGATGAATATACGGGGAATTTCATCCCTGTACGGTAAAAACATGCCTCTCCTTTTTGTCGACGGGATGATGCACGATTATGAATATACGAATATGAGCCTGATGGAAGGGTTTGCTCTTAACCCTCTTGATGCAGTGGATATTGAAGAAATAACCGATATTACTGTTTTGAAAGAAGGCACATCGTACCTTGGAGGGGCAAGCTCGAATGGCGTGATATATATTAATACCGAACAAAAAAGCGAAACCAGTACCACTATTAATGTATCGGCATATACGGGATTATCGCTGGTACCTGCCGGACAGGATGTTCTAAATGCCGCTGAATACAGAAATTATCTGAACCAGCGTTTGGCTGAAGAAGGATTAAGCACAGGCCAGATTGATGAGAAATT
>CAYWCR010000050.1:8925-16950 GCA_964456825.1 uncultured Bacteroidales bacterium
ATCATGACCATTAACGCAAGAGACCCTCAGACAGGAGTGCAATTGCCATTCCTGGACGATGTCGGGGATATGAATGTCAGTAATCCGGTAGCCATTGTAAGAAATGCACAGGGGACAAGCAGAAATTATAATTTCTTGAGTTCTGTAAATATGCAATATAAGGTTTCATCGCATTTATTGATTTCGAATTTAACCGGTATCGGTTTCAATAATTCGCGCGAATCTATTTTCCTGCCCGATCTTGGCCTGGCGCAAATCGACTCTGCCTACAACAGTCCTGGTGATTTCACCAGCGAATACCGTTCCACACAGAACCACACTACAGTGGCGTACACCAATCAATTGGCCTCGGGACACGCTATAGGGGCCAACATAGGTATGAAATACGTTAAAAATACCTATAAAAATGTAAAACTTTTAGATTTAAACACAGCATCAGACGATTTTAAGGATGTAGGCGCCGGAACAGGATCGCTGACCTATTTGCGTACTTCCACAGGCGACGACAGGGGAATATTATGGTTATCGTTCTTCGGAGACTTCAGTTATAGTTATTTAAATAAATATTTCGTTAATGCAAATTTGTCTTACGAAGGTAATTCGGCAGTAGCAGAGAAAAACAGGTATAATTTATATCCGTCTGTCGGTATTGCCTGGCGTATGTCCTCTGAAGATTTTCTGTTGCAGTCAGACTGGATTGAAGATCTGAAAATCAGGGCATCCTGGTCGCAGTCGGGAAATATTTTCAGCCATGCATACGATTATTCAAAATTGTATTATCAGGAAAACAGGCTGGCTGACATAAGTGTCCTTACACGTGAAGCAATTCCGAATGAAGACATGGAAATTGAAAAAAAGAGTACCATTAACGCAGGACTGGATATTTCGTTGTTTAAACAAACCACCAATGTTCATATAGATTATTATCTTTCTGATGTAAATAATTTAATTATTGAGCAAATACTGCCGGTTAGCTATGGCTATACGAGTTTTTATAATAATGGAGGAAAATTGAGAAATACCGGTGTTGAAATTGCTGCCGACCAGCGGGTCCAGTTTGGACTTGTTCGCTGGACGATCGGTGCCTCGATGGCAAAACAAACAAACGAAATTACAGGCCTGGACTTTATCAACGCTGATCAGAAAAATATTGTCACTAGGGCAGAAAAGGCAGAATATGTCACTTCTGAAGGGAATGTTGTAAACGCCTTCTACGGATATAAAACCAATGGCATTTACGGGGACAATGCGGAAGCATCGCAGATAACCGGGCCAAAGGGAAAGAGAATGGAGGCTGGCGATGTCCGTTTTGCCGATATGGATGCAAATTCGGTCATCAACGATGCGGATAAGACCATCATTGGTGATCCCAATCCGGACTTCTTCGGAAGCTTATCTACATCGCTGTCCTATAAAAGGATCGGGCTTTCGGCATTTTTCACGTATAGCGTCGGCAACGATGCTTTTAATTACGTGAGATACATAGCCGAATCGATGGATACATACGGCAATCAGCTTACCAGTGTTTTGGAAAGATGGAGTTCCGGAACCGCCATTCCCAGGGCATCGTTCGGCGATCCTACAGGAAATACGGTTTTCTCAGACAGATGGATTGAAGATGCTTCATATCTCAGGTTAAAGCAGCTGACATTGCACTATACATTTCCGGGAACCCGCTTTTATAAGGGATTGAAAATATTTTTAACGGCAAATAATGTGTTTACTGTTACCGAATATTCAGGCTACGATCCGGAATTCATGTATATGAACAATCCCTTTTACATGGGCATTGATTACGGATCGGTTCCTCATACACGCTCCTTTATGCTGGGCATAAAACTAGGTATATAATCAGGTTGATAACTTCATATACACCATCGAAATGAAAATGAAAAATAAATTATTCAACATATTGGCTGTTATAGCCTTTACAGGGTTAAGCTATTCATGCAGTGATGATTTCTTCAAGGAACCTGCCGGAAACAGGATTACACCGGAAGACCATTATCAATCGCAAAAGGATTTATTTATCAGCCTATATGGCGCGTGCGTTCCGTTGCAGAATGCGTCGCCGAAATTATTGCTTGTCGATGGTCTGAGGTCCGACCTGTTGGACGTTACAAGCAATTCGGATGCTGATATGATCGATATTAACGATCATAACTTTTCTGTGGGAAATCCTTACCTGGAAGGGGCGGATTACTATAAAACCATAGTAAATATTAATGAAATCCTGAATAACGTTGACAAAGTCTGGGAAAAAGACCCGACAACCTTAGAATATGCACCCAAATTTGTCAACGGAGCCCTTATTACCATCCGGTCATGGTGTTATCTTATGCTGGTGAAAATATATGGGCAAGCCGCTTTGATAAACGGTAATATGGCTTCATTGCCGGACGGTCAGACCTTTTTGAACAAACAGGTCATGATTGATACATTAATAAATCAACTGACCCCTTATGTGTTCACATCAACAGTTTACGATGAACTGATTCTCCCCGGGCCAAATACCAAAGCGCTGCTGGGTGAATTGTATCTGGAGAAAAACCAATATGATTCAGCAGCGCACTATCTGAAACTGGGCCTGGAAAGTTATGGCAATACCAGAATGTTTAAGGTGGGAAATGAATTTGTAAAGGAAAAGTGGGAATTGATATTTTATAACGAAGGTGCATTTGATGGCAAAGGAGCGGAAAATCTCATGGTCATGCTTTATGACTCCCACAGGGACCAATATAATGAGTTCACAGGCTGGACGATCAATGGTATAGTCAAGCCAACTTCCTTGTTGGTCGATGCATACAATAATCAACCCAACGGAGATAAAACCCTGGGTGACCTGTTCAGGGGCAAAGGTTTTACATTTGATTCGTTGCCTGGACAAACCAGTGAATACTATGTTTCAAAATACAACCTTGAAAAGGGCGATCCTTACAGTACCTATATTATTCTCTCCAGAGCTGCCGATCTGCATCTATTGCTGGCAGAAGCCCTCAATCGTACCGGGGACACCACCACTGCCATGCTCCTGTTGAACCGGGGAATCTCATCGGCTAAAACCAAACCCAAGGGTTATGAAAAATGGACTACCAATAAAGGAATAAGAGGCAGGGTAAACTTAAATCCTGTAACCATCCCTTCCGGCGTGGATATTAATAATCCGGTATCTGTACAATTGGCTATTGAAGACTTAATTATTGAAGAAAGAGCCATGGAACTTGCTTTCGAAGGCAAACGATGGTTCGATCTGGTGCGTATTGCAGAACGCCGTGGTGATCCGAGCTACCTGGCCAACAAGGTTGCTGCAAAATTCAGCGACCCCGCCAAGGCTGAAATGATTCGCAACAAATTAATGGATCCGAACAACTGGTATTTAAAATAAGCAAATCAAAAAAACCAAATAAAGTCTATATATTTACTGGTCCTAATCGATGATTACATGCATTAGCTGTGCAGAAAATCCTGCTTAATGAACGGTTAATTAAAATTATCTATCTGAATAACAGCGGTGCAAAATTGTACAGGTTGTTTCTCCATACCGGCCAGGTATGACCTCCCGGATATTCGCTATAGGTGTATTTGATCTTCAACTCTTCAAATTTTGCGAGCATCATTTGACAATTTTTATAAGCGATATCTTCCTTACCGCCCATGGCAATCCAAAGCTGTTTCAGGTTGCTGTTGATGGTGTTGACATTATTTTTCATAAACTCATATTGTCTGTTTGCAAGATCGCTTTGCATGGGTTGTATCCATCCCGAACTGAACACTCCGAGATAAGCAAATAGCTGCGTGTTGTTTACACCTGCATAAAGGGTTTGTATACCGCCCATCGATAAACCTGCCAGGGCACGGTTCTTTGAACCGGTATCTACGCTGAAACTTTCTTCCACAAATGGAATAATGCTTTGTTTTAGCTCGGCCTCAAATAATTTTAAATTGTCTTCACCGAAACCGGGTAATACGGGATTTCCATCAGGCATAACTACCAGCATGGGTTTTGCTTTCTTATCAGCGATGAGATTATCAAGTATTAAATCAGTTTTGCCCTGGGTAGCCCAACCACGTTCGTCTTCACCGCCACCATGCAAAATATAAAGAACCGGATATTTTTCATTGGTTCTTTCATCATAACCAGCCGGAGTATAAACATAGATACGGCGCCAGGTATTCGTTACAGTTGAAAAATAGCGTTTGATTCTGATGTCGCCATGCGGAACATTTCTTACTGCATAATAACCGTCTCCTTTAAAAGGTACCTCGAAGCCACTGGCCATGCGTCCCATTCCATAAAAGGTTTCGCTGGCCGGATCGCAGACAGCAATACCGTCAATGATTATTGAATAGTAGTGGAACCCTTCACTTAACGAATCGGTAGTTACTTCCCATATACCTTCGCTGTTCTTTACCATATCATATTTTTTAGCCAAATCGAGCTGAACTTTTTGCGCATCGGGGGCTTTTAAGCGAAATACAGCCCGTCCGTCAATCAGCATCTGAGGGTATTTCGCACTTCGTACATTGGACGAAGCTGGTGTACCCAGTTCATAGTATTTATCGAAACCTGATACGTCAACCGGTTTGAACAGCAATTGAGAGAACATGTACAAGCTGTTCTTCCATACATTAAAATCGTGATAACCCGGCATAATATAATAAATATGATCAACATTGTTTTTTTTCAGATAGTCGTGGGTGCGTCTGCTGAATGTGATCAATCCATCCCGGTCACCGCATGAAATCCATAACAGTTTCAATTTTTCTTTAGCTTCGTCGGGACTGGGTAGTAATTTCTCAGGTGCTTTAGTATTGGGTGCTGAAGAAAAACCACCTATCCAGGCAAATTCACCGAGATTGCCTAATCCGAAGTTCAGAGACTGTCCTCCGCCCATTGACAAACCGGCAACAGCTCTGTGTTCACGATCTTTTATTACCGGGTATTTCTTTTCTATGTAAGGAATCAAATCATTGAGCAGGTCCTTTTCGAATACTGCAAATGCCTGCACTTTTGCGCTGTCAAAAATATTTCCTGCTGCACGGTCATCTCTCATGGCACGACCATTGGGCATGACTACGACCATAGGTTCGATTTTTTTATCAGCATAAAGATTATCGAAGATCACCTGTGGCTGTCCGCCATTGAGCCATTCCTTCTGATCACCGCCTATGCCATGCAGGAGATAGAGTACCGGATATTTTTTCTCTTTTGTAAAACCGGGAGGTGTATAAATAAGCGCTTTACGTTTGTTACCAACAGTTTTCGATTCATAGGTAATCGTATCGATAGTCCCGTGAGGAATACCGGCACGTTCGATGTCGAATCCCGGCGACGAAGGTAACACAGGGTTCTGTGAATTGGCTGTAAAGCCAATTACAAACATTACGATACAAAGGATGAAACAATGTTTCATGGTTTTGACAGGTTTATTGGTTATTAATGCTGAGTTTAGTTAAAAAGAAAAGGGGCAAATTCATAAAGACACCTGCGCCAGGTAAGCCATTCATGAGCCGTTCCTGGCGATTCGTAATAGGTATTGTTGATGCCGGCATTTTTGAGTAAGCACGTCCGTGAAAGAATTTGATCTGGGGTACATACCCGTGATTCAACTGAACATTGAACTTGCATACTTATAAAATATACACATTATTTTGTCACGGCTTTGATTGTTATGGTTGATTCTGTTAACCCATGAGAGCTTACCGTAAGTTTAATATCACCGGCATTTTTAGTACTTCGGATTACCACCAGGGCACGTCCATGCCATGCTTTACGTGCAGTGCCAACATATGGATCAATATCTTTAATATTTGCGTTATCAACACCGGCAATCACACCAGGGCCATTGACGTTGAAATATAACTGATTTTGTGCATTTGGTTGCAGATTTCCGTCTTTATCGGTTAACTCAATGGTAATAAATGCTAAATCCTGTCCATCAGAGAATATTCTTTGCCTGTCGGCAATTAGCTTTATTTTACCGGCATCACCAGAGGTTTTTAAATTAAAAGTTTCTACTTCTTTATCGTCAATTACACCAACAGCGCTTAACAATCCCTCAGTATAGGGTACATTAAACACAGCCATAAACTGCTGATCTTCCGTTGTAGTCTGTTCTCCAATAAGCTTGCTGTTAAGATAAAGCTGCACCTTCGGATATTTGGAATACACTTCAACCAGTAATTCTTTTCCTTCGTATCCCGGCCAGGTCCAGCTTTCCCATGTTGGCCAAACAGACCATAAAGTTGTTTTAATCTTTCCTGAATCGGGATTTGGTTCCCGCACTGCCATATAAATTTTTTCGGTACTATTGTACAACATGCTCCTATAGTGCGATATAGGTTTTCTCCATCCAATCAAATCTATATCGCCGCAATAAGCGCCGTGCCAGGGAAATAACTCACCTTCCCAATGTTCGCCGGGTTTTTCACCGGGATAATACCAACGCCCAATGCCCGATTCGCCTAAATAATCCAGTGCCGTCCAAACAAAATCTCCAATAATATAATTGTTTTCCTTTACCATCTTCCAATTATTGAAGGCATCCCGTGGATATGATTCCAATTGAACCATTATCCGGGATGGAACCCTTTCATGATCGGACGCTGCGCGGTGCAACTGGTAATTATACCCGCCGATGTCGTGTGCGGCAAATAATGGGTCGAATATTTCCCAATCTTCATCCCATGTGGTCATTGCTGAAGTTACAGGACGTGACGGGTCGTTTTTATATACACAATTTGCAAGCATTTTAGCGGTTTCGACAGCTTCTGGTTTCTTTCTCTCCATAATTTCATTACCTATGCTCCACATAATAATGGAAGGATGGTTCCGGTCTCGTAATACCATAGCTTCAATGTCGCGTTGGTACCATGCATCAAAAATAATTGCATAGTCATAGGAAGTTTTGCTTTCTTTCCATCCATCAAATGCCTCGTCAATAACCATCATCCCCAATCTGTCACATGCATCCAAAAATGCTTCTGACGGAGGATTGTGGGAGGTACGAATGGAATTAAATCCTGCAAGCTTAAGCAATTCAACCCTTCGTTCTTCGGCACGGTCAAAAGCAGCAGCTCCCAGACAACCATTATCGTGATGAACGCAACCTCCGTTTATCTTTACTGTTTTCCCGTTAAGCTGAAAACCATTTTCGGTTGTGAATTTTAAAGAACGTATGCCAAAATCGGTTTTGGTTTCGTCAATTTTTCTATTGTCTTTTAAAATCTGAACCTGAGCGATGTAAAGATATGGCGTTTCCGGAGTCCATAATAGAGGGTTTGACAGGGTTATGATTTGTTCTACTTCCTTTTCGCTATTTGCTGAAAGTTCCACATTAAGTTGATTTTCACCTGCTTTCTTTGTATTTGCCTCCAGGAGCTTGGTCTTGAGAGTAATAATCTGGGGCAAACCGGTCTCATTCTTTACCAGTGTCTTTATCCGGACAGTTGCTTTTTCTGAAGACACCTCAGGGGTTGTAATCGCCAATCCCCAGTGGGCAACATGAACAGGTTCGGTAACAACCAGCCATACATGGCGATAAATGCCGGAACCACTATACCATCGGCAGTTTATTTGCCTGGAATTATCTACCCGAACTGAAATAACATTTTCATTGTTGAAATCCAGGAATGGAGTCAGGTCATAACTGAACGATGTATAGCCATAAGGATGCAACCCTATTGATTTCCCATTAATAAAGACTTCGGAATTCATGTAAACGCCCTCGAAATAGACGGATACACATTTACCCTTCCATGAAGGAGGAACACTAAAAGACTTTCTGTACCACCCAACACCGGCAGGAAAGTATCCACCTGCACCACCCATCGGATTTTTAAGGTCGGGTTTTCCAATAATACTCCAATCGTGCGGTAAATCGAGATTTTGCCAACTTTTATCGTTAAAATCAACAGCCATAGCGGACAGGGAATCTCCTAAAAGAAATTTCCAATTATTATCGAAAAGCTGTTTGCGTTGGACGCTTTCCTGCGCCTTGACGCTGATAACGTTGCCTGTTAAAA
>CAYWCR010000050.1:17050-32412 GCA_964456825.1 uncultured Bacteroidales bacterium
AAATTTCCACCAATCAAAATTGAACAAATCACCATCGCTGCCTTTAAAAATAAAGTACATATCGTGAACCCCTTTCACATTATTTACTTTGCATGATTGGATTGTCCAATTTTGTAGACTCTCTGTGTTCTTAACAGCTAAGGTACCCAGCAACGTTCCGGTAAGGCTATCGAGGCGGATTTCAATACTTCCACCCGGTACAGCCGATGCCAGGCCCGCTTCAAATAATTTCGCTTTTTTGACAAAATCGACCCCTCTGATTTTTATCCAGTCACCATTTTGGATGTTACAAACATTCATTCCACCCGCCTGACAGGTTTCGGTATATATACCGGATTGTGCATTCATTGTTTCTGCTTCAACGCGCTCAAATGGATCTATATACGATAATTGTACTACCCCATCAACCGTGTTCACCATCGTATCAATGGTACCATCATCATTGTGTTTAATCAGGTCGATGCAAAGATTGCGTTTAAAAACCGGAGGAATGTTTGCCTGTTTAGCCACGACCCGGTTATGATACGCCTGGTACCACGCACCATTAAGCTTAAAAATTGCCTGATGGTTGTTGTTGTCGTTTAGTGGTGGTTGCTTAGAAATAGCGCCCCCATAGGTAAATCCGGAGGTGGGACTGGTGCTTTTCATGTAGTCGATGCGCATTTGGGCACGCGGATTAGCTGAATAGGAAAAATAGTAGGTGTCATTTATTTTGTGCATCCACGATGCTTCAAAGAAATTTAGTGCTGTTAATTGGATAGCAGGGCCATCAATGGTGATCATGTCACGGTTCAATTTGATAACACGTACATTGTTGTCTCCATTTCCACCAAAATACATATAGGCTTGTCCGTCATCATCGATGAAGGTCATTGGGTCGAAAAGCCACATATTTTTTGCTGGTTGCACACCAGGTGTGCTGTTATCAATGAGAGGCTTGCCTATGGGATCTACAAAAGGACCCAGTGGATTATCGGCCCTGGCAACCCCTATGCCATTACCACTGTTCCCAAAATACAGGAAAAATTTGCCGTCGCGTTCAACAGTGGAAGGAGCCCAACTTCTGACAGCCCATGAACAATTTTTGGGAACCTCAAACACGATACCGTGATCGGTCCAGTTCTTTAAATCGTTACTTGAAACGCATACTATTGATTTCATCTGATAACCTGACTTATCGTCTCCGGGATTTTCATCATCATTTGAGCAGTAAAGGTAAACCCTTCCGTTATAAACAAGTGCACCGGGGTCGGCTAGGTGACGGTAAGAAACGATTGGATAATCGGCCAATACGTACTGACTAAATCCAATTAGAACGAAAAATAGTAAAACAGAGATTTGAGTTTTGCTCATCATAATTCAATGGTATTTATGGATAAATTATAAGATAAGTTTATTTTTTATTCTGTTGTAAATTTCCACCAGTCAAAGTTGAATAAATCATCATTGCCTCCTTTGAAAATGAAATAAACATCATGAACACCTTTTACATCTTTAACTTTGGTTGAAAGTACCGTCCAGAATCACCGGTGTTTTTAACTTCGTATGTACCCATTAAAGCACCATCTATCCCAGGCGTATTTCTATGCTGCCACCTTGCGAAGCAGAAGCAACACTGGCTTCAAACTTTTTTGCCCCGCTGCCAAAAGTCAACGCTGCCTATTTTATTATATAATCGCCGTATTCTGAAAAGGTTATTTCAATATAATTTTCTGAATGCTAACATCATTGTACTGGTCTGTTACCTTAATAAGGTATATACCTTTTGTATATTGACCAACATCCATTTGAAACGATTTTGTATTTGATAACCCTGAATATACCTCTGCTCCCAGGATATTGTAAAGGCTTACCTGAAAAGGTGCTTTTTCAGAAATAATATTGATGTTGCCGGAGGCAGGATTTGGATATATTTTAATTGAATTGTCAGATCCCGATAAAATTACAGACCCGTTAACAGGACCAGGATTGTCGATTCCCTCAGGCCCAAAAGCACTGGTTATACTGCCATCTTCCCCTTTTAAGTTTCCCGGAAAATATGAAACTGAGATATAATCACCTGCTGTAACTGCAGCGCTTAAGTAAATAATTAATACTGCGGGATTTTCCGGTTCAACCTGAATATCATCAATTCCAATCTGGTAATTCGAGAAAAATTTGAATTCACCTTTCTTAATTGAATTTGCCTGAAGGGATTTGTCAAAGGTAAGTTTAACAGCATTATTACTATTTAATTCAGCACTGACCAGAATAGGTCCCTTTAATACTGCATCAGTTTCTAATAAAGTAAATACTGAATCTTCATTTTGTTTTATGCAAGGGATGGAAAATACTTTCACAGTATCATTAAATTCAACTTCGATGATATAATTGCCGTAATATGCATTGAATGAAAGTGTATCTTCATTGTTTATTGTTGAATCAAAATTTGTAGCCCACTTTGTTTTGGTGTAGTAAAGTAATGTATCAGCAGCCAGTTTAGGTTTATGGTTAGCATCAAAGAATCCGGTATTTTCACGCCATGCCCCTTTATCGCTTAATGCCCAGCATATCATCCCATTGATTGACGGATGTGAAAAAGCTATTGTAAGCACTTTGATAAAATCAGTTGTTTGTTCTTCCTGGCTGAGGTTGCCACCATAATCATATTCTGTAAACCTTAATGGTAATCCGGTTTCAGCAAGAATATTCAGGTTTTTGACCAATTCATCTATATTTGGCCTGCAGCAATCCCAAAAATGGGCCTGTATTCCTACCCCGCTAACAGGACCGCCCATTTCTTTGATTTTTAATATAAGGTCGCGGTATTCTACCGCCTGCCCCCAGTTATATTCCACATTGTAATCGTTAATATAAATCTGGGCGTCCGTATCGGCAGCATGCGCCCACTTAAAACAATTCCAGAGTATTGAATCACCAACGGTATTTCGCAACCAATCAGCATGACCGGTTAAAGGCTCATTAATAACATCATATTCTTTAATAATTCCTTTATAACGTGTCATTTCGCGAGTAACTCTCATTTTGCACGTATCTGTAATTGCCTCTGGTGTAGGTAAATTTCTGATCCAACCTGGCATTGAATGATCATCGTTACCGCCCCACAGCAAGGTATGTGCCCTTAAGTCCCATCCTACTTTTTGGGTCCAATCTACAGCATTATCGAAATTTGTATAGTTTGGTTCGGTAGGTTGGGGTTGAATACCACTCCATTTAAATGAATTACCGGAAACTCCATAGTTAAAATATTTATACATGGCCGCTTTCGCCCATTGTTCATCGGATGCCACCGTATTAACATCCGGGTCAAAATATCCTGCCTCACTCACGTATTGGTTTCCATCCTGTGTGGTTATTGCGGGGCCACCACAATTTATCCTGACTATATTTGCGCCACCGACCTCATCTATCTCAATTCCCTTTATGGAAGCATTATCAAGAGAAGCAGTTAATTCTATACTGACAGAATTTTTGGTTGTCGTTACAATAATACTTGTGTCTATTGCAATATTTTTTCCACCTGCTTCTGTAAATACATCAAAATTATCGAGGAACAATTGCCCCTCAACAGCAACATCGAACAGCCTGGAACCTCCGGAGTTAAAGTAAATTTCAGCAAATTTCAGGGTAACTTTGTATTCTTTGCCGGTTTCTAAAGGGATTAGATAAGCTAAATAATCGTTCCACCGTTCAGTTT
Source organism: uncultured Bacteroidales bacterium (assembly GCA_964456825.1). GTDB lineage: Bacteria > Bacteroidota > Bacteroidia > Bacteroidales > UBA10428 > UBA5072. The sequence continues at coordinate 20,748 of CAYWCR010000050.1, forward strand.
TATATATTTCCGCATCAGATACTGCCTGAATAGATTCGGTTGTGGTATAACTATTTCCCATGCTTCCTGTCCCTTCATATAAATCAAAAGCTATCCCAAAAGGGTATTCATGCTTCACCATACGTACAGATACCTGACCTGAAAAGGGTTGTCCGTTTTTGTCGACTATTTGTATCCCAAAGTTGCCCTTCCTTAAGGTATCAATGCGCTCCTGTGCATTATTATACCAGATTGCATATGATTGGGCTTTTGTTTCTATTGTAGATATAATCATGATAATAATACTGACCAAAATACACATAGAAATTATTCGCGGATTGTTTGTTTTCATATTTTATTAGTTTTGATTTGCATCATATAAACGCAGGGTATAAATTCAATTTATTCATAGTAACCTCTACATGAGTTATTTATCGTAATTTTTATGGGCGATCCTTTGTAAAATTCTTAATTATATAATCCAAATCGTTCATCGGGCGTTCTATATCATATGGAATAGGCATTTTGCTGAATTGCTGGAAATAAAGCAAACAGCCGTCTTTCCATATTTGAGCATTACGGGACTGATTGCGGAGTTTACTTTGTACAGCTGAAAAACGCTCTGCATCTACGTAAGGCTCAGCCTTATCCCAGACTTTCTGGAACTGACGAACCTGCTGTACACCCTTATCATAATGGTAGCAGATTTCGTCCCACAAGGTTTGTCCGCTCTTCATTTTGTAATCCCATGACAAATGGTGGAACCATAGCAAATGGATTTCCGGACATGTTTCCGGATCATTGAACAGGGAATTAAGCGGTTCGTGGTATTGACTTACAGCATCCGAGCCTTTTGTCGTCCTGTCAAAACCTACGCCGGCAGTATCGGCCTGATGATAATAAGGAGGCGTCCAGTCTTTTCTTACTCCCTGGGGGCCCCACCACGGACCAGGCCCATAATGGTCCTGCGGCGCAAAAATATGGTGAAACCCAAGGGGCATCATATAATTAACTGCCGCTTCGCGGCTTTCGAGCATCACTTGTTTTACAGGTGCAAGGAAATTTTCATTCCAGTCATTTGAAGCAGGTGCCTTGGAGAAAGTGAGTCTTATCCATTCATCGGCTATTTTTTCACTCGTTAACTGGTTGTTCCAGGCTAACCTGCCAAACGCATACCAGTTTGCCTGTGCAAAGTGATGCCCGCACCAGTTGGCATCCAGTCCTATATTAGCCACCCCTGCAATGGCTGTATGTTTTTGTGGGAAGAGGCTACCATCGGTGGTACGGGCAACGATACTCCCGGTGCCTTCCTGCCAGGTCTCGCTTTTTAAGAATTCTTCCCACATAGGTGCCAGATATACGAGATGGATTGAATGCCCGAGATATTCCTGGGTTATCTGTAACTCGGCCATAACAGAGGTCTTTTTCATTGCGCCAAAAAGCGGGCTGAACGGTTCGCGCGGCTGAAAATCGACAGGGCCGTTCTTTACCTGAATAATAACATTGTCGCGGAATTGTCCATCGAGAGGCATAAATTCATTGTAAGCCTGACATGCACGATCTGTACTGTTTGGGCTATAAACAAAGGCACGCCACATAACAATACCTCCGTAAGGTTTAAATGCATCGGCCATCATATTGGCGCCATCAGCATGTGTTCGCCCAAAATCCTGCGGCCCGGGTTGTCCTTCACTGTTGGCCTTTATTAAAAATCCTCCAAAATCGGGAATCAACCTGTAAATTTCCTTCACCCTGGTTTTCCACCAGTTTATAACATCGGGATCCAACGGGTCGGATGTCTTTAACCCGCCAATTAATGATGGTGATGAAAATTTAACCGAAAGATAAGTTTTAATGCCATAAGGACGCAATACATCGGCAATAGCCTTCACTTTTTCAAGGCATTCAGCAGTTAACATCAGGGGTGAGGCGTTTACATTATTCAGCACGGCACCGTTAATCCCAATGGATGCATTGGCACGTGCATATTTTCGCCACAATATCTTATCGTTTTCTGTTACCGCATATCCGTTCTCTCCTTTACGCCAGAAGATTGAGAGTCCTGCATATCCCCGCTCTATTGATCCGTCCGGATTATCCCAATGGTTTAATATCCGGCGCTCATAAGAAGGATTGGAGATTACCTCCTGAATGGACTGCCCTGTTTGCTGGCGTCGAAGCAATTCATAAACGCCATACAAAATTCCAGGTTCTGTATTGGCCTGAATCCCGTTGGTTGTCAGCTTGAATCCATCGCCTTTTATTGCCTTGTCCTTTTTAATGGCCAAAACAACTGTCGCTTCATCTTTCCCCTGCCAGCCCTGCTCAAGTTCCTGTTTGGCGATGGAAAGGGTTGAAGAGCTCCTGGCACACACAATATTAACTGAACCTGTACTTTTGCCGCGAAGCCATAAATTATGCCCATCTTCGGCATGAAGATGCAGTGCCGTAAGGATTAAAATAAAAGAACCAATAGAAGATTTCATGTTCATAATGACTAATTTCTTATGCTGTCTTTCAGTTTTTATTGAATTATTATCTTTACTATCTTCAGATCCCTTGCATGGGAGCTGTTTCCATAAAGAACTTCATATTCTCCGGCGGCGACGGTCATTTTACCGCTAAGTCTGTCGAAAAATTCAAATGAAGAATAGGGTAAGCTGATTACTGCCTGAACGGTTTTTCCGGCAGCTACATCCACCCGCTGAAATCCTCTCAACGTTTTAATGGGACCATCTGTGTCGTTTACCTTGTGCACATATACCTGAACAATTTCTGTTCCGTTGCGTTTGCCGGTATTTGCCACAGGGATTGACAGCCCGACAGATTCGTCAGCTTTAATGGATGTTTTGCTGAGCTGTGCATTGCCAATGGCAAAGGTGGTATAGCTCAATCCGAATCCAAACGGAAAGAGGGGATCGGTCATATAACGATAGGTACGGCCTTTCATTGAGTAATCCTCGAAATCTGCCAGTTGCTGAATATTCTTATAGAAAGTAACGGGCAGCTTGCCCGATGGATTATAATCGCCAAAAAGCACGTCTGCCACAGCCTGGCCTCCCGATTCACCTCCATACCATGCCTGGAGGATTGCATCGCAGCTTTCGGTTTCAGGTACCAAACCCATCGCTGAACCAGAACAATTCACGTAAATTACTTTCTTCCCGGCCTGTTTCAGTGCTTTTAAGCAATTGCGCTGTATCTCAGGTAATTCAATATCGGTACGGTCACCTCCTTTGAAACCCGGTAATTCGACAGGCATTTGTTCACCTTCAAGCTGGGAAGAAATACCTCCGGCAAACACAACTACATCAATTCCTTTAAGCTTTTCAATAAGTTCGTCGAACTCAACCGGCACTTCCCTGCCGAAATTCAGGCTGAGACTCGCCGGCCAATTGCCGATTTGTCTGAACCGGGCCTCAATGCTGTATTCTTTGCCTTGTTCAACATGGATCGGAATCCGGTTGGTTCGGGATCCAAACCTGCGGGGTTTATAAAGTGTATCACCGTTTACGATAAGCTCGAACCTTCCCCTGGCCTCGAATTTGAATACCATTTCTCCTGATTCGGAAGCCTTGTAGACTGTTTCATATTGGCCGGAAAAGTTCTGCAGCTGAACACCGGAGCTGAATTCGTGCTGCCCGTCAGTGGTGAGCTGCATAGGCTTGGTTATTTGCTCGGTGACAACAGCTTCTCCGTCAAATTCACGGTTATTCCAGTAGGTAGCTTTTATGCCTGCTTTTCCGTCAATCGAACATTCACCAATGGCGGTCTCAATATACATTTTATCAGTCAGGTCACATCCCCTGTCATAGATTACTTTTTTAGCCGGCAATTTGGTTTTTATACCGTCAAGTATGGTTATGGTATTAAAAGGTGTTCCATTGTAATTCCCCCACATAAGGCGCTCATCATCGGCATTCGGACCTATTACGGCAATTTTCTTAACCGATTTCGAAAGCGGCAGTATGTTGTTGCTGTTTTGCAGGAGGGTAATTGTCTCACGGGCCATTTCCAGGGCCATTTTCCTGTGCTCATCACAATTGACGACCGATAATGGAATTTTTGCCCAGGGCACCAATGCATCATCGTCCATTTCACCCAGGTCGAATCGCCCGACCAGGATCCGCATCATACTTTTATTCATATCTTCTTCACTCAGCAGGCCTTTTTGTACAGCTTCAGGCAGCTGCTTATAGGAAGGCCCTGCACATTCCACATCAGTGCCTGCCAGCACACCTTTGGCAGCCGCATGGATCTGACCCGAAGAAACCTTGTGGGTGTTATAAAAATCGGTTATGGCGCCGCAGTCGGAGACCACCAGGTATTTAAACCCCCATTCGTCGCGAAGGATCCTTTGCAGCAACCGTGTGTTACCACAGCAGGGTTCGTCATCCAGGCGCTGATAGGCGCACATTACCTCGCGGACATCTGCATCCTGAACCAGCGATTTGAACGCGGGAAGATAGGTTTCCCACAGATCGCGCGGATCGACATTGCTGACATTGAGCGTATGCCGGCTCCATTCGGGTCCCGAGTGTACGGCATAGTGCTTGGCGCAGGCCAGCAGTTTTTTATATCTCGAATCGGCAGGCCCCTGCAATCCTTTTACTACCGCAATACCCATTCGAGAAGTCAGGTAGGGATCTTCTCCATAGGTTTCCTGGCCACGTCCCCAGCGCGGGTCGCGAAAGATATTGATATTGGGAGTCCAAACCGACAGGCTCAGAAAACGCCTGTTTTCCTGTCCGTTTTGTTTTGCTTCATTGTACTTGGCACGCGTTTCATCCGAAACGGCATTAAAAATACGGTATACCAGCTGGTCATCAAAGGAAGCGGCCATGCCGATCGGCTGGGGAAAAACAGTAACGTTGCTGTTGTTGGCAAGTCCATGCAATGCTTCGCTCCACCAGTTGAACTTTTTAATACCCAGACGGGGGATGGCTTCTGACTCATCGCACATCAGGATTGCTTTTTCTTCCAATGTCAAACGGGATATTAAGTCATTGGCCCGTTCTTCGGCGCTCAAAGCAGGATTTTGAAAAGGGTATGGCTGTCCCCAAAGACAAGAAGCCGTTAAAAAGCTTAGTGCAATTATTAATTCTTTTTTCATATTGTTTATTGATTATCGGTTGTTTCCTGGTCCAGATACCGGTATATAGCCTGAATCAGCCTATTTAAATAATCTGGGAGCGAATTCGTTGAGGGCCCGGCGCCAGGTCAGCCATTCGTGAGCGGTACCCTGGGATTCGTGGAAAACGATATGCTGAATGCCATGGGTCCTGAGGGCTTCAACTATTTCCCTGGGATTGCGCTCTTCGGTGCCGGTGCTGATGAACAGCAGGTTTATCTGCTTGTCGAAAGCTGCAGCATCCCTGAAGATGCCATTGAAGGCGGTTTCAATGCCATCGTTGCCACGTATGAAGAATCCGCTGAACGTGCCCATCCAGGCAAATTTATCCATGTTGTTAAAAACAGTCATACAAGTCTGGAAACCACCCCTTGATAATCCCGCCATAGCCCTGTGCTCTTTATCGGTATACGTGCGGAAGGTTTTTTCAATAAAGGGGATCAGGTCGTTGATATATATGTTGGTAATATCTCCCGAGGCCTGGCGAACATCGGAATTGGTTTTAATGTCTCCGCTGGGCATCACAACAATCATGGGAACAGCCTTGCCCGACACGATCAATCCGTCCATAATATTCGCCATATGCCCCTGGACCGACCATCCGTTTTCATCTTCTCCCCAACCGTGCACCAGGTAAAGGACAGGATATTTTTTATCGGGGTTCATTTCATATTCAGCCGGAACATAAACATTGATGTGACGTTCCAGCCTGTTCACTTCCGACCAGTAGTGAATGGAACGAATATGTCCGTGGGGTATGGTTTTATTGAACCTGTAATAATCCCCTTCCGGGCCTTCGGGAATTTCAATTCCCGACGACTCCCAGTTGCTGCCAAAAAAGGCTTCTGTGTTCCGGTCCATCACAGGAACGCTGTCGATCAGGATGGCATAGTAGTGGAAACCGACAACCTGGGGGTCAGATGTGCAGGTCCAGACTCCTTTTTCATCTTTTACCATGTCGTATTTCTTGCCGGCCAGATCAACCTGAACCTTCCAGGCAGTGGGTGCTACCACGCGGAACATGGCCTGACGTGTCTGGGCATTTACAGCCGGGTATTGTGACAAAAACGTATTGGTTGAAGCAGGTTTAAAACCTTCGGGAAGAGGTTCTTCCTTCTGACCGCGCATGGCACCGGCAAACTGAGCTGATGCAATACCACAAATCATAGTAGCCGTAAGAATAATGATAGCTTTTTTCATGATTTATTTAAAATTTAATGATTGATGATCCGGTTCGTGGCTAGCTCATGGCCTATTAATATTTAATGATTATCAAAAAGTATATCTAATCGTTCATCATTTCATTTACTGCGCCTGAAAGCAATACCCAGGCGGCCCCGGTATCGATGACACATTCATTTTCACCCCACAGGAAAGGCCAGTCATCTTTGTTCTCCAGGAAATCAGGCTTCAGCAATAACAACCCGGGCACAATCCCTCCGGCAATAAAGCTGAAATCAGCCCTGTTGTTACCATAGGCAATTTTCTTTGTCTTGGTGCCAACCGCTAAGACAAAGGAAAGATTCGAATAGGGATGGCAGCCTAAGATATAGTTGATTCCTTTTAACACATATTCAGGACCGACTATTTCAGGGAAAAGCTTATAGGCATAATAATTGGTTATAGCCCAATGGATGATTTGGGTATTCCCTGCCCATCCCCTGGTCGAAATGGGCACACCATAAGGATTTTCCCGGCTTAGCTTTTCATTCAGTTCTTTATACTGAATTACATAATCTCTCAGCTTCTCTTTAAAACCATCGTCCATATAGGGACATGCTATTAATGCTGCATTTATGCTTCTCTCAGGAGACCTTTCAAGTGCCGGCCATATCAATTCCTTAAAACGTCTGGCATATTGTTCCTCTTTTGTTGTGATGGTTAATTGCAGCGCAGCCAGCATTTCAGCACTGCCCATAAACCTTGTAAATAAAGTATCTGCGGGTGCAGGCAGGCTCTTTTGTTCATCCCAAAGTCTTTTAGCCTGGGCCAGGCAATCATCGGCAAGTTGCTTGTTATGATGCTGAAGCGCACGGTTAGCGGCCGCCATCGAGGCAATTGTCTGATAGTCCAGAAAAGGTGTCCGGTTCGTAAATGCCCATCTGTCGTCCATGGTCCCGCTCGACTTTCCGTCGGATTCATACGCTTTTAGATCCGGGTTGTAAGGCAGGTTGTCGGTTTCGGTGGAAGCATCGCCAAGGTGGTGATATTGATGCAGGTTGGGAACGACAATGCCACGTATAGGATGTCCGATATTTTTGCACTGGGCAACCACATTTAAGGTGCCATGCTCGATTTGCTGCAATATATCGGGCTTTCCATCAGGACGGTGTATATCTGTGTAGCGTGTTGTCTGATCGATATAGGTCTGATCGCGATCAATACCGAATCGTTCCCAGGCATCAACAAAACTTAATATGACGCTGTTGTGCGATGCAGTCTGGATATCGAAGTCACCGGCATCGAACCAACCGCCAACGGCCAGTCCCGGTATTCGCTCCAGTGGTTTGTATTTGGTGTCAGTGGTTGGCCCCATGCTGTAGCCATCGAAATGCTGATGGTTTACCGGTGCCTGGAGGGCATCATCCAGATAAGGAACTCCGTGCCAGATACGATAGGCTTCGTTCACTTCCATATGATCCATCTGTACCGGAAACCATACATCCATGGTGGGATGCCAGATATTCTTATAGACATCTGCATCTATGACAAAGGTGTTTGTTTTCTGATCGCCATATTTAATATAGTACAGGCCGGGTTCCTTAACGGATGTGAAATCGAATTTGACATAATAGTATCTCAGGAAATTACCCCAGGATTTCAAACCGGCAGTATATTTTTCCTCCGATTCTCCTGCTGATGTAACTTTGTACAGTGATGCGGTTTTTAAAGGTGTATCCTGCTTATCCAATTCAATTACCGCTGCCTTCTGCTGTGCAGGATGATAACCAACCTGGGAAAAACCGATAACCGGAGTCCTTACCCAGTCAGGTATAGCATTTGGTTTTACAAACCACTGCAATACATTGCCTGTTTTCTGCGCAGGGAGCAAGCTGCGCACAACGAACCACCCGTTTTGAGCCAGGTTGCGACCGTCAAAAAGCATGATTTCTGATTCCGACCGGATCCTAACATAACGTTCGGGATCTTCGGGAGCCAATACAATGGTTTTACCCGAAGCCAGCGGTTTGGGATCGATAAATTCACCCCTTCCCCTGTCGTCCAATGTTGTATGATTGGCAAACTGAGGTATTTTTTCAGTTAACGGTATAACAGCAGTTGAACTGGCCGGGTATAAAGGAAACGTTCCGGGTTTTCCGTCGGCCATGTAATTTTTTTCAAAGTAGGCAGCGGGCAGGAATTCAAGATTAAATCCTGCACGGCCTTCAAGTGCTTTGGGAAGTGGCTTATCCAGCGTAACAGTGATGACAATACCATCTTCATCGGGAGCTACGCTGATCCTGGAATTGAAATCATAATCCTGATATCTCAGGGTAACTTCAATGGTATTGTTATTGGTATCCGTTTGCCGGTCAACCATGGTTGGTATCAGATCCCATTGTTCGGGCGTGTCCTGTAACCTTACAGCCCCGCCGGTTGCTGTCCGAACGCCATGATGGATCAATTCAATACCGGCAGTCTTCTCGTCAAAAAAGAATCCGTTGTATTGGTTGCTGAAAACAAATACATTAACACCCTGCTTTTCTAAGTATCCCTGATCATTTAACTGCAGTTTTTGTCCGGATGCATTGTTGGTTGCAGAAAAAAGACACGCGGCCAGAAAAAAGAAAAACAGTACCCGGTCAGAACAGGTGTTTTTCGTTTGCGATAGGCTATGGTTCCCTGAAAATAACCGCTTTTGGCTTTCTTTATTGTTTTGCATGATGTTAGGCATATGATTGCCTGATTGGTTTGACTTTAATCCTTAATTCTTTATGAAAGGTGCATTATCTGAACAGTTTCAGGTCAACAGCCTCACCCATTATTTTGTATCCTTCCTCATTGGGATGCAAAAAGTCGCCGGAATGAACTGCAGGCAAAAGGCATAAAGTATCTTCCGGATCCCGTAACACCAGATCGAAATCGATAACTGCATCAAACCGGCCACTGTTGCGGATCCAATTATTAACTGTATTCCGGGCTGTTTCGCGATAGCCGGTATAGTAGAATGATTTTCCAAAGGGAAGAATGGTAGCACCATAGACCTCAATGTCTTTGGTATGAGCAAGATCAATCATGCGTTCGTAAGCAGCCATCAGATCTTTGGCAACCTGGGATGCAGCAATACTATCCTGGGTTTGACCAATATCGTTGATCGCTTCAAAAATGATTACCCAGCGTACCCCTTGCTGATTCAGGATATCACGATCAAACCGATCAACGGCTGAAGGTCCGAGGCAATTTTTAAGCACACAATTACCTCCGATACCCAGATTGAGAACAGCCACATACTGAGTACGCGGATTGTTGAGAAGATGCTCTGACAATATATCCGGCCATCTGTTTTGTTTGTTTGTACCTGAACCACGCCCGTCCGTTATGGAATTGCCAAGAATTGCAACAGCAGCAGCCCTTTCAGATGCTTTAACATCAATCCCGCTGATCATGTACCAATGATCGGTGGGTACAGAACCCGAAAAATCACTCACCGAAGTGTCGTTGCCGGCAAGCAGGTATGAAGTAGTCCTGGATCCCGGATGGCCGGTAACATCAGGTGATGTTTCGCCAAAGAAGATGGTAATGGCAATATCCATCCTCGGTTCCAGTGCGAACGAAACGGGATCTGAAGTAATGGCAACACCCGGATTCATGGTGACTTCCGGATGGCCGTTAAATTTCAATTCTTTGACGGTGGATGCATCAATAGCGCTGCCTCCCCTGGAGACCGCAATTTGTGCTGCCAGCAGGGTAACGAGACTGGTGCTGAATTCATTGGTGAATCTTACACGCAGACTGTCTCCACCGAGTGAAACACGAACCACCTGCCGCAATGTATTGTTGCTCAAACCCGGCTCGGGAGGCATATTACCGGGTTCCACCAGCTGGGGTGCAGTACTCCATGTCCCAACCCATTGGGTTGCCGGATCAGCATTTGAATCCCCGAAAAGACTGCATGAAATCAATAAAATACACAAGGCAACGATCACTGAAAACAGATGGCGGAAGCGCAGGAAAACTTTTAGCAAAGTGTTGTATAATCTATGGAATCCCTTATTCATGGTCAGGAGTATTTGTACAATATTAAGGAAAAGTTGTTGTTGTTAAACAGTTATATTAATCTAATCGGTTATTTGATACAAATCATTTTATTTGTTTGTACAAAATCTTTTGCATTGATCGTATAGTAATAAATCCCCCTTGTTAAATGCGATTCAAAGCATGTAACGGAATGTAAGCCCGGGAGATACTCTTTGCCTGCCATCTCAACTATCTCTTCACCCAGCAGATTGAAAACTTTCAAACTGACGAAAGATCTTACCGGTATTTCGAAATTAATAATGGTCGATGAACTGAACGGATTCGGATAGTTCTGAGATAAACTGAAACCATCCGGAGCACTGCCTGATGTATTGATTATTCCTGTCTGGCCACTGAACATACCAACGACAAACGGACCGAGATCCGCAATACCTCCTCTGGCGACGGTATAAGGTTGTTTGATGAATTGTGTCGTATAATCGCCTGTTCCGGCCTCTGCAGTATCTGTCAGATTAAATATTCTTGCATTGTTCACCCGGTCAGCTCTGAAAGCGGTATTTTCCATTACTGTTGTCCAGCCAAACTGAATGGTATAGTCCCCGCCACCGGGGAACTCTTCGCTTATATTCCATCTTAATTTCAGTCTCCCTCCATAAGGAGACTCTTCATTGTCTTTTATTACACCCACACCAATCTGGTCTGCAGTGCCGGCATTGGTGATCCAAACAGGTGAATAGCTTGTTGTACCCACGGGGAAAAGTACCTGCGATGCGCCTACCGAGGCATGTGCTAAAACTCCTCCTTCCGTTGTTCCTATATAAGCATTTGAACCTATGTTGGAAATCGAATCTACCGTTAACGTGTTTGACCCCAATTCCAGTTTGTAACCAAGATCAAGACTGCTTATCGTTCGGGAAGCGTGAAGCGTTAACCCTTTTTTGTTTGCGATAAACAGGTTACGTGGTCCGCCGGAGGAAGGGAATTCTGCATCTGTGGTTGTCTGAGCCGTTATCCCTGAATATTTAAGCGATCCATAAATTCCATACGACAAAGTATTATTATTCAACGTTAAACCACCATTTTGTAAATCCATGGTTCCATTTACAACTGCAGTATTAGAAAGGTTGACGCCAAGCGGATTATTAATGATTAGATTATTGACTGTATCGGGTAGTAAACTTCCTGTCACCTGTGCCAAAGAACCGTTGAACACAAAGCTCGACGCTTTATCGAATGTCTTTGACCCGGTGGTTGCAATAGAACCATTAAGTCCGTCTGCATGAGCTGTCATGAGGGTAGCTCCGGCTTTCATATCAAAGCTCCCATTGCCCTGTAAACTGCTGGTTCCAATATCCA
>CAYWCR010000051.1:0-32188 GCA_964456825.1 uncultured Bacteroidales bacterium
TACCATTGTGGGCACTGAAACTCATAATATTGATGCAGAAAAGAATATCGATTACGCTGCAACCCCCGTATCAATTGACGCTGCAGCCATTGCCGCTGCCATTGGTATTGCCCCCGGAGATGCTGAAATCTATGGTATTGATGCCAGCGATGACTCGTTATACATATACGGATCTACTGCCGAAGATCCCGGATACTGGTTCAACGCGACCGGAGATGTTTGCAACTGGGGAGATACCCTTTGTGCCATTTATGCAAATTATATTATAGCCGATCAGCTGTTCAATGTGGGTCAATACCCCGAAGGTACTGCACCGGGCGAAACATATACCGTCAAAATTGCATTTGTTAACCTGGACAATCTGAAACAGTACAATGTTATTATCAATGTGAACATTACCGCAGGAGAACCTGAACCGGTTGATGATTATCCCAAGACAACTTTAGAAGCAACCATCGAGCTTGAATTGTCGGTTAATGCTGTTGGTGAAGGGGTATGGGTTGATAATCTTATTGCCCTGGATTCAGCAGCCATTCAAACGGCTATTGGTTGCGGACCTTCAGCTGCCGATCTCTACGGTATCAGTGCGTCAACTGATTCCCTCTACATGGACGGCTTTACCGCTATCAATGGTTGCTGGTTCAATGGGGACGGAGATGTTGCAAAATGGGGTAGTGAAGGCCTTGCCATGTACGCAGAATACAGGCCGGAGACCTATCAGATCGGTGTCGGTCAATACCCAGGTGCATGTTCACCCGGAGACGTTTATCAATGCAAATTGGCATTCGTGAATGGTAACAAGCGAGCCGAGGTTGTGATTACGATGACTATAAAATAGTTTATCATATGATTCAGAAAACAATGATGTTTATTAAACATAAGCCAAGAAAACTTGGCTTATGTTTTTTTTCCGGTTTATTGATGCTGGTGCTGTTTTTCACTGCCTGTAAGGACGATCCCGAAACCGAGGCATACATTTCCATCTCAAAAACCAGCATTTCTATCAGCAGCGCGGGCGGCGAAGAGACCACCCGCATCAAGTCGGATCAGCAATGGAGCATCACCGGGATCGATCAGGATTGGGTCACTGCTGATCCCATGAGCGGGGATGCCGGTGTTATGACAACGGTCACACTAACCTTTGCGGAAAATACGGAGGACACGGTGCGTACTGCCATTGTCACGATCAGATCCGGAGCCACAGTGAGAGAAATCACCATCACACAGAAAAGCGCTGCCGGCACCATTGATCCTTCTACTATCGACGTGAGTAAAATATACGTTCCTATGGAATTGCGGAGCATGGACCTGTACAGCAGCTCCAGCACATGGTTCTACGGACGAAGCAGGCAGTCTGAACATTTCATTGTTTTCTGGGGAAAGGGCTATGACGAATACGGGATTGTCACCCCTACAGATTATCCGAGTGCAACCTACCGGGTTGACATTGATAATTTACTGGAAAGGGCCGAGGAATTTTATGACATCAATGTCAATACCCTGAAATTCATAACACCGGGTGCTTCAAAAACCGACAATTACAAAATGATGATTTTCCTGTTATACCAGACCGAATGGCTGGCGACGGGTGCCGGTTATGACGATGTCATCGGAGCCTTATGGGTAAGCCCGAATACCTGTCAACCTGTTGGTTCTACCATTGCCCACGAAATCGGCCACAGTTTCCAATACCAGGTGTATTGTGATCATGGTGGCAATTCCGGCTGGCGTTACGGTTTTGGTGGAAATGGCGGAAATGGATTCTGGGAACAGACTGCTCAGTGGCAATCATACCAAAGTTATCCTGAAGAGGTTTTTACCTCATACAACTTTAACGTTTACCTTGATAATTGTTACCATTCAACCTTCCACGAATGGCAGCGTTATGCCAGTTACTTCATTCACTATTACTGGACCGAAAAACACGGTATTGATTTTATTGGAAATCTGTGGCAACAATCCGGATCTGCGGGACAGGAAGATCCGGCGCAGGCTTATATGCGCATTACAGGCATCAGCCTGGAAGAATACAATAATGAGCAATTCGACTATGCCCGTAAAATGGTTACCTGGGATCTGGATGCTATTCGTGACAACGGAAGCGACTATATAGGGGCTCATAGCTGTTCTATGGATAGAGTGGAAGATGATTATTGGCAGGTCTCTGCTGATAATTGTCCTGAAAACCACGGATACAATGCCATTCGCCTGAATGTTCCGGATGCCGGGACCACCATTACAGCGAACTTTGCAGGCCTTGCAGGTGCTGCCGGTTATAATGCCATCAACGTTGCTTCTGCCGGTTGGCGATACGGATATGTTGCACTGCTGAATGACGGAACCCGTGTATACAGTGATATGTATTCGGCAAAAACAGGTACGGCAGGTTTTACCTGCCCCGGGAACTGCAGCAAACTGTGGTTTGTGGTGAGTGGTGCACCAACTTCCTATTGGATGCACGGATGGGATGAAGATGCAAGCAACGATGAACAATGGCCTTATAAGATTAAATTCGATGGTACAAACATCTATGGCGTCATAGATTTTACAGCTGAAGACCTGCCTCATGATGAAACTTTTGTATATAATCTTTCCTTCCCTGCCGATGCCAGTGCATACAGCGGAACAACGGTTTCCATTGATGTTGTCAAACTGTGCTATGCTTTCGTCTTGAGCACAACTGAGATAACATCAAATATCGGACTGCCGGGTTCTTCCAAGAAAATAAAGTTCTATGGAGTCAACAGCGATGGCTCTCTGGTAACCACAACAACGGCAAATAATCTGGGCCATTGGTTTGATGCCAGCGGTGATGTGTGCAGCTGGAATTCGGGAACCACCGGGACCAATAAGGTTTTTTCCGAATTTGATCAGACTAGCTTTGTCTTCTCCCTGGGACAGCATCCGGGAAGATGTGCTGCCGGAGATGCCTATAAAATCAAACAGGCTGTGGTCTTTTCACCGGCTACAGGTCAGTACTATACGGCAACTTTCGAATTCAATATCACCATTACGAATTAGCTATTGGATCAGTATACTATTATATTAAAATAATGAAAATTCCAGGCAGCAAGGTTTTTGGAATCTTTGAATAAGGTCTTGCTGTATTGGCAAATATTTACACAGGAAAATCACATACAGCATTGGGAAAAAAAGCATTGTTCAAGGCAAAGGGGCTGTTGCTCATGGCTGCAGCATTGGGTTTAATCATGTCTTGCGAACCACCTGAGCCGGATCCGGAAGATCAGGAGGAAACAAATACGGTTTCTGAAGCCTTTGAGGTTTATGAAATGAATATTCAGGTGGTGGATAATGCACCGGTTGTATCCAAGGAAAATGAGGACTACCTGAGCTGCACCATCAGCGTGAACGGGAAAAGCATCGTGAGTGACTACCTGGGAACCGCACGTATCCGGGGCAGAGGCAATTCCTCCTGGTTGTGGTACGACAAGAAACCCTACCGCATAAAACTGGACGAAAAAATCGGCCTTCTTGGCCTGGGCAGTAATCGCGATTGGGTCTTGCTGGCAAACTACCGCGACCCGACCGACCTGATGAACGTATTTGGTTTTGAAGTATCCGGCTGGCTGGGACTGCCTTTCACCAACCACAGCCGTTTTGTGGAAGTCACCCTGAATGGCGATTTCATTGGCTTGTATCAGCTGACCGAACAGGTTGAGCAAGGAGGGAACCGTGTTGATGTGGATAATGTCGATGGATTGCTGATATGCCTTGATGCAGATGACGGACCTTATTACAGCCCCAATGCCGGTGATAATTTCTGGTCAACCGTGTTTGAGGTGCCGGTATGCGTAAAATATCCAGGGGAACCGACGGCATATCAACTGACTGCCATCCGGAATGACTTTGCAAAACTCGAGGAAGCGATCAACCGCTATGATTACAATGCAGTAGCTGAGTTGATGGATATTCAGTCCTTTATTAATTACCTGATTGTCCAGGAACTGGTATATAATGTTGAGATTGATGCACCCAGAAGCGTCTTTATTCACAAAGACGCGGGAGAAAAATATGTGATGGGCCCGGTCTGGGATTTCGACGCCGGATTTGATTTCGACTGGAGCACCATGTATACGGGACACAACTTCTTCGATGAACAGGAACTGGTCCTTGGAACCAATCCGGTCAATCATACAAACGGATACAGGATCTCAAACTTTTTCACGCAGATGTTCCGTAACCAGCAGTTTGTTTTGGAATATAAAGCACGGTGGAATGAGGTAAAGGACTCCATTTTCGAACATGCCTGGGAGGTGATGGAAAAATATGAACTCAGCCTGCAGGAGGCCATGGCAAGGGACCTTCAGCGCTGGCCGATTGACAGGAATTATACAACCGAAACGGGCAGGATGGAAGCCTGGCTCTCACAGCGGGTTACCTATCTGACAACGGTTATCACCAACTATCCCGCGGGAACAGTACCAACTACAAAAAAAGATTGCGGAACGATTACCTGCGATGTGACAATGTCCTACGCATCAGGCTATCATCAGACGACCACGGTGATGATTGATGAAGGCCCGCTGCTTTCGATGCTGGGAATAACCAAAGAACAACTCAACAGCGGTGCCCTGGTCATCGTACCCTTAAAAACCGACGGCTCAGAAGGGCTTAATAATACCAACGGGATATACGGAGGCTGGTTCGAAGCTGACAACAATCCCGGATTCTGGGCAAACGGGCATGTATATATTGAGATCATTGATGACCTGACAAACTGGAGTTGTGGATTAAGGGCCGAAGATGGATATTGTGCTGCTGGCGAACAACACACTGTACGCATGCAATATCAGTATACACAGGGAACAGAGACCAGGACTGTAACGGTAATCGTGAACTTCACCATTGCTGCCTGAAGATATTTCATACCCAACGGAAAGTCTTTTATTATTTCAATCGGGCACTATTGATTTTTTGAAGAACCATATTTCATCCATTGATAGAATATGAAATATATTAATAATCTGTTAATTACTGTATTTTTATTCTGCTCATGCAGCAGATATAACAGTCAGATCTCACAAAGTATTATCCGGAATCCATCTGCAGAAGAGATCCTGTTAGACGAAGTGCAAGGCTGGACCGCAGAAACATGGTCGAGGGATATCATCGCTGCCTATGATTACAACAGCCACGAGGGGAAAAGAAGCCTGTTGTTGTATGCCGACAGACCTGCTGCCGGACGCTGGATGACGAAGGTTAACCTGAAGCCATGGTCAAAGTACCGTTTCACAGGATGGATTAAAACAGAAAACCTGGTGATTAGTGAGGGTAAGGGAGCGGGATTCGGATTCGATGCTTTCAGTATCGACTATCCCGCATTGACAGGCACCCATGACTGGACAAAAATTGAGTTTGAATTTGAAACCGGTTATGATGACTCCTCCGTGCTGTCATGCATGATGAATAGCGAAGGACCTGCCTCGGGCCGGGCATGGTTTGATGATGTATCCCTGGAACTTATTTCGTCCGAAAAGATCGCTCCTTCTATAAAGATTGATCTTGCAGGTTTGAAGGAACCGATGTCAGCATACATATACGGTCAGTTTATCGAGCATCTTGGAAAATGTATCTATGGTGGAATCTGGGCTGAAATGCTAGACGACAGGAAATTCTGGTATGTGCCCGGCGACAGGGAGTCTCCCTGGCGAATTAACGGTAACAGGGAACTGTTTTCTGTTGACAGGGTTGCTCCGTTTACGGGGGATAAAACGCCTGTTCTGACCGTTGGTAATGATAGCGCTGTTTCCATTCAGCAGTCCGGGCTGGGTCTTAAGCCTGACCTTGATTACACCGGCAGGATTATACTGAAAGCCACGCCCGGGATAGAGGGAGTAAGCCTCACACTCAACCGGGCTGATGCATCCGACAAAGTTACTATAACAGGCCTGACCGGCAATTATTGCAGCTATCCGTTCACTTTTCACGCAGGAGATCTGACTCACAATGCCTCACTCGAAATTAAGCCTTACGGTAACGGTAAAATATGGATAGGAACTGTCAGCCTTATGCCGTCGGATAATATCGAAGGCTTCCGGTCTGATGTCCTGGCACTCCTGAAAGAGCTCGATGCACCGGTCTACCGGTGGCCGGGAGGTAATTTCGTCAGCGGCTATAACTGGAAAGATGGCATCGGTGATCGCGATAAGAGGCCTCCTAGGAAAAATCCTGCCTGGAGGGGCATCGAACACAATGATGTTGGAATACATGAGTTCATGACATTCTGCAGGCTGCTTAATACAGAGCCTTATATTGCTGTCAATGCAGGATTGGGTGATGCAGAACAGGCACGGCAGGAGGTTGAATATTGCAACGGCTCTGCCGGTACGCCAATGGGAAAACTCAGGGCTGCCAATGGCCATATAGAACCATGGAAGGTAAAGTGGTGGTCAATAGGCAATGAGATGTACGGCGACTGGCAGCTCGGGCACATGTCAACGGAAGATTTTGTCAGCAAACATAATGCTTTTGCTGACGCCATGAAGGCAATTGATCCTGAAATTAAGCTCATTGCCGTTGGTGACCTGGGTGAATGGGACCGGATGGTGCTGGCGAATTGTTCCGGGAGTATGGATCTCATCAGTGAGCATTTCTATCGCCAGGACTGGCATGGCGGAGGACTTATGACCCATGTGAAACAGATACCGGATGCCATCAGGGAAAAGGCTGAGGCACATCGCCAATACCGGAATGAAATACCTGCCCTTGAAGGTAAAGATATACGCATATGTATGGATGAATGGAACTATTGGTACGGTCCGCATATCTATGGCGAACTGGGAACCCGCTATTTCATGAGAGATGCCATGGGAATCGCTGCCGGCATCAACGAGTACTCCAGGCAGAGCGAACTGATCTTTATGGCTAATTATGCCCAGACGGTCAACGTTATAGGCTGTATAAAGACCAATACCACCAGCTCGGTATTGGATGCTACAGGGCAGGTACTGAAACTCTACCGTCAGGTGTTCGGCACCATACCTGTGACCATAACGGGCGATACCAGGCCGCTGGATATTGCAGCCACGCTGAATGCGGCAAAAGATAAGCTCATTGTTTCCATTGTCAACCCGACATGGGACAACGTGATGTTACCGGTTGAATTGCTGAATGGCTCTGTCGCCGGCGAAACAGAACTTTGGCAGGTTACAGCCCCGGATGATATGGCATTCAATGAACCAGGCAGACCTGAGAATGTTAAGATTAAGGGACCTGTGACATTAACCACGGGTAAGACTCTTAATATAAGTCCTGCCAGTATAAATATTTTTGTGTTTTCTGTAAAATAGGAAGTTATGAAAAACACCATAAGCCTTACTTTTCTATTATTGTCATGCTGTCTTGCAGAATCAGCATCGCAGTCCTTTGAACAGCTCGCCCCCACCCCTCCCATGGGCTGGAACAGCTGGAATAAGTTTGGCTGTAACGTAAGTGAAAGTCTGATAAAAGAAATGGCCGATGCCATGGTGAAGAGCGGCATGAGGGATGCAGGTTATCAGTACATCGTTATCGATGATTGCTGGCAGATCAGCCGGGACAGTGCCGGCAGCATTGTGGCGGACCCGGAAAGATTTCCATCCGGGATGAGGGCACTGGCCGACTATATCCATTCGAAAGGACTGAAATTCGGGCTTTACTCATGCGCCGGATCAGCTACTTGCCAGGGCAGACCGGGAAGCCGTGGTTATCAATTCCAGGATGCCCGGCAGTATGCTGTCTGGGGAGTTGACTATTTGAAATACGACTGGTGCAATGATGAAGGTCAGGATGCGAAGGCAGCCTACAAAACAATGCATGAAGCCTTGCAGGCGTGCGGAAGGCCAATCGTCTTCAGCATCTGCGAATGGGGTGATAACAAACCGTGGGAATGGGGAAATGGTATCGGACATCTATGGAGGACAACGGCGGATATCAGAGATTGTTTCGATTGCACGATAAACTGGGGGGGACTGGGAGTGCTCCAGATACTGGATAAACAGACCGGACTTGAAGAATATGCAGGGCCCGGACACTGGAATGATCCTGACATGCTTGAAATAGGCAATGGCGGCCAGACCATAACGGAATACCGCACGCATTTCAGCTTGTGGTGCATGCTTGCCGCACCGCTGATGGCCGGGAATGATCTCCGAAGCATGCCGGACAGTATCACGGATATAGTGCTGAACCCGGATGCCATTGCTGTAAATCAGGATACATTGGGTTATCAGGGATTTAAGTTTATTGATTATGGTGATCTTGAGGTATGGGTGAAAGCCCTTTCTGGCGGTGATGCTGCTTTTTGTTTCCTTAACCGCAGCAGTCAGCCTGTTGATCTGAATTTCAACTGGAAGAAAATGGGCCTTTATCATTTTTCAATAGCCGGGAACGGGTTCAACCTGTGGAAAAACAATTATGCGGTGAAAGATCTGTGGAGTCATAAACAAATTGGCACAACAAAAGAAAACCTGACAGCAAAACTGGCGCCACACGAGGCCTTGCTCGTAAGGCTGTCTGTGATCAGAAACCCGTAGGGGCGATCCCTATGATCGCCCTTATGAAGGTCAGGACGAGGATTTGAAAGGTTCGTTTAAAAGATTATGATTAATTTAAACCAAAAATAAGCCGATGAAACAATCTTTTATAACATTTGTCTGCCTCCTTTCCCTGCCCTTGATGGCCCAGGACAAGATTGATTTCAACCGGTATTTTCATGACCAGACCTTACGCATTGACTATTACCATTCAGGCCATGGTTCGGACGAAACCATAACCCTGGACAACCTTTATATCCAGGGAATCTGGGCCGGGAATCCCGCCAACCTGTTGGCTCCATATGACATGGGCAAATATTCCGCCAAAATATATGACTTGTTTTCCAACCGGCTCATCTATTCAGTCGGTTACAGTACTACTTTCAGCGAATACCAGACTACGGCCCCGGCTATCGACGGGATCAGCCGTACCTATCATGAATCCGTACTTATTCCGCGTCCGAAAAATAAATTCCTGTTCATAATTGAAAAAAGAGACCGGTATAATATACTCTGTCCTGTTTATAAACTGGTTATTGATCCCAATGATTATCATATAATTACAGAATCACCGAAAAGAGCTGATGATGAATTGGTAGCCATTGTTAATAACGATAATCCGCATAAAACCGTTGATCTTGTCATTGTTGGTGAAGGGTATACCGAAGGTGATAAAAAGACTTTTAAAAAGGACCTTGAATATTTTTCAGCAGTTTTTTTCTCAATCGAACCCTATGCCGGCATGCAGGATAAATTCAATATCACGGGTATTTACACGCCCTCCAATGAAAGCGGTACCGACGAGCCACGGCAGGGAAAGTACCGGAATACGCCGCTGGGCAGTTCTTTTAACACTTTTGATTCCGACCGGTACCTGCTGGCCGACGACAACAAGGTATTGCGTGATGTGGCTGCACAGGTTCCCTATGATGCCGTTCTTGTGATGGTTAACATCGACCGTTACGGCGGCGGGGGCATTTTCAACTGGCAGACGGTATTTGCCACAGGCTCACCGCACCGCGACTATGTTTTCCTGCATGAATTCGGCCATGCTTTTACCGGTTTGGGTGATGAATATTATACATCCGATGTTTCCTACGAAGATTTCTATCCGGCCGGAATCGAGCCCACCGATCCCAATATCACTGCCTTACTTGATCCAGGAAATCTTAAGTGGAAGGATCTTGTTTCTCCTGGCCTTGAGATCCCCACCGCATGGGGCAAGGAGAAGTTTGACAGCTTAAACCAGTCAATGGGTAAGCTTACCAGGGAGAAGGAAGATACGCTTCATTACTTAAAAAAATCTGGGACTGATGCAGAAGTCATCAGGCGCATGGAAAGCCTTTATAACAACAAGCTTTACTCACTCCGTGCCGCTGCTGATTCCTTCCTGTTTAACCATCCGCTGAAGGGCAAGGTAGGCGCCTTTGAGGGTGCAGGTTATCAGTCTGAAGGACTATACCGTCCCACGGTCAATTCGATGATGCATCATTTTGATGCCGGGGAACGCTCATACGGCATAGTAAATGAAAGAGCCATTATAGAGATGATAAAACATTATACAGAATAATACACCCTCGCAGGGTGTTCAAAACTAAAAACCAAGAATATGAAAACCGGATGCAGAAAGAAAACCGTTTTATTTTTATTGGGGACTTCCCTGATATTTGGCTGTACCACCAGGGAACAAACAAACACGCAGCCTATCATGCCGGTGCCCTTTACGGCGGTAAAGCTTACCGATAACTTTTGGGCCCCGAAAATCAAAACAAACTTCGAAGTCACCATACCCATTGCTATCGGTCAATGTTACAGCACAGGGCGGGTCGATAATTTTAAAGTTGCAGGAAAACTGAAGAAAGGAAAATTCGCAACAGAATATCCCTTTGATGACACCGATATTTACAAGCTCATTGAAGCCGCCAGTTATTCGCTCCAGACTATTCCGGATAAACAGCTTGAGGCACAGCTCGACACGCTGATTTATTATGTCGGCAAAGCGCAGGAACCTGACGGTTATCTGTATACAAACCGTACCATCGATTCGGTTCATACGCATCCATGGGCAGGCAACAAGAGATGGGAAAAAGATCCCGAGCTCAGCCATGAACTGTACAACTGCGGCCACCTCTACGAAGCCGCTGTAGCTCATTATCAGGCCACGGAGAAACGGGAGCTCCTTGATATTGCTATAAAGAATGCTAACCTCCTGTTAAAAGATTTCGGACCGGACAAACTTCATATTTATCCCGGGCACCAGGTTGTTGAAATGGGACTGGTAAAACTATACAACGTTACCGGAAAGAAGGAATACCTGGAACTGGCAAAATTCTTTCTCGACGTTCGCGGTCCCGGAGGTGATGAATACAACCAGGCACACCAGAAAGTGGTCGAGCAAAGTGAGCCCGTGGGCCATGCCGTAAGAGCAACCTATATGTATTCCGGGATGGCTGACATAGCAGCTATTTATAACGATACGTCCTATTATAATGCTACACAGCGCATTTGGAAAAACCTGGTGACCCAGAAGATGTATATAACCGGAGGTATCGGTTCGGGCGGCGGAAACGAAGGATTTGACCCGCCCTATGTCTTACCGAACATGTCGGCTTATTGTGAAACCTGTGCCTCAGTGGGTGATATTTTCTGGAACCAGCGCATGTTTTTGCACGACGGCGACGGCAAATTCTACGATGTTCTTGAACGTACGCTTTTCAACTCACTGCTTTCAGGTGTCTCGCTGTCAGGTGATCGTTTTTTCTATCCCAATGTCCTTGAATCTTTTGGACAGCACCAGCGCAGTGCGTGGTTTGGATGCGCCTGTTGCCCGCCAAATGTTGCCCGTTTGCTTCCCTCGGTTCCGGGCTACATTTACGCAACTACAGAGAAGGATATCTATGTCAATCTCTTTATGGATAACACAGCAAAATTTGCCTTCGGAGGCCCGGAAATAGAAATGGTGCAGAAAACGAATTACCCCTGGGACGGAAGTGTTGAAGTATCCGTAAATCCTGTTGAAAAAAAGAAATTCACATTAAGGATCCGGATCCCTGGCTGGGCACGAAACGAAGTGCTTCCGGGAAACCTCTACACATACAGCGACGGCCTGAAACCGAAGGCCGTACTTAAAGTAAACGGGAAAGCAGTTAAACCCAAAATCGAAAAGGGATATGCCGTTATCAGCCGCGGCTGGCAGAAAGGTGACAAGGTTACGATAGAACTACCCATGGACGTGAGGAGGGTGGTTGCAGACAACAGGGTGCAGGCCGATAAGGGCAAAATTGCTATCGAACGGGGACCCTTGGTGTACTGTGCTGAATGGCCTTACACTTCAGGCGGCCGTGTTCTCAACCTGCTTTTCGACGAAAAGGCGGATTTTACAGCCGCATTTAACGATACCCTGCTTCGCGGCATTGAGGTAGTAAAAACAACGGCAAAGCCGGCAAAATACAATCTGAAAAAGGAAATCGAAAAAGGCGAATCTCAGGAGATTACGCTTATCCCCTATTATGCGTGGAACAACAAGGGAGCCGGTGAAATGGCCGTTTGGCTGCCGGTGAGCGACAGCAGCGTAAGGCCTTCCCCTGCCCCAACCGTAGCAAGCAGGAGTAAAATCACGGCCAGTACGCCAACGAAAGCCCTCATGGCGATCAATGATCAGTATGAGCCGAAAAATTCCATCGACAGGGAATGGCCTTTCTACCACTGGTGGCCAAAAAACAATTCCCTGGAATGGGTGCAATATGACTTCGGGGAGGAAGCCACGGTTTCATCTGCAAAGGTATACTGGTTTGATGATGAGCCCTTTGGTGGTTGCCGTATTCCTGAAAAGTGGTTCATTGAATACCAGGCCGGTAATGACTGGAAACCGGTTAAGGCAAAGGGAGACTACCTGATTGCCAAAGACAAATGGAACGTAATAGAATTTGAACCTGTAAAAACAACGGCAATGCGGTTGAAAGTTAAGCTTCCGAAAGAATTCTCGGCCGGTGTGCATGAGTGGGTGGTGGAATAATATCCCGGCTTTATTTTGAGTTATAATGCAGAAGGTCATAAATGACTTTCTGCTTTTTTTTTGCATTCTAAATCTTAAATACCAATTTTTTTATTCTATATATTTGGAAATTCTAATACAGTTCATACAAAAAAAGACCAGTTGAATCATGAAAAAATTGTCATCGATTGCATTAACCTTGTGTTTTACCGTTATAAACCTTTTCCTGAACGCTCAGGAATACAAAGTCAGCTCCCCCGATAACCGGCTGATCATAAATGTCTCTTTCAGTGAGAAAATAATGTGGACAGCCAGGTACAAGGGCAAAGTCATTTTGGAAAACTGCCCCGTTTCCATGACCGTCAACAATAAACATCTGGGGATAGAACCGAAGGCCACAAAAAAGAACACACGTTTTATCAGTCGTGAAATCAGACCGGTTGTTCCAACCAAAAAGGCCGTGATCATGGACAGATTCTCAGAGCTTTCTGTCAACTGTAAAGAAGGATATACTATAACCTTCAGGGTATATAACCAGGGCGTTGCATACCGCTTTGAGACCTCCATGGAGGGCAATCTTGAAGTTCAGGCAGAAGAAATGGAGATCCATTTCAGGGATAATGTAATTTCCTATTTCCCTGAAGAAGATAGCTACATATCGCATTATGAAAGACTGTATAAGAAAGTTGCCCCGGCTGACATCTCTCCGACACAATTTTGCTCCCTGCCTGTATTTTTCAGGAATCCGGACCATGTAAATATATTATTCACGGAAGCTGATTTGTATGACTACCCGGGAATGTTCCTCTTTGGATGTGGGAGTAACGCACTGAGAGCGGATTTCCCCAAGTTTGTACTGGAAACTTCCGCACCGGAAAGAAGTAAAGACAGGGATGAGATCATTACCAAAGAAGCAAATTATATCGCCAGCGTAAAGGGACCGAGGACTTTTCCCTGGAGGGTTTTTTATATTTCCGATAATTTTGCTGACCTGTTGGAAAATGACCTGGTGCACCAGCTGTCCACCCCGCTGAAGCTTGAGGAAACGGACTGGATTAAACCGGGCAAGATAGCCTGGGACTGGTGGAATGCCAACAATATATATGGTGTCGATTTCGAGTCGGGGATCAATACGCAAACCTATAAATATTATATTGACTTTGCTTCAGCCTATGGACTGGAATACGTCATCCTGGATGAAGGGTGGACAAAAACCAGCACCAACGTGCTGGAATGCAATCCCAACCTTGATGTTAAAGAGCTGATCCGTTATGGAAAAGAAAAAAACGTTGGCATTATCCTATGGCTATTATGGAAACCGCTTGACCAGAATATGGAACAAATCCTGGATACCTACGCACAATGGGGAGTAAAAGGCGTCAAAGTGGATTTTATGCAGCGCACGGATCAGTATATGGTAAAGTATTATGAACGTGTTGCCATTGAGGCAGCCAAAAGAAAGCTGCTGGTCGATTTCCACGGAGCCTTTAAGCCGGCAGGGCTCAGCAGGGCATACCCTAACGTGATGTCACATGAAGGGGTTAAAGGATTGGAAAACTGCAAATGGTCGAAGGACATTACTCCCGAGCATGATGTGACACTTCCCTTTATCAGGATGGTTGCCGGACCCATGGATTTCACGCCGGGCGCCATGAACAACGCACAGGAGAGTGATTTCTTCCCGCGGTTTATGGTTCCCATGAGCCAGGGCACACGTTGCCATCAGGTGGCCATGTATGTTGTTTATGAAAGTCCGCTGCAGATGCTCTGCGATAATCCGTCAAATTATTACCGGGAAAAGGAATGCACGGAATTTATGGCCAGAATTCCAACTGTATGGGACACTACTGTGGTATTACAGGCTGAGATTGCCGACTATATTGCCATTGCCAGGAGAAAAGCAGATCAATGGTACATCGGGGCTATGACAGACTGGACAGCACGCGAACTGGAAATTAATTTCTCCTTTCTGGGGGAAGGAACATACAACATTGAAATCATGCAGGATGGCGTAAATGCGGGCAAAAATGCCGTGGATTATAAGAAAATTGTCTCAACCGTTACCAGCAAGACCCGGATGAAAATCAACCTGGCAAAAGGAGGAGGCTGGGCGGCGATTATTTCGAAATGATCAATCCTTTTCTTATTTTGAGAAAAAAGGTTAATTCTAATAACGGGCCCATTGTGGATTTTCCTCGTTATAATGTTAATATTAAATCTTTTACAGGCATTATATTCTCTCCTTGAAAATATCTGGCACGTTATTGGAAAAACATGGATGAATGATAAAACCATTTCACCATGAAAAAAACAATCAATGTACTGGTCGTTGAGGACAATGAATATTTCAATAACCTGCTTTCCAAAGTCCTGCAACAAAGCGTCAATGCTGTTCAGCCCGGAAGAAATTATAAACTGGTTTTGCATTCCTTTACAGATTCACTGGAATGTGTTAAAAAAATCAAATCTCGCGAACTGGAGAACAAGGATACTATTGCATTTGTGGATTACTATATGGGCAACGGCATCAATGGCGCTCACATAATCAAACTGCTGAAAGAACAGAACCATGATGCTATGACTGTATTATTGTCCCAGTCGAAAGCCATCGAAGAAAAGAGCAACCTGAATCATCCCGATTATATCGTTATGAAAGATGCGTTGGCTCCTGCTCTATGCCGACTTTATCTCGAACAATTTATTGAAAATAAAATTTCGTAGATTTGGCTCAACTTGTCACTTGTCACTTGTCCACTTTTTGTTGATCATTGCCGAATCTATAAACGTAACATGGCCTTCAAAAAACCCTCCCTTCAGGTCAAGATCGGATTGCTGATGATACTGGCCATCATCCTGCTTTCAGCCACCGGTTATTTATCTTACCGAAGTCTATCTTCCATTGTTACGTCGATTCAGGTAGATGCAAAACCCGACCTGAGGCTGCTTGGCATCAAGGAACTATCCATGGATCTTGAGAAGGCAGAGAACAGCATTCGCATCTACTCAGTTACCCGGGATGTACAGGATTTAAAACCATACTATACCGTCATTTCAGGCATTGATGGGAAAGTAGATGCTTTGCGTACCGAATGCATAAATGATTCACTGCTTCTCAGGCAGGTTGATATCATCACCGGGCTGATTGAAGAAAACATTGTTATCTGGAACCAATTGCTTTTTCTCAGTAATAATCACAATGTTAACGATTATCTGAAACAATTGTCGGCACATCTCGACAGCGCTTCTTTAAATAACAGGGAAGCTGAAAAAGGCATTCTGAAAAGAGTTTTCAGCCGAAGTAAAAAGAACACCATAAATGAGCAGGTATTGATTGATGATCTTAACCGGATAGAAAAGCAGGACAGTATGGCCAATAAAGAGCGGATGAGACGGGAGGCTCAGTTAGCCAGCACCGGCAGTAAGATCAAGATACAGTTTTATGACCTGATTGCCAGGATGGAGGGAGAAATCAATGCCCTCATGCAGGAAAAAGCCTCTGCAGCCAGCAGACTGGCGGGTAAAACATATCGCTGGCTGGCTATGTTCTCTTTGCTGGGCACATTAATGGTAATAATAGTATTGTTCATTATTGTCCGTTATGTAAGAAAAACACGTGCCTACCAGGTAGCCCTTGAGAATTCAAAGGACGAGGCAGAAAAACTGGCGAGGACCAAGGAAATGTTTATGGCCAATATGAGTCACGAGATACGGACTCCGGTAACGGCTATTTCTGGGTTTACAGAACAGCTTTTGCATGAATCTCTGGATGAACAAACCAACCGCACGCTCAGGGTCATTAAATCGTCTTCAGATCATCTGGCCAGGATAATTGATGATATTCTTGATTTTTCCAAACTACAGAACGGTAAGGTAGCCCTTGAAAAAGTGCATTTCAGCATAAGGCAGGTTCTTGAAGATGTATATGCCCTGTTTGAAAAGCAGGCACGGCAAAACAATACCCGTCTGCATTACACGTTGAGTCCTGATGTCCCCCCGGTGCTGCTGGGTGACCCTTACCGCCTGCGGCAGATTATGATCAACCTGGTTGGCAATTCCATCAAATTCACCCGGGAAGGTGATGTTCATTTTGCCGTGAGTTGCAAGAAAAAAGAATCCACAGCCGTTATCCTGATCATGGAGTTCATTGACACAGGCATCGGCATTGACGAGGCCAAACTGAATACGATCTTTGAGGATTTTACACAGGCAGAGATGAGTACGACCCGGAAGTATGGAGGTACAGGACTGGGATTATCCATTGTCAGGAAGATTGTTGAATTGCACAACGGAAGCATCCATTGCGCAAGCCGGAAAAACGAGGGTACAAAAATAACCTGCCGTATCCCCTACCTCACCGGTGATGAAAAACAACTCAAAAGAGATGTTGAACCTCCCCTGACGGTTCCTGAAGAAATAAAGAAGATGAATATACTGGTTGTCGATGACGAAGAATACAACAGGCTCCTTTTTAAAACGATACTGGAAAGGTGGAAAATAAAATACCGTATAGCTGTCAATGGAGCGGAAGCGCTTGAAATAATAAAGACAGGGCGGTTTGACCTGCTCTTTATGGATGTCAGAATGCCCGGAATTGACGGACTAAAAGCCACAAAATTTATTCGTGAAGAATTGCACATCAATGAAAGTGTGATGCCTGTTGTCGGTATTTCTGCTGCCTGCACGAATGAGGACAGGCAAAAATATGAACAGGCAGGAATGAATGCTTTTATGACAAAACCTTTTACGGAGGCAATGTTAATGACCACCATACTTTCCGTAGCCCGCCGGGATGCATCTTCAGTATATACCGGGAGCGAAACTGAAAAAACAGATTCATCAACCGTTACGGAAAAGATCAACCTGCAAAACCTGTATCATATTTCCGGAGGTGATGAGAAATTTGTGAGGCAGATGCTCGAAACCTTTATCGAAACCACAGAAAAAGGACTCACCGCGATGCAAGAGGATGTTATTGCTGAAAAATGGGACAAGGCAGCGGATTTGGCACATAAACTATCACCCCCATGCCGGCATATCGGTGCCATGGATCTATATAACAGTCTCAGAATGATCGAAGAAAATATTCAAAGCCACGCTGATACCGGTTCTGTTAAAATATTGGCAGGGGAATCCACCCGGGAATTTTCGGTCATCAGGGGATTGCTGGCTGAATGGTTAGCAAAAATTGATTGAAGGAGAGATAAAAAGAACCAGGAACCAAGAGCCAAGACACAAGATGAAAGATTAAAGACTGTAGGCAGGCTGCAAGACTGCAAGACTGCATGACCGCCTGACCTGCCTGCCGGCAGGCAGGCTGCGTGACTATATAAAACCAATCCAGCTGTTCATGATACTAAATATTTGCTGGGTTTCTCAAACAAATAATTTATTTTTGGATCGGCGCAGCAATAAACTATCTTTGGTACATGCCCGAAAAACCCTTTACAATATTTGTAGTTGAAGACAATGACTGGTACAACAGGCTGCTGGTCCACACCCTTTCGCTGAATCCTGATCATGTGGTAAAGAGCTTTTCTAATGGAAAAGAATTCCTGGACAACCTTCATGAGGCTCCGGATATTGTTACCCTTGACTACAGGCTTCCCGACATAACCGGGCTTGAGCTTCTTAAGAGGATAAGGCAGGAAAACAGCGATCTCCAGGTTATCCTGATTTCTGAGCAGGAAGATATCAATACGGTGGTCAACCTG
Organism: uncultured Bacteroidales bacterium; assembly: GCA_964456825.1. Taxonomy (GTDB): domain Bacteria; phylum Bacteroidota; class Bacteroidia; order Bacteroidales; family UBA10428; genus UBA5072. The sequence continues at coordinate 18,240 of CAYWCR010000051.1, forward strand.
TTGCAGCACGGAGCTTATGACTATATAACCAAATCGAATGATATAAGGGACAGGTTACTGAATACCGTTCAAAACATCCGAAACGGTATTGGCCTGAAAAGGGAGATATCCAGCCTTCGCAGGGAAATACAAAAGAAATATAGTTTCCGGCAAAGCATTCTGGGTGAAAGTCCAGCGATCAAGTCAATATATGAATTGATAGAAAAAGCCCTGGGTACCAATATCACCGTTACCATTTCAGGCGAGACCGGAACCGGAAAAGAACTGGTGGCAAAGGCCATTCATTATAATTCAAAACGCAGGGACAAGTCATTTGTCGCAGCAAATGTTGCTGCTATCCCTGCTGAGCTCATCGAAAGCGAACTATTTGGCCATGAAAAGGGTTCATTTACCGGGGCAGCCTTCCGGCGTATCGGAAGGTTCGAGGAAGCTGATGGCGGAACCCTGTTCCTGGACGAAATAGGAGAAATGAATCCTGCCTTTCAGGTTAAATTGCTGAGGGTATTGCAAGAGAAAGAATTTGTGCGGATTGGCAGCAATAATCCGGTGAAAACCGATTGCCGCATAATTGTTGCAACCAACAAAAACCTCAAAGAGGAGGTAAAAAAGGGAAAATTCAGAGAGGACCTTTATTACAGGCTGCTGGGTTTACCCATTGAGTTACCGCCTTTGCGGGAAAGAGGGAATGATATACTGATACTGGCAAGGCATTTTATCGGACAATTTTGCGCTGAAAATGAAATGCCGCTGAAAAAACTCTCAGCACCGGCACAGAAAAAGCTTTTACAATATTCTTTCCCGGGAAACATTCGTGAATTAAAGTCGGTGATTGAGCTTGCCCTGACCCTGTCGGCCCGGGATGAAATAGAACCTGCAGACCTTGTCCTTGATGCAGGCGATCCCTTGTCGGTAGCGGTTCATGAAAATCTCACCCTGCGGGAATGTGAAATGAGAATTATCAAAGCAGCCCTGAAAAAAAATAACGACGATATTAAGTTAACAGCAACCCAGCTGGATATAGGAGTGTCAACCATATACAGGTTGTTAAAGGAAGAGAAGGAATAATATCAGGGGCATTTAACATTTTTTTAATAGTCCATATTCTCAAAATGAGAATATTTTTCTCAGGTTGAATCATTCCTGATTTCTTGCCTTATATTAATTACCTAATTATAAGCATAATATAATAATAGTGCATTTGCGGAACATCATTTGAACTAAGTGCCAGAACTCAATAATGTATACTCCATGAATAATATCACGCGGAATTATCACGAAGTCGTCTGTAAAAACTGTCCCTATTTCAGTTTTCAGTGCGATGGCAGGAATTGCCCGCTGCATAAATCATGGCAGAAATCGGGGCAGCCATACGGACAGCATCATGGTTGTCAGCGCTTCAGTAATTACTATTCCGGTGAATATGCAAACCTGGGATATCATTATTTCAGAAAACAATGCCATAAACAAATGAAATAAACCCTTTAAACTTAGGAGGAAACAAAATGAAAAATGAAGAAAGCAACAACAGAAATTTCACGAATGAAAATGCAAATACAAGGGAAAGCGAGCAGAACGCCAGGAAAGAAGGCATTGCCAAGGGTGCCGTAACGACAGCCATTATCTGTCTGATCTTACTGGTGGCAGCCGGCGTTATCGGATATTCCCTGTATAACCGTGAGCACAAAAAACAACTAAGCCTTATGGAAGGTCAGAAACAGGCGTTTGACCAGGAACTAACCGTACGCGATTCAGTGATCAACGAATGGGTTGTGACATTTGACCAGATTGAAAAAGATCTGAAAATGATCACACAAAAGGAAAATATGATCACCCTGCAGGCTTCGGATGCAGAATTCTCGAAAGAAAAAAAGCAGCAGATCCTTGAAGATGTTAAGTATGTTAATACCCTGCTGGAACAGAATAAAAAGAAGATCGCCACGTTAAGTGCACAGCTGAAGAAATCAGGCATTGAAATAAAAGGACTGCAGGATAAGATCGCTGAGCTTGATGCATCAATGAAACAACGGGATACTGAAATATCAGCATTGAAGATGGCCCTGGTGGATAAGGACTTTGAAGTAGGGCAGCTTAACACCCGGCTGACTGACCTGCAGATGACCGTTGTTCAGCAGGATGAAAAGATCAGTAACCAGACAGGTGAGTTAAATAAAGCTTTCCTGATTTATGGGACCTATAAGGACCTGAAAGAAAGAGGCCTTGTTTCCAAAGAAGGAGGATTTCTGGGCCTGGGAAGAAAGGAAGCGTTGCAGGAAGATTTTTCTGACAGCACGTTTACACAGATCGATGTAACTGAAACAAGAACTATCCCTGTAAATTCAAAAGATGTCAGACTAATCACCGAACATCCTACTACTTCCTACGAGCTGGTGCGTGAGACAGATGACAAGATCGCTTACATCGAAATAAAAGATCCTGATCAGTTCTGGAAGATTTCAAGATATGCCGTTGTCGAAATCAACAAATAAAATATTGTTAAGCGAAGCAATTTTCGGATACCATTTGACCTCACATTAAAACCATATAGATTCAGTTTAGTCACGTGTATCCGTTCACAGGCATAGGTTATGGCAGGTTAATTCTGACCTCACAGGATCACAATTCTGTGGGGTCGTTCTTTTCCTGCACCCTGACAGGGTCCCCCCACCCTGTCAGGGTGTCAATATGCAAATCAATAAAAAAGGGGGAATGACGACCCGGAAAGATAATTTGGTCTTGATCATAATATTCTTATTAAAAAATGATAAATTAGATTAATCTTTTGAGGGTGCAGTTCTTACTATGCATTGATATTTATTTATTTTAACCAAAACCATTATTAATATTTAAATTGAATCTTATGAGAAAAGTATTATTTATCACGGCAATGACAGCCATTTTATTGGTTGCATGCAATGGGAGAACCAAAGAAAAAAAAGCTGCTGAAGCCGCACAAGCTGCAGAAATTCAAAGGATTGATTCCGTTACTGCAGAAATTGACAGTATTAAAAATGTAATAGACAGCGCAGCAGTAGAGGTTGATGAATTAATAAATGAGTTGTAAAACCATAACAAATATTATTATGAAAAATATCAAATACCTATTATCATTGCTGCTGATCATCAGTTTAGTTACGGCAGCCGGAACGAATACTTATGCACAGCAAGTGAAGAGCAAGGGAAAAAAGGAGCAGAAGAAAGTTGCACCAAAAGAAAAAATAGAGAAGCATGAAATGCATCCAAAAGATACGTTGAGGATGAATCCTGACAAACCAAAGGGTGAAAAAGGGGATGCTGAGTTGATAGATAGGCCTCAGAGTGAAAGGGGATCCGGTGAAAGGCCCGAACCAGGAAAAGACAGACCGGAGCATAATATGGGGAAAGACAGTACCCGGCACGAAACGGGAAAAAGACCGGATGCTGAGATAGAAAAAGATAATGAAGGACATGCTTATGGCAGAAATAAAGGCGACCTGGAAGGCAAAGAATTCGGGCAAGCCCGGGCAGAACAGGCAAAAATGGAACAGCATAAGAAAGAATTTGAACTGGGGAATTCGGTGATGGAGGGTGAAGCCAAGGTAAAAGAAAGCAGGGAAAAAATAAATGCTGCCAGAGAGAAACTGGAAGCAGACAGAAAGGCGAAAAAGATCTCAGAGTCTCAGTATAAAGAGAAAAAGGAAAAAATTGACAAGGCAGAAAAAGCCGTTAACGATCTTGAAATGGAGATTCAGAGAGGAAAAGAAATAAAACAGAAATAATACTTCCCTCGTTTCTGAGGAAAGCTGCCGGCATCTTTGAAAGTATACGGCAGCTTTTTTTCCCTGGTTTCAGTTCGTCTCCGACACCCTGACAGGGTCCCCCCACCCTGACAGGGTGGTACAGAAACAGAATGAGGAAAAGTCAAAAATCAGCGTACACTCAGATAGCCAGATGGTCTGTTTATTTAGTTGAAATCCACTATCTTTAGAATCACTATTGTCTTTATACTAACTTCTAACTTCTATATTCTAAAATTACCCCATGCAAAAAACCGACTGGAATCCCGAGCAATATTTAAAGTTTGACAAGGAAAGAACACAACCTTCTATCGATCTGTTATCGCATCTTTCAATCTGGCCCGAGACCATCATTGATATTGGTTGCGGACCGGGAAACAGTACCAGGATCCTCTTTCAGCGATGGCCTTATGCCAAAGTCACGGGTGCAGACATTTCACCCGCCATGATTGAAAAAGCCAAAAACGATTTCCCTCAGCATGACTGGAGAATCCTGGATGCCGGAAGTGATGAGATTGCCGGAAAGTTTGACCTGGTTTTCTCAAATGCAGCCATTCAGTGGATTCCCAATCATGCTGAATTGCTGAATAAGTTCTTTCATCTTCTTACGGATAAGGGTACAGTTGCGATTCAGTTACCCCTTTTCCGGGATATGCCTTTAAGTAAAGCTATAGAACAAATTGCCATGAATATCCGGTGGAATAAGTTAACAGCCGGCGTAAGCAATCTGTTTACCATAAATGACGCTTCCTTTTATTACCATCATTTATCCTCTCTATTTTCCTCAGTGGAAATCTGGGAGACATCCTATATGCACATCATGGATTCTCCTTTGTCGATACTCGATATGATAAGAAGCACAGGATTGAGGCCTTATCTTGACGGACTAGGAACCGATGAGAACAGAAAGAGTTTTGAAGACGAGATCCTTAAGGAAATTGAGAAAGATTATCCATTGCAGAAAAACGGAAAGGTCATTTTCCCATTTAAAAGGTTGTTCTTCATTGCTCACAGATAAAACCGAACTCCGGTCTCATATCAGTAATTTATAATTTGCATAACCCCAACTTATAAAATGAAAACATTCCGGTTAATTCTTTTCTTTATATGCCTGCCTGTTGTTTTTTCAAACCAGTCAACATTATTTGCACAGGAATTCCTGCAATTCAGGGAGCAATTCAGGCTGGAGAAATGGAAATTCAACAAGGGGGAGATCCATTCTGCTGAAAGCGGCAACACCATTGATGAAACCGGATGGCAGGATGTTGCAGTCCCCCACACCTGGAACGCACAAGATGTGTTGACCGATGGTCCGCGCTATTACCAGGGGATCGGATGGTACCGGACAAACTTCATACTGACCCGCAATGAGAAATTCAACCGTTATTTTATCCGATTCGAAGGCGTGTCATTGGTAGCCGATGTATTTTTTAACGGAAATTATTTAGGAACGCATAAAGGAGGATATTCAGCCTTTATTGTCGAAATCACACCTTATATAAGGAACGGCGATGTGAACTATCTGTCGGTTAAGGTAAACAATGCCACACAGCTGGATGTTGCCCCTTCCGGCACATACCTCTACCCATTATTCGGCGGTATATACAGGCCCGTGACCGTTTTCAGCACCGGTGAGATTTGCATTTCACCGCTTGATTATGCTACTTCCGGTGTTTATATTTCTCCCCTGAGCGTTACAGAAAAACAGGCTATGGTGGATGTAACAACCCTGCTGAGTTTTATCTCACTGCCGGTTATGCAAACCCAGCCGGAAGGATTGTATCCTCCCAAAGGCATGAAGGGTGCCGGATTGTTTGGGGAATATTATGCTAATGCTGAATTCAGGGGAGAGCCTGTTCACAAACGGATAGATAAAAAGCTGCAGTTCACCTTTAAAACCGGTTCACCTTTCAGTGATATGCCCGCAGACGGATTTTCAGTTGTATGGACAGGCCGTTTTGTTCCTAAAAATTCGGGGATCTATCGGTTTATGCTTGCCAGCGACGATGGTTCCCGCTTGTATCTCGATGACAAACTGGCCATTGATAACTGGGGCAATCATGCAGTGACAGAAAAGACCTATGAAACCAAGCTGGAGGCAGGTAAGGAAACAGCGGTAAAAATTACCTATTACGAATCCGGAGGAGATGCTGCGGTGTCTTTCGGATGCATGGTTCAGAAGCCTGATAACATGCTGGCTGATGCCCTTATCACTACCGAAGTCCTGGATGATAACGGGAAAACCGTTTCACTGAAACAATCACGGATTGCCTTGTCCAATAACACAGCAATAACGGAAAAACATCAGCTTCAGATTGACAATCCACACCTCTGGGATGCAAAAAGGGATCCGTATCTTTACAGGGTTATCGTTTCTCTTTCGGACAGTGCCGGTACCCTGCTCGATAAAGTGGAACAACCGCTCGGCCTGAGATATTACAGGGTTGACAGGGACAGCGGATTAATCCTTAACGGAAAACCTTATCACCTGTTTGGCGTTTGCCGTCACCAGGAATGGAAAGGGAAAGGTCCCGCCCTGAGCGATCAGGAGCATGAGAAAGACTTTGCGTTAATAAAAGAAGTGGGTGCCAATGGCATTCGCTTCGCCCATTATCAGCAAGCCGATATCATGTATGGTTTATGCGACAAACACGGGCTGGTCGCATGGGCTGAAATTCCCAATACGCCTGCCTACAGGGGCAACATTCCCGGGTACCTGCAGAATTGCCGGCAACAACTGACCGAGTTGGTAAAACAGCATTATAATCATCCTTCCATATTCTTCTGGGGACTATACAACGAGATCAATATTCCGGCAGCAGATATACGTACGCTGCATGAAACGGTAAAAGAGATTGATCCTTACAGGTTGACCACCCAGGCCGATTATGCCCAGCCGGAAGAGCGTCATTACGTAACCGATGTGGCAGCATGGAACTGGTACTTCGGATGGTATTACGGCAATTTTGGCGACTATTCACCCTGGTATGACAATCTGCATAAAGAACACCCTGAGCTTAAGGCAGGGTTGAGTGAATACGGGGCTGAAGCCTGCATCACCCAGCAGAAGGAAAATCCGGAACGGCCTGCCCCGGAGGGAAGGTTCTTCCCTGAACAATATCAAAATCTTTATCATGAAAAGGTTTGGGATGAAATAAAAGACCGCCGGGATATATGGTGCAAGTTCGTCTGGAATATGTTTGATTTCAGCTGGACCTATGCCACCAGGGGAGACGAGCCCTTTATGAATTATAAGGGGCTGGTGACGCATGACCGTGAAACAAAGAAAGATGCCTTTTATTTTTATAAAGCCAACTGGTCGGAGGAACCAACATTGCATATTGTAAGCCAACGGGATTCCATAAGAAAAGATTCCCTGGTGCAGGTTTCGGTATACACCAATCTTGATGAGGTCGGCCTTGTCGTCAATGGAAATCTCATATCGAGGAAACCCATGCAGTCGGATATCCATAAAATCACCTGGGAGAAAGTAGTGCTTAAGAAAGGGCTGAACAGCATAAACGTGGAAGGCATTAAAGACCATCAGCGAATTACGGATTCCTGTGAGTGGAAATTTGAATAAACTGAGTTTATACAGCTGCTGGATTCAGTGATCTTCTCACAATACCAATAGGTCCCTCGGAAAATCCGTAAGTATGGAGGCTGCATCCCCGTTGATCCAAACGGTATCTTCAATCCTTATTCCCCCCCACCCTGGTATGTATATTCCCGGTTCCACGGTGAGTACCATGCCATTCTCCAATGTAGCCTCGGAGGCCTGTCCGATAAAGGGTTCTTCATGTATCTGCAATCCGACACCATGACCAAGTCCCGGATAATAATGCGAACTATATTTTTCAGGAATATGTTTTCTGACCATCTCATCAGGCCTGCGACCTGAAACACCGGGCATTAATGCCATGACACCTGCCTGTTGCGCTTGCTGAATGATATCATACAACTCCTTTTGCTCCGGGTCTGGCTTGCCCACAACAAAGGCACGGCTTATGTCGGCATGATAGCCTTTATACAGCGCCCCGAAATCAAACAATACAAAATCGCCCTTTTCAATAGCATGGTTTTCAGGTTTACCATGCAGCAGCGATGTCCTGGCGCCGGTCAGCACGATCGTATCAAAGGAAATGGCGTCAGCCCCCTGGTCGCGTAAGTGGTAATCGAGCCTTGCCGCGAGTTCCTTCTCGGTGACTCCTTCTTTAATAAGGGGAAGGATTATCTCAAGTGCCCTGACTGAAATCTGGCAGGCTGTTTTCAGATATTCTATTTCAGCGGCATCTTTAACCTGCCTGATCTTTTCAATGCATCCTTCCATATTGACCAGTTCGGTATTGAGCAATCCTTTTCTTAATGTTTCATACGAAGCGAATGTCATTACCTGGCCTTCAAAAGCAAGCTTTTTAATATTCAGCACGCCCATTACATATTGGTATGTCTCTATCCCAAAACGTTTGTTGTTCAGCCATTTAAAGATTTCAATCTCTTCAGGGCATTCCTGCTGTGCCTGCTCGGTATATCTTCCGTCAGTCAGCAGCATGCACCGGTTTTTTGATACTATGAGAATGGATGAGTCGCCGGTGAAATCACACAGGTAAGTTACATTGGGTACTGAGGAGATCAGCATGCCGTCGACCTCACGGCTTTTAAGATGATCCAATAGTTGGTTAATGCGCTTCATGACAACTGATGCATTCGTTAGTTTCAGGAAAAAATTCCGCCAGTATGGCATAGAGTCCGGGATCATATTCTTTCAATTCACTCCGGGTGTTTACATGATTATGCTTTCCGTCGGGTCTGGGCACTTCAGCATTCACGTTGAACCAGTCCTGCACGCCTTCAGCCCAGTATTCAGCAATGTTGGTTGAAGCATAGGTATTGAAAAATTTTCCGGCTGCCATGGCATGACCGAGTGCAATCTGCAATCTTGTATTGATACTGGTATCAACCTGGATGATCCCGGCCAGGTGAATGGTGTGGGCAAATTCATGGATCAGTATGTCCTCTGCATGGTATTTATCAATCTGATAACAAAGGAGGTTTTCCTCAGCACAGGTTGTAAGCGGATCTTCCACTGAACCACCGAGTCCTCTTGCCCTGACATCCCAGTTAATGGAAGTATCACCGGACAGGAATCTGTGTTCCGGTATATCTGTGGTACCTTCGTATCTTGCCATCACGCCAATGCGTACACCGCATTCCCTCATTTTGTCCACAACCATCTGCGGCAGCATGCTCGTGACAGCAGCGATAATGCTGGCAGCATTGCGAAGAGCGCTATCAGGAACCCTCCAGGATGAAATAATGGGAAATCCGTTGGCATTGATATATTTCCTATAAAACGGATCAAGGTTCAAGCCGGATGGAGGGGCGGTTATCACAATATGATCCTTATCCGATGCTGCGGCAGGCTGAACGTCTTCCTGGCCAGACAAAAGAGATCCGGCACAAAACAATATAAACAAAACGATTTTTACTGTTTTCATTCCTTTATTTTATCGATTGAAAGTACAAAAATACAAAATGGATTTCAATGACGAAAGGAAGGGAATGTGCTTTATCATGCGGCTGCCTTCTGAAAGGTAGACCACAAGGGTGTCCACTGCTTTTTTTTCTGGCCTGTCATCATAATTTGCCTGTTACGGGTCTTATGGTATAGCTTGCGACATGTATCCGGTTGTGCCATAAATTTGTTTTGAATAGAAATTTTTTCCAAATTGGAATACTAAAATCTTCATCCAATGAAGCGAATGACCCAGCCTGTATTTTGTTTTCTTTTTTTCATCCCAATCTGTTTATCAGCACAGATATCGGTTGATGCATACGACAGGGCCGATTCGGTTGCAACATTCAATGACCTGGTATATCATGCCGTATATTCGCCCAAATGGGTTGACAGTACCCATGTTGTTTGGTATAAAACTATGACAAAGCGGGGAGAAGAGTATATGATGGTTGATGCGGACAAGGCAAAAAAGATCGTTGCCTTTGACCAGGAAAAACTGTGCGAACAAATTAATCAATTGACAGGGAAAGCCTATAAGCCTTATTCCATTCCTCTTTCCCATGTTGCTTTCAGCAAGGACCTGACAGCGTTGACTTTTGTGCTGGACAGCTTTAACTGGAAATGCAGCCTGCCCCATTATAAGCTGATACGGCAGCAAAAAGCAGAAAAGGAGAAAGATTGGGGATATTGGGCAGACAGCCCGGATCAGTTGGGCAATGATCCGGTTGTTTCACCGGACAGTCAGTGGACGGCTTATATAAAAGAATATAACGTTTATATCTCCCACCGGAAAACAATGGAAGAATACCAGCTTAGTTACGACGGATCAGCAGGGGAATTCTATTCGTCATACATCACCTGGTCACCCGATTCCAAAAAGCTTGCAACCTATAAATTCAGGGATAACAAGAAACACTATATTTATTTTGTTGAGTCTTCACCTAAGACTCAATTACAACCCATCCTTCACAAAAGGGAATACCTGAAGCCAGGGGATGCCCTTCCCCAGAGAAAGCCATCCCTGTTTCTGGTGGAAGAAAAACGCCAGGTTGCTGTAAATACGGATACCTTTAACAACCAGTATGAAATATCAGGCATCGGGTGGAGAAAAGACAGCCGTTCTTTTACGTTTGAATATAATCAACGCGGACATCAGGCTTATCAGGTTGTTGAAGTGAACGGCACTTCCGGGGAAGTCAACATACTGGTCAACGAACAAAGCAAGACATTCATCGATTACAGCAGTAAAAGATACCGTTACGATGTGGAAGACGGCAAAGAAATAATCTGGGCTTCCGAAAGGGACGGATGGAACCATCTTTACCTGATTGACGGTGAGACTGGTATGCTGCAAAACCAGATAACAAAGGGTGAATGGGTTGTCAGAGGGGCGGAGTATGTGGATGAAAAAAACCGGCAGATCATTTTCAGCGGCAGCGGAAGGAATCCCGGTGAAGACCCCTATTTTATTCATTATTACAGGATAAACTTTGACGGTTCACAACTCCTTGATCTGACACCGGAGAATGCCCATCATAGTGCCACATTTTCTGCTGATTATCGTTACTTTATTGATGTTTACTCAACGGTCAGCGTGCCACCGGTAGCCCAATTAAGGTCAGCAGCTGACGGGCATATACTGATGCAGGCGGAGAAAGCGGATATCAGCGAATTGCTGAATACCGGATGGTGTGCTCCCGAAACATTCATGGCTAAAGGCAGGGACGAAAAAACCGAAATCTGGGGTAATATATACCGGCCGATAAATTTTGATGCTGCAAGGCAATACCCGATTGTTGAATTTATCTATGCCGGGCCGCACAGTTCTTTTGTTCAGAAATCCTTCCGGCCTTATGTTTATTTCAACGGCCTTGCTGAGCTGGGATTCATCATTGTTCAGATTGATGGCATGGGAACCTCAAACCGGTCCAAGGCCTTTCATGATATATGCTGGAAAAACCTGAAGGATGGAGGTTTCGCTGACAGGATCCTATGGATAAAGGCAGCAGCGGAGAAATATTCTTATATGGATACTACCCGCGTAGGTATTTTCGGCGGTTCGGCAGGAGGACAGAATGCCCTGGCGGCCCTGCTCTTCCATCCTGAATTTTATAAAGTTGGCGTTTCATCCTGCGGAAGTCATGATAACCGTATGGACAAGATCTGGTGGAATGAGCAATTTATGGGCTATCCGGTGGGTCCGCATTATGCTACCTGCTCCAATGTTGAAAATGCCGGCAATTTAAAAGGCAAACTCCTGTTGATGGTAGGTGAGGTAGATGATAATGTTGATCCTGCATCTACCATGCAGGTCGTTGACGCCTTGATAAAGGCAAATAAAGATTTCGAGTTGCTTGTTTTACCGGGTGTGAACCATACATCAGGCGGAAAATACGGAGAACGGAAACGCAGGGATTTCTTTGTTCAGCATCTGCTGGGCTTAAAACCACCTGATTGGAATAAAATTGACAACAATGCAAAACCAATAAACCATACAAAATGAAAACAGTTTCACGATCACTATTTGTTGCGGTTATACTTTGGAGCCTGTTGATATCCTGCAAGCCCTCTGCTGACAGCAGGATTAAGACAACAGGGCCTGAAGTAATAGCATTCAAGGTGCTGCCCTTTGAAATACCGGATGTAAAATTACTCGACGGCCCTTTTAAAAAGGCGACAGCGTTAAATATCAAATCGTTGTTAAATTATGAACCAGACCGGATGCTGGCAAAATTTCGTTCAGAAGCCGGTTTAAAACCCAGGGCTGATCATTATGAGGGATGGGAAGGAATGACCATTGCCGGCCACAGCCTGGGTCATTATCTTACCGCGTGTGCCCTGATGTACCAGACTACAGGTGACCAGCGGTTCCTCGACAGGGTCAATTATATAGTAGCTGAACTTGACACATGCCAGCAGGCTGACAAGGAAGGATACATAGGAGCTTTTCCGAATGGGAAAAAGATCCTCGAAGAAGAAGTGTCAAAAGGTAACATACGTTCCGCCGGTTTTGACCTCAACGGCATCTGGGTTCCATATTACACCCAGCACAAAGTGATGGATGGTTTAAATAATGCTTATCATCTTTGCGGGAACAAGAATGCCCTTGAAGTTGAGAAAAAATTTGCCGACTGGCTTGAGGGCATCATTATCCATTTACCGGACAGCTCGGTTCAGAAAATGCTTCATTGCGAGCATGGCGGCATCAATGAAGCGCTTGCTCAACTATACGGTGATACAGGGTATGAAAAATACCTGAAGATGTCACGTATATTTCACCACAAGGCCATTCTCGACTCCCTCCTGATAGGGAAGGACATTTTGCCCAACAAGCATGCCAATACACAAATTCCCAAGATCGTAGGACTTGCCAGGCGTTATGAGCTCACTGGCAGCCTGGATGACCGTAAGACAGCTGAATTCTTCTGGGACAGGGTGGTGAATCACCATTCCTATGTAACCGGGGGCCATTGCAACAATGAATACTTTGGACAGCCCGATAAGCTGCGGGACAGGCTGGGTCCTGAAACCACCGAAACCTGCAATGTATATAATATGCTGAAGCTGACCCGTCATTTGTTTTTGTGGGAGCCAACGGCCGATAAAGCCGATTTTTACGAAAGGGCCCTGCTGAACCATATTCATTCATCACAGCATCCGGCTGATGGTCGCGTTATTTACAATCTTTCCCTTGATATGGGAGGGAGAAAGGAATACCAGGACCCTCTCTGGTTCACCTGTTGCATAGGTACCGGCATGGAGAATCATTCCAAATATGGCGGAGATATCTATTACCATAATAATGATGCGTTGTATGTGAGCCAGTTCATTGCTTCGGAACTGAACTGGAAGGACAAAGGCATTGTGGTCAGGCAGGAAACGGCCTACCCCGATGAACAGGGGACAACATTTACCATGGATTGTCAGCAGCCGGTAAAGTTTACCCTGCAGGTACGTTATCCCTACTGGGCGAAAGACGGGATCACTATTGCAGTGAATGGTAAAAGCCGCAGCATTAAGCAGCAGCCAGGCAGTTTCGTTGCCGTTAAGAAAACCTGGAAGAAAGGAGACAAAGTGGAAGTAAAGATGCCTTTCTCACTCAGGCTTGAAACCATGCCTGATGATTCAAACCGCATAGCCATCCTTTACGGCCCCGTCGTTCTGGCCGGTGAACTCGGACCTGATCAGGACGCTGCCATTTATGATCCCCTTTACGTACCGGTGCTGATGACGGATAACAGAAACCCGGCTGAATGGACCGAACCTGTTCCCGGCAAGAAAAATGAATTCATGACCAAAGGCGTCGGAAAACCGCGTGATGTGCAATTGAAGCCATTCTATGCTATGCATGAAAGGCATTACTCGGTATACTGGGACATGTTCACGGAAGAAGACTGGAATAAAAGAGAAGCAGACTACAAGGCTCACCTGGTGAGGGAAAAGGCGTTGAAAGAGAAGACTATCGATTTCCTGCAGGCAGGTGAAATGCAGCCTGAACGTGACCATAATTTCAAAGGAGAAAAGACAGAACACTATTATTTCAAGGAAAGGGCATTCCGTGAATCACGGGGCGGCTGGTTTTCATATGATATGAAAGTATTGCCCGATCAGCCCCTGGTGCTGGTTGTGGATTACTGGGGAGGGTTCCCGGGATCAAA
>CAYWCR010000052.1:0-7097 GCA_964456825.1 uncultured Bacteroidales bacterium
GTGTCCAGGGTACAAAAAAAGCAGGGCTTTCACCCTGCTTTTTTCTTATGCTCTGTCAGCACTTCCGAGCACATGAATGATCTTATGTTTGTAAAGTTCTTTCAGGCTGTCGCGGGCAGGCCCGAGGTAGTTACGGGGATCGAATTCACCCGGCTTTTCAGTCAGTACCTTACGAATAGCGGCGGTCATGGCCAGACGGCCATCACTGTCAATGTTGACCTTGCAAACAGCTGATTTGGCAGCCCTGCGCAGCTGGTCTTCTGAAACACCGGCTGTGTTTTCCATTTTCCCGCCATACTTGTTGATCTCAGCAACAATTTCCTGTGGTACAGAAGAGGCGCCATGAAGAACAATGGGGAATCCGGGGATACGTTTTTCAACTTCTTCAAGAATATCGAAACGCAACGGTGGAGGAAGTTCTCCGGGTTTCACTTTAAATTTAAAAGCACCGTGTGAAGTCCCGATTGAAATGGCCAGGGAATCAACACCTGTTTTTTTCACAAAATCTTCAACTTCTTCGGGTCGCGTATAGGATGAATGTTCGGCAGAAACTTCATCTTCAATGCCGGCCAGCACACCCAGCTCGCCTTCAACGGTGACATCATATTGATGGGCATATTCAACAACCTGCTTTGTAATCCGGATGTTTTCATCATAGGGAAAGTGGGATCCGTCAATCATTACCGATGAAAACCCTGTTTCAATGCAAGATTTGCAGGTATCAAACGAATCACCATGGTCAAGGTGCAAAACAATGGGTATGGCATAACCGAGTTCTTTAGCATATTCCACAGCACCTTTGGCAAGGTATTGAAGTAAAGTCTGATTGGCATATTTGCGCGCTCCCTTGGAAACCTGCAGGATCACAGGTGATTTTGTTTCCACGCAGGCAGTGATGATTGCCTGCAATTGTTCGAGATTGTTAAAATTGAATGCCGGTATGGCATATCCTCCCTTTACAGCTTTTTTAAAAAGCTCTTTTGAGTTTACCAGTCCTAATTCTTTATAATGTAACATGTTTTTAGATTTTGTTAAACGGAGCGCAATTTACTCCATTTCAGAAAAGCCACCAAACTTTTTCAAGAAAAAGAAAGAGATCATGCGGTCGTGCAGCCTGCCTGCCGACAGGCAGGTCATGCTGTTAACTTTTAGGTGTTTAGCCTTTTAGTTTTTTAGGTGTTTAGGCGTTTAGGTGTTTAGGAAGACGTAATGCTAAACTTTACTTGATTTTAATTTCCCATATGGCTGAATTGCTAAAAAGCTAAACAGCTAAAAAGCTAAACAGCTAAAAAGCTAAACAGCTAAAATGCTAAACTGCTAAAAAGCTTTTTCAGAGTGATAGGAATTAAAATATTAAATTTATTATCTGATATCCGGAAATCATTTAAATTTGACCGTTTTTTTCAAAAAGTATGCAGCAAAAGTCAAAGGATCCATTTTTCAGGAATGTCACGCTCGCAGGGCTTATCATAACGCTCGGCGTGGTTTACGGGGATATAGGGACAAGTCCACTGTATGTGATGAAGGCCATTATTTCTGCCGCTTCCGGCGATAAGATGCTGGTTGCATACGGAGCCTTATCCTGTATTTTCTGGACCCTCACGCTGCAAACCACCGTTAAATATGTTATTATCACGCTGCGGGCTGATAATCACGGGGAAGGTGGAATATTTGCCCTGTTCGCCCTGCTGAAGAAGAGGAGCACATTTGTGATCATGCTGACCATGATCGGAGGCTGTGCCCTGCTGGCGGACAGCATTATCACACCATCCATTACGGTAACTTCATCCATTGAAGGACTTCACCTGATCAATCCTCATCTCCCGGTTATACCTTTTGTGCTGATTATCCTGACCGTCCTGTTTTTTGTGCAGCAATTCGGTACTGATCTTATCGGCAAATCATTCGGTCCGATGATGGTGATTTGGTTTGTGATGATCGGGGTCCTGGGCATTATGCAAATTTTTCGGTACCCCGCCATTTTGGCCGCCGTGAATCCGGTATATGCCTACGAGTTTTTATCCACTCGTCCGCACGGATATTTGATCCTTGGCGCTGTCTTTTTGTGCACAACGGGAGCGGAGGCGTTATATTCTGACCTGGGTCATTGCGGATTAAAAAATATCAGGATTACCTGGATTTTTGTAAAAACAGCCCTTTTATTGAATTATTTCGGACAGGGGGCATGGTATCTGCTGGCTCAGCCGACGGGTACAGAAATCAATCCTTTTTATGCCATTATGCCGGATTGGTTTCTGCTGCCCGGCATCATTACGGCTACCATGGCCGCGATCATTGCCAGCCAGGCTATGATAAGCGGTTCCTACACGCTGATCAGCGAGGCTGTATCGTTGAATTTCTGGCCAAAAATCCGTATTTCACAGCCTACCTCAGTAAAGGGTCAGGTGTATATATCCAGCATTAACTGGTTTCTATGGTTTGCCTGTTGTTTCGTCGTTATCCTTTTCAAGGAATCCACGCATATGGGAGCCGCGTATGGTCTTGCAATAACGATCACCATGATCATAACGACCTTCCTGCTTGCGTATTATTTATATGAGCGCAAAACACCGCTTTATCTTATTCTTTTGTTGGTTATCGTATATTTTACTTTACAGGGGACCTTTCTGATCGCCAACCTGAATAAATTCATGCATGGAGGCTGGTTTACGATAATGGCCGGTTTCGTTTTTTTCCTTATCATGTATGGCTGGTATTATGGCAGGAAGATCAAGAACAATTATATCAAGTTTGTTAATTTATATGAGTATCTCCCTGTTATAAAGGAGATTTCCAAAGATGTCACCATACCCAAGTTTGCCTCAAACCTGGTTTATATCGTAAAGGCCAATAAGCTTGAACAAATCGAGAATAAAATTATTTATTCCATTATTAACAAACAGCCCAAAAGAGCAGATACTTATTGGTTTTTGCATGTGGATATTCTCGATAATCCGGATACTTTTGAATACGAAGTTTATCATATAGTACCGGGCGTGCTTATAAAAATTGATTTCAGGCTGGGTTTTAAAATTGACCGGAGGATCAATCTTTATTTCAGGGAAGTGCTGGAAGATCTTGTTAACGACGGAGAAATCAATCTTACCAGCCGTTACAAATCCCTTTCTCACTATAATATTATGAGTGATTTTGTATTCATTAACCTCGACAGGGTTATGTCACCGGATTACAAGCTAAATCCCTGGGAGACTTTGACCATGGGTTTACATGAGATAACCCGTCGGTTAAGTATCAATGATGTTAAGGCACTGGGTCTTGACACCAGCAATGTGATAGAGGAAAAGGTACCCATTGCCATAGAACAGATTGTGACGCAGCGGATCAGGCGAAAGGTTGAAACCAGCAAGGAACGATAATCAATCAGGTAATCCCAACCTTCCATTATTCCACCCTTCCATTCTTCCATCTGAAAGTTTTATTTTATATTTAGCCTTTCTTTTTTATTTCATAATGGTTCATATGGCAAAGGGCATATTCAGAACAAAGTCCGTTCACGACCTGATGGAGGAGGCAAACAGCCAGCACGGCCTGAAAAAAACACTCAGTGGTTTTAATCTTACCACCCTGGGTGTAGGCGCCATTATCGGAGCCGGGATTTTTGTTCTCACGGGTCAGGCGGCAGCTCAGTATGCCGGTCCTGCCATTATTTTATCCTTTGTTGTTTCAGCCATAGCCTGTGTGCTGGCCGGTTTCTGTTATGCCGAATTTGCTTCCATGATCCCCATTTCAGGAAGTGCCTATACATACTCCTACGCCACGCTTGGAGAGTTCTTTGCCTGGATAATAGGTTGGGATCTGATCCTTGAATATCTTTTTGCAGCCTCCGCAGTTTCTGTCGGATGGTCAGGATATCTGATCAGCTTTCTCAGGGATTACCATATCAACGTGCCCATTGAATATACAACAGCGCTGGGTACAAAATTAATCAACCTGCCGGGAGAAGGTTGGAAAATCCTGACGGTCGATCTTGAAAATATTTTGGCAGGCAGAGGCATGGATTTGTCAGCCTTGCCACAGACCACTGCAATATGCAATTTGCCTGCCATGGTGATTCTGGCTCTGCTTACCTTTCTGCTCGTACTTGGCATGAGGGAATCTTCGGTATTCAACAACATCATGGTAGTGGTTAAGGTTTCTATAATCCTCATATTTATTATAGCCGGTTTTTTCTTTGTCAGGAAGGCCAACTGGCAGCCTTTCATACCGGAGAATACGGGAACATTTGGGAAATATGGCCTTTCGGGGATACTGAGGGCAGCCAGCGTAATTTTCTTTGCTTATATAGGATTTGATGCGGTCTCTACCACTGCTCAGGAGGCAAAAAATCCGCAACGCGATATGCCTAAAGGCATTCTGGGATCCCTGGGAATAGCCACCGTATTGTATATTCTCGTTGCCCTGGTACTAACGGGTATTGTAAGCTATACCGATCTTAACGTCCCTGATCCCGTTGCAGTAGGTGTTAATCAGATGGGTGAAAAGATGTTCTGGTTAAGGCCAATCGTAAAAATAGCTGCCATAGCAGGTTTGAGTTCCGTAATCCTGGTCATGTTGCTCAGCCAGCCAAGGATTTTCTTTTCCATGTCAGGGGATGGCCTTCTGCCTCCTTTTTTTGCCAAGGTGCATAAACGTTTCCGCACCCCCTATGTAAGCACCATCATCACAGGATTTATTGCCATTATATTAGCAGGGATCTTTCCGCTTGCCCGGTTGGGCGAACTGGTTAACATAGGTACATTATTTGCCTTCACGATTATTTGCATCAGTGTTATCGTCCTGCGAAAAACCCGGCCTGATATTCCCCGGCCCTTTAAGACACCCTGGGTGCCCTTCATCCCTTTGATGGGGGCATTGGTTTGCGTTGCACAAATGGTAGTGCTGGCCGGTGAAACCTGGCGGTGGTTCATATTATGGCTCTTATTCGGCATTTTAATTTATTTTCTGTACGGAATGAGGCACAGCAAGATGCGGACCGGAGGAATGAACAAAACATAAACCAGCCTGTCAACGTTTTATAATTTCAGATAGTATTAACCATCTCAGCTTTGTAACTCAAAGGCTTTTTCACGATGAATGCAATATACCTGGTTATAATAGCCGCCTTGTTTCTCATCTTGTTTTACAGGTTCTACGGAGCCTTCCTGAAGGCAAAAGTACTTGCAATTGATCCTACGCTTCCCACACCTGCTTTCCGGTTGAGAGACAACCATGATTATGTTCCGACAAACCGTATTGTTTTGCTGGGTCATCATTTTGCGGCTATTGCAGGGGCGGGACCGTTGATCGGGCCGGTGCTGGCCACCCAGTTTGGTTACCTGCCGGGTACGTTGTGGTTACTGATCGGAGCTGTATTGGGAGGAGCCGTGCATGATGTTGTTATTTTATTTGCTTCAGTACGGTATGACGGAAAATCACTGGCCGAAATTGCCAAAGGAGAACTGGGCACATTTTCAGGTTTCATAACTTCCATGGCCATCATCCTCATATTGATTGTGGCAATGGCAGGTCTTGCCATCGCTGTGGTCAACGCACTCTATAAAAGCCCATGGGGTACTTTCACAGTTGGTATAACCATTCCGATTGCCATATTCATCGGTATTTACATGAAATTCCTCCGTCCCGGCAGAATCCTGGAAGCATCCATTATAGGGGTGGTGATGGTATTGCTGGGTGTTATAGGGGGGCCTGTTATACAGGATACTGCCCTTGGCAGATTACTTACTTTCAACCGTGAGCAATTGACGATTATTCTGGCAGCCTATGGCTTTACCGCAGCCACGTTACCGGTATGGCTGCTGCTGACACCCCGTGATTACCTGAGCACTTATATGAAGCTGGGGACGATCCTGTTGCTTACCCTGGGTGTTATCATTGTACGCCCGATCCTGCAAATGCCTGCCGTAACCGAATTTGTACATGGCAACGGCCCGATCATCCCGGGGAAGGTCTGGCCTTTTATGTTTATTACCATAGCCTGCGGGGCTTTGTCGGGCTTTCATGCCCTCATCTCGAGCGGCACTACACCCAAAATGATATCCAGCGAACGCGACATCATCCCCATCGGGTATGGCGGCATGCTGCTGGAATCGTTCATTTCTGTGATTGCATTGATTGCTGCCGCTCACCTGTACCCTGCAGACTACTATGCCATCAATACTCTGCCGGAGGTATTCCGCAACCTCGATCCTGCCTTGCAGCAAATTAAGGAACTGCCCTGGCTGTCGGAAGCGATCGGTGAAGATGTTTCCGGTCGCCCGGGTGGTGCTGTATCCCTGGCTGTTGGCATGACCAGCATATTTTCAAGAATACCATTCTTTGCAAAGTTGGCAAGTTACTGGTATCATTTTGCCATTATGTTTGAAGCTTTGTTCATACTTACGACCATCGATGCCGGCACACGCGTAGGACGCTACCTGTTGCAGGAAGCAGGCGGAAAGATATATAAGCCGCTGGGCAACCTCAGATGGTGGCCGGGCGTTATATTGACCGGCGGTATTATTTCCTTTGCCTGGGGGTATCTGGTATATGGAGGAACGGTTTCCACCATATGGCCCTTATTCGGGACAGCTAACCAATTATTGGGCACACTGGCACTGGCGATTGGCACAACCTTTCTCATCCGCAGGGGAAAACGACGCTATATGTGGGTAACGGCAGTCCCCATGGCTTTTCTTGCCGTCACCACCATTACGGCGGGAATACAGAATATACTTATCAATTACTACCCCAAAGGAAATTATCTTCTGTCTGCCATTTCAATCGTTATCATCATTATGATCGTTGCGGTACTGATTGACAGTTTGAGACAATGGGCGGTGTTATTGAAGAGAGGGATGAGGAAGTAAGGGACAAGGGACGAGGAAAGCAAGAAACAAGAATCAAGAATCAAGAATCAAGAGTCAAGAGCCAGGAGCCAGGAGCCAGGAATCAAGACTAATGCCGGTGGCTGCATTTCAGGATAAAAATGCCCTGTAGCATTTTTGCGTTCAACAATTCTGTGTAATATTGCTGTGACCAAAACATTTGGATATGCGGAAAGTATTGATTGTCATTTTGTTCATATTGCCTTTGTTCAG
>CAYWCR010000052.1:7197-30337 GCA_964456825.1 uncultured Bacteroidales bacterium
CAGGCGGGGTACCCGGTTTGGTTCTTCACTCTGGGAACTGGAAGTATACAGCAATAACCACCCGATAGCCATGATTGAGGATTTTGAGGCCCCGGGACTGAAAGGCTGGTCGGGCAGTGAAAATTACCTGCTGAACCCGGAATGCAATACGCTCAGGATTGAAAAGAGCCCTTCCCCATCCGGTATGTTATCCGGCTCTGTTTTGATGACTATGCCCCAGCCAATCCCCACAGCGGACTATCCTTTCTTTAGCTTCAAATCAAAAGCAAATAAAAATCTCCGCCTTATCGTAAAACTGGAATACAGGTACGGAATGGCAACGACCATTACCAGCCTTCTCAATTCCGATAACCGCTGGCACAAATGTTCCTATGCCCTCGAACCATCCCAGGTGCAGTTGCTGGAAAAACTAAGTTTCCAGCTGATTTCCGCTGTGCCGGACAAAGATACCATCATCCTTTATCTTGATGATATAACCATAGGTTATCAGGGAAACATACAGAAAACCCATAAAGGCTTGTTGCAGAAACTTGTCCGCAACGCTGAAACCTATCTTCTTTTATCGGGGGATAACATCAGGCAATTTCCTGAAAATGCCCGGACCCGATATAAAAACGAAATTCAACGTGCTAGTGAAGTACTGAATAATGCCAGTCTGGCGCAGATTGAAATCGATAAGGCTGTTGAACAGATTATGATAGCCAATGCAGACATTGAAGCATCGGTGGTGTTGCCGCCCACGCCGATGAAAACCTGCAATCCGGATGCCACTTCCGAAACCCGATTTCTTTATAACAACCTTAAATTAATGGAAGGCCGGGCCATATTCTTCGGGCAGATGGATCCTTTTTTTCTCAACGGAAATCCGACAGGGAATCTTTTCCAGTCTGACATTGAAGATATCTGCGGATCACTCCCGGCGTTGGGATCATGGGAACTGAAGAATATCGGTGCCGGGTTCATGGATACTCTCATGTGCAGGGAAGTTGAATATTACTATAATAAAAACGGCATCATATCGTTTTGCTGGCATATGATGGATCCCGCGGGAAGAGGTTTTTATACAAAAGACATACCGGATCCATATGCCGGAAACGAATTGCTTCCGGGGGGGAAACATCATGAGTGGTTTCTGGGACAACTTGACAGGATAGCGTTTTTCTTCAGACAGCTGAAAGGGCAGGGAGGGGAATCTATTCCCGTACTTTTCAGACCTTTCCATGAAATGGACGGGGACTGGTTCTGGTGGGGCAAACCTTACGTTTCTGCCGAAACCTTTGCCCGCCTTTGGCAATTCACCTATGACTACCTGACAAAGGTAAAAAGGATAAATAATCTTTTGTTCGTTTTTTCTCCCTGCGACCGTTTCAAGGCCCGTGACGGGGAACTCGGATATCTTCACTATTATCCGGGAGACCCCTATGTCGATGTGCTGGCCCAGGATAATTACCGACAGGTAAGGACGGCGGCTGACAGCGGTGCATTTGTGAATCAGTTGAGGATCATGACAAAACTGGCTGAAGAAAAGAATAAGATCTCAGCGCTTTCTGAGACCGGGCTTGACGGGCTGGGAATTCACGATTGGTTCACCCAGGTATTGCTTAAGCCTGTGAAAAACGACAGTCTTGCCAGACGGGTCACCTATATGGCTATCTGGAACAGGTCATTTGTACCCTATCCCGGTCACCTTGCCGTACCTGATTTTCTTAAGTTTTATCAGGATCCGGTTACCCTGTTCATGGGTGATTATCCGGATCTGTACCATGGGTTGATAAAGGATTAATCCAGACTTGGTTATTCAGGGCAATACTTTTGCAATACTATCATTCCGGACTGAGCTACTCCAATGATGAAGCTGTGAAAGATCTCTTTGCGAAGATCCGGAATCTCAAATACTGCAAGCAAAGGGAGATAGGTTGTCCGGCTGAGCAATTGTTCAGCCAGAAAAAATGATTACGGGGAATTCATTATCTCCGCATCTTCATGCTGCTTTTTAAGGTTTTTTTGTTTTATTTGCACCCGGAAACATAATAGGGGCAAATTCCGTATATATTGTATGATTCAGAACATATGCAGAGCCCTTCATATAAGAAGAAAGTATAAAAGCGTGGAAAATCCCGGCATTTTTACAGTTTCATTGATTTTGCTTGCAGGCAGCATTGAGTCAACCCTGGCACAGACTGACAGCATACTGTTCAGTCACCCTGCCGGTTTTTACAGTTCAACCTTTGCACTTACCGTTACCTCCGTTGACAATGCTGCAAGCATACTTTATACCCTGGATGGCAGTAACCCTCAGACTTCTTCCAATGCCATTCATGCCGGGAATCAGGTGACTATTTCGGTTGATCCGTCCAGCATCACGAACAGGGCAAAAACCCCGGCTTTCATGGTAAGGGCTTCACTCGAATGGGCAGGTGACTCTGTATCATTCCCTGTTACACACACTTACATTTTCCTTGATCATGTGAAAACACAGAAACATCCAGGCGGAAACTGGCCAACGTACAATGTAAACGGTCAGATTCTTGACTTTGAAATGGATCCCGACGTGGTTAACAGCGGCCTGTATTCAGGGGAAATAGATGATGCCCTGCTGGACATCCCGTCTGTTTCTGTGGTCACAGAGCTGGAATCGCTCTTCGATCCTTTGGCCGGATTATATGTCAATGCCGAAGGACATGGATTGGAATGGGAACGGATGTGTTCGGTGGAATTGATCAATCCTGACGGATCACCGGGTTTCACCATAAATGCCGGATTGCGCATCAGGGGCGGCTGGAGCCGGCATAATGATTATCCCAAACATGCCTTCAGGTTGTTTTTCCGTGGAGAATACGGTGCCGCCAAACTGGAATATCCCCTGTTCGGTGATGAAGGGGTCAGCCAGTTCGATAAAATTGACCTGCGGTGTGAACAAAATTATTCATGGGCCAACTATGACCGTGAACACAATACGCTGGTAAGGGAGGTATTCTCAAGGGATACCCAGCGCGATATGGGCCAGCCCTATACCCGGAGCCGTTATTATCATCTTTACCTGAATGGTATGTACTGGGGCATTTATCAGACACAGGAACGATCTGAAGCGAGGTTTGCTGCCGATTACTTTGGCGACAATGCTGCAGACTACGATGTGATAAAGGTTAACACCGAAAATTACGTTTACCGCATTGAAGCCACCGACGGGACTATGGATAGCTGGGAGAAGATATACAACCTTTGTAAGGCGGGTTTCGCCAGTAATGCAAGTTATTTCGGGCTGGAGGGCAAAGACGCCTGGGGTAATCCCTTAAAGGGTTCGGAAGTGCTGCTGAATTTCGACAATCTCATTGATTACATGCTTACTATTTTTTATACGGGTAATTTCGATGCTCCGACTTCTTCATTCGGAGGTAATTCAGGTCCTAATAATTTTTATGCTATTGATAACCGTAACGATAAGTCAAAAGGATTTGTATTTTTTAACCATGATGCCGAACATGCTTTGATGATTGATCCGGTTGGTCCGGGCGTTGGTCTTTATGAAGACAGGGTAAACCTTTCAATGGATGTTTCATCCTTTTCGGTCTTTCACCCTCAGTGGCTGCATTATAAGCTTTCTTCCAATGCAGAATATAGATTGCGCTTTGCCGACAGGGTTATGATGCATATGACAGAGCATGGTGCGCTCACCCCGGATATGAATCTTGACCGGTTTAACAAACGCGTTACCGAGATTGAAACAGCCGTTATTGCGGAGTCAGCACGCTGGGGTGATGCACGCACTTCCGTTCCCTATACCAAAAATGATACCTGGCTTCCTGAAATAGAAAGGGTGCAATATGACTTTTTCCCTTACCGCACGGATATTGTTCTTGACCAGTTGGAAAGCGCAAGCATTTTTCCGACATTGAAACCCCCTTCGGTGAGCCAGTCAGGATCCGTCATCACATCGTCTTCCTGGAATATTGGCAATTCAGCAGAGATAACGATAAAAAATCCCAATTCATCCGGAAGCGTATATTTCACTACAGACGATTCTGATCCACGGCTTGTTGGCGGAGAGATCTCATCCAGGGCCATTAAGATTGACGGCGAACGAACCATGACGCTGAGTGCTTCCGTAATTCTCAGGGCCCGTGCCTATAACAGCGGCAAATGGAGTACGTTGCGTCAAATAAGATTCTTTTCCACCAACAATGACCTGACGCACTTCAAGGTTACCGAACTTCATTATCATCCGCAGGATGTCATTAAAGGTACCGATACAATACCGGGGAAGTATTATGAATTTATTGAGTTTAAGAACACAGGGGAATCAACCATTGATTTGTCGGGACTGGTGCTGGATTCTGCAGTTTATTATGAATTCCCGTCAGGATATCTTCTCCCGCCGGGTAAATTCTTTGTTGTTGCCACAAAGCCAAGTTACTTTTATGATAAATACGGCAAAGTGGCCTCAGGAAATTGCCAGGATTATTTTAACAGTTCAGGTGAATATGTATTGCTGCGCGATGCCGGCGGTAATAAAGTTTTCATGTTCTACTACGATGATCAGCTGCCGTTCCCTGTTTCAACCGACGGGGAAGGGTATTCACTCACGGCAAGTGAAAAGAATCCGACCCTCAGCCTGGATGATTATCATTACTGGATGGCCTCGACGAGGATTGACGGATCACCTTTTTCTGATGATCACAGCATGGTCGGTATAGAATCAATTGCCGGTATGGACGGGATGAATGAATTCAGATTGTATCCCAATCCCAGCAGCCGGTATATGATAATTGAACCGGATGAGGAGAACTTTTCCGCCAGCAATCATCTGACCATTACCTGCCTGACCGGATCGGTTGTATACGAATCCTGGTTTACCGGTACACTTAAGCTTGACCTGGCCGGAATACTTCCGGCAGGCGGATTATACATGGTTACCATCGAGGGGCCTGCGGGTATGCATGCAGGTAAGATCATTTATGCACCTTAAGATGCAAAATTCTGGATGCAAGATCCAAGATCCAGGATAAAAAATTCAAGATCTTCACCGGACCCAGGTTGGTGTGAAGAACATGCTCCCATTCAGTGCTTACATGAATAATGAATTATCCGCTTTGCTTTGGTATTTGTCTTTAATCTTGTGTCTTGATTCTTGCTTCTGAAGAAATCATTTCTCATCCATAAAGGGATACTTGTAGCTGGTCGGCGGAACGAAGGTTTCCTTGATGGCCCTGGGGGTCACCCACCTGAGCATATTGAGAACCGATCCGGCTTTATCGTTGGTTCCCGATCCTCTTGATCCGCCAAAAGGCTGTTGTCCTACCACTGCGCCGGTTGGCTTATCATTGATATAAAAGTTGCCGGCTGCATGGATCAGTTTCTGAGAAGCAAGATTAATGGCTTCCCTGTCGGTGGCAAAGATAGATCCGGTCAACGCGTAAATAGAGGTTTTATCACAAAGCTCAAGGGCTTCTTCAAATTTCTTATCGGGATAAACGTATACGGTTAAAATGGGGCCGAAAAACTCCTCCTTCATCGCAAAATATTGCGGATCTTCAGATACCACAATGGTGGGCTCAATAAAATAACCTACGGATTTATCACATTTGCCACCTGCAATTATGCCGGCTACCTTTTCCTGCTTTATTCTTTCAACCACTCCGGATAGTCTGGTATAGGCTGTTTCATCAATTACTGCATTGATGAAATTGGAGAAGTCTTCCGGGCCTCCCATTTTGAATGTGGAGAGATCTGCCAGCATAAGATCGCGGATCTGTGGCCAGAGTGATTCCGGTATATAGGTCCGGGATGCTGCTGAACATTTTTGTCCCTGGTATTCAAATGCCCCGCGGACCAGTGCTGTTGATACCTGGTTGGCGTGAGCTGAAGGATGCACCATGACAAAGTCCTTTCCTCCGGTTTCCCCTACGATCCTGGGATATGCTTTGTACCGGAAAATATTGCTGCCAATGGTTTTCCATATACCCTGGAATACCTCTGTTGACCCGGTATAATGGAAACCGGCAAAGTCAGGATGAGAGAACACAGCATTCGCAGCAACCGGGCCCGGAACAAATACCTGGTTGATCACTCCTTCCGGCAATCCTGCATCCCTGAATAATTCCATGATCACTCTTGCCGACAATATCTGAGCATTGGAAGGTTTCCATACCACGACATTTCCAAGGACGGCCGGAGCCGATGGAAGGTTCCCGGCAATGGAGGTGAAATTAAAAGGGGTCAGGGCAAAAACAAAACCTTCGAGAGGCCTCCAGTCAAGGCGGTTCCAAATGCCGGAAGGTGAAATAGGCTGAAATTCATAGATTTCAGTCATGTATTTCGCATTGAACCTTAAGAAGTCAGCAAGTTCGCATACTGCATCTATTTCTGACTGAAATACATTCTTTGACTGGCCCAGCATGGTAGCTGCATTGATCTTGGTCCAGTAATAAGGTTCGCACAGCAGATCAGCCGCCTTTAAAAATACCGATGCGCGGTGTTCCCATGGCATGGATGCCCATTTCTCGCGGGCGGCGAGTGATGCTTCAATAGCCTGCTTTACAGATTTCTCATCACCTTCATGATAATACCCGAGAATATGATGGTGGTCATGCGGTGCTCTTATCTCTTTCAGATTCCCTGTTTTGACATCCTTGCCTCCTATAAACATAGGTATTTCAACCTGTTTCGATAAAAGCTCATCAATTGCTTTTTTCAGCTTGATCCTTTCGGGAGCGCCCGGTGCATAGTTCAGAACCGGCTCATTTTTAGGAAGGGGAACATGAAAGAAACCAGAAGATGTCATAGTATATGGTTTTTATTTAAAATTGAATTGCTGATTAAAAGTAAGGCAGAAGGCCTTAGGAAAAAATGATATTTATTATGCCTGAAGACAGGGGATCATTGATAATTGTCATGCATCATTTTTTGTTAATAAAAGCCTTCAACTCGTCAAAAAGTTTATGCTGAAGGCTTTTGGTGTGAAAAGTATATGATTACCTTTGCATCAGGTAAGAATGAGTATTAAGAGGCACCTTTATGAAAGGATTCAATAAAGCGATCCGGTTTTTCAGGACACTGCCTTCGAGGAGGTTTTTCAGATTGCTGAAAAACAAGTATATCCTTTCTTTGTTGATCTTCTTGTTGTGGTTGTTGTTTTTTGACCAGAACAACCTGCTGGAGCGGAGAAAATTGAACAACGAATATGACCAGATGCTTCAGGAACGGGAGTATTACCTGAATAAAATAGAAGAAGACCGCAAGAGGATCAGGGAGCTGAAGACCGATAATGAAAACCTGGAAAAGTTTGCCCGTGAGCAATACCTGATGAAGAAAGATAACGAGGATATTTTCATTATTGTTGAAGAGGACTGACCCAGCTTTCTTTTTTTTCCATTTCCCTGTAGAGCATTAACAATGGATAGCTATCCGCAATATTGGAAGCCGGGCGTTGTTTCATTTCGAGTAACCGCATGGCAGCTTCAAAGACTTCTACGCGTGGAAAATAACCGGCTGAGGCATAATTCAGGAATTTTAACACCACAAACCCGTCAAACCAGTTATAAAAACGTTTTATATAGGTTGACGATGTGCTGCAGTTGGCATTAATTTCCGCTATGGCTTTCAGGCTGTCCAGTGAGTCGAGGAATTCAATTAAGCAGGGATGACAGCGGCGAAGCAGGATTTCTGTCTGATCAGGCCCCTGTTTATAGAATTGCATGACAACTGAAAAAAAGTCCCGCAGTATTTTGAATAATTCAGGATTATAAGTCTGCTGCACCTGCTGTTCGTTCAGCAGGTATTTTTGAAGGGTGGGGCCGGTACCGAAGGGCACACGCATGGATGGCCGGGAAGAAGGTATTACGCGCGTTGTATTGATCTCATAAAAGGAGCCAAGTGGAATGATCTTATGCAGGAAATAGAAGTCCTCTCCCGACTTACGCCTGTTCATCCCTCCCTGTTTGGCATAGGCTGAAGCCTTCACAGCATAGCAGGAACCAACCGTGTGGAATGCATAGGGGAATCCGGCATAGCGCAGGGCCTGGATATAATAGCGCAAATGCAGTTCATATTGCATAATGCCCTGGTAGATCCGTTCCGGAAATTCATGGCCTGTGACAGGATGTTCAAAATACAGGTTAAAGCCGTTCGCCCGGGGAAAGGATGTGGTCTTTTTTTCGATCTCGCTGAAATAGTTGACATCACAAAGGCAGTCTGCGTCCAGAGAAATAATTAATCCCTCCGGCCGGGAAAGGGTGTTAAAACGCCATATGGCTTCATCCATACCCATCTTCCGGGCCAGTCCAACGCCGGCATGCTGATTTGGCAAATCAACCGCATTCAGGGCGTAAAAGCGGAAAGAATCCTCCTCATGCGTATGACTGAAATCTCTGACAGCCTGCAGCGTTGCAGCATGGAGTTCCCGTATGTTAATATCTGCAGTATCAGGGGCATTCACAACCACGATAACCTCAACAAAACCTTCGGGACGTGCACAGTGCCAGAGAGAATCGAGTACCTCAACTATATTTTCTTCCTGAAAGGCAGGTATGATAACGATATATCGTAATGCATGCGACGGAAGGTCAGGGATATGGGGGAGTATGCCTTGTTGTTTGCTGAGATATGCATCAGCAAATGACATGTCCTTATTTCTTCTGGGTTTCCTTTACCCGGTTGTACTTTTCGTTCAGGCCCTGAATAACATCATTGGTAATATCAAGCTTTTCGTTGCCGTAGAATATGGTTCCGCCGCTTGTCTGGTTGGCAAAAACGTAAGTATAGTTGTATTTAGGCTGCACTTCCTTCAGGTAGTCCATAATGCTTTTCAGCACAAGGTCCACCCTCACCTGTTCCTGTTCAGCCAGCTCTAACTGAAGGTCCTGCTGCAGTTTTAACAGGTTCTGTTGTTGTCCGTACAGCCGTTGTTCTATTTGTTGTGCTTCGGCACGGGTAACGAGGCCACGTTCAGCCTTATATTGATAATCATTCAGATCTTTCTGATAGGTTTTTTGCTTGGAAGATAATTCAGCTTCCGAGATTTTAGCTTTCCTTTCAAATTCGTCCTTGTAATCGATATACATCGTGTAACCATTGAGCACGGAGTCAATATTAATATAAACTATTTCCCCCGCAGCAGCGCTTTCATCAGAGAGTTTCTGGCCGGGGCCTGATACCCCTGCTTTTTTACCGGAGGTGAAAAACAATACATACAAAATGGCAACAGCAAGAATACTCGCAGCACTCAATATCAAGGGAAGCTTTTTCATGGGTGATTATTTTTGTTCAAGGCACAAATATAAAAGGATTATGCCAAGAAAAAAAGAATGGGAAAGAAAACGTTTTCTCCTAAAACTCCGGACAAGGCACATGTCCCTTTTTCTTTCGGCGGGGCAGGAGGAATTTATAACTGACGGAGATCTCATGCGAACCTATGGCATGAGCAATGAGGTTTGAAATGGTTACATCATAACTGTAACCGATATTGAACTGTGGCGTTTTATAACCTACCAGAACGACAAACGCATCCCCGCGCTCGGAGTCTTTGAAAGGAGGAAGCCCTCTGTACCAAAGTCCGAGAACAAGCGGATTCTTGTGCCAGTATACGCCAAGGTCAAGTTGTGTGTACTGGGCCTGCGTCTTAAGCAGAAAAGCCAGGGTCATGGTTTCATCCACCGGCTTCAGCAGTCTTCCCTTTCTTACCAGCTCGACCCCACCGAAAACAGAAACCTTGATGGGTACCTTGACCTTGTCAGCATAAAGTGAAACATTGGGCATCAATAAATGATCAACCGATACGCCGGCCCAAACCAGTTTACTGTAAAAAAGGGTTGACAACGAAAGGTCTACATCCCGGGCTCTGTCCAGCGAAGGCGGCACAGGGGGCGGCTCATCGTAATTCATCACATCATCGATGAAGGTCAGTTTATCAAAAGCCAGGCCGGTTTCACGGTATGAAAAATGTAGGCCAGGGCGGATGAAGATCGTGTTGTTGACCTTAATATTATAGGAATACTGGGCTCCCAGACTGAAAGTCCCCAGTTCTCCGGTTCCAGCAACATCACGGTAGGCCAGAAAACCAACACCGCTGTTGAAAGGGGCAAAATAGTGGTCATAGGAAAAACTGTAGGTTATGAACGTTGAGGGCAAAGCGATCCACTGGTCACGGAAATTGGCACATAACCGGCTGCCGCCGGTTGCTCCTGCAAAGGAAGGAGCCAGGTAAAGCGGATTTGAATAAAATTGCGAAAACTGGGGATCCTGGCCATAGCCATTATCCCAGCAAAGCATGACAAGGAGAAAAAACGATATGTAAAATCGGTACATTCAGGCTATTTATCAATTAATCCTGTATATTTTATTACGATAACCCGGGTCGATTGGTTTATCTATTTTGACCAAAAAAAACGATTTCTGGCTGAAAAACGGCCATAACGGACGGATGAGTTATGAACACTTTCCTCTGAAAAGGCCTGATACAGTGCAAAGCAGATTAAAATCCTTGTTCACAAGAATACTCCGCTGATGCTGTATTATGGAGTCCCCGGTTCACGCACCAGCAATGTGACATCTCCGGCGGCAACATAAGGTTTTCCGTCAGTAAAGGTTGCGTTGACCTTCCAGACGTATACGTCCTGTTTGGCAGGTTTCCCTTGTATATACCCATTCCAGCCTTTTTTGACATCTTCCGTCAGCCATATCATTTCACCCCAGCGGTTGTATATTTCAAGCCTGTATTTTACAACACCCTGGGTCACCGGCCTGAAAACGCCTCTGTCAGGTTTGTAGGGATCATATTCTTCATCAGCCGGCAAATCGGGATCGATAATAAAAGCATCCGGGAATTGCAGCAACCGGGCACCTTCCAGAACCACAGGCGTGGGATGCCGGAAGGTATCCAGGCAGCCATCTGGCGTCTCCGCAATAAGGGTAACGTAATAATGTCCGACCGTGTCATCATAGATATGAACCGGTTTGAATTCGGTGGATGTTTCATCGTCGCCGAAATCCCACCAGTATTTGCCATCTTCCTGGATATCGGTAGCATTGAAGAATTTCACGGGTACGGCCGGTTCATAAAAACTTTCGCTTTGTTTCAGAACGGTATCCGGATCGAAGTAAAAATTAACGACCGGTTTCGGGTACACAAAAATACGCTTATGATCCCAGTTGGTGCCTCCGTCTCCGGCTACGGTTAGCCTGACCATGTATACGCCGGCAGTATCATAGATAAGCGATGCCGGAAAATCATCGTTGGAAGTCATTCCCTCGTAACCCAGATCCCATTGATGGCTGTCGCTGTATATGTACTTTGTGGTGGATGGGAATTCCACTTCCAGGGGTACGCATCCTGCAATATCAGGCCCCAGCTCAACCTGCGGCAAGGGTGGATGTATCACAATATAACGATCGACTGTATCGCTGCATTGCGTATTAGCAGCATTGAGCACGATCATGGAAACAGGGATCTGGTTGCCATTGTGTATATCGCCCCAGATGGTATATTCTTTTATAAAAGAAGGGGCTGATTCACCGGAAACACTTCCGTCACCGAAACTCCACGCGTAGGTCCAGGCAGTCTGGTTTAATGTATTATTGATAAAGGTAACCACAGTAATATCGTCAATGGTGTCAAAGTCCTGCACAATCGGAACCGGCATGAACTCCCCGACAGGCTTTGGAAAAACGGTGACGAGCTTGACCGTGTCATCGGAACAGCCATAGCCCGACTGAGCCATAAAACGAACGGTAAAAATCCTGTCGGATCCGGTTTCATTAATAAACCGGAAATAGGAGTCTTCGTAATTGCTGAATACTTTATCATCGACATACCAGTAATACTCATCCTCATTGGCAGCGATGCCTTCAAAATTAACTTCAAGCGGATTGCAGCCGCTCCATGAGGAAGCTGTAAAATCAGCGGTTACGTTAGGGTAAATCTGTATGGGCCTGAGAATGGTGTCTCCACAGAGGAATTCCGAGGTTACAATAAGCCGTATCTGTTTTTCAACCAGTGATGAACCATCGTTATAGAAGGTCTCTGTCGGATTCAGGGACGTGCTGGTACTTCCATTATCAAAGTTCCAGCCGTATGTCAGATCAGCTCCCTTTGACAGGTTGGTAAAAGAGACCGTAAAGGGAGGGCAGGAGGCCGTTACAGGATAAGTGAAATCAGCTACAGGCTTGGGATGTACGGTAAGGGAGCTGGTCACTGAACTGTCGCAACCATATTCGGAAGTTGCTGTTAATTTTACCGTGAAAGTCTGGTCAATAGTCTGACTGTAATTTTTATAGGCATGGCCTGGATTTTTTTCCATGGATGCTGACCCGTCTCCAAAGCTCCATTGATAGGTCAGCGGAACAGCCGGTTGGGAATTATTGGTAAAAGCCGTTGTCCGGGGGAAACAGAAATCCCGGTCATCAATCAAAAAAGCTGCCCTCACCTGGGGATGCACCGTTATACTTTCAACCCATGATGTATCACATCCTTTTGCATTCGTTACCGTTAAGTTAATCTGACGATTGAAACTGGTTGCCCCGGTATTGGAATAAGTATGCCAGAAGTCCACATCAGTTTTTTCCTCATCGGTTGACCCGTCATTATTGTAATCCCAGTAATAGTGGGTGATTCCCCCCCTGGTGTTAACGCGGTTG
Source organism: uncultured Bacteroidales bacterium (assembly GCA_964456825.1). GTDB lineage: Bacteria > Bacteroidota > Bacteroidia > Bacteroidales > UBA10428 > UBA5072. Next base: position 19,828 of record CAYWCR010000052.1, read on the forward strand.
ATCTCAAAGGATTCGTCGGAACATATCGCCGGCCTGTCAATCGTGAAATTGGCATATATATAAGGAAATATTTCTACTTGTATTGTTGTATCGTCAAAACATCCGTACTGCGTTCTGGCAGTCAGGTATATATTGCGGAACAGGCTGGTGGAATTGGTATTGGAGTATAAATGCGCTTCGGGATCAGTTTTGTTTGAATATTTACCGTCGCCGAAATTCCAGAGAAAAGTGGTTCCTGTTTTGATGTTGGTATTGTTGGCTACATTAACCAGCAGGGGTTCGCAACCGGACAGCTTATCAGGGGTAAACTGTGCAAATACCTCGGGGAAAACGGTGATGGTATCCCGTTTAATATCTTCACATCCATGACTGTTGAGGGCTCTCAACCGGATCTCATAATCCTCGGGTAAACCCGATGTGTTATGATATACAGGTATAAGAGGATCGGTAAAGGTGTTCAGTATGATGGAGTCGTCAGGGGCATATTTCCAGATAAAGTCAGTAATCCCTCCGGATGAGAAATTGTCAACCCTGATCTTAAACGGCGAACAACTGTCGAGACGGCTTATGGAAAATTCAGCGTTGACATTCGAATACACCTGTACCGGCTTGGTCATGCTGCTGTCACAGCCAACCGGATTGGTTACTGTAAGGGTCACGTAGTACGTGGTATCCAGGGCAGTATTATTCTGATATAACTTGGGAGGAGGATCCTGGCTGGTTGACGAAGTCTTATCCCCGAAATCCCAGTTATAATTTACATTCTTTCCTTTGGAATCATTGATAAAGGATACAGGTAAAGGATTGCATCCTACGTTTGAGGTCCCGAAATCAAAGTTGGCAGCAACCTGGGGAAAAAGGAAAATAGACCGTTCCATGGAATCGGCGCAGCCATAAGTATTGGTGGCCCTCATCCGGATGAAGAAAGTGGTATCGTTGTCGGTGTTGTTTTCAAAGGTATGGGACAACACGCCCGTGAAATAGGTAGTATCCGCTGTTCCATCCCCAAAATCCCAGTCAAACTTACTGCCTCCGAGTGAGACATTTGTAACATTAACTGCCACGGGAGAGCAATTGTTCAGAAAATCGATTGAAAAACCCGCCCTCACAAAGGGATGCACCGTGACCACATCGGTAAATGTATCGGTACAAAAATAATCTGATGTTGTCACCAGCAAAATGGTATAGTTAACATCGGAGAGAGACCGGTTGAAATAACGATGGGTAAATCCGGTCCCCAGCGTATCAATAAACGATGTGCCATCGCCTAGGTTCCAATCATGTACCAGCTTATAACCAATGGAATTATTGGTAAAGCTTATATCAACCGAGTCACAGATGGCATCTCCTGATTTTAAGAAACCGGCGTGTACTTCCGGGTATATGACCATTCGCTTGGGGATAGCAGTGTCGGGGCAGTTGTATGTATTTAGTCCGACCATGCTGATGTACAGTGTGTCAGGATCAGGCTGTGTGGCGTCGTTGTGATTAAATGGGAAAATAAGTTTATTCATTTTAACAAATGAACTGTCGTAATAGGATCTGTTTTCATCAAAAACCGACCATTGATAGGTATTTACCCCCACCGAACCACTCGGATTAACCTGTGAAACGAAAGGTGAGCATCCGATCAGGTTGTCAACACCGAAATTGGCTTTTATAAAAGGATGGACTGTTACCGGGTAATAAGCTGTGTCAGTGCAGCCTGAAATAGAATAAGCGATAAGTCTTACATTATGAGTATAATCCGTTTCCCTGCCATTGACAAACGTATGGGTTGGATTGGGCATATAGGTTTGCAGGTAGGTATCGAAATCCCAGTAAGAATTCAGCGAATCAAGATAACCGATGGAAGTGTCGTTAAACTGCACGGTAAGCGGATTACAGCCCATGTTAGTGTCGGCAATGAAACCGGCTAAAACATTGGGAAGTATGGTAATGGTTTTAACCCGATCACTGGGGCATTCGCCATTAGGTGCCCAGGCATATAGTTTTACTTTATAATACTGGGGTGTATCGGTAAGATTTTCGGGGAATAGATGGTTAAAGGGATTTGGCAGCAATACCTGGTTGATGGTATCAGTATTTTTATTATCATAATTAAAGTCCCATAACATACTCTCTGCCAAACCAAAATCGGTTTGATTGACAAACAGAGGATTGGCAGGGGAACAGGCAACCGGGTTGGATATGCTGAAATTGGCCACCGGTGCCACGTAAACCCGCGGAGATAAATAAATGACTGTGTCGCCGAAACAGTCTCTGGAAATGGTGACTTTAAACTTATATGAGTGAGTGGGCGTGGTGGGGCCCGGCGGATAAAAATAAACCTCGCTGGCTGTAGTACTGCTCAGGTAATTGGTGTCGTTAGGAAATTCCACGGCTGCCCATTTATAAGACAGCCCTCCTTCCACGGCAAACAAAATCGGGTCAAGGCTGCAATAGGTTTTCTTGGGGGGTGCTTTGGGGCCCTCAATTCCAGCGCTGCCCCTGTAGGAACTGTAATCAGAGAAATAACCATATTTTCCGCCGGTTGAGGCCGCACCGTTCTGGATGCCCAGGTGAAACAAGGAAACATGGTTATAAATAGTGGCTGTGGTGCCGGCACCGATGCGGGAAGTGAAAAAGTTGGCAACTGCAGGGTCTGACCATCTTAATACAGCCCAGGTGCTGTCGGGAATGAAATCAAAGAAACTTTTCGGTATGCCATATTCATTGGCACCGATTTGCAGGTAACAGTTTTCAACGCTTTTGTTCTTCAGCGGACTGGCAGGGTTGGTCACATTCCTGAGCATCAGGTTTATCTGCAACTGGTCACCGCTGTAATTGTTACGGGTGAAGGTTACAGAATGAGATCCCGTGCATCCGTCAATGGTGGGCAGCGTTGCCCCTCCGAGTTCGCCGCCTCCGCCAGTTCCGCTCATGTGGTTCACATAAACAGACTTTGAACAGGATATCCGGGTGGTTGTGGCTGTGACATTCTCATAATACACTTGTCCGGTGTTGATGGTTGTTTTATATGTTCCGTTGACATACACCATGGTGTTGTCATGAATGGCAGTCACAAAAAACTTTTCGCCACCGTCATCACCCACATAAATATTGCCTTTCATGACAATATAATTCATCCCGATCAGGCCTGTCGGAATTAATTGATCACCGCATATATCATAACTATAGCTGGATGCATTATTCCTTTTTCTTATGGAGTCGTCATACCATGTAATGGTAATATCTTCAGTAGACGTGACGTGCACTCCGTTAATATGGTTAGCCGGATTGGTACTGTTGGCGATGAAGGCAAAAGTTTCTCCTCGGTTCAGGGTAATGGTAACCGGGACAATCGGGGGAGCGGATGGGGAGGTGAAATTGGTCCAGTTTCCGTTGCGGTAAATGGTAACGCTTGTATTATCCTTGGTGGCGACAATAACGAAGCCGCTATACGCAGAATTGCTGTAGACGCCGTTCGGAAAAAAATTCTGGGTTGAAACATAGAAGTTCTTGCCCAGCGCATTTTTCCCCTTAAGCGCAAAAATATCGCGGTTACAACGGTTATTGAGTTCATAGTACGCCGTGATATTTCCCTGGTCAGAGGTTATGCGGATACCTTTTGTCTGTATCGACTGCCCCATCGGTAAAGGCCATTGCTGCGAATAATTTTCAAATACATCGGGCGAATAGGGAGGAGACAAAGGAACCATGCGATGCTCGCCGGCAACAAGAGAAAATTCAATGGGCGTGAAAGCCGGGTTGGCCGGCATTTCAATCCTTACATTGGTTGCCTGTGCGGCAGTGACATACATGTTAATAGGACGGCCTTCGGCATAAGGATATCCGACAGGATTACAGTCATGAAAGCCTGAAACATCAGGGGCTGCAAACCAGAATTCATTATCAATCTGTGCTTCAACTATTAAAGAAAGAAATATTCCTGATAACAGGAGAAGTCTTTTTTTCATCGGTTGGATAATATCTGACAAGAATCAATAAAAATAGCGATTTAGCCTTATAATATCAAGCAATTAATATTTAAAACTTTTTAATACAGTATACGTAAAATCAGTCAAATAGTTCTTCCTCGAAGCTAAACAACCGGTTATGAAACGCTTATTAATGCTGGGATCCATATGCTTATTGGCAAGGATTGCCTTTTCACAGGATACAACGATATATTATATAAATGATGGTTTCGAAACCATCCCCCGGCAATGGGTCAGCGAGCCCTCAGTTCCATATCTTCCGCAGCTTAAATGGGAATATCAAAGCGGAGGTCACAGCAGTCTGCCTACTGGAGCCAGGGAAGGCAGTTACAATGCCTATCTTTACTGGAACGGATTTGAAGCCTACAAAACCGCTTTGGTTTCACCGCCGATAAATCTAAGCACTGCAGTTAAGCCACAGCTTACCTTTTATCATTCCCAGGCTCAATCGGGGGATGGCATCGACAATCTGACCCTGTTGTTCAGGGCCGGTGTCACCGGAACGTGGGATACCATTATTACCTATATCTCGCCATCCACTCCGGGTACACAGTGGTTCCCACAACGGGTTTTCAATATTGATGATTATGGATCTAAGTATCTGACCGGTGAATTCTATGTAGCCTTTTTAGGCACTGTGGTTGGGGGTCATGGTGTTTGTATTGATGACGTAAGGATTGAAGAAAAGGATATCATTAACCGTTATGTGCATACCGTAAATGCAGTGCATGTTGCGCATCCAGTTGTGCCTTCAGGTGTAGTGGATCTCCCCTTGTTCAGGGTTGACATTGAGGTGGTTGGTAACAATGGTACGCTGATCCTTGATTCCCTCAAAATCCGTTCGTTGAGCAGTGATAACGGGGTTTTTGAAAACGGTGGTTTTGAATTGTTTCATACCACGGATGAGATATTTAAAAATAAACATAAGGGAGTATCAACAAAGATTGGCACCTCACAGAGTATATCGAATGGTATCATAAGATTTTCCAACCTGGCAACAACGCTGAAAACCGGGAAGCATTGCCTTTGGCTGGCTGCTGATATCAAGACAGGCGCAACACCGAAAACCTCCCTCGATTTTATCCTCGATGCAAGCAGTGTTCACATCAGCAGCAATTCATACCCTGCCGCTTCAATCTCTCCCGCCGGTGCCAACACCGTTGAACAATCAATATTTTATGATGATTTTGAAACCGATAAGGGATGGACGCTTCAGAATGATTTCGAACGTGATGTCCCCAAGGGCAAATTTGTGATCAAAAGCTATGATCCCGATTATGCTTATTCGGGAGACAAGGTGCTGGGTACTGATCTGAACAACGATGGCGCCTATCCGCTCAGCATTGATTCCGCCAACGCCTATTTTGCCACCACGCCGGTTATGAACCTGAAATACTTTGACAAAATCAAACTGACACTTTGGAAATGGAATTATATTGAACCGCAGGACAATGCCACCATAGATATCAGCACGGACGGAGGGTCCAACTGGACACGGGTCTGGTTTTCGCAGGTGAGCGGCCAGTTACCTGAATATAACTGGAATAGCCTTTATTTGTATAATGAAATCAACAACCTGGCTAAACGACAGGCCAATGTCAGGTTCCGGTTGGCCATGAATTATTCTGACAACAACAATTCCTATGCAGGATGGAACCTGGATAATTTTGCCGTTACGGGCGAATACCTTACAAACGACCTGGGAATAACACGGGTGATCCTGCCCTGTGATGATTGCATCGATACCGGCAATGATGAGGTCCAGGTGGTGGTGAGAAACTACGCGGCCATACCTTCCCCCGCCAATACACGCATCTTTTTTTCATTGAACGGGACGCAGGGGCCGAAAACATATGATACCATTGTCTCTCCTATTCCTGTTGATGATTCCATCATATTTACCTTTACCCGCAGGGCTGATTTTCCGGCCCCGGGCGCCTATGATTTTTTGGTCAGCACTGATGCGACAGGGGATCAGTACCGGACCAATGATACCATTCACCTGACCGTAAACATCCAGGAAAATATAGATCCGCCCCGCCTGATTAATTTTGAGACCGGGAACGGATACTGGATCTCCGGCGGGGTATTCAATACCTGGGAATGTAAGGTACCTGATGCAAGTATCGGCCAGGTGCCGGGCAGCCCGAAAGCCTGGATATTGTCACCCTATGGCAATTATGCCAGCAATGACAGTTCTTACATCATAAGTTCATGTTATAACCTGGTAAGTTCTGACCGGCTGGTGCTTGAAAGCAAATACTGGCTGCTGTCGGAGATAGGAAACGACGGTGCCAATATTCAATATACCACCAATGATGGCACTACCTGGAATCTGTTAACCAAGAATACCTTCGGTTATCCCTGGAACTGGTATGAAAATTATGTCACAGCGCTGAAAAATATCGGATGGTCAGGCAATAGCGAAAACTGGAAAACTGCAAAGACGATCCTGCCCTTATCCCTGAATTCACAACCCCGTGTTAAATTCCGTGTCCTGTGGCAGTCGGATTCCGATACCAGTAACCGTGGCTTTGCTTTCGATGATTTCAAGATCGGCCCTGCCCCTGATGATATTGGCGTTTCAGCTATCGCTGACTTTGCCACACAATGCGAAGGGCTGAACCCTGATGAGGTTACCGTGACGGTGAAAAATTTTGGAATTAATTCCTTAGCTATTAATGATACCATCATTGTGGGATTTGGCCTCAACAATATCCCTATGGTCACGGATACTTTTCTGCTGACACAAAACCTGTTGCCGGGGCAGTCCGTCCAGCATACCTTTGTAGAAAAGGTGGATGTTTCTTCTCCTGCTGTATATACTGTAAAAGCCTACACCCTGATTGAGGACGATCCTTACTATTACGGAGCAAATAATGACACTGCCTCCGTTACCTTTACCGTTCTGCCCAATCCAACCATTGGCCTGCCGGATACCATCCAGACCAGAGAACCCGATACGGTGTTATTAAGGCCTTACTATGATGCGCAGTATGATTATCTCTGGCACGACGGAAAAACCACCAGCACTTACGATGTCGACAAAGGCGGTTTGCACAGCGTGATCGTTACGGCCACCCGCGGCAACGGATGCTCGGCGAAGGATACAACCTATGTTGAGTTGCTTTTCTATGACGTAGGTGTTGACAGCATGATATATCCTGTGCATGATTGCAAACTGTCATCCAACGAGTATGTCACGCTAAGGATCAAAAACTATGGAACCGACAGCATACCTGCCGGTGAGAAAATAAAAGTTGCTTTTGTTTTCAATCATACCACTACGGTTATTGATACACTGACACTGGCCTATACCCTTTATTCCAAACATACCATTGAATATGCTTTTGACAAGGGAGGGGTGAACCTCACCGCCATGGGTACTTATCCGTTTAAGCTCTATGCTGATTACTCAGGGGATACTGTATATTATAATGACACCATCAGCCGCTGGGTTACAATATTCGGCAATCCCACGGCTGACCTGGGTGCTGACAGGACCATCCAGGCCTTGTCCCATACCCTTGACGCCGGTTCAGGTTATATCGATTACCTGTGGGACAACACTACAACCGGGCAGACACGCACCGTGACCGAATCGGGCAACTACTGGGTCTGGGTGCTGGACAACAACAATTGTTCTGATTTTGATACAGTTTATATACGGTTGAAGATAAGGGACATCAGCCCTCAGCTTATCAGCCCTGTTTCAGCCTGTATCTTCAGCCCGTCTGAAAACGTGCAGATGCGGGTGATTAATACGGGAACTGATACCGTTCCTTCAGGGGAAACCATAAATGTCAGATACCAGATGAACAGCGGTAGTTGGGTGAACGGATCATTTGTGCTGTCATCCCAGCTCTTCCCCGATGCAGGAGTGACCCACACATTTAGCGGTACGGTGAATCTGAACAATCCCAATGATTACATTTTTACGCTTATTGCAAAAACAGCCACTGATATAAGAGTGGCCAACGATACCCTCATTGATACCATATACCGGTACTCCAAACCATCTGTCGATTTCGGTCTTGGAACATCCTATACCGAAAGGACTACGGAATTCACCATCGATGCAGGTTATCAGCCCTATTACAACTATCTGTGGCAGGACAACTCATTGGAACATGAATATACTGCAACCAATAGCGGGACCTATGGCGTGAAGGTAACAGACAACAGAACTGCCTGTTATGGCGGGGATACCGTGATCCTGTTCCTGATCATCGACGACCTTGGGGTAACCTCAACCACGCTGGGAAACCAGGTGTGTTCGGGCCCTGTGGAACATGTTCAGGTCACCATAAGAAATCAAGGAACCACCAGTATCGGTGTGGGTGAGAACATTTACCTGGGATATGACGTTAACGGGTTGCAGATGCATGTTGACACCATAGTGCTTGACCGTGTTTTTGCCTTTAGCACCACCCGTACGGTTACGCTAAAGTATCCCATTATAATAAGTGCCGGATCAAGTCCGGATGTTAATTTCTACACCCTGTTGGATGCTGATATGAGGCCTGAAAACGATACGCTTATCCGTCAGCCTTCCGTATTATCAAGTCCGGTGGTAAGCTTTGGCGATGCAAACGGTGTGCTGTTGACAACATTACCCCACCTGCTTGATGCCGGAAGCGGGCATAAGGCCTATTTGTGGAACAACGGTTCAACATCACAAACTTTTAATGTCACTGCCAACGGGACTTTTTCCGTAACCGTCACGGGACAAAATGATTGTCAGACCAGTAAGGTGGTATATATCAACCCCGAGAATGCGCTCAGGGAATATGGATCCACCGGTCTGACGGTTAATGTATATCCCAACCCAAGCTATGGTCAATTCTATCTGGAGATCAGCATGGAAGAAACGCAGGACCTGGTGATGTCTATCGTCGGCATGAATGGCCAGATGGTTTTCAACCGGAAGATTGAAGCGCAGCATACATTGCTTCAACCGGTAGATCTAACCGGCTATCCGCACGGCATGTATCAGATCCTCCTGTCGGGCAATACATTAACCTACAGAGCAAAAATCATTATTTACTAACATTTTTATAGCTCCTGTTTTTTTTCATCATTCTCATTCTCTTTCCCATTCTGTTTCTGCAGCACCCTTCCGGGATATAATACCAGAGCGGGAATGAGAATGGGAATGGGAATGATGAAAGATATGCATTAGGCCCTTTTTTTCTCATCATTCTCATTCTGTTTCTTCCTCCTGAGATCGTACCCCCACCCTGTCAGGGTGTCAGCAAAATATACATCTTGATTATCAAATAATTCCAGCAGATACCCTGTCAGGGTATACCCACCCTGACAGGGTGGTAGTCGGAATTGAATTGGGTCCGCCGGAGCAGTCTGCCATCTTTTAAAAATTCCTGATAAAAATCATATATCCCAAGGCCGGCGTTGCTTACATGATGAAATATTCATGATAATTATCCTTTTTTCGGGAGGGAATTGCAGTTAATTTTCGTCGTTTTATTATCAATACAAATATTAACGTATTTCATGTTTAATAAGCTTATTGTCGGGATCCTACAATACATGCCGGAAAGCCTCGTATGGATTTTCTCAAAACGATATATTGCCGGCAAAACCCGTGAAGATGCATTCAGGGTTACCCGTGAACTGAACCAACAAGGAATCAAGGTAAGCCTTGACCTGTTGGGTGAATTTACCACGCGCAGGGAAAATATCGATTATTATAAATCAGAGTATATAAAGACCATTTTTGAGGCAGCCTATAAAAAGCAGGATGTTTCCATTTCGGTTAAGCCTACCATGTTCGGGCTGTTACTGGACAAGGAAATGTGTTATAACAATCTCAGGGATATAATCCTTGAAGCGGTATCATGCAACTATTTTGTGCAGATTGATATGGAAGATTCACAATGCACGGATGCGGAAATAGCATTATTCAACCGGCTGTACCGTGAATTTCCCGACCGAGTCGGATTTGTCTTTCAGGCCTACATGCGCCGTACCCTGGATGATATTCAAAAACTGGCTGAGATGCATCCCCAAAAAGATCTGGGCAGCATCCGCATATGCAAGGGTATCTATGTGGAGCCTGAAGAAATTGCCTATAAGGGGAAACAGGAGATCAGGGATCATTTTTTGAATGATCTGGAATATATGTTTCAGCGCAATATATTCGCGGCTATTGCAACCCATGATAGAAAGCTGGTCGAAGGCGCCTATCGTCTGATTGAAAAATACAAAGTCCCGGTTGACAGATTTGAATTCCAGATGCTGTTTGGTGTGACACCAGGTCTCCGGCAGTCCATTGTTAAGAAAGGTTATGCCATGAGGGTCTATGTACCTTTCGGGAAAGACTGGTACAACTATTGCACACGGCGGTTAAAGGAAAATCCCTTTGTGATGTGGCACTTGATAAAGGCGCTGGTGGTTAGGAATTAGAGGAAAAAGCCCCCTAAATCCCCAGGGGGGACTTTTGGCATTAGAACCATTGCGCCGTACTCTTTATAAACCACACCCGTTTTAAGCTACCACACAACTTGTCA
>CAYWCR010000053.1:0-30146 GCA_964456825.1 uncultured Bacteroidales bacterium
ACGGAACTCCCATGGTGATCCTGATACCGAATGTTGACCGTCATTTTGAGCATATTGAGCAATATCAGCTCACCAACCGTACGCCTAGGCCGGGTCATGCTTCCTATGCATCCTATCAGAAATACGGGTCATGGGATGATTCCATCGGGGCCGGTTTTTTCAGCGGCCGGTATACATCGTCAATTGTTGCAGCCGGATGCATAGCAAAAAAGATACTGATAGACCATGGTATCGAAGTGGTAGCTTTCGTACGCGAAGCTGCAGGGATAGAAATGAAGGATATGCCGGTGGAGGAAATAAAACGCAAGGCAATAGCTTATCGGGAAGTCCGTAAGCAATATGATCCCATATACCTTGATCTTTTTGCTTCCGGAAAGATGAAAAACGATATGCGTTTTTTTGAAAAGGCAGCCATCCTGGCTGACCTTGAGAAGCGGATCCCCGATATTAAAAGACCTGTTTATAATGAGCAGGAGATTCGGGAGAAGTACAGTATCAATCCCAAACTTTTCTGTCCCGATGCCGCTGTGGCCGATGCCATGTATGCGGAAATACTGCGGATCATGCAGGAAGGTGATTCTTCAGGCGGTATTGTCGAGGTAGTGGTGACCGGTGTTCCTGCCGGCATGGGCGAACCGGTATTCAACAAACTTGACGGCGAATTGGGCCGCATGATGAGCATTGGAACGGTGAAAGCTGTGGAGATTGGCTGTGGCATTAAGGCAGCCACCATGAAGGGTTCGGAATGCAATGATGCCATGCGGGTGGAAAACGGGCAGGTAATTTTTACCTCCAACAATGCCGGTGGTATCACGGGCGGACTTACTACAGGTCAGGATATCGTGGCGCGGGTGACCGTAAAACCAACGCCTACCATCGCCAAACCGCAGCTCACCATCGACAAGATCAGCCTTGAAAACAGGGAAATGGCCGCCGTCACCCGCCGTGATCCGACCATCGTGGCCCGCATGTGGCCGATTGTGGAAGCATACACCTCCCTGATCATCCTGGATGCTTACATGCAGCATGTGGCGTATCAGGGGATGAGGAGAGAGGGGTGAAGCACCCTAAAACCCCCGAAAGGGGACTTTCCTGTTGGGGGTAGGGATTGTTGTAAAGGTTTTGATGCCTGCCGGCTAGGCAGGGTTGTCGGTTTTGGGATTAGCGTTAATGGTTTTGGGATGAGGGTCGTGGTTGTAAGTTGTCGGTTGTGATTTTGTACATGGATAATAAGCTTGATATAAGAAAGCGTCTTCCCCACTGGATGAAGATGAAGCGGGCGAGCGGAGAAAGCTATACGAGGTTGAAAAACCTGGTGGGGAAACACAGGCTTCATACCATATGCACCAGCGGAAACTGTCCCAATATCGGTGAATGCTGGAACAGGGGAACGGCTACCTTTATGATACTGGGGAATATCTGTACACGCCGGTGCAAATTTTGTTCGGTTCCGACCGGTAAACCCCTTCCGGTGGATTGGGAAGAGCCGGCCCGTGTGGCCGGGTCAGTACGCATACTGGAGGTAAAGCATTGCGTCATCACTTCGGTAGACAGGGATGACCTGGAAGACCTGGGGGCATCGCTCTGGGTGGCCACGATAAGGAAAATAAGGGAGTTCAATCCGCATACCACCATGGAGGTACTGATCCCTGATTTCCAGGGAAGAAAGGAATTGATTCAGCAGGTAATTGATGCACGGCCTGATGTAATTTCACACAACCTTGAAACGGTGGAAAGGCTTACCCCCAGCATAAGGAGCAGGGCAAAATACCGTACCAGCCTCGGTGTACTCAGCTTCATCGCAACATCGGGTGCAGTGGTCAAGTCGGGGATCATGCTCGGCCTGGGTGAAACAGAGGAGGAGATCCTGGTCACCATGGACGATCTGTTGCAGTCAGGCGTAAAGATCATGACACTGGGACAGTATTTGCAGCCAACACTGGAACATATGCCGGTGTCAGCATACATACCTCCGGGAACCTTTGAAAGATACCGGCAGATCGGACTGTCGAAGGGATTTTCCTTCGTTGAGTCGGGTCCGCTGGTGAGGTCTTCGTATCATGCTGAGCGGCATTTGATAATCTGACGGGGTTCGCTGTCCGATAAAATCAGGTTAAAAATGAAACCATTTTTTGGCAAAAGAGTATCAAGGGTATTGACTTACAATTAACTAAAGATTAAAAGTATAATACAATGAACGATCAGATTTGTCCGAAGGCTGAAAAATGTCCCATTTTTAACGGAATTCTCAAAGGTACGGAATATACCGAGGTGTATAAGAGGCTTTATTGTGAGGCCGGTGAGGCGGGGCGCCTTCGCTGCAAACGCTTCCAGGTAGCCCAGGTGTTGAGTAAATGTCCCGAGAATATTCTTCCCAATTCTCCGAAATCAGTGGATGAGATTGTGAAAGAATATCAGCAACAGCAAAATAATTAGGAAAGATCCTTAAAACAATATACTGACCTTGCCGGTTTGCTGAAACCTGTCAGGTCTTTATGCATTCATGATAGCGGAAGCAATGCACCAGGTGGTCATTCACCATGCCGACGGATTGCATGAAAGCATAACACATCGTTGATCCCGAAAAGCCAAAACCTTTTTGTTTAAGATCCTTGCTCATGGCATCCGACTCTGGTGAAGTAACGGGGATCTCTTTCAGGGAATGCCATTGGTTAACCTTCATTTTTCCATCCGTGAATTGCCAGAGATAGGCATTCAGACTGCCATGCTTCTCAATGATCTCAAGGATCTTTCGGGCATTGCGAATGGTTGACTCTATTTTAAGCCGGTTGCGGATGATGCCGCTGTCCTTTAGCAATAGATTCTTCTTTTTATCATTAAAAGAAGCAACCTTTTCAATGCTGAAATGATCAAATGCTTTTCTGAAATTCTCGCGTTTGTTGAGCATGGTCAGCCAGCTAAGTCCTGCCTGAAACCAATCCAACACCAGGAATTCAAACAACAGCCTGTCATCATGGACCGGCACGCCCCATTCGGAATCATGGTAATCGGTAAGGATCTGATGGCGGGTTGACCAGCCGCAGGTAGGACGAACCATTTGTTGATTGGTTGATTTGATGATTGGTTGATTTGGAATTTTCAAATTTTCAAATTTATTCTATCCCCGATTTACGGAAAATTAGTAAACCTGTAAACCTTCCTCCTACTCAGTAATCACCGCCGTTCCGCTCGCAGATACCATGAGCATGCTGCCGCTGGTACCAACGGTCTCGTAATCGAGATCAACGCCTACAACAGCATTGGCGCCCAACTTAAGGGCATTTTCCTGCAATTCGTCCAATGCATTTTTTTTGGCCTCACGGAGCACTTCTTCGTAAGCACCCGAACGACCTCCGACGATGTCACGGATGCCGGCAAAGATGTCACGGAACAGGTTAGCACCAATAATGGCTTCTCCGGTTACCACACCAAGGTAACTGGTGATCTTTTTCCCTTCAAGGGATGGGGTTGTTGATATAATCATGGTTTGAAAATTTGAAGGTTTGAAAATTTGAAAATTTGAAGATTAGTGATTTAGGGGCTTAGGGAATATAGTAATATATAATCTGTAAATCTGTTAATCTTCTATCTCAATCATCCTGTAATATTGAATCAGCATCATAATTACAGCGATAAGATAAGGAAAAGCTGAAATGAAAACAAAGGATTCCAGGAAGGAATTCCCGGTAATGTATCCCAGGGTGCCCAAAAGGCCTGAAATGCCGTATACAATAAAGGCTGCCTTGATATAACCCTGAAATCCTTTGAGGCTGAATATCCCGGAAAACAACAAGAAACTTGCTGAAAGGAAAGCATATCCGAGGTTATCCAGGGAATATGCGAAAGATCCCTGGATATGCATGCTGAAAACTGCCAGGGAAGATAGCTTTCCAAGCTGAATACTCTGGGGCACGATGGTCAGCTGCATGAAATAATTACACCCGGAACAAACCGCATAAGCAGTTCCAAACAACACACCTGCCATCGCAAATGGCTTAAGCGATTCTTCAGCATAGTAAAAAAGAGATACAAAAAAAAGTATATTGACCATCACCAGCAGCAAGGATGGGATCACAGGCAATATGGAAGAGGGACTGAATGCCAGTAAAAATTCTCTTGCGGAGTCATATTCACCAGCGGGGAAAATGGAGATCAGGATAATGAAGGCCAGGGTCAACACTAATATAGCTAGGGATGAAACAATGCCCGTGTTGCGTGCATACTTATTCATATCGTGATAGCAGGTTAATGATGCAGCAAGTTATTTAATTTTTCCTTATTCAAAAGCGTTATTTCCCTTCTTTCGATGCGGATGATTCCATCCTGTTCCAGCTCATGAAATGCTCTTGCCAGCGAGGGACGCGCAACACCAAAGAAATCGGCCAGGTTGGTCTGCGACTGCGTCATCATAATGGTATTTTTTTCATTGCCCCCCATCGTAAGTATATATTGGGCGATTTTTTCCCTGATGGTCCTGAAGGATAAAAACCTGATCCGGTTGGATAAAAACTGGGTCCTGCTGGAGATCGCATCCAGATAATTTCTTAAAACAAGACTGTTTTGCTGCATCATGGCGATCAGCGTTTCCTTCGGAAGCACCATAATAGTAGAGGCCTCATTGGCTATAATATCAACCGGGAACCGGTTATTATTACCGAAAAGGAAAGCTGAAGCCAGTGGTCTGGGAGCCCTTATTTCTTCAATTATAATCGTCTTTCCCGAAAAATCCGTCATTTCACCCCGCACGGATCCCTTCATCACAATCATGAGCCGGTCACATTCATCATGACTGTGAGCGATATATCCCCCTTTTTCATATTGCCTGATCCTGTATAGCTTATCCTTGAATAAAATTTCCAGGGATATTTCATCCAGACCATTAAAAATCAATGATTTAGTTAATATTTTATAGGTTTGATCCATAAAAAATCATTAGATGTAACAAATGTTACAAAATTTACGATAAAAACATCTTAATTTTGAATTAAAATTTGTAATACTTAAAAAGTAATGATACGGGATGTAGTAAAGATTGATGAAGCGTTGTGCAATGGTTGCGGATTATGCGTTCCGGGATGCCATGAAGGGGCATTGCAGATCATTGACGGGAAGGTAAGGCTGGTCAGCGAGCTGATGTGTGACGGACTGGGAGCCTGCCTGGGCCATTGTCCCCAGGGTGCCATTACGATTGAGAAAAGGGAAGCTGAGCAGTACAACGAGACAAAGGTAATGGAAATCATGGCGGGCAAAGGCAAAAACACGGTGCTGGCGCATCTCAACCATCTGAAGGAGCATAATGAAACAGCCTATCTGCGCGAAGGGGTCAAATACCTGCTGGACCATGAGGCTGATGTTTCATTCGAAATACAGGATGTAATTGATGAGATCCGGGGAGATCAGCCAAAGGTCCTCACCCATATCAATCCTGGCATGCATTCGGCTGCTGAGCACCATCATGGAGGTGGCGGCTGTCCGGGTTCACGTGCGGTTAGTTTCGAACCCGGAACAGCCGGAAATCCTGATGCAGGTGGTGAACAAACCAGTGAACTGCGACATTGGCCCGTCCAGCTGCACCTGGTGAATCCTACTGCCCCTTATTACCGCAATGCTGATGTGGTAGTTGCTTCCGACTGCTCGGCATTTACCGTGGGAAACTTTCATGCCCGGTTCCTGAAAGGTAAAAGTCTGGCTATCGCCTGTCCCAAACTCGATTCGCAATTGGAAATTTACATCGATAAATTCAGGCGGATGATGGATGAGGCCCAGGTAAATACCCTGACGGTTATCATCATGGAAGTACCATGCTGTGGCGGATTGCTGCAAATGGTGATGAACGCTGCGCAACAGGCTAAACGAAAGGTGCCGGTGAAGGCCGTTAAGGTGAGTCTTCAGGGAGAGGTGTTGTCGGAAGAATGGATGTAAGAAGTGAAGAGGCAAGAAAGGGACAAGGGATAAGGGACAAGAAAGATAAGAAGATAAGAAGATAAAGAATAGAAAAAAAGGAAGAGCCAGGTATATGAGGGCACCATCTATTGCCCCTTATCTATTGCCCCTGACTTCAGTCAGGGGGGTAAGGTAAGGCAAAACAAATTATCAAATTACAAATCATTAAATTATCAAATCAACAAATCAACAAATCAACAAATCAACAAATATTTTTATAGGCATGTTTTGTTATCAATGTCAGGAAACCGCCAAGGGTACAGGTTGTACTATCAATGGCGTATGCGGTAAAAAAGGAGATGTAGCCAATCTCCAGGATCTGCTTTTGTATGTGGTGAAAGGAATTTGCCTTTACAGCACGGAAGCCAGGAAACAGGGCAAAGTGTATGCAGAGGTTGACAAATTTGTTTTCGACAGCCTGTTTGCAACCATTACCAATGCCAATTTCAGCAAACAAAACTTCGTGGATCGCATTAAAAATGCTTTGAAGCTAAGAAACAGGCTTCGGGATGATCTGAAGGAAAAAGGCAGGGAAATCGAAAAAATGCATGATGCGGCTTCATGGTATGCCGATACCGAAGAAGCCTTTCTTGAAAAAGCGCTAACCATAGGAATATTGAACAATACGGATGTCGATATCCGGTCGTTGAAGGAACTGGTGACATACGGTGTCAAGGGCATGGCGGCGTATGCAGAACATGCATGGAACCTGGGATACAAGAGCGATGACGTTTATGCTTTTATGCAGAACGCATTGGCAAAAACATTGAATATAAATGCAGGCCTTGACGAATGGCTGTCCATGGTGATGGAAACAGGTAAATACGGTGTGGAGGCAATGGCCTTGCTGGATAAGGCAAACAATGAAACCTTCGGACATCCGGAAATTACAAAAGTGAATATCGGGGTTGGAATCAACCCGGGCATACTGGTCAGCGGTCATGATCTGAAGGATCTCGAAGAATTACTGCAGCAAACAGAAGGATCCGGGATTGACGTTTACACCCATAGCGAAATGCTGCCGGCCCACTATTATCCTGCCTTTAAGAAATTCAGGCATTTCATAGGCAACTATGGCAATTCATGGTGGAGGCAAAAGGAGGAATTTGAAACCTTCAACGGGCCGGTGCTTTTTACCACCAACTGTCTGGTCGCTCCGAGAACGGAAGCATCGTATGCCGATAAAGTATATACAACCGGAGCAGCAGGTTTTGACGGATTTCCGCATATTGCCGAAAGGGTGAATGGCAGGCCAAAAGACTTTTCAGCCATCATTGAACATGCCAAACGTTGCAAGGCTCCCGTGGCCATTGAAGAGGGAACGATAACCGGCGGATTTGCCCATCACCAGGTAACATTGCTTGCCGATAAGGTAGTTGATGTTGTTAAATCGGGAGCCATCAGGAAATTCGTCGTTATGGCCGGCTGTGACGGCCGTATGAAGGACCGGGAGTATTATACCGATTTTGCCCGGCAGTTGCCCGGAGATACGGTCATTCTTACAGCAGGCTGTGCAAAATACCGCTATAACAAACTTGGGCTGGGCGATATCGGCGGTATTCCGCGGGTACTGGATGCCGGGCAATGCAACGACTCCTATTCACTGGCTATGATCGCCCTGAAACTGAAGGAAGCCTTCGGCCTCGATGATATCAATAAGCTTCCCATCGTATATAACATTGCCTGGTATGAACAGAAGGCGGTGATTGTACTCCTGGCATTGCTCTACCTCGGCGTGAAGAACATCCACCTGGGTCCGACCCTTCCCGCATTTCTTTCGCCCAATGTGGTTAAGGTATTGGTCGAAAAATTCGGCATTGGAGGTATCTCAACCGTGGAAGCAGATCTGGAATGGGTAAGGGGATAATCAGAATGAGAATGGGAATGAGAATGAGAATGAGGAAAAATATAAGAACCATGGAAGTCCCGGATGGAGACAAGTTAAAAGTAACTGGTGACAGGAGGGGATGAGTCATATTATCTATTGCCCCTGGCTTCAGCCAGTGGGGAAGGATGCACTGCTGGCATGATATAATTAAAAGCAAACTAAATTTGCAATGGAACAAGAAGAGTAAGGTCAGGCATGCAGGTTATTTATTACTTTGGTGTTTTCGTGTTTTGGTGGCCATATTCTTTATTATTTTTTGTGGTTAATAATTTAATGGTGTACTAATGGAAAAATCAATCGAAAAAGGTGAAAAATTCCAGGCAGCCGATGCCGTTACCTACTCAATGCAGTCTGTTATCAGCCGGCAGGTATTGAAAAACGAAAAGGGCAATATCACCCTGTTTGCTTTCGACAAAGGCGAAGGCCTTTCTGAGCATACCGCCCCTTTCGATGCCATGGTGCTGTTGCTCGACGGCAAAGCCGGAATAACCATCGGCGGCAAGCTGAACATTCTGCAGGCCGGCGAGGCCATCATCATGCCCGCCAACATCCCTCACGCCCTCAACGCCATGGAGCGCTTCAAGATGATGCTGGTCATGATCCGGGGCTAGACACCCTGACAGGGTACCCCCACCCTGACAGGGTGTCCAAATTTTTCTTTTTCGGTTTTATTTTTTAATTTTGATCAGCACAGAACAGCACAGGATAATAAAGAATGAAGAATAGATTTCTCAGTATGGATATATCCGGTTCGCATACGAAAATGCAGCGGGTGATCAATGCCATATTGAATGCCATCAATTATGGTGCCTATGAGATCGGGGATGAACTGCCTTCGATCAACAAATTAAGTACGCAGTTCTCCCTATCCCGGGACACGGTTTTTAAGGCTTACCGGGAACTGAAAAAGAGGGGATTGGTGGAATCGACCCGTGCCAAAGGTTACCGTGTGGCCCGGGTAACCAGCAAGGTGCTGTTGTTTCTTGATTCGTACAGTCCTTTTAAGGACGAGCTTTACAATTCCTTTGCCTCCAACCTGCCCCCGGATTACAAGGTCGACCTGGCCTTTCATCACTATAATTATGCTGTTTTTGAATCTGTCCTGCTTGACAGCATCGGAAAGTACAATATGTATGTGGTGATGAATTTCAACAACGAGAAAATCAGTGATATCCTGTATAAGATAGACGCCAACAAACTCCTGATCCTCGACTGGGGAAAATACAAGAATGAGAAATATGCTTATGTATGTCAGGATTTTGGTGAACAGCCTTTTAATTGTCTTGTACAAGCCCGCAGTTTGCTTGAGAAATACCGGAAGATCTGCTGTGTATATCCTGAGGGATGCTTTCATCCTGCCGTTACCCTGGATTATTTTAAGCGGTTCTGCGAGGAATCGGATCTGCAATGGGAAATTACGGAAGTCATCAATGAGGGTACCATATTGGAGCATCAGGCCTATCTTTTTTTCCGGCTGAAAGACCTGGTTGACCTGCTGAAGATCGCCCGCGCAAAAGGGCTAAAGACGGGTACGGATATAGGATTGCTTGCCTATAATGATTCACCTCTTTTTGAGGTCATTGAAAACGGTATCACTGCCATTTCAACGGATTTCAGGTTAATGGGGGCCAGGGCTGCAGCATACGTTAAAACAAAGGAGATCATACAGGAGATCATTCCAACACGATTGATCATCAGGAATTCACTATAAATATGAATTAATCAATACAGCAATATGAACAGACTATTGGGAACCAATCCGAAAATCGGCATCCGGCCAGTCATTGACGGGCGACGCAAGGGTGTCAGGGAATCGCTTGAAAACCAAACCATGGGAATGGCCCGGAATGTGGCAAAATTCCTGGGCGAATCGCTGAAACATCCTGACGGGAGCCGTGTTGAATGCATAGTCGCTGATTCCTGCATCGGGGGCGTGGCCGAGGCAGCCATGACGGCTGAAAAATTCAGGCGCGAAGGAGTGGGGCTTTCCCTGACCGTTACTCCCTGCTGGTGTTACGGCAGTGAGACCATCGACATGGATCCGCAACTGCCGAAAGCGATCTGGGGCTTTAACGGAACCGAAAGGCCGGGAGCTGTTTACCTGGCCGCTGCCCTGGCCGGGCATAATCAGAAAGGGCTGCCGGCATTCGGTATCTATGGGCGCGATGTACAGGATGCAGGAGATCAAAAGATCCCGGCTGATGTGAAGGAAAAACTGCTGCGGTTTGCCAGGGCGGGACTGGCAGTTGCCGCCATGCGAGGCAAATCCTATCTTTCGGTGGGATCGGTTTCCATGGGCATTGCCGGATCCATTGTACAGGAAGATTTTTTCCAGATATTCCTGGGTATGCGGAATGAATATGTCGACATGAGTGAGATCACCCGCCGCATAGACCTTGCCATATATGACCGCGAAGAATACAAACGAGCCCTGGCATGGGTGAAGAAAAACTGCAGGGAAGGGAAAGATTTGAATCCGGCCAGGAGCCGAAAATCAGAAAAACAAAAGCAACAGGATTGGGAATTCGTGGTGAAGATGACCCTGATCACCCGCGATCTGATGGTCGGCAATCCCGTGCTCAGGAAAATGGATTTCGGGGAAGAAGCCCTCGGTCATAATGCCATTGCTTCGGGATTCCAGGGGCAACGGCAGTGGACCGATCATTTCCCCAACGGGGATTTCTCCGAGGCTATGCTGAATTCCTCCTTTGACTGGAACGGGATCAGGCAGCCTTATATTGTGGCCACTGAGAATGACTCGCTCAACGGTGCCGCCATGTTGTTCGGTCACCTGCTGACCAACACGGCTCAGGTATTTGCCGATGTGCGTACCTACTGGAGCCCGCAGGCCGTCAAAAGGGTCACCGGCAAAGGCCTCACCGGAACAGCGCGAAACGGTATCATCCACCTGATTAACTCGGGTTCTGCAGCGCTGGATGGTACCGGCAGACAGACTGATAAAAAAGGAAATCCGGTGATGAAACCTTATTGGGAGATAAGTACTGCTGATGCAAAAGCCTGCCTTGAGGCTACTGAATGGGAACCGGCCGTGCTGGAATATTTCAGGGGAGGAGGGTTTTCCAGCTGTTACCTTTCCAAAGGCGGAATGCCATTGACCATGTCACGGATCAACATCGTGAAAGGATTGGGACCGGTATTGCAGCTGACAGAAGGGTATTCGGCGGATCTTCCGCCGGATGTCCATAAAATATTAAATGAACGGACTGACAGGACCTGGCCGACCACATGGTTTGCACCTGTGCTGACCGGCAAAGGTGCGTTCACCGATGTATATTCGGTGATGGCCAACTGGGGTGCCAATCACGGTGCGATCAGTTACGGCCATATCGGTGCCGACCTGATCACCCTGGCCTCGATGCTGCGCATACCGGTTTGCATGCACAATGTTTCCGGGGGAAGCATATTCAGGCCCAGTGCCTGGAGTGCCTTCGGAATGGACGGGGAAGGGGCTGATTTCAGGGCGTGCGCAGCCTACGGGCCGGTTTTTAAATGATCTGCTGACAGATTAAATAAAAATAAAAATGAATATCGAACAAAGCCTGTTCCGGTCCATCGGGAGAACGCTGAATATCGAACCTGCCTACCGGTCAGGCAGGCATTGAAGATAATACAAAGAGTGCATTTATTTCGAAATTCATTATTCGGTGTTCCCCCGAGGGGTCGGGGCAGGCTTTGTTCATTATTCAAAAACAACGCAGGCTATTATTCATCTTTCAGCACATCCACGGGATTGCTAAGGGCAGCCCGGATGATCTGGTAACTGATGGTAACGACTGCTACCACAAAAATGATCAGGGTGGCCAGGATAAATTCCCAGACCTGGACACCGTACTTGTAAGTTCCGGGCAATATTTTATAGGTGAAGTAGGCAGCAGGCCATGCGATAACCAGGGAGATGAGCAGCAGTTTCATGAATCCTGATGACATATTGAAATACAGGTTCCTGAAAGAAAAACCCAGCACTTTCCGTATGCCTATTTCTTTCATTTTTCGCTTGGTATAGAACATGATTAGGCCAAACAAACCGATGGATGAAATAATGATCGATATCGCAGCAAAAAAGACGCAAATGTTCCGGAAATATTTCCAGGCGCGGGCGGAGTTTTCATTTATGACCAGCGATTGAAAATCATTAAAACCGAATGCATCATCTGGAAAGTAGGATTCGAATTCACGTGTAACCAGCTGCATTGCCTCCTTCCGGTTACCGGTCCGGAATCGCACGGTATACACGCCATCAAGCCTGGCGGAATCGGGTAAAAGCCTGTACATATGAGGTTCAATGGGATTATGAACCGCATACGGAAAGTAATCCTTTATTACCCCGATAACTTCAATGTCACGCTTCTGCGTATGGATATGTTTTCCGACTGGATCTTTCCACCGGAAGACCCTGGCCGCCGTTTCATTAATCAAACACTTGTCTATGTCGGAAGGGTATTCTCGTGAAAAATTTCTTCCCTCAGCCATTTTCATCCCGAAGGCCGGTACAAAATCATGGCTGATATTGCTGATTCGCACAAACACCTTCTCATCGGGCTGTGATCCTTCCCACTGCATATCATTGCCTCCGGGAAGTATAAACGGAATATAATCCGAAAAACAGGCATCCTCAATTTCAGGGTGTTGCAGCAGCCTTTCCCTCAAGGGATCAAAGGATCCCTTCTTGTTCGTCACAATGTTGGCAAATAAAAGCTTTCCTGATTCAAATCCCATATCCCTGTTGATCAGATAATGGGCTTGCCGGTAAATTATAAAGCCCACCACAAGCAAAAAAATGGATATACTGAATTGTGCCGTAACAAGCACCTTTTTGAGACTAATACCGTTGGAATCATCCTCAACAAATTTCTGTTTCAGGGCTTTAACCGGATTGAAGGCGGATATCACATAGGCCGGATACAGTCCTGAAACAAAGCCGGTTATCAGGGTGACCATTAAAATGACGAGCAATAATCTCCAGTTTCCCAGCACGCTCGTCATTGCCTGCTGGCCCAGCAATCGGTTAAAAACCGGAAGAGAGGAATGTGCGACCAGAAGTCCGATCAAACCTGCAATCAGGGTAGTTAAAACGGATTCAACCATAAACTGTTTCCAGAGCGACTTCTTTGAGAAGCCAACCGTCTTCTTTATACCGATCTCACGAAGGCGCGAAGTCGCATTGGCGGTCTGCAGGTTAATATAATTGATGGCGGAAAGGATAAGGATCAGGATGGCTATCAGATAGAACATTCCCAGGGCAATCATGTAATCGGGCTGAAAATAGGCATTTTGGTGCAGTTTTGACAAAGGCCGGAGGTAGGGATGGTGTTCTTTGCGGTAATCTTTTAAAGCGTCATGAATTTTTTTGTCCACGGCATCGGGGTCGGCATTTTCTCTTAAAAGAACAAAGGTATAAAACGAATAAGCCCAGAAGTTTTCTGCGTAATCTACCCAGCCTGTCACAGGGGTGAAAGTATTCATCGGGAGCAAATAAGCCGGTCTCATATCAGAATTCTGAGGGAGATCTTCATACACACCGGTAACCGTGAATGCCAGCTTATTTTCCCCATATACCTGTTTACCCAATGTTTTTTCCGACGGGAATAGTTTGTCGGCAACAGTGTGTGACAGAACAATGGAAAAGGGATTTCTCAGGGCGTCTTCCGGGTTGCCCTCGATAAAGCGGTAGGAAAAAACCTCAAACAGGGAAGGGTCTGCATAATAACCGTATCGGACAAGGACCTGGTTTTTTTTGTCCATTGATAAAAAAATGCCATTCTTGTTATTATCACCAACGTCATGCATTATAACGGTCTTCTCAATTTCAGGTATGCCAGGTAAAACCTGCCGGCCTAATGCCGCAGTAACGCTCCAGGTATGTTTCAGAATATTCTCCTCCTGGTCCATGAACAGCTGAAGCCGGTATATACGTTCATAATGCTCATGATGGGAATCATAGCTTAATTCCCGGTTGATATAGGAACTTAACAGGATAAAGGTGGCAAACCCAACAATAAGATTGGTTATATTGATGAAGGAGAACAGCTTGTTGTTGGTAAGGTTTCTGAAAAACAGTAAAATTGATTGATTGATCATGGTTCAATTCTTAATGGTTTTAACTTGCGGCAAGGCGCTTTGATCATCCGACCGGGTAGAATGCTTTTTCAATACGTTCGGTAACGATATAGCCGTCGAACAGGTTCACGATCCGGTGTGCCCTGTCAGCGTGACTGAGGGAATGCGTAACCATCACTATGGTTGTTCCGTCAGCGTTAAGCTGTTCCAACAACTGCATCACCTGTTCCCCGTTAGTGGAATCGAGATTCCCGGTCGGCTCATCGGCCAGAATAAGCTTGGGTTTTGTGATCAGGGCACGGGCCACTGCAACCCGCTGTTGCTGACCTCCGGACAATTGTTTAGGGAAATGCTTCCTGCGGTGTCCGATACGCATACTCTCAAGGATCTGCTCTACTCTATCCCTGCGTTTTGAACCCGGAATATTCATGGCGATCAGCGGAAGCTCAATATTCTCATATACCGTAAGCTCGTCAATCAGGTTAAAGCTCTGGAATACAAATCCGATATTTCCTTTTCGCAGTTTTGTACGTTGACTCTCACTGAATCCTGTTACTTCAATGCCATCAAAAAAATAGCGGCCTGATGTCGGGCTGTCGAGCAGGCCCAGAATATTAAGAAGAGTTGATTTACCGCATCCCGAAGGGCCCATTATAGCTACAAACTCGCCTTTGCTGACCCCGAAATTGATCTTGTTCAGTGCGGTTGTTTCAACAATCTCTGTGCGAAAGATTTTTGAAAGATTTTCAGTGCGTATCATTTGCATTATATTTTTCTAACCCATACCCAATCCCGTGCCATTTATTTAATGATCATATATACAGATATTTGTAAATCACTAGCGACATAAAATGTAAAAAAATTTTACAATTTAATGTTAAAAATATTTACATTTACGTGAATAAAGGAAGTCTAAGCTTTTGTTTTCATCCGAAAGGGTCTGACTTTATTTTTATATTTACCGGGATCACAGGCCTTGTCCATATGAATCAATACAGACGCCTTTCTTTTGCGGCAAGTAATATTCCACATAACCATATATTCAGGTATAATTATGAAAGAAGGCAAACTGATCATTGCAGATGATAACAAGGGAATACTGAACGCTTTGCAGATTCTGCTTCAGGGTGAATTTGACCAGGTTCAGGCCTTATCAGATCCCAACCAGCTGTACCATGAAATGGAGCAGGTTGAATATGACCTGGTGTTGCTTGACATGAATTTTAAAGCTGGAGTCAATACGGGAAATGAGGGGATTTACTGGCTGGGAGAGATAAAATCACGTTATCCCCAAACGGAAGTGGTGATGATAACTGCATATGGCGATATTGAACTGGCAGTAAGGGCGCTGAAAAACGGAGCGGCTGATTTCATCATCAAGCCCTGGGATAATGAAAAGCTGATAGCAACGCTCAAAGCGGCATACCGCCTGCGGAGATCCAATATCGAAATATCCGGGCTTAAAAAGCGGGAACAATTGCTGAAAAAGGAGGTAAATAAGAACAAGCCATTCATAACGGGTAAGTCGCAGGTTATGCAGGGGATCATGAACCTTGTGAATAAAGTTTCCAATACTGACGCCAATGTATTGATTACCGGTGAGAATGGAACTGGCAAGGAATTGATTGCTAAGGAAATACATCGTCTATCAAACCGGAATGCCGAATTATTCGTGCTGGTTGATCTGTCAGCCATCACTGAAACGTTATTTGAAAGCGAGCTGTTTGGTCATAAGAAGGGTTCGTTTACCGATGCCATTGAAGAAAAGGCCGGTAAATTCCAGCTTGCTGATAAGGGCACCTTATTCCTTGATGAAATCGGCAATATTCCGCTTAACCTTCAGTCGAAGCTATTGACGGTGCTGCAGACCCGCGTGATCACGCCTGTCGGATCCAATGCCGGAATACCGGTGGATATCAGGTTGATCAGTGCGACCAACAAGAATCTGTCCCAGATGGTTGCCGGCAATCAGTTCAGGCAGGATCTGCTATACCGAATGAACACCATCCAGATCCATTTGCCTCCGCTACGGGAGCGTATTGAAGATCTTGACGATATTGCCGCGCATTTTCTTGCCGTATATAGCAGAAAATATAACAAACAGGGGATCAGCATCAGCGGGGACGCCCTGCTGAAACTTAAGAAAAGGGCATGGCCTGGCAACATCAGGGAGTTGGAGCACACGATTGAAAAGGCAGTGATCCTGGCTGAAAATGAAATATTAGGACCGGATGATTTCCTGTCCGGGGCCGAAGATATTGCCTTATATAATCATCCCGAGACCCTGGAGGAGATGGAAAAAAAAATGATCATCAGTGCCCTTAAAAGAAATCAGATGAACCAGAGCATGACGGCTGAACAATTGGGGATCACACGCCAAACCCTTTACAATAAAATTAAAAAATATGAACGCTGATCGATATTATCCTGTAAATTACCTGGTATATCTGCTGTTGGTCCTTTTGCTCTCTTTTACAGCTGCAGGTTTATTCCTGATAAAGGCGTGGTATGTTCCTTTTTCCATGGCCATCCTGGCGGGTTGTGTTTCATCATGGTTTATCATCCGGTTATATGACCGGACAAACGATTCCATTTCGGCCTTTTTTGACAGTCTCAGGAACGATGATACTTCCATTCAGTTTCCAGGTCGCTTTCACAGCGGGTCATTGAAAGCGCTTTACGAAAGCATGAACAGGCTTAACAGGCATTTTCTGGAAATCAGGCTTCAAAATGAGTCCAATGAAAATTATTACAGGACACTGATCCATCATTCTACCACCGGTCTGCTGGCAATGAACCAGAACGATGAAATTGAGCTGATGAATGAAACGGCGTGCCGGTATGCCGGGATATCACCTGAGACGGCGCATTACAAGGTGCTGACGGTAAAGAATCCTGAGTTTTACCGGGCAGTCTGCTCCCTGGCTCCCGGTGAAAGTGTTACATACAAAAACGTGATCAACAATAGTTTTCAGTTGTTGTTTTTCAGGGCGACCCTCATCACAAAAAAGGATTTGCCTGTAAAGCTGGTCTCTATACAGGATATAAGGCAGGAACTGGAGTCGAAGGAAGTGGAATCCTACCGTAAACTCATCAGTGTGCTGACGCATGAAATAATGAATCTTCTCTCACCTGTGACTTCAGTTTCAAAAGCCTTGTTTTCACAATACCTCAGGGGTGACCAGCCCGTAAAGCTTACTGAAATGGATGAGAATATGATCATGACTACTGTCAGGGGCCTGAAAGTCATTGATGAACAAAGCAGAGGGATGATAAACTTTGTCAATAACTACCGGAAGATATCGAAGATCCCCTCCCCGGTTTTTGAATCCTTTTCAATTGCAGAATGGCTTGATCAGCTGAAAATTGTATTTAAAGGAGAACTGGAATCTGAATCCATTGCGTTTGATTTGCAGGCAGACCGGACAACGGGGCAGATCGTAGCGGATAAAAAATTGATCAACCAGGTAATTATAAACGTGATGAATAATGCCATGGATGCCGTGAGAGAAAATGAGGGCGATAAAAAGATTTCCCTGCATATTTTACAAAGTCCTCAAAACCGGCTCCTGATCAAGATCTCCAATAACGGGCCTTACATACCCCCGGAGCTGCAGGAGAAGATATTTGTTCCTTTCTTTACCACAAAAAAGAACGGATCAGGCATTGGACTGAGCATTTCCCAGGAAATCATGAAAATTCACAAAGGATCGATCAGCTTGCTTTCAATGCCTGATCCTTATACGGTTTTCACGCTGGAGTTTTAATGCAACAGAATTTATTCCGGCAGGGATTTGAGGAATAAAACCGAAGGGCTGATATTTCCAATATTTTTCTATCTTTACCTATATCAACAGGGTATTTCCATGAGAAGATCACTCTTCCACCGGATCTTTTATTTTTATTACGACGGCTTTCGAAGCATGACGGTCGGGAAGAAGTTATGGGTCATTATACTGATCAAGCTGTTTATCATGTTTGTCATCCTGAAGCTTTTCTTTTTCCCGGATATTTTAAAGAAAAATTTCTCTTCCGATAAAGAACGCGGGGATTATGTACTGGACCAACTATCAAAAGATTAACCAATATGTTTGAAAACTTTGACTTGTCGCTGGTTAACTGGTCGAGAGGACAGTTTGCCCTGACAGCCATTTACCATTGGATCTTTGTGCCGCTTACCCTGGGAATAACTTTCATCCTTGCCATTATGGAAACCATCTATGTCAGGACGGGCAATGAGGAATGGAAGAAGATCACCAAGTTCTGGCTGACGGTCTTCGGCATTAATTTTGCCATTGGTGTGGCTACCGGCATAATCCTGGAATTTGAGTTCGGGACCAACTGGTCGAATTATTCCTGGTTTGTGGGAGACATCTTCGGTGCGCCGCTGGCCATCGAGGGCATAATGGCTTTCTTTCTTGAATCAACCTTTATTGCCGTTATGTTCTTTGGCTGGAACAAAGTGAGCAAGAAGTTTCACCTTGTATCCACATGGCTTGTTGCTTTCGGCGCCAACCTCTCAGCATTATGGATCCTGGTTGCCAATGCCTGGATGCAGAGCCCGGTGGGCATGCAATTTAATCCCGACCTGGCGCGGAATGAGATGGTTAATTTCTGGGATGTCTTTCTTTCACCGGTAGCAGTGAATAAATTCATTCACACCATCACCTCGGGTTTTGTTCTCGCTTCATTGTTTGTGATTGGCGTAAGCGCATGGTTCATCCTGAAAAAAAGAGAGCTAGTGCTGGCAAAGAAAAGCATCCTGGTGGCTTCCATTTTCGGCCTGCTTTCGGGACTAATGCTGGTCTATTCCGGTGATGGTTCGGCAAGGCTGATTGCCCGCATCCAGCCGGTGAAATTCGCAGCCCTGGAAGGATTGTATAAAGGGCGTGAGGGGGCAGGACTGATTGCGCTGGGTATCATGACATCGGGAAAAGAAGACTCTACTGGCAGGAAAGTCTATCCTGTTCCGCTTAAGCTCGAAATCCCGAACCTGCTTTCCTATATGGCTGCCGGTTCATGGAATGCTTTTATTCCCGGCATCAACGATCTGATTGACGGAAATCCTGAAAAAGAGCTGCTGTCAGTCCGTGAAAAGATCAAACGCGGACAATACGCGCGCGAGACACTCGCCAGGATGAAGGAATCACGTGACAGGGGAGACAGCCTTACCTACCGGCAATTAAAAGATAAATTTTATGATGCCGATTTCAAAGAAAACTATTTCAGCTATTTCGGATATGGATTTCTGAATGATCCCAACAGTCTGATACCCAATGTTCCGCTGACTTTTTACAGCTTTCACCTGATGGTAGTCCTGGGATTTTACTTTTTGCTTTTGTTTATTGTCTTTTTGTTATTGGTATGGAAGGATAAGCTCGACAATAAGAAACTATTGCTGTGGCTTGCCGTTTTCACAATACCGTTGGCCTACGTTGCTTCAGAGGCCGGATGGATAGTGGCCGAAGTGGGCAGGCAGCCCTGGGTAGTGCAGGACCTTCTGCCGACCGTGGCTGCAGTTTCGCATATCAATGCCAGTTCGGTTCAGATTACATTCCTGTTGTTTGCCGCTATTTTTACCGGCCTGTTGATAGCGGAGATCAGTATTATGATTAAACAAATCAGGATCGGACCCAAGGAAGGAGGAAAGTAATATGTTTGAAACCTTATCACATGTGGCGCTTCAGGAATACTGGTGGGCGATAATGTCACTGCTGGGAAGCCTGCTGGTTTTCCTGCTGTTTGTTCAGGGCGGACAAACCTTGATCTATACCCTGGGAAAAACCGAATCTGAGCGAAGCATCCTGGTTAATTCACTGGGACGCAAATGGGAGTTTACCTTTACCACGCTGGTTACTTTTGGCGGTGCCTTTTTTGCATCCTTCCCCCTGTTTTATGCGACCAGTTTCGGAGGGGCATACTGGGTATGGATCATCATACTTTTCTGTTTCGTATTACAGGCAGTTTCGTATGAATACCGGTCAAAACCCAACAATGTATTCGGTCCCGGAACCTTTGAAAACTTCCTTTTTATTAATGGCGCACTGGGTACTGTTCTGCTGGGAGTTGCTGTTGCCACTTTTTTCACCGGTTCAAAGTTCTCCGTCGATTTCGCCCATATAGCCAGGGCATCCGATGTTGCCATCACCCGCTGGGAAAGTGCCAGTCACGGCCTTGAAGCGCTGCTCAGCTTCCATAACCTTTCGCTGGGGTTATCATTGTTCTTCCTGGCCAGGGTAATGGCCATCCTCTATTTTATGAACAATGTGGGGGAGGAAAGCATTTTAGCCCGTACCCGGAAGCATCTGCTTATTAACGCCATTCCTTTTCTGGTGTTTTTCCTTTTCTTTGTCATCCGGCTGTTTCTCATCAAGGGCTATGCCCTTGACCCATCCTCCGGAGAAATCTCACTTGAGCCTTATAAGTATTTCAGGAACCTGATACAGATGCCGGTTATTGCTGTTCTTTTTGTCGGGGGGACAGGATTGGTATTGTTCGGCATCCTCAAATCATGGCTGAAGTTAAGTACCAAAGGGATCTGGTTTACCGGCCCCGGCACGGTCCTCGTCGTTTTTTCCTTATTTGCCCTTGCCGGATTCCATCATACGGCTTATTATCCGTCTACCTATGATCTGCAAAGCTCACTGACCATATATAACAGCTCATCCAGCCGCTATACGCTGACGGCGATGAGTTATGTCTCCTTGCTGGTACCGGTTGTATTTGCCTATATATGGTATGCCTGGAGAGCGGTCAATAATAAAAAAATCGATGCCGGTGAGATCAATGCCGAAACCCATGTTTATTAAAATCCCACGCCAATGTATATCGCGTCTGTATTGAACTTGTTAAGCTGGCCCCTGCTGATCCTGGTTAGTTATTTGCTGATCCGGTGGGCGGTGAAGGTGTATGAAAAGAAGCACCCGGCTGTTGGAAATGAATAATGGATATTTATATCCAGGCGTCAGTAACCAATTGTGTCCGTTGTAGCTCTGACGAAGGCGGAGGGCCAGGGCCGGGAACCAGGACAAAAGATTATTATAACAAAGACAGCAGGGTATTGGTCATTGGATTTTCAGTCAAAGATGTCCGGGTGAAAATCCATTTCATTTTTGTTGATGATCCTGTGTTTTAACAGGTTTGATCAAAGAAAACAGCATGTACAGAACAATCACCGGAACGAGGCCGGGAAGCCTGAAGACAATAAGCAGTATAACCGAAATAGCCAGGAAGATATACTGCAATGTGTTTTCCTTTATTCCGTAATGCTTGAATTTCAAAGAAAACATCCTGATCCCGGAAACCATAAGCCAGCAAACCAGCAGGATAAGGATCACCAGGAACCAGGTCTTCAGCAATACAGGTTCCAGCGGAAGGTTGTGCCTGTCATCGGTAACCACGAATCCAATGCCCGCTATCAGCAACGCTGCCGCAGGTGTAGGGAGTCCTCTGAAGGATACTGACTGGGTGGTATCGGTATTAAACCTGGCCAGCCTCAGGGCAGCAAAAACGGCAATCAGGAAAGAAGAGCTCATGACCAGGGTCTGGGCAAAACCGGGTTCAACAATATTGAAATCAGATCCGGGGGAACTTTCAACGAGAGAAAACTGCATCAGCTTATACAAAATAAAGGAAGGGGCAACCCCGAAACTAACCACATCAGCAAGCGAGTCAAGCTGAATACCAAAATCGGAGATGCTGTTCAGCATCCTGGCAGTCCACCCATCCATGAAATCAAACAGGGCGGCTATCACGATGAAAATGCCGGCCAGCTTAAGATTGCCGCTGGTAGCATAAACCATGGAGATACATCCCGAAAGTAAACCTAAACTCGTAACAAAATTTGGGATATGCCGTTTAATATTTGTCATAGCATTAATGGATTATTTAGTGCAAAGATAATATGAAAACAATTGCATTAAAATTTATATTTTTGCGGCATCAGAGATAATTTTCCAATCATTAATTAAAACGTTCATGAAAATTGCTGTTGATTTTGACGGAACCATTGTTGAGCATCGCTACCCGCAAATAGGCGAGGAGAAATTATTTGCTTTTGAGACCCTGAAGCAGTTGCAGAAGCTGGGGCATCAGCTGATCTTATGGTCTTTTCGTCACGGCAAGGAACTGGATGAGGCAGTTGAGTTCTGTAAAAAGAGAGGAGTTGATTTCTATGCCGTTAATAAAAGTTATCCCGAAGAGATTTTTGATGCTGAGCATTCCAGCCGTAAAATTGACGTTGATCTTTTTATTGATGACAGGAACGTAGGCGGATTTCTTGGCTGGAGCGAGATATGGCAGATACTGAATCCGGATTATGCTGATTCGGAGTACAATGACCTCACCAATTTTACCAAAGGGAATACCAATGTTGGCAGCCGACTGAAAAAGTTATTCCGATGATCAGCGGAAGTGAGGGTTTGCCGGGGAATTCGTTTTTTTACTTTCACGCATCAAAATAGCCATGAAAGTCCGTGTTTATTTTTTCCCCATACTGATATTGATAATTGCCAGTTGCTGCAATAAAAAGACACAGGTAAGAGAACCTTCATCCCCTCCGATGCCGGCAGCATCCATGGCAAAACTTGTTGAGCCAAGGGAAGGAGAGACTTTTCGCTGTGGTGATTCGATCCGGATCAGATTACAGATAGACAAGGATTCCCTGGCACAGGTTGATTCCGTTGTTATATTTTCGCGGCCGGAGGACCGCCAGGTCTTTTCCCCGGGTTTTGAAAACCTGCGCTGGAAGTCTGCCGGGGCAAGGGTTGGCAAGAATATACTGAAAATAAATCTGTATAGCAACGGCCGGAAAGAAACACACACAGTGGTCCTGACGCTGCTGTCTGAACTTGTTCCTGCTGTATACCATTACCGGGTTATTCGGCAATATCCGCATGATGAGAATGCCTGGACGCAGGGATTGTTCTATGACAAAGGCATGTTATACGAGAGTACCGGACTTGAAGGCAAATCTTCACTCAGGATCGTATCCATCAAAACCGGTGTTCCCGTCCGGCGGATTGATCTTGAGAAACAGTTTTTTGCGGAGGGCATTGCCCTGTTCAGGGATCAGGTCTTTCAGATAACCTGGAAAACGCAGGTTGGGTTCATATATGACAAGGAGACACTGGACCTGATCAGGCGATTCGACTATCCCATCAAAGAAGGATGGGGACTGACGGCAGGCAACAACAAGCTGATCATGAGCGACGGATCAGCCCGGCTGTATTTTCTGGAGCCCGAATATTTTACCCAGACGGATCAGATTGAGGTTTTTGATCATAAGGGGATGGTTACCTACCTGAATGAACTTGAATACATCAATGGTAAAGTGCTGGCCAATATCTGGTACAAAAGCATCATTGTCGTTATTGATCCGGGGACCGGAAAGGTTACCGGTCAGATCGATCTGGAGAAGCTGATCCCTGAGGAATACAAGGAAGACTCCAACAAAGTGCTGAATGGCATTGCCTACAATCCTAAAAATGGCCATATCTATATTACCGGTAAAAACTGGCCCAAATTGTACGAACTGGAGATATCCCCCTCATTATAAAGTTTATCCCTACTTATTAACAGTTTTGCGAAATTCCGGAGACAAAATTATCGCTTTATCAACCTATTATTAATAGGCAATTGTTAATACATATTATTCTGAAAATGAATAATATATTATATGTTATTAACAGCCTTGGGCTTATTCTCTTCTGTTCATAACTTGTTCATAACTGCGGCAGATTTGTTTACAAATGGGATTGTTAAAAAAAAATGCATTGGAGTTATTAATAGTATTTTTGAATCGCCTGCAGAGATGGGCAGGATTAATAACCGAAACGGAAATAAATGGGAAAAGTCATTGCTATTGCTAATCAAAAAGGTGGTGTAGGCAAAACAACCACGGCTATTAACCTTGCGGCGAGTCTTGCTGTGCTTGAAAAAAAGGTATTGCTGATCGATGCTGATCCGCAGGCCAACGCTACATCCGGCAGTGGATTTGACGTTAAAAACATTAAGACGAGCTTGTATGAATGTCTAATTGATGAAGTCAATCCTAACAGCATTATCCTTACGAGTGAAATTGAGGGGCTTGATTTGCTCCCCTCCCATATTGACCTGGTTGGGGCGGAGATTGAAATGTTGAATATGCCCAACCGCGAGAAGATGCTGAAAGGTGTCATTGAGAAAATTGAAAGTGAACGGAAATATGATTATTTATTGATTGACTGCTCGCCTTCCCTGGGATTGATTACGGTTAATTCACTCACGGCTGCTCATTCTGTGCTGATCCCGGTGCAATGTGAATATTTTGCGCTGGAAGGGCTGGGCAAGCTTCTCAACACCATCAAGATCATTCAGAACAGGCTGAATACCGGATTGGACATTGAGGGTTTTTTGCTGACCATGTATGATTCGCGGCTGAGGCTTTCCAACCAGGTTGTTGAAGAAGTCAAGAAACACTTTCAGCAAATGGTTTTTGAAACTATCATTCAGCGGAACATCAAGATCAGCGAGGCCCCCAGTTTTGGCAAACCGGTGATCCTGTATGATGCTGAGTCGAGGGGCACCCTGAATTATCTCAACCTGGCCAGGGAAATGCTGCAGAAGAACGGTGATACCAAAATACCAGAAACAGTCAAAAACATTGATTAACGCTATGGATATGGTGAAAAAGAATGTACTTGGAAGAGGCTTGGGTGCCCTTATTGAGGATCCGGAACCTCAGGTTGAAGTAAAAGAAAGGATCATCGGAGGGACAGAGATACCGATAATCCAGATCGACGTGAATCCTTTCCAGCCCCGGACACGGTTTGATGAAGCCTCATTGGAGGAACTGGCTGATTCAATCCGTTCTATTGGTATAATTCAGCCCATCACGGTTCGTGAAACCGAAGATGGAAGTTACCAGCTGATTACGGGGGAACGTCGCCTGCGGGCTGCCAGGATAGCAGGACTTGAATCCATCCCCGCCTTTGTTCGCAAAGCGAATGATCAGGGCATGCTTGAAATGTCGCTGGTTGAAAATATCCAGCGCGAGGACCTGAACGCCATTGAAATAGCCATGACCTACCAACGGCTGGTTGAGGAATGTGAGCTTACCCAGGAAGACCTCAGTCAGCGTGTCGGAAAAAACAGGGCCACCGTTGCCAACTATATGAGGCTGCTTAAGCTTCCTGCTGAAATCCAGCTTGGGATACGCAATGAAAAAATAACCATGGGTCATGCCCGCACGCTGGTTGGCATTGATGATCACAAAGCACAGCTGAAGCTTTACTATAAAATAATGGAAGAGGAATTGTCTGTTCGCACGGCAGAAGAGCTTGCGCGCAAGATGCAGTTGGAGGTTTCAGAGGAGAAAGTAAGTAAGGCTTTGACTGACAACAACGCCAGGACCTATGAAGAATTAAAAAATCATCTTGCCGGCTTTTTCCAGACATCGGTTGATTTCAAAAGAAATGCAAAGGGGGCCGGAAAAATAATCATCACCTTTAACTCCGATGATGAACTGGAAAGAATTATCGGTATCTTTGACCGATTAAAAAGCTAACGGGTTTGCAGGCAGGCATTCATAAAAAAGGTGAAATTCATACACGCTGGAAAAAAGGTTTTCTGTTATCCCTGATAACGATGGGTGTGTGTTTTTGCGCATATACAAATCCGGTTCAGCAAGACAGCACCGACAGTGATACCACCTTCTATATTAAGAAAAATCCGAAAACCGCCATACTTTACTCGGCCATATTGCCCGGGCTGGGTCAGGTATACAACGGAAAATACTGGAAGGTGCCCCTGGTTTACGGGGCCGGAGGGGCTATGGTATATGTCTTTTATTACAACCAGTCAAAGTATACAAAATTCAGGGAAGCCTATGCCGAGGGAGATCAAACGAAAATATACATCATTGACGGCTATAAAAGAACCTATGATCAATTACCGCGGGGGCGGGACTGGTACCGGCGATACCGTGATATCAGCATATTTGGCATTGCGGCGGTATATTTCCTGAATATTGTTGATGCCATGGTGGATGCCTATTTTACCGATTTTGACGTGTCCGATAATCTCACCTTCAGGATACAGCCTTCCGTTGTTGATAACTTTGACCTTACAGCCGCGGTTGGCGTAAAATTTAGTATTGGTTTTTAGCTATCTTTACCCCCTGGTAAATTACCATATCATGATGAAAGTGAAGAACTTATTTTTTATATTATTATTTCTTGTACCGGCGTTCAGGGTTTTCGCGATACAAGATCCGAAGGACACTATTAATTACGGGTTCGACGACTCTGTAATGGTGGAATTGAATTTTGATGCCAATCTTGACAGTCTGCTAAACCTGTATTATATCACACAGACCTTATCCAATGATCCGGATTTCTGGACCACAGAGCCCGACAGCACTGTGCCCGATTTTCCCGATTCGGTATTTATCAGCCGTCTGTCAGCCATTCCGTCGGTCGTTGAATTATCTTACAATTCACTTGTCCGCAGGTACATTGAAGTATATGCCAATAAACGCCGCAGCCAGGTTGAAGTGATGCTGGGCCTTTCACAATATTATTTCCCCATATTTGATGATATCCTCGATTACTATGGACTGCCCGTGGAATTGAAATACCTGTCCATTATCGAATCGGCGCTGAATCCCAGGGCTTATTCGCGTGCAAGGGCGGTAGGGCTGTGGCAGTTTATGTACGGAACAGGAAAACTTTACGGCCTCAGCATAAACTCCCTGGTAGATGAAAGACGTGACCCGATAAAATCCACCCATGCCGCCGCCCGGTTCATGAAAGACCTTTATTCCATATACAAGGACTGGACCCTGGTAATTGCCGCCTACAATTGCGGGCCCGGCAACGTTAACAAGGCGATCAGGCGGTCACACGGCAAAAGGAATTACTGGGATATTTACTATTATCTCCCCAGGGAAACCCGCGGATATGTGCCGGCTTTCATTGCTGCCACTTATGTCATGAACTATTACAGGGAGCATAAACTGAAACCCCGGCAGATAGAATTGCCCCTGACCAGTGACACCATTATGGTAACACAGGAATTACACCTGGGCCAGGTGGCAGAAGTACTTAACAT
Organism: uncultured Bacteroidales bacterium; assembly: GCA_964456825.1. Classification (GTDB taxonomy): domain Bacteria; phylum Bacteroidota; class Bacteroidia; order Bacteroidales; family UBA10428; genus UBA5072. The sequence goes on from CAYWCR010000053.1 coordinate 26,999, forward strand.
GCCGCTTCCATTATTGCGGGATTTGAATCCGCAATATCGTACCGATATCATTCCTGCCCGTGAGAAGCCTATGTCCCTCAGGCTTCCTATGGAACAGGCTTTCCGTTTTATTGAAAGAGAAAGCCTCGTTTATACCTACCGGGATTCTTTTTATTTTAACCCCGACAGGGTTACCACCAGTCCTACGGTCAGCAGTTCAAAGTATGCAGAGGAAGTCATCCCCCCGGAAAATTATGCAAAGCTTTATTACACGGTGAAATCAGGAGACAACCTCGGATTCATAGCCGAATGGTACCACGTAAGGCTGTCGGACCTGAAGTACTGGAATAACCTGCGGAATAATACCATCCGTGCCGGTCAGAAGCTTACCGTGTATGTGCCGAAGAATAAAGTGAGCAAATATGAAGGTATCAATAAGATGTCCTTTGCTGAAAAGCAGAAGGGGATCGGAAATCCTGTTGCTTCATCCGCGCCCGTACAAGCTAAGAGCAACCAGCAGACAGGACAGGTTGCCTATAATGATAATTATGTTTATTATACCGTGAAACAGGGAGATACACTATGGGACATAGCGAAAAACTACACGGGTGTGAGCGATACCGATATCATGAAATTAAATAATTTAAGTTACACGGATAAAATTAAACCGGGCCAGAAGCTAAAGATCAAACCTAAATAACAGCGGCCTTCTTAAGATGAAGCCATTCAGAATACTTCTATTTTTTCTGTCGGTTTTTCTTGCTTTGTTTGCCCTTGCACTGTATTACCCGGGGCAGGGCATTAAGCTTCCCGGAAATGTCAGGCTTTCCTTTTTTACTGCTGAAGATATCTTTGCCTCTGCCGATACTGAATATGTAGATATTGAGGATTTGCTGAAAGATCAGGAGTTGCTGACGGATTCCGTCATTTCCATGCTGGTGGAGCAGGATGCCAGTCCAGCCGTCTCCGATTCCCTTCATATCAATGCAGATACGTTGTCAAAAAGCATAACCCGGATAGAATATCCCGGTAATGACAGCAGTATCCTGTATCCCTTGTTTCAGGCACTTAATAAGCTACCGCAATCGCGTCAACTGGTAAGAATCATGCATTATGGTGATTCTCAGATTGAGGATGACCGCATGACCTCGCTTATCCGAAACAAGCTTCAGGCTAAATTCGGCGGGTCAGGCGTGGGACTGGTGCCTGTCGCTCAGTTATATCCCTATGGTTTTTCCATGGTACAGCAGAGCTCGGATAACTGGAACCGTTACCGGGTGTATAGTTTGGCTGACAGTATAATATCTCACAAACGGTTCGGAGCGCTGGCTGCTTTTTGCACGCTGGAATCCGGAGAACCGGCGGTGGACACTACAACGCTCACCGGGTGGGTCAGATTCAGCCGGTCCCCTTATGCCTATGATAACACCCGGTATTTCAGGCAATGCAGAATTTTTTACGGGCATAATGCTGAGCCTTTTATCAACGAGATCTATCTTGAAAACCAGCTCTCCGATGCCGAGATCATGCCGGTTTCAAACCGTTTGAAGGTGATAAGGTGGAGATTTGATGCTCCGGTCAGCAATCTTTTGGTACAGTTTAGGTGCAAGGAAAGTCCTGAAATATATGGGCTGGCACTTGACCATTTCAGCGGGGTGGCGGTTGACAATATACCGCTGCGGGGATGTGCGGGACTCATATTTACTTCCATCGATCCGCAGCAGCTGCGGGATATGTATAAGGAATTGAATGTAAAGCTTTTTATCCTTCAGTTCGGTGGCAATGTGGTCCCCTATATTGCCGATAATTACCGGTACTATGAAAAATGGTTCTACAGCCAGATCATACGGCTTAAAGAACTATGCCCCGGGGCATCCGTGCTGGTAATCGGTGTGGCTGACATGTCCATAAAGGACCAGACAAAATTCGTGTCTTATCCCAATCTTGAAAATGTCAAGGCTGCTGTTAAAGGCGCTGCATTCAAGGCCGGAGCCGCATACTGGGATATGCAGAAAGCCATGGGGGGTGAAAATTCAATGCCTTCCTGGGTAAATGCTGAGCCTCCGCTGGCATCCAGCGATTATGTCCATTTTAACCTGCGGGGTTCAAAAATCATCGCGCAGATGTTTTACAATGCTTTTATTTACGATTATCACTGCTGGGAGAACAGCCTTAAAACTCCTTTATAGTTCAGTCAGACCATCGGGTGCCTGGATCAGCACCGATCTTTTCTTATCCGATATTTCCAGGATAATATCCCTGTGGGCAGGGATCAGCATTTCCTTTTTGTCTGAAATGATTTTAAGCAATGGATTCCCGGCAATGTCAATAATTTCAACAACTTTTCCCAGTTCGCCTCTTGTTTTGTCTATAACGGTATAACCTTTAATATCCGGCAGTCCGGTCGCCTGTAAAGCTTTCCCTTTCTTTCCTTTAGCCTGAATAAACACCTTGCATCCGACCAGTTCCCTGGCCCGTTGCTCTGTTAAGATGGCATCAAGGGATACCATGATTTTATCAGCCTGCATCAGGCGGACCTCATTAACAAAAAATGGAACGGGCAGTCCGTCGATCTCAACAAATACCCATTCCATTTCAGGCATTTCTTCTGCTTCCATACCTTGCGGCCGAAGCATAAGGGCTCCCTGTACACCATGTGTACGGGTAAAAGCACCCATAAACAAGTAATCTTGAATATTAAGCATCAATATAGCTAACCGGATTTTCGGCCCATGGATCCTCCTGAAATCCGCCTGCATTTTTCCTGTCCTTCATAGCAAGTTCAGGCTGCCGGTGTTTCGGAGGGAGATTCCTGAAAGGTTCTCCTGTAGCTTATTCCTCTTCTTTGGGTTTGGCTTTCCCCTTGCCTTTTGCCTTGGCTTCCGGCTTGGCGTCAGTCTTGACTTCTGCTTTATCTTCAACCTTGGGTTTACTAGGAGCTTTGGCTTCAGCAACCTCAGCCTCAGCCTTTACTTCAGGTTTACCTTCAGGTTTAGCTTCAGCTTCAGCAGCCTCAGTCTTTGCTTCAGGTTTAGCTTCAGCTTCAGCTTCAGCAGCCTCAGTTTTTACTTCAGGTTTAGCTTCAGCTTCAGCAGCCTCAGTTTTTACTACTGGTTTAGCTTCAGCTTCAGCAGTCTCAGTCTTTACTTCTGGTTTAGCTTCAGCATCA
>CAYWCR010000054.1:0-28193 GCA_964456825.1 uncultured Bacteroidales bacterium
TCTTCTTATTCTCGAAAACTTTTTATTTACCCTTTTTTTGATTAATTTTATAGATCTAATAAATAAGATATAGCTGGTTTTCAGGTTAAGAATCAGGGAGAAGCTATTTTTTTGTCAAAAAATTTTGTAGAATGTCTTCAATATAATAAATTTGCGCCTCAATTAAAAATTCGGGTATGATAATAGTCCAATTAAAAGAAGGCGAAAATATTGAAAGAGCATTAAAAAAGTTCAAACGGAAATTTGAAAAAACAGGAGTTGTAAAAGAATTACGTTCCCGCCAGTCGTATGTAAAGCCCTCGCAAAAAAGACGTGACGTGGTCAAGAAGGCTGTGTACATACAACAGCTTCAGCAAGCCGAAGAATAGCATCTTCACCTTTTAATAAAGGTCAGTCCCTTTTCTCCCTGAACCGGTTTCAAATCATGCACCATGGCAGCAGGTATGAAGCAGGTCAATAATTTTTTAAAATATTTGGCAACTGTTAAGCATTATTCGGCCCATACCGTTACTTCGTATCAGCATGATCTGGAACAGTTCATGGCTTTTACCAGCCTTCCGGAGGGTCAAAGTCCGGATCACCATAATATTCGCAACTGGATTGTAGCGCTTATGGATGAAGGTATCTCTGCCCGTTCCGTCAATCGAAAGATATCCTCCTTAAAGTCCTTTTATCGTTTCCTTATACGGGAAGGCATTACGGATGTCAATCCCGTCAAGAAAGTTCTTCTGCCCAGGACGGACAAAAAGCTGCCGGTCTTTGTGCAGGAAGCAAACATGCACCAGTTGCTGGATGAGGTCAGTTTTGGCGATGATTTTGAAGGGATCCGGAACCGGTTGATCATAGAGATGTTGTATTTTACGGGTATGCGGGTCAATGAACTGGTTGGATTGAAAACCAGAGATGTGAACCTGCATGAATCTACCGTAAAAGTGCTGGGTAAAAGGAACAAGGAAAGGATCATCCCCCTGATTCCGGAAATAATGGAAACCATTAAAGAATACAGGGTCAGGCTTTCAGCGGATTACCCTGGCGAAAATGAATATCTCTTTATTACCTCAACCGGGGGAAAGATTTATGCAAGGCTTGCTTACCGGGTTGTGCATAATTTTTTAAGCAGGGTCACCACCCTGGACAAAAAAAGTCCTCATGTATTGCGGCATACTTTTGCAACGCATATGCTCAATAAGGGGGCGGACCTGAATTCGATCAAAGAAATCCTGGGGCATGCCAACCTTTCTGCCACTGAGGTATACACGCATAACACATTTGAAAAGTTAAAAAAGATATATAAACAAGCTCATCCCAGAGCCTAAATTTATGGAGGACCTGCTATGAAAATTATGATCAACGCCATCAAGTTTGATGCTGACAGGAAGCTTATCCTGTTCGTACAGCATAAAGTTAAAAAACTGACCAAGTTTTTTGATGATATCCTGGGAGCTGAAGTATTTCTTAAGCTTGAAAATGCGCAAGAAGCTGATAATAAAGTTGTTGAAATAAGAATTGAAATACCGGGCGGTAGTCTTTTTTCCAGAAAACAAAGCAAGTCCTTTGAAGAATCAACTGACCTTGCTGTAGATGCCTTAAGGCTTCAGCTGATCAAACATAAAGAAAAGATCAGGGGTAAGTAGAAGAACTCCTGTGGCTGCGGCACTTTGGTGATTTATATTGATCGCGCGATTCAGGAGTATGTGAAATTCAGTAAACAGGAGCTGGTTATCGGGAGAAAAAGCCAGGAAAACTTATAAGTCAGCCTCAGATTATCACACAAATAAATACATAATTTAATTTTGCTAAATAAATAAATTGTACTACATTTGCGAACCGATTTTGGAGGGGTAGGATTGAATTTGCCGATGTAGCTCAGTTGGCCAGAGCAGCTGATTTGTAATCAGCTGGTCGGGGGTTCGAATCCCTCCATCGGCTCGCAAAAATATCGCTTTGTTCTTTTTTAGGTTTTAAATTTCCATAATAGACCGGGATAACCGGTTTATTTGTGAAGGGGAGATACCAAAGTGGCCAACTGGGGCAGACTGTAAATCTGCTGGCTGATGCCTTCGTAGGTTCGAATCCTGCTCTCCCCACGTTCTTTATTTGATGATTTGATGATTTTTTGATTGTTTGATTGAGGGATTAGGAAGCTGTAAAGTGAGAAGGGAAGATTGGGAAGTGGACATATTCCAATCAAAAAATCAATAGATCAATAAATCGATAAATAGTTTGCGGGAGTAGCTCAGTTGGCAGAGCATAACCCTTCCAAGGTTAGGGCCGCGGGTTCGAGTCCCGTTTCCCGCTCGACGAACAAGCCGATGTAGCTCAGTTGGTAGAGCGTTTCCTTGGTAAGGAAGAGGTCACGGGTTCAACTCCCGTCATTGGCTCGATGATGAAAAAAATAAATATAATAAACTGTAAAAACAACTTTCTAATATTCAGATTATGGCAAAAGAAAAATTTGATAGGTCTAAACCGCACGTCAACATTGGGACAATCGGTCATGTCGACCATGGTAAAACCACTTTAACTGCGGCCATTACACGTGTTTTAGAAAAACAGGGACTGGCCAGTTTCCGTTCCTTTGATTCAATTGATAATGCACCCGAAGAAAAGGAAAGAGGTATTACAATCAATACAGCGCATATCGAATACCAGACTGCAAAAAGGCATTATGCGCACGTTGACTGTCCGGGTCACGCTGACTATGTTAAGAACATGGTTACAGGTGCTGCACAAATGGACGGAGCCATTCTGGTTGTTGCTGCAACGGATGGTCCCATGCCCCAGACACGTGAGCATATCCTGCTGGCACGTCAGGTTAACGTTCCCAAAGTTCTTGTGTTTCTCAATAAAGTTGACCTGGTAGAGGATCCTGAAATTCTTGAGCTGGTTGAAATGGAAGTTCGTGAATTATTAACTTTCTATAAATATGACGGGGATAATGCTCCTGTTATTCATGGTTCTGCACTGGGTGCGCTGAACGGGGAACCTAAATGGGAAGAGAAGGTAGTGGAACTGATGAATGTGGTTGATGAATATATTCCGATCCCACCGCGTGAAAAGGAAAAACCTTTCCTGATGCCGGTTGAAGACGTCTTCTCCATTACAGGTCGTGGTACCGTTGCCACCGGAAGAATTGAAACGGGTGTTGTACATACCAATGATGAACTTCAGATGATTGGTCTGGGTGCTGAAAACAGAAAAACGGTTGTTACCGGTGTTGAAATGTTCCGTAAGATCCTCGATGATGGTGAGGCTGGTGATAACGTTGGCCTTCTGCTGCGCGGCGTAGACAAGAAGGAGATCAAACGTGGAATGGTGCTGGCAAAACCCGGATCCATCACACCGCATACCAAATTCAAGGCACAGGTATATATCCTGAAAAAAGAAGAGGGCGGCCGTCATACTCCCTTCCATAATCATTATCGTCCTCAGTTCTACCTCAGGACCCTGGACATTACCGGTGAAATAGAGCTTGCTTCGGGAGTCGAGATGATTATGCCGGGGGATAACGCCGACATTACCGTTAATCTGATCTATCCGGTGGCCATTAATCAGGGCTTGCAGTTTGCTATCCGTGAAGGTGGCAGAACCGTTGGTGCCGGTCAGGTTACACAAATAATTGAATAAAGTTAACCTTCATTCGACAAACTCGTGCTGCAAAGGGCAGTCATGAGTTTGTCCTAATGTTTGACACGGGTGTAGCTCAGTTGGTAGAGCACTGGTCTCCAAAACCAGGTGTCGGGCGTTCGAGTCGCTCCTCCCGTGCAAAGAAAACGGATTATGAAAAGTTTTATCATATACATTCAGGAAGCATACAAGGAGTTGATGCATAAGGTAACCTGGCCATCCTGGAAGGAACTGCAAGGCAGTGCAATGCTCGTGATGGTATCATCCCTGCTGATTGCACTTGTTGTAGCCCTGATGGATTTTGGATTTAAGAATCTGATGCTTTTTATTTACGGTTTATTTACCTAATATCCCTTAACCGGGCTGAGGCAATGGAAGAGCTGCAAAAAAAGTGGTACGTCATAAGGGCTATTGGTGGTAAAGAAAAAAAGGTGAAGGAACTCATCGAAAGTGAAATACACCGCCTGAACTTACAGGAGTTTGTTTCACAGGTGTTGATCCCTCAGGAAAAGGTATACCAGATCCGCAACGGGAAAAAGATCAGCAAAGAACGCAATTATTTCCCCGGATATGTGCTGGTTGAAGCCACCATGGTTGGAGAAATCCCTCATATCTTAAACAATATCACTCACGTCATTGGTTTTCTTGGTGCCAAAGGTGATGAACTTCCTACGCCGCTGCGGCAATCTGAAGTCAACCGTATCTTAGGAAAGGTTGACGAGCTGGCTGAAGGGGATGAAGAACTGAATGTTCCCTTCTGTGTCGGCGAAACAGTGAAAGTGATCGACGGACCGTTCAACAGCTTTACCGGTGTTATTGAAGAAGTTAATGAAGAGAAAAAGAAGCTGAAGGTGATGGTTAAGATCTTCGGCAGGAAAACCCCGCTTGAATTAAGTTTCATGCAGGTAGAGAAAGAATAACAGAAACTAAAATATACGTAGCTGGTGATTGTGACAACCCAAAATGCTTCCTGGATAATCATCAGACAGACGTGGGTATCTATTACAAATCAGAAACAAGTAAACTATGGCAAAAGAGGTTGCTGGATTGATTAAACTACAAATTAAAGGTGGTGCTGCCAATCCATCTCCACCGGTAGGCCCGGCTCTTGGTTCAAAAGGTGTAAACATAATGGACTTTTGCAAACAGTTCAATGCACGCACCCAGGATAAGGCCGGAAAACTTTTACCCGTGGTGATTACGGTATTCAGCGATAAGTCGTTTGACTTTATCGTGAAAACCCCTCCGGTGGCCGTTCAGCTCCTGGAAGCTAGCAAGCAGAAGTCCGGTTCAGCCGAACCGAACCGAAACAAGATTGCTTCCATAACCTGGCAACAGGTTAAAGCTATTGCTGAAGACAAGATGACAGACTTAAACTGCTTCACTGTCGACTCAGCGATGAAGATGGTCGCAGGCACCGCCCGTAGTATGGGAATCACGATCAAAGGTGAATCCCCTCTTACCAATAATAATTAATTTCCGGAATAACATGGGAAAACTGACTAAAAACAGAAAGTTAGCACTGGAAAAAATCGAGGCTGAAAAACAATATAAGCTTTCAGAAGCTGCCAAACTGGTGAAAGATGTAACAACCACCAAATTTGACGCTTCTATTGATATTGATATACGGCTGGGAATTGATCCAAAAAAGTCTAACCAGATGGTTAGGGGCGTGGTTACTTTACCCCATGGGACCGGTAAGCAAATTCGGGTTCTCGTCTTATGTCCTCCCGAAAAGGAGGAAGAGGCAAAAACTGCAGGCGCAGATTATGTCGGCCTTGATAATTATATCGAAAAAATTCAGGGCGGATGGACTGATGTGGACGTGATTATCACCATGCCTGCCGTAATGGGCAAAGTCGGAAAACTGGGGAAAATTTTAGGACCCAGGGGACTCATGCCTAATCCGAAAAGCGGAACGGTTACCACGGAATTAGGAAAAGCTGTAAAGGAAGTGAAACAAGGCAAGATCGATTTTAAAGTTGATAAGGCCGGTATTGTTCATACTTCTATCGGAAAAGCATCTTTCACGGCTGATAAGATCGCAGATAACGCCCGTGAGTTTATTCGCATGCTGTGGAAACTTAAACCAGCATCGGCAAAAGGAGCTTACTTCCGCAGCATTTCTTTATCAAGTACCATGAGCCCGGGTATTAGAGTCGATGCTAAAGCATTCGACGAATAATTGTTTAAGACCTTAAAGTAATATGAAAAGGGAAGATAAAAACACCATCATCGACAGCCTGAAGGAATCGATTGGAAATTCAAAACATTTCTACCTTACTGATATATCAAGTCTGAATGCAGAATCAACAAGCAAACTCAGAAGGGCATGTTTTGAAAAAGAGATTCAACTGGTAGTCGTAAAGAATACCCTGCTCAGAAAGGCTTTGGAAAAGTTTGAAGGCAAGTTTGAGGAATTATATAGCCTGTTGAACAATTCAACATCCATTATGTTTACCGAAGCGGCAAGCATACCGGCCAAACTCATCAAAGAGTTCCGAAAAACAAGCGAAAAACCGATCCTTAAAGCTGCATATGTTGAGGAGTCGATCTACATTGGCGATGATCAGTTAGATGCATTGTCAAGCATCAAGTCTAAGGAAGAATTGCTGGGTGACCTCATCCTGTTGTTGCAGTCACCTGCGCGGAACGTCCTTTCGGCTTTACAGTCAGGGAGCAATAAACTGGCTGGTATTGTAAAAACATTATCAGAAAAAGAATAATTATTTATAACCGATTAAATACAATAAACATGGCAGATCTAAAAACATTTGCTGAACAATTGGTAAACTTAACTGTTAAAGAAGTTAACGAATTAGCAAAAATACTCAAAGAAGAATACGGTATCGAACCCGCAGCAGCTGCTGTAGCAGTAGCAGGTCCAGCTGCCGGCGGCGCCGGTGAAGCCGGTAAAGCAGAAGAGAAATCCACTTTCACCGTATTAATGAATCACCCGGGTGGAGCTAAGCTTCAGATCGTGAAACTGGTTAAAGATATCACCGGTCTGGGACTGAAAGAAGCAAAAGACCTTGTTGACAAGGCACCTGTAGCGATTAAAGAAAACTTATCCAAAGAAGAAGCTGAAGGTATTAAAGGTCAATTAGCTGAAGCCGGAGCCGACGTTGAGCTTAAATAAGTGCGCCCCGGAATGGAATTTACAGGTTTAATCCCGACCTATCGGGATTAAACCTTTTTGTCATTTGTTATAACAAGCTGTTCAACATTTATAAACTACTGTAATGTCGAAACATACATCCGAGCGAATTAATTTCGTGCGTACCAAAAACCAGTTATCCTACCCTGACTTTCTCGATGTCCAGCTAAAATCCTTCAGGGATTTCTTTCAGCTCGAGACCACACCGGAAAACAGGAAAAATGAGGGGCTGTTTAAGGTATTTCAGGAGAATTTTCCGATTACCGATACGCGAAACAATTTTGTCCTTGAATTTCTGGATTATTTTGTTGACCCTCCCCGCTATTCCATCGATGAATGTATCGAACGGGGATTGACTTACAGCGTGCCGCTTAAGGCAAAACTTAAACTGTATTGCACCGATCCCGAACATGAGGATTTTGATACCGTGATCCAGGATGTATACCTGGGGACCATCCCTTACATGACTGACAGAGGACTGTTTGTGATCAACGGCGCAGAACGTGTTGTTGTGTCGCAGCTGCACCGTTCTCCCGGCGTTTTCTTCGGACAGAGCGTCCATGCTAACGGCACAAAATTATATTCTGCCCGAATTATTCCCTTTAAAGGCTCATGGATAGAATTTGCGACCGATATAAACAATATTATGTATGCTTATATCGACCGTAAGAAAAAGCTGCCCGTGACAACCTTGTTCAGGGCTATCGGGTATGAAAGCGACAAAGAGATCCTGGAGATCTTTGACCTGGCTGATGAAATTAAGGTTTCAAAGACAGCCCTCAAGAAACTGGTCGGACGCAAACTGGCCGCCCGTGTGCTGAAATCATGGGTAGAAGATTTTGTGGATGAAGATACCGGAGAAGTTGTATCCATCGAACGAAATGAGATCATCATCGACCGGGAAACCCTGCTGCAGGAAGAACACATTGACGCTATTGTGGACTCAGGCGTCAAAACCATCCTCCTGCATAAGGAAGGACAAAACCTGTCGGATTTTGAGATCATTTATAATACATTGCAGAAAGACCCGTGTAATTCAGAAAAAGAAGCCGTCCTTCACATATATCGCCAGCTTCGTAATTCTGAACCGCCTGACGAAGCTACCGCACGGGATGTGATCGATAAACTTTTCTTCTCCGATAAAAGGTATGACCTGGGTGAGGTAGGACGCTACAGGATCAACCGCAAACTCGGACTGGAAACACCTATGGATACCAAGGTGCTGACCAGGGAGGATATTATCAAGATCATAAAATACCTGATCGAACTGATCAACTCCAAAACGGATGTTGATGATATCGATCACCTGAGCAACCGCCGTGTCAGGACCGTGGGCGAACAGCTTGCCACACAATTCGGTGTTGGCCTTGCCAGGATGTCGAGAACCATCCGTGAAAGGATGAACGTACGCGACAATGAAGTATTTACACCCATTGACCTGGTCAATTCCAAAACCCTGTCATCGGTTATCAATTCATTCTTTGGCACCAACCAGCTTTCACAGTTTATGGATCAGACCAATCCGCTGGCTGAAATTACCCATAAGCGCAGGATGTCAGCACTGGGACCCGGAGGCCTTTCAAGAGAAAGAGCCGGCTTCGAGGTGCGTGATGTGCATTATACACACTATGGAAGGCTTTGCCCCATTGAGACCCCTGAAGGTCCTAACATCGGACTGATATCTTCCCTTTGCGTTTACGCCAAGATCAACGAACTGGGCTTTATTGAAACGCCTTACCGTACCGTTGAGAATGGCAAAGTTGACCTGTCCAACAAGGGCATTGTTTGGCTGAGCGCTGAAGAAGAAGAATCCAAAGTCATTGCACAGGCCAATGCCCCCATCGACAACAAAGGAAATTTTGTTAATCCCAAAATTAAGGCGCGCTATAATGGTGATTTTCCGGTGGCTGATGCACAGGAAATTGACCTGATGGACGTTGCCCCAAACCAGATATCTTCCATTGCCGCCTCATTGATACCTTTCCTCGAACATGACGATGCCAACCGTGCACTCATGGGGTCGAATATGATGAGGCAGGCCGTACCCCTCGTTTTCCCGGAAGCACCAGTCGTCGGAACGGGTATTGAACAAGGCGTGGTAAGTGATTCCCGGTTCCTGGTGATCGCTGAAAATGACGGCGTCATCGAATATGTTGACGCAAACGAAATTGTTGTCCGCTATGCCATGTCAGAAGAGGAAAAATTCGTGAGCTTTGAAGGCGACATCAAACGGTATAAACTTCAGAAATACAGGAAAACCAACCAGAATACCTGCATTAACCTGAAACCCATTGTTAGAAAAGGGGAAAAGGTAACCAAAGGACAGATCCTCACCGAAGGTTATTCCACACGTGGTGGTGAACTGGCACTAGGCCGCAACCTGATGGTAGCCTTTATGCCCTGGAAAGGATACAATTTTGAGGATGCTATCGTTATCTCCGAAAGGGTTGTAAGGGAAGACCTGTTTACTTCCATACACATTGATGAATACATGCTTGAAGTCCGCGATACCAAACGGGGTCTTGAAGAACTGACCGCCGACATTCCCAATGTCAGCGAAGAAGCTACAAGGAACCTGGATGAAAACGGATTGATAAGGATCGGCGCCGAGGTGAACCCGGGAGATATTCTCATCGGTAAGATAACCCCTAAAGGTGAATCAGATCCCTCTCCCGAGGAGAAATTGCTCCGCGCCATTTTCGGAGATAAGGCCGGCGATGTGAAAGATGCTTCCCTCAAGGCACCCCCTTCACTGCAGGGCGTGGTAATCGATAAGAAACTCTTTTCCCGGTCCATCAAGGACAAGAAGCTGAAATCCTCAACAAAGCCTATCCTTGACAAGATTGAAGAGGAATTTGAGAGGAATACCAATGAGCTGAAAGCAAAACTCATTGATAAGATCTTTATTCTGGTCAACGGCAAGACATCACAGGGTGTAAAAGATTATTACAATGTGGATGTCATCGCCAAGGGTGCCAAATTCACCCAGAAATTACTGCAGGATATAGACTATATGCAGATCAATCCGAATAAATGGACCACGGATAAAGAAAAGAATGATCAGATCAAGATGCTGATCCATAATTATATCATCAAATATAAAGAAGTTGATGCCATATATAAACGCAAGAAATACAGCATTACGATAGGAGATGAGCTGCCTGCAGGAATTGTTCAGCTGGCTAAGGTATATGTAGCCCAGAAACGTAAGATCAGGGTGGGCGATAAAATGGCGGGCCGGCATGGGAACAAAGGCATTATTTCCAGGATTGTCCGCTTTGAGGATATGCCCTTTCTTGAGGACGGCACACCGGTTGACATTGTGCTCAATCCGCTTGGCGTTCCCTCGCGTATGAACCTCGGGCAAATCTATGAGACTGTGCTGGGCTGGGCAGCATTGAAACTGGGCGTGAAATTTGCCACTCCCATTTTCGATGGCGCTACCATTAACCAGATTACCGAATATACCGATAAGGCCGGATTGCCGAAATATGGTAAAACCTTTCTGTATGACGGAGGAACCGGTGACCGCTTTGACCAACCCGCCACGGTGGGAGTTATCTATATGCTGAAACTGGGTCACATGGTTGATGATAAAATGCATGCCCGTTCCATCGGACCCTATTCACTGATTACACAACAACCGCTGGGAGGTAAAGCCCAGTTCGGCGGTCAGCGTTTCGGTGAAATGGAAGTCTGGGCGCTGGAAGCATTCGGAGCCGCCCACATATTGCAGGAGATACTGACCATCAAATCAGACGATGTCGTTGGCAGGGCCAAGGCATATGAATCGATCGTCAAGGGAGAGCCCCTGCCTCCGGCAGGTATTCCCGAATCCCTGAATGTATTGCTGCATGAGCTCAGGGGACTTGGTTTAAGTATTAACCTGGTATAATACCAAAATGCTTTACATAGTTTATAATCCGATAAAATAAAAATACACTATATGTCATTCAGAAGGGACAACAAAGCCAAGGCCAATTTCACCAAGATCGCTATCAGTCTTGCTTCACCTGAAGAAATACTGGAACGTTCCAGCGGTGAAGTGCTGAAGCCTGAAACAATCAATTACCGTACCTATAAACCGGAACGTGACGGATTGTTCTGTGAAAGAATTTTCGGACCTGTGAAGGATTATGAATGTCATTGCGGAAAGTATAAACGCATCCGTTATAAAGGCATCGTTTGCGACCGTTGCGGTGTTGAAGTGACCGAAAAAAAGGTCCGCCGCGAACGTATGGGGCATATATCACTGGTGGTTCCCGTAGCCCATATCTGGTATTTCCGTACATTGCCCAATAAAATAGGTTATTTGCTCGGATTACCTTCCAAAAAACTTGATTCGATAATCTATTACGAGCGGTATGTGGTGATCAACCCCGGCGTAAAAGCCGCAGATGGGGTACAATACCTCGATTTCCTAACAGAAGAAGAATATCTTGACATACTGGATTCCCTTCCTAAAGAAAATCAGCTGCTCGATGACGGCCACCCCGATAAGTTCATCGCCAACATGGGCGCCGAATCATTACATCAGTTACTGGAAAGGCTTGATCTTGACGGTCTCTCTTATGAACTGAGACACAAGGCCAATACGGAAACATCACAGCAGCGTAAAAATGAAGCTTTAAAGAGGTTGCAGGTGGTGGAAGCCTTCCGGGCATCAAAAGGTGTTAACCGTTGTGAATGGATGATCATCAAAGTAGTTCCGGTAATACCCCCCGAACTGAGACCGTTGGTTCCGCTGGACGGTGGAAGATTTGCCACTTCCGACCTGAATGACCTTTACCGCAGGGTTATTATCCGAAACAACCGGTTGAAAAGGCTTATCGAGATAAAGGCTCCCGAAGTCATCCTGAGAAATGAGAAAAGAATGCTGCAGGAAGCCGTTGACTCCCTCTTCGATAACTCAAGGAAATCCAATGCCGTTAAAACAGATGCCAACCGGCCTCTGAAATCCCTCAGTGACAGTCTGAAAGGAAAACAGGGACGTTTCCGTCAGAACCTGCTGGGCAAACGTGTTGACTATTCAGCACGTTCGGTGATCGTTGTCGGTCCCGAACTTCAGCTTCACGAAACCGGACTACCGAAAGAAATGGCTGCCGAGCTTTACAAACCTTTTATCATCCGCAAACTTATTGAGAGGGGTATTGTAAAGACCGTTAAATCAGCCAAGAAGATCGTTGACAGAAAAGACCCTGTCGTCTGGGATATCCTTGAAAACGTACTGAAGGGCCACCCGGTTCTTCTAAACAGGGCTCCTACGCTGCACAGGCTTGGTATTCAGGCCTTTCAGCCAAAACTTATTGAAGGGAAAGCGATCCAATTGCATCCCCTGGTCTGTACGGCATTCAATGCTGACTTCGACGGTGACCAGATGGCCGTTCATCTCCCGCTGGGCAACGCAGCCATCCTTGAAGCCCAGATCCTGATGCTGGCATCGCATAATATCCTCAACCCGGCTAACGGTGCACCAATCTCTGTGCCATCACAGGACATGGTTCTCGGACTTTATTATATGACCAAATCCGGCAAGAACACACCGGATCATCCCATTAAAGGTGAAGGCCGTACTTTCTATTCTCCCGAGGAAGTTATTATTGCATACAACGAGAAGAAAGCTGACCTGCATGCCGTTATCAAGGTCAGGGTAGAAGATATGTCCGATGGCAAGCCGGTCCGTAAGATTATCGAGACTACGGTCGGCCGGGTATTATTCAACGAGGTAGTACCGAAAGAAGCAGGGTTCTTAAATGAACTTCTTACCCGAAAGTCACTGCGCGAGATCATAAGCAACGTGCTGAAAAAGACAGGTACGGCAAAGACGTCAAAATTCCTTGACGACATTAAAGACCTTGGATTTAAAAATGCTTTCAGCGGAGGACTTTCGTTTAACCTTGACGACGTGATCATCCCTACGGAGAAGGAAGCTCTGATGGATGAAGGCTATCAGCAGGTTGATGAGGTGATGAATAATTATAATATGGGTTATATCACCAATAATGAAAGGTATAATCAGATCATTGATATCTGGACCCATACCAATGCCAAGCTGACACAGACCCTGATGAAACAATTATCATCTGACAAACAGGGATTCAACCCGGTTTACATGATGCTGGATTCAGGGGCAAGGGGTTCAAAGGAACAGATCCGCCAGTTGTCCGGTATGAGGGGACTTATGGCCAAGCCTCAGAAATCAGGATCAACAGGCTCAGAGATCATTGAAAACCCGATCCTTTCAAACTTTAAGGAAGGGCTTTCGGTTTTGGAATACTTCATATCCACACACGGTGCCCGTAAAGGTCTTGCTGATACGGCACTGAAAACAGCAGACGCAGGTTATCTTACGCGTCGTCTGGTTGACGTTTCACAGGATGTCATCATTTCGGAAGAGGATTGTGGTACACTGAGAGGACTTATTGCTATTGCCATCAAGAATAATGAAGAAGTTGTTGAGTCACTGTATGAGAGGATCCTCGGACGTACTGCCGTTCATGATGTTTACCACCCCCTTACCGGTGAACTGGTTGTTACTTCAGGAGAAGAAATAACGGAAGAAATAGCCAAAACAATCGATGAGTCTCCTATTGAACAGGTGGAAATCAGGTCCGTGCTGACCTGTGAATCGCGTAAAGGCGTATGTGCTAAATGCTATGGCCGGAATCTTGCCACCAGCAGGATGGTTCAGAATGGCGAGGCAGTGGGTGTGATTGCTGCCCAGTCCATTGGGGAACCCGGTACACAGCTTACCCTGCGTACTTTCCACGTGGGCGGTACTGCGGTGAACATTACCACCGAATCAAGCATCGTGGCAAAATACAATGGTATTGCTGAAATTGAAGAACTTCGTGTTGTCGAACGCAAGGACGAGAACGGCAAAAAGTTCGACATTGTAATCGGACGTCTTGCTGAATTAAGAATTGTTGATAAGAAAACAGGTATTGCGCTGACAACCAATAATATACCATACGGAGCCAAATTGTATGTCAAGAATGGCGCCGATGTTAAAAAAGGCAGCCTGGTCTGCGAATGGGATCCTTATAACGCCGTGATCATTTCCGAGGCAGCCGGTTTCGTTTCCTTTGAAAATGTTATCGAAGGACTGACCTTCAAGGAAGAATCAGATGAAGTTACCGGATACCGCGAAAAGGTTATCATTGAAAGCCGTGACCGGTCAAAGAATCCTACCATCAACATCGTTGATAAGAATGACCAGGCACTTAAAATGTATAATCTGCCCGTAAGTTCACATCTTACGGTGAATGATGGCGATAAAGTGAATGCAGGGGATATCCTGATAAAAATCCCCAGGGCTGTTGGCAAGTCTGGTGATATCACCGGTGGATTACCGCGTGTAACCGAACTTTTCGAAGCCAGGAATCCTTCCAATCCTGCTGTTGTTTCTGAAATTGACGGAGAAGTATCTTTCGGCAAGATCAAAAGAGGCAACCGCGAAATCACCATCAGTTCCAAATCAGGTCAGCAGAAAAAATACCTGGTACCACTTTCCAAACAGATCCTGGTCCAGGAAAACGACTATGTCAAAGCCGGTGTTCCCTTGTCAGACGGTGCAACAACACCTTCAGACATCCTGGCCATCAAGGGACCTACGAAAGTACAGGAATACATCGTCAACGAGATCCAGGAAGTATACAGGCTTCAGGGTGTCAAGATCAACGATAAACATTTTGAGGTCATTGTAAGGCAAATGATGCGCAAGGTTGAGATCATTGATCCGGGCGACACTAAATTCCTTGAAAGGCAAGTAGTTGATAAATGGGAATTTATGGAAGAAAACGACTGGATATACGGGAAGAAGGTTATTGAAGAAGGGGGTGATTCCACTTCGCTGAAACCCGGTATGATCATTACGGCGCGCAAGCTGCGTGATGAGAATTCGCTGCTGAAACGCAAGGACCTTAAGCCGGTAAAATCGCGGGATGCCATTCCTGCCACATCACAACAAATTCTGCAGGGTATTACCAGGGCTGCATTGCAGACTCAGAGCTTCATGTCTGCGGCTTCCTTCCAGGAAACCACAAAAGTACTGAATGAAGCTGCCATTTTTGGCAAAGTGGATTACCTTGAAGGACTGAAAGAAAATGTCATTGTTGGCCATCTGATCCCTGCCGGTACAGGCAGCCGCAGGTACAACAACCTGATTGTCGGTTCAAAAGAAGAATTTGAAAAGATAACGGAGGAGAAAAGGACTGACGCCGAAGTAGTAAAAGAGCGTTAAAACCATCCATATGGAAGAAAAGAAAAATGTCAATCAGATCAGTATTGAGCTGAAGGAAGAAGTTGCACAAGGTGTCTATTCCAACCTGGCTGTCATTACGCATTCTTCATCAGAATTCGTGATCGACTTTGTCAGGGTAATGCCGGGAATACCCAAAGCTGAAGTTAAATCAAGGATCATCCTCACCCCGGAACATGCCAAGCGGTTTCTGATGGCATTGAAGGATAATATCGCCAAATTCGAAGCCACACATGGCAGCATCAAACAGGTTGAAGGCGCCGGTGGGGCAATGATACCGATGAACTTCGGAGGGCCGACTGCTCAGGCATAAGGTCAGAACCGCAGATTAAGCGGATTGCGCAGATTACGCAGATGAATACAAAACCCGGGGATCTTTCACCGGGTTTTTTGTTAACATACACACTAAAGCACCCCTGACATAAGCCTGGCAATCCCCCTCTCCTTTGGAGAGGGGGCAGGGGGAGAGGCATCTTAAAATTTATAGGCATTATCGGAAATCAGCTTATCTGCAATCCTCCTTCTGGCTTCTTTCACATTCACGCCCTTTACAGCGGCAAGGATGTCAATGGCCTTAGTCAGCTTCGCTGAATCTTCGGGTGCGGCAAAGGAATATATGGCATCATAAGCGTTTTTGGCAACTATCCCTGCGGCATCATATACAACTACATCCAGCATGTCTTTGTACAGCGATACGGCGGTGGCCCCTTTCATTGATTCGAGTTTCTTTACGCGCAATGCCAGTGATTCCGCAATATAGATCTCAGAAATGATGTCCGAGATATTGAACAGCACTTCCTGTTCCTGCACCAGCTTTTTGTCAAATTGTTTCGATGCACCGTGAATAGCGATCAGGGCAATTTTCTTGAAGTTCTTTATTGCATTCAGCTTTTCACTGTAATAATCCGCAGATCCCGAATCTTTTGCTGCTGCTAATCTGTCCAGTTCCCCGTAAATTTTTTCGGCTTCCCCGAACAGGTCAAAATCGCCTTTCATGGCCCTTTTCATGGCCGTATCAACAACCAGCAACCGGTTGATCTCGTTGGTACCCTCAAAAATACGGTTGATCCTTGAATCACGGTATCCCTTTTCCACGGCCATTTCAGCTGAATAGCCCATGCCACCGTGGATCTGGACGGCCTCATCTATAACAAAATCAAGCATCTCTGATCCGTAAACTTTCAGTATGGCAGCTTCCACGGCATAATGGCTGATGCCATCGATGCTGGCCCTGCCCTTGTCGCATCCTTCTGACTTATACTTTTCAATCAGGTCATCAATATCCTTGCTCACCCTGTATAT
Organism: uncultured Bacteroidales bacterium; assembly: GCA_964456825.1. Lineage (GTDB taxonomy): Bacteria > Bacteroidota > Bacteroidia > Bacteroidales > UBA10428 > UBA5072. The sequence goes on from CAYWCR010000054.1 coordinate 16,347, forward strand.
GGCTGACTCTAATGCAAAAACCCGGATCACCTGTCCGGCAAGTTTGTGTTTTATAGCGCCAAAGGCAGAGATCAGCATGCCGAACTGTTTTCTTTCATTGGCATACTGCACAGAATGGTCAATGGCTTTTTTGGCAGCTCCCAGCACATTAGCCCCCAGTTTGATACGGCCCATGTGCAGGATGCTCAGAGCAATCCTGAATCCTTCTCCCGGCTTGCCCAGTAGATTTTCAACCGGGACTTTCACGTCATTATAATAGATCTGGGCTGTGGATGATCCTTTAATTCCCATTTTATGCTCATCGGGTCCAACGACCACACCCGGAAATTCCTTTTCGACGATAAAAGCACTCAGCACCCTGTCATTGCCTATTTTGGCAAATACGGTCTGCACATCGGCAAAACCGGCATTGGTGATCCACATTTTCTGGCCGTTAAGGACATAATGCCTGCCGTCTTCCGAAAGCCTGGCATTGGTTTTGCCTGAATTGGCATCACTGCCGGCACCGGGCTCGGTAAGGCAATAAGCGCCCAACAGCTCACCGGTTACCAGCCTGGTTACATACTGCTGGCGCTGATCATAACTTCCATAATACATGATGGGTAGGGTGCCGATGCCGCAATGGGCCATGAAAGCCACTGAAAAGGAATATCCTGCCCCGATTGTTTCCGCGGCAAGCATCTGCGTAACAAATGACTGGCCAAATCCGCCGAACTCCTCGGGAACAGAAATACCCATCAATCCAAGTTCACCTGATTTCTTTAACAGGCTCTTCATCAGCTCACGGTCCTGCTTTTCTGTCTTGTCAATATTCGGAATAACTTCCGCGTTAAGGAAATCACGGCATGTCTGGGCTATCATTAACTGCTCCTCGTTGAACTCCTCGGGTATAAAAATATCATTGGCTTCGATCTCACTGACCAGAAATTCACCGCTTTTCAATACTTTTCTGTTTTCCATTTTATTGTTGTTGGGTTGTTAATGTAATGATAACATCATTTTCTGAGAAACTCTATAAATCTCTTCTCTACAGGTGTTTCACAAATCCAGGTTCATGGCAATCAATTCTGCAATGTCATAATTTTTTATTTCGTTTTCCTTGTTTTTATATTTTAATCCGTCCGTCATCATGGTCATGCAAAAAGGACAGGCCGTTGCAATGATCTCCGCCCCGGTTTTCAGGGCATCTTCAGTACGTTCCATAAATACTTCCTTGTCACCTTTTTCAGCCTCCTTGAACATCTGGGCCCCACCGGCACCGCAGCACAAAGCAAAGCTTTTATTACGGTGCATTTCCACCAGGTTGCCGGTAAGTGATCTCAGCACTTTCCTGGGTTCATGGTAAATGTTGTTTGCCCTCCCGAGATAACATGGATCATGATAGGTGATGCGGATATTTTTCAGGGTTTTGTCATTCAGCTTAAGTTTCCCTTCATCCATTTGACCGTTCAGAAACTGAAGGTAATGGATCACTTCATAGTTCCCTCCCAGATCAGGATATTCGTTTTTGAAGATATTGTAGCAATGGGGGCAAATGGTAATGATCTTCTTTACTTCATAGGTTGTGAAAAGGGCAATATTCTGAAGGGCCTGCATCTGATACAGCATTTCATTGCCGGCACGCCGCGCAGGATCACCTGTGCAGGATTCTTCTTTGCCCAGCACCGCATAACCAACACCAAGATGGGTCAGGATCTTCACAAATGCCCTCACCACTTTTTTGTACCGGTCATCAAAAGCTCCGGCACATCCCACCCAGAACAGGTATGCTGGTTTCTCTCCCCGGGCAAATAGTTCAGCCATTACCGGTACATTGACTTTTCTTGTTTCCATATTCAGCAAATAAGCATGTTACGATAAATGAACTTTCATTTCCAGGTCTTTGGCCCAGAGCATCCTGTCTTCAGGAGAATATTGCCAGGGAGCACCATTATTCTCTATGGTGCTGAAGACTGCTTTTATCTCGCCCGGTGCTGATCCCTCCTCCATCACAAGGTAGCGACGCATATCCACAATCAGCGTCGGATGGTTGATATTGATCGGGCATTCTTTTGCACAGGCATTGCAGGTTGTACAAGCCCATAATTCCTCTTCGGTAATATAATCGCGAACCAGTGATTTATTATCGGTGTACTCCTTCCCCTGGCTGACAAGTCCCGGCCCTTTTTCTTTCATCCTGGCCCTTACATCCATGATGATTTTCCGGGGTGACAGTTTTTTGCCGGTAAGGTTGGCCGGGCATACGGAGGTACATCTGCCGCATTGCGTGCAGGACAGAGAATCGAAATAATTTTTCCAGGTGACATCCTCAACATCTTTAATGCCAAACCGCTCAACAGGTGTTTCTGTAGCCGGAGCCGCAAAAGCGGTATCCGGATTAAGCATCAGTTTCACCTCCTTTGTAACATGGTCCATATTGGGCAACTTGCCAAGCGGATCAAGCCGCGAAAGAAAGACATTGGGAACGGACATGAAAACATGGAAATGTTTGGAGTAAGGGAGAATGTTTGCGAATACAAAAATCAATATTATGTGGGTCCACCAGCAACCCTCATATACCATATGAATATGGTAGGGGACCATGCCGGTAAAAAAATGCGACAACACAACGCCTACAGGATAAACGCCATGGATCACGTTGCCCGAAAGCCTGTGACCGGCAACATAGGCCGCGTTCATCCCGAGCAGCGAAATCATGAGCAAAAGAATAAGGCTGAGGGCAATGATGGCATCCACATGGTTCTTATGTTTCATCTCGATACCCTGAAAACGCTTTATGTGCAAAAACAGCCTGCGGCTCAGAAAGATGATGATCGACAGGGCCACCAGCAAGGCAAAAATATCCCCTGAGGCCATGATGATATCGTGCAATACACCCAGTACCTTCAATGCCTTGTCGGTTCCAAACAGGCCGTCGATTACCATCTCGATGCTCCCCAGCAGGATAATACAAAAACCCCAGAAAACCAGGGCATGGAAGAAACCTATAACAGGGCTGCGGAATATCTTGGTCTGGCCAAAAGCGACATCGAGCATAACCCTGAACCGACGGCCAAAATCCCTTACCGGGAAAGCCGGCTTTGTGAGCCTGAAATACCGGATGATCCGCATGATCGTCCATGCAAAGATCCCAAGGGTTATCAGCACCACGAATGCAAATATTACTTGTCGGGTCATATGCAAATTAGAAGTTAGAAGTTAGAAGTTAGTAGATTGGGGGTTGGGAGTTGGGTTTAACGGGAGCATGCTATAAACCGAAAGCTATGAGTCCCTATTTGGATTTCATTTCCTTCACTGCCTCTACCAGTTTGGGAAGCACCTTCATGGCATCCCCAACGATGCCGTACTGGGCTGCCTCGAATATCGGCGCATCCTTGTCGGTATTAACGGCAATGATATATCTGGATGAGCTCACCCCGGCCAGATGCTGGGTGGCCCCTGATATGCCGATAGCCATGTAAAGATTGGGAGCGATGATCTTTCCTGTTTGTCCGGTATGCTCCTCATGCGATCTCCATCCTTCGTCGGAAACCGGACGTGAGCATGCGGTTGCTGCACCCAGCAGCCCGGCCAGTTCAACCAGCGGGCCCCAGTTATCTGGAGATTTCATTCCCCTGCCGCCGGAAACCACAATTTCAGCGTCGGTCAACAGGATTTTACCGGTTTGTTTCTGCACTTCCTTTATCTGTGTTTTGACAAGACTGCCATCCAGCTGCAGGGAAACATTCTCAATGGCAGCTGTACCGGAAATATCAATAAGTTCGAATGAATTTTGGGCCAGGGTGATGATCTTGATATCTGTTTCGATGGAAAGATGTGCAAAAGCATTTCCGGAATACACCCTTTTATAGACTACAAAAGGATTGAGGCTGAGGGGCAATTTGCTGACGCCGGAACCAATGCCTGCTTTCAGCTTTACTGACAGCCTGGGGGCCAGCGCTTTCCCGGTATTGTTATTGGACAGGATAATGACCTTTGCCCCCGTTTGCTGAACAATATCCACAATAGCTTTCGTATATGCCTGATTATCCAGCGCTTGCAAACTATCATGTTCAAGCCTCAGAATTTTTTTTGCTCCGTATTTTCCAAGCTTTTCCAACTCGCTGGTTTCGACCTTTCCAATGGACAATGCCGTAGCCGAAGTGTTGAGCATTTCCGCAACTTTTGCCGCGTATGAAACCAACTCGAAGGACAATTTTTTGAATTTTCCATCCCAGTTCTCGGTATATACTAATACAGACATAATGTTTTCTTTAGGTTTTGTTTAACAACTAAAATGTACAGATAATATTAAATAACCTTGGCATCGTTTTGAAGTAATTCGATAAGCTGTTTGGGGTTTTCCGGATCGATAAATATGCAGGCTGCACGCTTTGCGGGCAATTCATACTGGATAATCCGGGTCAGGGGTACAACCGGTGCCTGTTCAATGACTTTTATGGCTTTGGTACGGGCCGTCATGATACCACGCATGGAGGCAATGCGGGGTTCCTTAGCAATGCCTTTCTGGACAATGGCGACAAAAGGTACAGGTACCGTAAGGACTTCCTTCCCTCCGTCAATCTCACGGGTAATAACCGGTTGCCCGTTTTCCATATGGATCTGTGATACGGCTGAAACAGAAGGATAATTCAGGCATTCTGCCACCATGCCGCCCACGGTTGATCCGTTAAAATCACTGGATTCAATCCCGCACAGAATCATGTCGAAGGCTTCTGTTTTTATGGAATCAGCCAGACAGGAGGCAACAGAATAGGCGTCAGCCGGTTCTATATTCACCCTTATAGCTTCATCAGCTCCGATGGCCAGGGCTTTTCTTATGGTTGGTTCTGCAGTTGCCGGTCCGGCATGCGCCACCGTAACGTTTGTAATAACACCGGCTGAGGTGTCCTTCAGCTCAAGTGCACGGGTAAGGGCTAATTCGTCCCATGGATTAATCACCCATTGTACACCGGTGGCATCAAACTTCTTATTTTCGTCAACAAACTTCACTTTGGTAGTGGTGTCAGGCACGCTACTGATACAAACTAGAATTTTCATCGGCAATACAGTTTAATTAAAGAACCTGATTATTCATCTCTGTTGCCCTTCTCGTGGGCGATTCAGAGTATTAACAACCGCATTTTTTCCGTTTTCAGGCGTACAAATATAAAATAAAATAGAAAAATACCACATTTTCACCTTCAATTTGAACCCGTTTGTCAATACCGGTCAACCGGTTATATACCTGAAACGATGGTTTTATGCATTGCTTAGGGCAACCAATCACCAATATAGTATTACTTGTGAATACTTTTCAGGGTTTGATCAAAAATAAAATTGGCGGAATAAATTTTCCTATACATTTGATCAGGATTTTCACTTTCACATTTCGCCATGAAAAAGATAATTGAAAACATGATCGAGTCGTTGAAAAACCAGGTAAAACATAACCTGGTGATAATCAACCAGAATGAGAACATTATCCGCGATCTTTCCAACCATCCCGAGTCAACAAATCAAATGGCAGCCTACGAGAAGTATTATGAAGAAAACAAAAACCTGCTGGCCGAGAATACTGATTATACCAATCTGCAGCTTACCCTGCTTCAGTTCCTGAATAAATACAGACATTCCGAACTGCTGAACGATGCGGCATCCCTGGATGAAGTTGATACAAAGCAGGATCCGGAATATGTATTTGAACTCACGGTTACCGGCAAGATCCCTTTTAATGCAAGGCATCCTTTCTTTGAAAGCCAGGATTTCTTTTCTCAATTGCTTACGCACTTTGAAAAGACAGAGCAATACGAAAAGTGCAAGGAATTGATAGAGGTAAAAAAAGATCTCCGATAATTATCGGACACCCCGCTTCACTGCGCGGTCCAATTCACACAGTTTTTTAAAGTCTGGCGCATACGAAAGTTTGCGCCAGCGCAATTTATGGATCTATTGATTGGTTGATTAATAGTCTCTTAATCTCTTAATCTCTTAGTCTCTCCCTCTCTCCCTCTCCCCATCTCCCTCTTTCTCCCACTTGTCCCTTGTCTCTTGTCCCTTGTTACTCGTCACTTCCTCCCAACGGCCATCGCTGGCTATCCGTTACGGGTAATGTAACCAGGGATTTTCCCCCGTTGATAAAATGTGAGGCTATATCATAGACCAGACGGAAGGCCTGCTCCACCTGCTCTTCAATTTTATTGACCATTACAGGGAAAGGGTTTTCATGACTGTAGGAGTATGGGAAATGAAGTACTTTAAACTGCCTTGATCGGGAAAACCTTTCTCCCGTTGCCAGCCGGATTCCCTCCACCGGTATGATCCTGTCATCACGCAAAGCAATCACCATCAGATTGTTATGGAAGTCCGCCATCTGCTTCTCCCTTTCCTTTGTTAACAGGTCAGGAGAGAGGATTGTCCTGAAGGCCATTCCGAAATGATTTTCCATCATGACAGTTTGAAATTCCTCATCACCAGAAGATTCGGGTACATTAGCGGCAACATCCCTATAATATTTACTGACAGCATTAAAAGCGACGCTGTCCATGATGAACTTCGATATACCCTGCATATGGCTGAACAGTGAACCTCCGGCAAAAAAAACTATCCTCGACCGGCTCAACAGGTCGCTGACCTTACTGACCATTAATGATTGCATCAGCATACAGCTTATTGAATAGGCAAAGAAGTCAGTCTTTGTTCCCGGCATGAACGCCGGATGATCACCCTTTTGTATTTGCTCCAGCAGGCTGATCAGGTCGACGGCACTCTGCAATCCCGACAGGAAAAACCGTTGCGGATTACGGGTCAGCCGGTCACTCAATGCCAGGTTGACAATGGAAGCCTCCCGGATGCCAGGATAATTTCTTTTTCTGATATCCAGCAAGCCATTCATTTTCCGGGCATCAGACCATTCCGGCCGGCCCCGGTTAATATGAAATGACAGGGGAAACATAAGGACAGCATGGCCCGTCTTTTCTGCCAGATACCTTGCACCCGTGAGATGCTTGTACCATGTTCTTTCGTTCAGGCCATGCAGATAGATTATTACATTGCCGTTCCTGTCTATTCCTTCAGGGACAATAACCGGATAACGGAAATGGTTGTTTTCAGGAATTCTGCTGTCTTCACATATCCCACTAAAACCGGAACCAGAAAGCGGCCGGGACTGAAAATTGAAATTTCTGATCTTTGTCAGGCTTCCCGGTATGTTTATCTCCTCCTTGTCAAGGTCAAACAAATTCTTCAACTGTATGTATTGTTCACTGTATTTCATAACGATTTGACTGTATATGCAAAGAAACAGCAAGGCTGGCATATTGGCCAATGAATGGTATTTATGGGGTATGCATGGGATTAATGAAGTCTCTGTGGGGTGAAATTTGATTATGCGGGGTAAAAAATATTATTTGGAAGTCTTAAAATTTCACCCCACAACAAAATTGTTTACCTTTATTGTTCATAACCCAAACCTGTTATGCTGCCCTGGGAAAAGAAAATTCCGGATTATCTTACCGACAAAAAAAACACGGTAAGCTTTATCCTGTTTACCGCTGTATTTGCCCTGGTATTTATCAATATTTATTCCCCTTTTGGCGCTGATAAATGGTTTAATGTCAGTGAAGTGCAATTATTTGCCTACTCCAGCATTGTCATTCTGATCGGCATGCTGGTTATCGTTATCAGCCGGATACTGATGCACCTTTTCACACGCAAAAAACCCATGAAATACCTTGTATATGCTGCCTGGATCGTGGGTGAAATACTGGTACTTGCCTTGGTTTACAGCCTGATACAATGGTATTTTCTACAGGGCGGCGATAATTTTGTGATCCTTTTTCGCAATACGATCAGGACTACTGCTTACATTATCCTGCTTCCCTACATTATATCCTGGCTTTATTTGTCATTCAAGGACAAGTATACCACCCTTGAAAAGATGGAAAGTAAAGGCACGGGACGCGATTCAGCCGATCTTACCGGTAAAAGGGAGGTTTCATCCCCATCCATGTTCTCATTCCGGGATGAAAAAGGGACCCTGAAATTTTCCATCAGGAAAGATGACCTGTTGTATATCGAAGCTGCTGATAACTATATCATTATTCATTATCTGTCCGATCAGAAACCGGCCCGGTATATGATCAGGAATACCCTGAAACGCATTGAAACGGAGATGCCTGGTACCGGACTTGTGCGCTGCCACCGCTCCTTTATGGTGAACATCGACAATGTAAAGGTTATCCGCAAGGAAAAGGAAGGATTGATCATTGGTTTTGAATCCCCCGCCAGCGTCACCGTTCCCATTTCCAAAACCTATCTCGATGTTTTCGTAAAGCGGTTGTCGCATTTCGCCGGACCGGAATAAAATCTTTCTTTTATCCTGGTTCTTGGTTCTTGGTTCTATCAGATATAACTCACCTTCACCTTCTTCAGCAGTTTTTCCTCCAGCAGCCGCGCAATGCGGTTTACCACCGTGCGCCTTATTTCCAGCTCTACCGGCAGGTGCGGGTCCTGATGGGCAATATTGATGCGGGTACCAATAATAAAATCAATCTCATCGCTTTCGAGGATCAGCTTAACAATTTCATCAGCCGGTCCACGGCTGAGCTTAAAATTAGGATTATAGGCCTTCAGCAGCTTTTCCACCTTGTTCAGGGTAAGGATGCCCTCGGTGAACAGGTCTATATTCTCCATGTAGTTAAGCGGGGGTAATTCGGGATCCTCAAACCGGAATACATCCTCGATTTTAAGGTTCAGTTCGCGCGAGATGATATCACCGGTGGTAGCGCCCATGATGATCTTTTTTCCGGTGAACTCCTTTACCGATTGTGCCAGTAAAGGGTCATCCTCCGTATTGTAGGGTGGCCCGGTGCAGATCAGCAGGCGTCGTGGTTCACGGAAATATACGATGCCGCAGCTTGTATCATCCTGGGCCTGGAAACCATCATTCCGGTATGCCATGTTAAGGATCTTGGCCGATAATTCGCGGGCAGAGATCTGCGGAAATTGCTTTACCGTATCCACCGCCAGGCGGGCGACATTATCGATACCCCAGCCAAAGGGGAAGCGTGGCGTACCCATGCCTGACTGGGCTATGCCATCGGAACAAAAGATGATCCGGTCACCTTTTTTCGGAATGAAGCTGCAGATCCTGATCTTTTTTCCGGTGTTGGAATCACAGGTAAGCGATATCGTTTTCGTTTCAGGCTGAAATACTTTTCTGTCCCTTATGATCACGCCGGCCGGATTATCATATTCGAGCAGGGTGGTTTTTCCATCATATTCGATGTCGATGATGGTAAAAGTGGAGTAGTTGATCTTCCGCTCACTGCATTCCGGCAGGGTTTTCATGATGATCTCGGCCGTTTTCTCAGGCTCTTTATGCTCCCGGGTAAAATTAAGGGCCATGGTAGCCGTAAGGGTGGCCAGCACGTTGGCCTTAATGCCGTGTCCCATTCCATCGGAAAGGACCAGGACAATGCGGTTCTCTTCTTTCACTCTCCCCGACAGGAAAACATCACCGCAAATCCGCTCACCTTCATAGCTTTTCTGCTGGCAATCGACTTCTACAAAGAAATTCTCTTCCATATCAGCCCTTTGTCATTTCTTTTTTTCTCCTTTATAGAATTCAATGATGGAATTCAACATCCGTTCAATATCAGTAGCCCCTTCTCCCAGGAGAAATCCGATTTTCTGCACCATTTCAAGATTTCGGTCAATGACGTCGTTGATCCGGTTGATCACCTCAGTGCGCTGAACTTCGGGGGCTCTCATATCGCGGATTATGCCCCCAACCACCTTGCCTTTAACAATCGGGAAGAGAGAGACATTCAACAGCTTTTCTCCGACACTGATATCCCTGTTCTCAATATTTTCGCTATCATTCAGCACATAGGAAAACAGGTTGATGAAATTCGGGGGTATAAGTTTGTTCAGATCAGCATTTACCAGTCCCGGTATTACGGAATTGATCTCTTCGGCCTCCTCCCCCAGTATGGATGAAAAGGTAACATTGGCCTTGAGTATCTTCAGCTTGTTGTCTACAAAGACAACACCGGCCCTTAATTTTTCCAGCATGGTGTCGGTAAGTTCTGTCATCTGACTGGCGGCTTCCCGCTGTATGCGCGCATTTTCTTCCGTTTCCTTTAACACTTTGCGGGTATGGGCCAGTTTTTCATTCAGCTGACGGATGGATTCCATGTTGTCCGAACTATTCTTCAGGGCGTATGAGACGCACATTTCAGGAGTGGTAAGTCCCTTTCCGATATCGATCGCAAATTCCCTGCAGGTTGCGTACCCGCATTCCGAGCAGTTCAACGCATCACTTCCTGATTTTTCAAGCATGGTAAGGATCTCGTTGATTTTCTCCTCAGGGGGCTCGGGCAAACGCTGGTCATCATTTTTAAACGTCCTGCTGTAGTCCAGTTCCAGCGATTTTTGCAGCTGTTCGTACCATTCAGCCCTGAAAAATCGCTGCAGGCGTTTGTTGGCAAATTGGATTACAAGGTGCTCACTGAACAGCCGGTTGCTTTGTTTTGAGAAGCCGGGGCCGGCCAGTGAATTGCCGGATGTGATATGCACATGCCGGTGAATGGACTTAATGTTGTTCTCAAATTCCTCCAACGCTTCCAGCATTGGTTTTCTGCCCTCGATGGACACTACATTGGTAGTCACCAGGTTTTCGTCCATATCTGCCGCCTGAATAATCCCATTGGTCAGCGGGTACAAAGCACCTTTGTAACTCAGCGGAGGATCAAAATCTGAAAATTCCAGGTTCGCCTCATCAATGTTGTAGTATTTGAAAAGACTCCGCAGTTCGGTGAATGTGATGGCCAGGTCAACTTTGCGGTCATCATCATACTGCATCGCTTCATCCTTCTTGGAAATATCGGGACCGATATACACTACTTTGATGTCCGGCCCGTACTGATGCCTGGCAATGCGTGCTCCGGCAATCATGGGAGACACGAGGGGCGCCAGGTTCCCGATCAGGTTAGGATGATATTTTTCCACATAGGAAACAATGACGGGATCGGTGGCGGTAATATAGTACCGTCCCTTAAAATCACTAAACAGAAGCTGATATTTATAGGCTATGACGTCAACGCCAAAAGACAATTCACAGGCATACGCAATACCCAGGGCCCTGAGCATGGTGGCAAATTTGCGGTAATCGGTAACATCCTCAAATTCAACTGATATACTGGGAGATAACAGGGCCAGCACCTTGTCGCCCGAAGCCAGCAGTGCTTTAGCCTCCTCTATAGAACTGCGGTATACTATGGTTTTCGGACCGCAGGACATGATGCATGCCCCACATCCGATGCACCTGGCAGGGTTGATGGCAGGATAACCATCTGCCGGGTCTGCCTGAATAGCCTTCACCGGACAAGTCCGAATGCAGGCATAGCATTTGGTGCAGTTTACGCTCTCGATTTTTACTAATGGTTCCAAATCCTATCCTCCGGTTTTAAACAGATCCTGCAGTGATTCCTTAAGTATTTGCTGGATATTATCTTCACTCACATGGTTAAATAATTTTCCGCCAACCTTAATATTGGGGCCTTCACTGCATTCCCCGAAACAATGGTCGCCCTTGAAAAAAACCTTATCACCAAGGCCATGATGAAGGATGAACCGCTGAATGATCTTCAGCAGGTTTCTATTTCCCCGTGAAAAGCAGGAACTACCAAGGCATATTATTATTTCCCGCCGATGATTCATGGATATATGGTTCTGTTTCGTAAAGATAAAAAGAAAATGGAATATGTTGTGAGGGTTATGAAGGTTGTGGTTGTTGTCCGCCTGCCTGCCGGCAGGCAGGTTAGCTATGGAATTCCGTTAACCGTTTACTTGATTGATTACGGT
>CAYWCR010000055.1:0-2779 GCA_964456825.1 uncultured Bacteroidales bacterium
TTGTTGTAGGATTTCTGTTCCCCTTATCCATTGCTATTTATCCGCAGGATTACCTGATAAATTTTGCAGGTACAGGCGGCAGTGGATCCGTTGAAAGTGTAAAAATCGAAAACCTTACCCAGGGGACTTATTTAACCGTTGACGGAACGGATATGCTGAATTTAAAAGCAGCATTAACCGGTATTAACATAGATTACAATACTTCAGAAAAAAGTCTAAATGTATATCCCAATCCGGTAACTGAATATGCCAATATTGAATTTATTGCTCCTGCTCCGGGTATTGCCTTAATTGCAATATATGACCAGGTTGGAAAAGCAATAATACAAATCCGGACAATCCTAGCTAAAGGAACACATACTTACCAGATAAATGGGTTAAGCTGTGGGTTTTATACAGTCCGGGTAGCCTCAGCAACCTATTCCTATGCAGGAAAAATAATAAGTCAGCAAAAGGGTATGGCAATGGCTGGCGTTACCTGTAAAAGCATTGCTGAAAGCATCAAAAACGAAGAGAAATTAAAAAGTACCAATGCCACCATCCAGATGCAATATGCTGCCGGCGACAGATTAAAATTTACCGGGATTTCCGGTAACTATAGTACAATAGTGACAGATATACCAACGGAAAGTAAAACCATTGCATTTGACTTTATTGATTGTACCGATGGTGATAACAATAATTATCCGGTCGTTAAAATCGGTACACAGGTTTGGATGGCAGAAAACCTTAAGACAACCAAATATAACGATGGCACAGCCATACCGCTTGTAACCGATGATACAGCATGGATGGGTTTAAGCACCCCTGCCTATTGCTGGAATAATAATGATGAGGCTGCTTACATGGATACCTACGGCGCTTTATATAACTGGTATGTTGTCAGCACTACCATCAATGGCGGTAAAAATATATGCCCATCCGGATGGCATGTGCCTGTTGATGATGAGTGGACAATCTTGACAGATTATCTTGGAGGCGATAGTGTGGCCGGCGGTAAACTTAAAGAGACCGGTATAACACATTGGATTAGCCCTAATACCGGAGCAACTAACGAAACAGGCTTTACAGCCCTCCCGGGTGGCTTCCGTAGTTACTACACCGGTGGTTTCAATAATGATACTTACTTCGGCCTTTGGTGGTCTTCATCAGAAAACGCTGCATCGGATGCATGGGGCAGGGACTCTAGATATAATGGCGGAGGTGTGCTAAGGAGCCTCTACAGCAAACTAAACGGGTTATCTGTCCGTTGCGTCAGAGATGATTAGGCAATATGACTAACTGATTTTTATTCCCCCTCATTGTCATCCTTACAAGCAAATCTGGTTTGAATGTTTATCATAAAGAGTCTGCAATTTTAAACCCCTTATTCGGGCATTGAGGAATCCATTTTTTCAATAAAACAATCTTGAATAGAAATACACCTTTTTTATAAAACCTGGAACTTTTTTTAAAATCAACCGACAATAATACTGTAAGTAGTTCCTGCATAACTTTTCATTCATGGATTAAAAATGACAAATACTAAAAGCAATTCATATTATGTAATCATTAGCTGTAACCATAAAACTATGAAACATATACTGCTTTTTACAGTAATCCTTTTATTAGTTCCTGCCAGCTTCGGCCAGTCGAAATTGCAGCAGGTCATAGCCACTGCCGGGGGCAATGCCGCCAACGGATCAATTGCCATTGAATGGACCCTCGGAGAGCCGGTTATTGCAACCTTCTCAGGGGCAAATACAATTCTTACACAGGGATTTCACCAGACCGATGCGACAATTACCGTAGTTAAAATGACTGATGAACTATCCGTCACATTTAAAATATATCCCAATCCTACCGGAGACAGAGTAATATTGTTCATGGAAACTGAAGAAACAAGAGATTCCCGTTATGTTTTATATGATCTCTTTGGAAAGGTGCTTGAACAGAGATTCATTGTCAGTGATCAGACTTTTATCGGTTTGGAAGACTATCCGGCCGGAATATACCTGTTGAAAATAATGCAGCCGGACGGTGTCATCAGACCATTTGAGATTATTAAACAATAATTCCCCGCAGTATGAAAAAAGGTATTCAAACCATAAGCTTTTATGTCGCTCTTATATGCGCAATACTGATGCTTAATGCAACTTACGGCCATGGTCAGGCTCCGGGTTGTTTTAACTATCAGACCGTGATACGAAACGAAGAAGGCATTCCGTTGTCCGGCACCATGACTGACATTGAAATCTCTATCATACAGGGATCTGTCTCAGGCTTTACGGTATATTCCGAAATGCATCAGGTTATGTCCGATGAATCCGGCATGTTAAATTTTGGAATCGGGAGTGAGTATCCGTCTGTTTTTTCTTCTATTGACTGGGCGGACGGACCTTATTTTATTAAAATCGTCCTGAATGGTGTCGAGATGGGTATATCGCAGTTATTGAGCGTGCCCTATGCTGAATATGCCAACCGTATAGCCGGATTGCAGGGACCGAAAGGTGATACCGGACCGAATGGACCAAAAGGCGACGCGGGAGATACCGGACCACAAGGGCCCAAAGGGGATATAGGCGATACCGGACCACAGGGACCAAAAGGCGAAAAAGGAGACAACGGCACGCTGGGAACCAAAGGGGATACAGGGCCACAGGGAACCAAAGGGGATACAGGGCCACAGGGGCTGAAAGGTGACAAAGGAGATGCCGGGCCACAGGGATCGAAGGGTGACAAAGGTGATACCGGCGTGCAGGGACCGAAAGGTGACAAAGGTGATACCGGCGTGCAGGGA
>CAYWCR010000055.1:2879-27352 GCA_964456825.1 uncultured Bacteroidales bacterium
TGATACCGGCGTGCAGGGACCGAAAGGTGACAAAGGTGATACCGGCGTGCAGGGACCGAAAGGTGACAAAGGTGATACCGGCGTGCAGGGATCGAAAGGAGATAAAGGTGATACCGGGCCACAGGGGCCAAAAGGGTACACAGGGGCAGCCGGACCCCCTGGCCCCGACAAGTGCATAGCATTTGGAAGAATTGCCGCGAACGGTACCATATTGAGCGGAAGCGGAAATTTTACCTGTGTATGGGAAGAATCGCTTTCCCGTTTTAAAATAACGATCAGCCGCGAAGATTATCATTATGCAAAATATACTACAATTGTCACTCCTGTGTATAATTTATATACGAGATTCTATCATGATAGCCTGGGTGGCAGCTTATTAATCTACTATGTCTTTTGGGCGCCGTATTATCCAGAGGCCAAATTCAACTTTGTTGTCTTTAAGCAATGAAAAAATATTGCTGCAATATGTGTTTAATAGAAATAATATGAGATCCAAACTAAAAACGGTTGCTTTATGAATAAAACAGATCCATCCATTAATAATCGTTTTTTCATCCTGTTTATGTTGCTAATACAGATCGAATCTGGTTTCTGTCAGGTCACCGGCGGTTTGAACTTTCAGGCAGTATTACGGAACGGATCCGGTGATCTTAAGCCAAATGCTACGGCAGGGATTGAAATTTTTATATTACAGGGCGACATAACAGGTCCTATAATATTTTCAGAGTTGCACAACGTCACATCCAACGCATTTGGTTTGATAAACCTGATTATAGGGGCTGAGAATATGGCCGGATTTTCTTCCATTGACTGGGCCCTTGGTCCCTATTTTATTAAACTTGTTATAGA
Source organism: uncultured Bacteroidales bacterium (assembly GCA_964456825.1). GTDB lineage: Bacteria > Bacteroidota > Bacteroidia > Bacteroidales > UBA10428 > UBA5072. The sequence continues at coordinate 3,729 of CAYWCR010000055.1, forward strand.
CGGCATGGAATTGGGAACTTCCCCGCTGCTAAGTGTACCTTATGCTTTATATGCCCTTAACGGTAATGGAACTCCCGGTCCAAAAGGGGAAACCGGGCTACCTGGGCCAAAAGGTGAGAAAGGGGATACCGGGCCTCCGGGCTCCAAGGGAAATAAAGGAAATCCAGGTGATAATGGTCCGCAGGGATCCAAAGGAGATAAAGGAGATACCGGGCCAAAAGGCCCGGCGGGAGATACCGGATTACAAGGACCCAAAGGTGATACAGGCCCTCAGGGACTGAAAGGAAATATGGGTGATACCGGTCCGCAGGGATTGAAAGGCAACACAGGTGATGCCGGAGTTAAGGGTTCGAAAGGTGAAATTGGTGACGCCGGACCGAAAGGCTCGAAAGGTGATCAGGGTGATACGGGGCCCAAAGGAATACAAGGCGACACAGGCGACACCGGACCGCATGGTCCTGATGGATATACTGGGCCGGCCGGTCCGGCAAAGTGCATCGCATTCGGCTGTATTAACAGCGACGGCACTGTATTAAGCGGAACGGGTAATTTTACCTGTACATTCGACACACAAAATACACGCTATAAAATTACCATTGGTGGCGAAGATTATTTTTATGCAAATTACACAACATTGGTTACACCTGCAACTGATTCAAATATTTCAACATATTCAACCGACAGTGCTGAAGGAAGTTTATTGATTACGTTATTCAAAAATTACAATTTCGGCTGGCAGTCTGTTTTTCACTTTGCAGTCTTCAAAAATTAAATGCTTATAAACAGGAACCTTATGTAATTATTGCAGACCTCAAATATGTATTAACAATAATCCAGGGGCAATGAAAAAAATAGTTCAAATTTCTCATCAAAAATTTACCGGTGTTATCATAATTCTTATGATTTCAGCAAACCAATGTTTAAGTCAGATCCCAGGGGGCTTCAGTTATCAGACTGTATTGCGGAATGAGTCAGGTATCGCCTTATCCAATACGGAGGCGAATATTGAAATTATGCTGATACAGGGAAGTGCTGCAGGAACAGTCATTTATTCCGAGACACGACAGGTTATCTCCAATGCATCCGGCCTGATAAACCTCAAAATTGGCAGTGAAGATCCGGCAGGCTTATCTTCCATTGACTGGGTCAATGGCCCTTATTTTATTAAAATTGTTATTGATGGGAGGGAAATGGAAACCTCACAATTACTCAGTGTTCCGTATGCTTTCTACGCAAAAAACGGAGTGGGATCACCTGGGCCGGCAGGGGATATTGGGTCACAGGGTCTCAACGGAGACACAGGAGATACCGGACCGGCCGGGCCCCGGGGAGATAAAGGCAATACCGGTCCGGCAGGACCCCGGGGAGACAAAGGTGATACTGGATTGCCTGGTCCGAAAGGAGATTCCGGCCTGCAAGGCATCAAAGGAGATAAAGGGCCCCAGGGATTGCAGGGCGATAAAGGGAATGCCGGACCACAAGGACCAGCAGGGGATAAAGGAGATACCGGGCTACAAGGACCGAATGGTGATAAGGGTGATACCGGGCCGCAGGGAGTGAAAGGTGACAAAGGCGATACGGGATCACAAGGACTGAAAGGTGACAAAGGAGGTACCGGACCACAAGGGACAAGAGGTGACACCGGTCCGGTCGGCCCCGCAAGTCCTTTAAAATGCATCGCTTTTGGTTGTATTGGCAACGACGGTTCCGTATTAAGCGGTAGCGGCAATTTCAGCTGTGCATTGGATATTTATAATGATTATATAATAACAATAAATCGTGAAAATTATACAGATGAAAATTATACCACGCTTGTCACCGTTGTCGGTTCCAATAATTTGCATCCAGTATCCTACAGTAAAAGTGGCCATTTGTATGTTTCTTTAATAGGCTTTTATCCTTACTTATCGTTACCAGGAATTTTTCATTTTATTGTTTTCAGGAATTGAGTGATTATTCAAAACCAATCCGCCAGGCCCTTTTAAGATATACCGGCATATTAAAACTTATCACAGGTTATGCTGGTTTTTTTCATGCACAATTTGTTGCCATTAATTTTTTCAATTACTATTATGCTACAAAAAGAAACAATTATAATGAAATGCACCAGTAACTTCATACTGTTAATCCTTTTGCTACCTAACACTATTGCTATAAGATCCCAACCCATCCTGGGCCGGTTAGCCAATCCCGGATTTGAAAATCAATGCATTAAAAGTGCGTTTTTTTTCGCCGGTAACTGGCGCAACGGGATGCAGTTTTATGACTACAAACCATCTGACAATACAGGTCTGTATACCATGCATCCGTCCGATTTCCGGCACCTGGGCTGGTCTGAGAATGCCTCCTACCGGAATTTCGCCGTGCAAACGATGATCGATGCGGGTGTCAATGTGATCAATATGTCATACTGGGGGCCCCGGGGGACTGACAACTGGGCATTCTGGTCACCCATGCAAACCTCGACTTTTGCACACGATGAACTCTTTACTGTAGCCATTGGTAAAAAAATTCTTATAGCTCCCTATATCGAATCGTTTGCTCCGACTGACTCTTCAGAAGGCTATGTTTTCAGGGACTGCTTTCCGGGAGACTCACTCAATCCTGCTCCCCAGCTCGTGGCTATGATAGAAGAACTTGTTGACCGTTATCTGACTCATCCTTCCAATACAAAATGGCCGGAAGTGTGGGCCCACGCTTATGATCAGGATGGAATTCCAAGGTATATCATTTCACTCATCCACGTTGCGTCAAACCAGGCAGGGATCACCGATCAATCCTTTGCTGAAGGATTTGACCGGGTAGCAGACAAAGTCTTTGACAGTACCGGGATACGCGTTGGATTTTTGCTGGATGCCTTACCGGTGGCAAACTATTCACCGGGGAATTATAAAATCACTCCGGAGAATGCAGAATCCTGGCTTTCATCACAAAAATCGATACTGGGCATTCAGTGCTTCATTCCTGAGATCTGGACAGGCTTTGACAACGATGTTGACCTGATTGCATGGAAAAGGGATCTTGCCGGGCGTTGGTCCAAAACCGCCATACCTTTCATCACGGATGTATCGCCCGGCTATGATGCACACGTTGTTTTCCCGCAGTCGATGATTTACGGCAACAACCAGGCATGGAGGGATTCGCTCACACAAATTGTCAGGGATATCCGGGCCGACGGAATAACAGTCAATACATGGAACGGATATACCGAAGGATTTGCCGTTGTTCCGACGCTGGAATATGACGATGCAAATTATATATGGACTGACAGTCTGTTGAGTCTATATACTATACCTGGTAATCCAGGTGATATAGAAAATATTCAGGTCACAGGTAGCAACATTTTTGTCTATCCGAATCCGGCAAGAAACGTGTTATTTATTCAATCAAACCATGGGTATGAAGGGAACCATTATTTTGAGTTATATTCCATCCGGGGTGATCTGATCAGAGCGGGTGAATTGAATGAGGATTCTGAAATTACTATGCAAAATCTGAGCAAGGGAGTTTACATGCTCAAATTAACAAGAGGGACCATCTCAGTTCAACCAATCAAAGTGATTATTAATTAGGAGGCAGCATGCCTTCATATCTCTCTCCTGTAACATTGACCTGAATCCGGATTGCCTCAAGTAATTTTTTGCATTCAATATTCTTTATTTTTCTGGCTGATGAGAAGTAAGCGGCAGCATAATGGTCACCCGGGTGCCTTCGCCAGGCTTCGACTCAAATTCAAGCGAACCATTGTGCTCCTTTACGATGCTGTATGCAATGGATAATCCAAGTCCGGTCCCCTTGCCCGGATCTTTCGTAGTAAAGAAGGGATCGGTAATTTTTGACAAATGTTCCGGCTTTATCCCACACCCCGTATCGGCAACAGCAACAATCAGATGCTGATTATCCGTCCTTGTTGTGATGCTGATCGTTCCCTTGTCTTCAATGGCCTGACCGGCATTCATCAGAATGCTCAGGATCACCTGATGGATCTTCCCCTCGTTGCACAAAAACACATAAGCATCTTCGGTGTAGTTTTTTTGTATTTCAATCCTGAACTTCATCTGGTTGTTCAGTATCATCAGGCAATTGTCAATAATGACATGGATGTCGGCCTGGACAAGGGGCGAATCATCCTGCCTGCAATACTGGCTGAGGCTTTTGACAATGCCTGCTGCCCGGCTGACACCCTCATGCAGGCTTTCAACAATGAACCTCATCCTTTCACGATGATCAGTCAGGTGTTCATTTATATAGTTTTCCAACGCCCACATGCCTCCGTAAATGAAGTTCAGCGGATTATTGATTTCGTGGGCGATTCCTGACGAAAGCACGCCAAGCGAAGCCATCTTTTCTGATTGAACAAGCTGATTTTGTGTTTGCTTCAATCTTTTCAGGGTCGTTACCAGTTCTTCTCGCTGACCAAACAACTCCTGGTTGGCCTTTTCAATATTTTCCGTGCGCTCCTTCACAAGAACCTCCAGATCCGAGATAAGCCCGGAATAAGTGCGGATTAGTTTCCTGATCACCATCAGGATGATAAGAGCCACAGCAGATATGTGGACGGCAATGATGATCCAGGGATACATCTGGAGCATATAAGGCTCCGGTTTATATTCTTCCGGAAGGTGCAGCATACCCTTATGATGAAGGTAGCCAATAACAAGAAAGCAGAGGATTGTGCATAAATATACAACAAGTGATTGAATAAAAGGAAGATACAGAATAGCAAAAAAGGGAATTAAGATCAGGTATATTCTTGCGGCTGATAATAATCCGTAATTAAAGGCGTCGGCCAGGGTCAGCAGAATGATCAGCACAATGATCACATAGGTTTTCAACAGCATGGGTATGCGCGATCGTAAAAGCGTGATAATAACAACACTGGCTATGATCAGGAAATTGATCACAAATGAAATATGAAATCCGAATTTAAAGAGCCTGGACAAGCTTGCAAGGTAAGCCAGTGTTCCAATAACAGAGGCCACAGCAAGGGAGGTGTCAATGATCTGCACTTTCACCTCTTCTATGCTTTGTACTTTTGTTTTCATTGGATTTCCCTGATTATATTTATGTTTTAATACCTGCTCGATCCTAAAAGCCGGAAGCTATTTATTAAATAAGTTACAATAAATTAACCGGATTTCAAATGATATAAGAGGTAAGAAAAAGGCTGTTGGTTAATATCTGCACCCTGAAGGAACAAATTAATATGCTGGTTCTTTCTGATGCAACCTGTAAATGAGAATCTTATTATAGTTTCCAACAGGTTCACGGGTGAAAGATCTCAGATATTCTTTTGTTTTCAAATCATCCGGCGATGAAATAATCAGGTATTTTGCTCCCCGTTCCATAGATTCTTCAATGGCAGCACTGTCCCTGTTAAGGCCCATGCATTCTGTCCAGCCGGGCTGGTTCATCAGGTACAGGGTATGGTGACTCTTGTCCGGGATACTTATCACCGTATCATGCCGGGTAATGCCTATCGATCTTAAATAAGGAGTAACGGTATAAAAATCTTTATAGGCAGGATATTCATTCCACCAGCCTTCATATCGTATCATCAACTGGCTTTTTGTATGATAAACATTAAAAGCCAAAAAAGCCAGCAATGCAAGTTTTACTATAAAATTCCGGGCAATCCCGGGAAATTTTCTGTTTATGGTGTCGGAAAAAGTCAATGCAGTGACCGCCGGAAGAATATAAAGATTAATCGTATAATAGTCATGATCCATATATATCTCAAACCACAGCAAAGTATAAAGGATAGCACCCACGAGAAGAATCAAATTCATGGTCAGTAGGAAAATGTTTGATTTTTTATGCAGAAGGATATTGGATATTAACAAAACCAGAAAGAGTATCTGGGTGGAAACATGAAAATACTGATTCAGCCAGACTCTTCTTATTTTATCTACAGCTTTCGCTATGAAAGATTCCGACATATTCCAGATGGGGAATACATGGGTCGAGAAATAGATACATTCATTTCGTGTATTATAAATCCTGGCGTATAATGCCCATCCGAATACAATAGCGAAAATCACCAGAAACGGGAGCAACTGAAGATATTTTTTCGGAAACAGGATTTGCTCATCCTTAAACCTGACGATTCCGGTCGTATCCAGGAGAAATACGCATAGGAGGGCCACTAAGCTGATTCCGGCTGATATTTTCATGGCCATGGCCAGGAAGAAGAAAAACATGGAGATCCAGTAGCACTTCAGTTGAAGTTTTTGATAATAGGAGATAAAATAATTCCAGGCTATGAACGAAAAAGACAGCGCTGTAACATCTGTCAAATAGTTATTTCCATAATACACAAGAACAGGTGTGGCAAAAAAAAGCAAACTAAAGGCAAGACTCCAGATGATGTCAATTTTAAGCCTGACGAAGATGCGATATAACGCAAAAATTCCTGATAAATAGATAATGGTGTTTAATAACCGGAATATAAAATCATGATAGCCGAATATTTTATAAAGTATGGCAACCATATAGTATAAAAAAGGTATTTCACTGGTTGCAGCTTTTCCCGAAGTATAATCTTTTGATGTCAGATTATGGGTCTCGGGTTGAAAAAACCTCATTCCATGCTGATAATAATTCAAGGTAAGGGAAGCACAGTCTGATTGTCTCCAGTTATGAACCGACTGGGGTTTTTTAAAAACTAGGTGATGATAATCGTAATAATAAGCGATCCCGATGATTACCATCAGAAAAACAATGACATGATTTTTCCGGATACAGGCTGCAGTTTTTCTTGCCGAAGAGCGATAATTCATGCTATTTATCCATTTTCATCCCGGCATTAAATATAGTGGAAAGTTTGGCTATTGCCATATTTTTTTCATGCCTGCCCTGTACCACCCGGATAAGAAACCGGCAAGGTGATGGTCACTCTGGTGCCTTTCCCCGGTTGTGACTCAAATTCAAGCGTACCTCCATGCTCCTGTACAACATTATAGGCAATGGAAAGGCCAAGGCCTGTCCCTTTGCCCGGGTCCCTGGTGGTAAAAAAGGGATCGGTTATGCGGGGCAGGTTCTCTTCGCTGATACCGCAGCCTGTATCGGCAATGGATATGACAAACTGCTGATTTTCTGAGGCGGTGGAAATGCTGATGGTTCCTTTTTCCCCGATAGCCTGGCTGGCATTTAGCAGGATGTTTAGCAAGGCCTGATGCAGTTTCCCCTCATTGCAGATTATTGCACAGGGCTCAGCGGTGTAATCTTTATGGATCTCAATCCTGTTTTTCAGCTGGTTTTTAAGGATTATAAGGCAATTATCTATAACGGAATGTACATCACATTCAATACGGGGCAGATTATCGAGCCGGGTATAATGATCAAGGCTGGCCACTATGTCGGCTGCCCGCTTGGCGCCTACCTGAATTCCCTCAAGCAACGGTTTCAGTGTTTCGGTGTGCTCCTTCAGATTATCGTTAATATAATTTTCAATGCCCAGAACACCGCCATAGATAAAATTCAACGGATTGTTTATCTCATGAGCAATGCCAGAGGCCAGCACGCCCAGCGATGCCATTTTTTCAGCCTGTACAAGCTGTTGTTGTGCATCCTGCAAGCTGTTAAGGGCGGTTTCGATCTCTGCGCGCTGGCCAAACAGTTCTTTATTGGCAGCGGTCAGTTCCTTATTAGCTTTTTCAAGTTCTGCAGTACGTTCTTTTACCAATATCTCCAGCCGGTTCTTATAATTTTCAAGCTGCAGGGCGGTTTGTTTTTTTTCATTGATATCCCTTATGAGAGCCAGTATTCTGTCTTTCCCTCCAATGCTGGTTTTTTTCAGGGCGACCTCAACCCAGAAAATCTCACCGCTTTTTTTCCTCGCATGCCAGTCAAAGACCTGTTTATTTCCCTGCCTGGCCTCGCCGAATAAATAATCCAATTTTTCAGCAATATCGGAAGCAGTTTCAGCGCTTAAATCGATAATTGACAGTTCATCAATTTCTTCCTTACGGTATCCATACATCTGAAGCATTGAATTGTTGACATCCACAATTTTTCTGTTAAGGTCATGGATAACAATGGCATCGGCAGATGAATCAAAGATCTCACGGTAATTTCTCTCGCTTTCTGATATGATCTTATAACTGATTTCCAGATCACCAATAAGATCTGAAAAAGTGTTCAGGAATCTGAAGGTTACGATCAGGATCATGATGGCGACAACGGATATACCGAAGGCATGGTTGACCCACGGATATATTTTTATAATATGTTTTGCAGGTTCAATGCCCTCCGGAAGCAAAAAGATCCCGGTGTAATGCAGGTATCCGACCAGCAATAAACACAGTATACTAAAACCAAAAACAACCAATGTTCTTCTCAGGGAAAGATAAAATATGGAATAAAAGGGAATCAGCACAAGATATACCCTGGCTGCAGAAAACAATCCATAGGTAATCGCATCGGAAATTGCCAACAGACCGAGGAGGCAGATGAAAACGTAGGTCTTCAGTATGCAGGAAAGCCGCGACCGGTAAATGGTAATTACAATGACACCCGCAACAATTACAAATTCAATAACAAAGGAATAGTGAAATCCGGTTTTAAAATACCTTAACAGGCTAAATACATAAGACAGGGTCCCGAGGACCGAAGCAACGACCAGCGAGTTGTTTACGGTTTGTTCCCTGACTTCTTCGATGGAAAATGCAATTCCTTTCATATAACTGCCCTGTTACTATGCTTACCTGTCTTCACAGTTTTGTTCGGTTTTCTGCAGGCGCCCAACATCAAATCCTTTACCCTTTATAATCTCCACAAGCCTGGTATAGGTATCATTGGTCATATAAGGCTCACGGCTCAGGATCCACAAATAATCTCGCCCGGGATGCCCCACCACGACATAGCGGTAATCATCGGCCAGGTCGATGATATAATAGTCGCCTCTGAAAGGCCAGAGAAACTGGACTTTCAGCTGTGCATTGCCGGATCCCTTAACAGGAAATGCCTTCCCCTTCGCCACTGACATTTTGGATCCCCGGGCTGTCAGTTTCAGGCATTTATTGATAACCCGGATATATTTCTTTCCCGGCACAAACTGGTATTCTGCCGTACTGCAACGGCATCCTTTCTGAAAACTGGCTGGAAATGAAGCAATCTCATACCAGAATCCGACATATTTTTCGAGGTCTACCGATTTAACGGTTTCAAGTTCCTGGCCCTGGGCACATCCTAAGAACATGGCTGAGGGTATTAACAGGAACAATAAAATGATTCGTTTCATATCGGTGGTTATTTTATCAAAATATACGATAAATTAACCGATTTTCAAACTTTTTCCGGTTCGTCGACAGAACAGGGTATTTGGTATAATTAACCTTCCTGTTGTTCGATTATGGTGCGATACTTGACAGAAATACCTTACATTTATCTCTTATTTACATTACCCATGATCAATAAACTGACAGCCCGGAGAATTCTCACCGTTCTTATGCATGTCCTGGCCTGGGCGGCCGTGTTTTTGGTTCCGCATTTATTGTTTCAGCGGCCCGGCTCAGAAGAAATTGAATTTCGCGATGTTTTCCTATGGGCCCTTATGGTGGCCTTTTTTTATGTTAATTATTATTTCCTGGTGCCGAAATTTCTTACCAGAAAGAAATTCCTTCTTTATGCCCTGTCTGTTTTCGTTCTGTTATTAATTACCTTCACATCAACCCGTTATATAACTTTAACCGTTGATTCGCAACGTGAGCTCGAAAGCATCAGGAAAAGGCATCACCCGGAAAAGGCAGAGGTGATATTGTACCGGATTGCCAGGAACCGTGGCATGGGGGCTGTTTTCTACTGTTTTATGGTGTTGGCTGTCAGCACCAGTATTAAGGTTACCGGTGACTGGTACAAAATGGACAAAAAACGGAAAGAAACCGAAAATGAAAAGCTGTCAACGGAATTAATCCTGCTTAAATCGCAGGTAAATCCTCATTTCTTTTTCAACACTTTGAATAATATTTATTCACTGGCCATACAGAAATCCGAAAAAACGCCGGAAGCCATCGTCAAGCTGTCACAGTTGATGCGCTATGTGATATATGATACTGATAAAGATAAAGTTCCGCTCAGTAAAGAAATTGAATATATCGGAAACTATATTGAACTGGAGAAGCTAAGACTACGTGATAATGTTGAGATTCGTTTTATCGTGGAGGGAAATATTGCTGAAAAGCTTATTGAACCTCTTTTGTTATTGCCTTTTGTTGAGAACGCCTTCAAGCACGGGATCGATTACCAGGAGCACTGCATAATTTCCATAAGAATATCCATACTGGATTCCAGGCTGATGCTTTGCGTTGAAAATCCGGTTCTTCCGGAGGCAACCCGGAAGGCTTCGGAAAAACAGGGCATAGGAAGATACAATACCGAAAGACGCCTCCAGCTCTTGTATGGAGAAGACTATAAGCTGGAAACAACCGTGACCAAATCTGTTTTTCGGGTAGAACTGGTCCTTAACCTAAACCGCGATGAAATGTCTGATAGTTGATGATGAACCTCTTGCGCAACAGGTCATAGAGGATTTTGTCAAACGTGTCCCTTTTCTTGAGTTCGCCGGCAAATGCTCCAATGCCATGGAAGCCATCAGGATTATACAGCAGACGCAGATCGACCTGCTTTTTCTCGATATCAACATGCCGGTAATAACGGGCATGGATATGATAGCCAGCCTTCCGGTCAGGCCCCTTTTTATTTTAACCACCGCCTATTCGGAATACGCCCTTGAAAGTTATGCCCTGAGCGCTACAGATTACCTGTTAAAGCCCATACCTTTCGAGCGTTTTATGACAGCGGTAAACAAGGCTTATGAGATACATACATTGCGGAAACAGGCGAAGACCCTTCATTCAGGTGACCAGGAAGAGTCTCACCCGGCCCAGATCTTTGTCAGGGCAGATTATCAGACGGTAAGGATCAACCTTGATGATATCCAGTATATTGAAGGACTGAAGGACTATGTAAGGATCCATATGGCCGGCAGAAAACCGGTAATGACCCTGCAGACCATGAAAAATATGATTGAAACGCTGCCCCGGCAGCAGTTTGTCCGTATTCATAAATCCTTTATTGTCAATCTAAGCCGTATCGATGCTGTTGAACGAAACCGCGTGCTATTCGGAGACAAGCGGATACCGGTGGGGGACGGATATAAGGAGGAGTTTTTGAAAAGAATAAAGGGAGAGGATTGAAGAAGACAGAAGGGGAGAACAAGAGAGTGAGGGAAAAAGAGAAAATACGACAGGAGGCAGTGGCAGTAAGCAGGAACAGGAGGCAGCAATCACAACCTTCACAACCATCACAACAGACAACTGACAAACTGCCTGGCCGGCAGACAGGCCGACAACTTGCCTGACGGCAGGCAGGCCGACAACTCCCTTGGTTAATAACTTTATTGACGATATGTGATTTTATGTCTCTTCCTGTATTAACTTTTACATAGTTTTTGTGAGCTATAATCAAACCTTAAAAATAATACCATGGATCCGCTGCATATTGAAGCAACAGACTTTACACCGTATGTGTGTCTTGACAAGGACAACAATTTATTTGAAATAAGAGGCATCTCAAAACCATCCAATGTGTTCGAATTCTATAATCCGGTCCTGAACTGGCTTGATGGTTACCTGGATGCTCCGAATCCAAAAACTGTCCTTTCCATCCACCTGAAATATCTTAATTCAGCTTCCGCCAAGATTATCAACTTCATTATTAAAAAGCTGGAGCGCGCCATAAAAAAGGGCAAGGAAGCAAGCGTGCTGTGGCATTATTCGGTCCATGAGCCCGATATGAAGGAACTGGGTGAGAACTATGCGATGATGTACAATATACCTTTTGATTTTAAATCATACGAATAACCTTTTTCACCATATTCACGTTTAAAGGCTTATAATGGTTCTCGTTGTTACGGATCATATTTGGTGAATTTTTGTAACTTCTTATTTAACTCAATTCATGGAACCCTTGATATTGTATGGTGGAAAAGATACACCCTCGGTGTATTTTGACCAGGCCGCCAACCTGTTTGAGATAACCGGCATTTCACTTCCTGCCAATGTGCTTGATTTTTACAACCAGGTACTGGACTGGATGGATAAGTATGTGCAAGATCCGAATGAAAACACTACATTGACCTTGCGGCTTGAGTATCTCAATACTTCTTCGGCCAAAGTGATCAATGTTCTGATCAGAAAACTCGAACACATTATAAAATTAGGAAAAAAAGCGAGAGTTTGTTGGTTTTATTCGGTAAATGAACCGGAGATGAAGGAACTTGGGGAGGATTATTCGGTTGGGACTAAGGTGCCTTTTGATTTAAAGCCTTTTGATAATTAACAGAACGGAGGAAAAGAAACCGGGGAAAATCAGTTATTGATCTTATTTCCCCCAGGTTTCAGGATGCAACATCCAGTTTTCAATCCCTAAACTTTCTTCAGCGACTGTTTCATCTATAGCGTTATCTGCCGTTTTCACACTAAAATCCTCCAGCATCCAGCTCTCAATTTGCATCGGCTCTTCGGCTTCTTCCGCCAATAATGCTTCATAATAGGTATTCATTGATTTCCAGTCATCCGAATTGACCATCCAGCTTTCGAGTGCCGGTTCAGCTTCGTAAACCTCCGTCATATTGACCGCGCTAACCCTTAATGATGCTGCATAATCAAGCAGATTCAACGGCATTATGGTGCTCATCAAAAAGGTTTCATGGTTTTGATTTCCTACCTGGGCTGAACCCATTGTGACCTGTAAGGAGAGAGCTGCTATCAGCAGGATTGATCCCTGGATCATTCTCTTTATGTTTGCCATTGTTTTCATTTCTTTAGTTTTGTTGATTTGTGCTTTATGCCAACCTGTTTTACATAATCCATGCCAAACTGTATATATAATTGCATATCAATATTTTATATTTATTTTCAGCAGTTTTAAATAATGTTAAAACTGACCGTTTTGTTACAATGGATGTCCGATAACGAACAAATTAAGGATGTTAATATCCTAATATGTGTAAATTGAGATGGTAAATCCTTAATTTATGTTGCTGATTGTCCGCCTTTGAGAGCCGGAGCAACCGTAATGACGATCTCTCCCCGGGGTTCCTTCCGGCTGAAATACTGGCGTAATTCTTCAAGGCTACCCCTTACCGTTTCTTCGTGCAGTTTTGTGAGTTCTCTTGATACGGTACAGGGTCGTTCAGCACCCAGGCAGGCTGACAATTCCGTGAGTGTTTTCACCAGGCGGTGAGGAGATTCATAAAGAATGAGGGTGCGGTTTTCGTCAGCCAATTGTGCCAGCCTTTTCTGTCTTCCTTTCTTATGGGGAAGAAATCCTTCAAAACAAAACCTTTCACTGGGAAATCCCGAGTTCACCAGGGCCGGTATCAGGGCCACAGGCCCGGGCAGGCATTCCACCGCGATGGCGTTATCAATGCAGGTCCTGACCAGCAGATAACCGGGATCGGAAATGGAAGGCGTGCCGGCATCGCTTACCAGTGCCATTTTTTCACCGCCTTTGATGCGTTCAACAATCAATTTAACGGTTTTATGCTCATTGAATACATGATGAGCCGCCATCTTGTTGATAATGTCATATTTTTTCAGAAGGATGCCTGTGGTTCTGGTATCCTCTGCCAGGATCAGGTCAACTTCCTTCAGCACACGAAGCGCCCGGAGGGTTATATCCTCGAGGTTGCCCAGCGGCGTAGGCACAATATAAAGCTTGCTCATGCTAGCCGGTTATATACTTCCGCCTCACAATTTCAAGCAGCCTCTGGACCAGTTCACTGTCCATATCCCAGGTATATTCCCGGATCATATAATTAAAGGCCTCATTGAAATTGGGTGCACTGTTGATAATTTTTATAGCCTCTTCAAATTTCCTGGCATCGTTCCCGAAAAGCTCCCGGATATAAAGGTATTTTTCATTGATCCCAATGGCTTTTGCCAGGTCGGTAACAGGTTTTGCATGAAAGTGCGTGGACAGGTCCTGATACTGCACTCCCTGATGCAGGCTCTCTCCCAATATTGCCTTACCTTTCAGGGGATCGGACAAATTCTTTTTTTCTTCCTTTCTTTTCCCTGGAATCCTGGTGGGTGCTCCTTGTTCAGCAGGTATCTCACGTGATATCTCAAACAGTTCATCAGGGTCACCCTTCGCTTCCCTGGCTGCCGGTTTTGGTTCTTCAGCCTGGCTTATGCGCTGCACCGTAGCTTCATTGGCTTTATCAGCCCCGTGTTGTTTTGCGTCCTCCGGCCTGAGCATCAGCAATACTTCGTATAGATTCCGAGTTTTCTGCAAGGCAAGGTCAATTTCAATAGCAGAAACAGCATCCTTTTCAATCAAATTGTTCAGCAGCACCATAATATCACTGAGATTAGCCATGGCTGCCTCGAACGTGTGCCTGTAATTCATTTCAGTAAAGATTAAATGCAAATATAAAATTAACACTTTCTTGAGCAAAATATTGTTTCTTATGTTATAAGTTATAAAGGATACGGGAGGAAAAGTCCACTGATAACTGCCAATATTAAACTTCTAACTTCTTACTTCTAACTTCTATCTTTATTTCCCTCCCATATCTTCAATCTATATTATATTTGTACCTGCGTCAGGCAACATGATCTCATATACGGCTAAAGAAATCGCACTTGCCATTTCCGGAATCCTTGCAGGAAAAGGGAATGGCATTATCACGACAGTCTTCACCGACAGCCGCATGCAGCATTCCCCCGATGAAGCTTTGTTTATCGCCCTTAAGGGATTGCACCATGATGGACATCATTATATACCTGTATTATATCAGCTAGGTGTCCGGAATTTCATGGCCAGTGCATCATGGAAGCCGGCACAGGAATTCCCTGAAGCATCTTTTATCTTCGTAAAAGATACCCTGAAGGCTTTGCAGGAGTTTGCTGCCTGGCACCGCAAACGCTTTTCTATTGAAGTGATCGGTATAACCGGGAGTAATGGAAAGACCATTATCAAAGAATGGCTTTACCAGTGTCTGCAGGGCAAATGGCAAATCACGCGCAGTCCGAAGAGCTATAATTCACAGCTTGGCGTACCCCTGTCCGTGTTGTTGCTCGATGAAAACAGTGAAATGGGGATTTTTGAGGCAGGCATTTCACGGCCAGGTGAGATGGAACATCTGCAAAGGATCATACAGCCTACCATGGGCATTTTTACCAATATCGGTGAAGCACATCAGGAAGGCTTTCAGGGTCCGGAACAAAAAGTCAGGGAAAAACTCAGGCTGTTCTCAGGCTGCAAGCTGCTGGTATGCTCAAAGGACCATCACCTTATCTGGCAGGAGATTCAGAAAGAACCATCACTGAAGGACACCCGTATTTTTACCTGGTCATCCAATGTAAAAGCCGATTTAGAGCTGACCGCAATCGAAAAGGCCAACGGCAATACAATCCTTAAAGCCATTCATAACCATCATACCCTTGACATTACCATTCCTTTCACGGATGATGCCTCAGTTGAAAACGCCATACACGTCTGGTCGCTGCTGCTGGCACTCAATCCTGACCCTGATTACATCCGGTCGAAAATGATGGTCCTGACTCCGGTGGCCATGAGGCTTGAACAAAAAAGCGGGATCAACAATTGCATGCTGATCAACGACAGTTACAATGCGGATATCAATTCACTGTCCATTGCCCTGGATGAGCTGAACCGCTCCTTGCAGCATCCGAAAAAAACCCTGATTTTATCGGATATTCTGCAATCCGGTAAAAAAACCGGTGACCTTTACAGCAAGGTTGCCGCGCTGGTGCAGGAAAAACATGTGAGCCGCATCATGGGTATCGGGCCATCAATCAAGGCAAACAGCCATTTATTTACCCTTCCGGGTTCTTTTTATAGCACGACACAGGAATTTCTTGATCAGTTTCAGGAAGCCCTGTTCCATGATGAAGTCATTCTGCTGAAAGGCTCAAGGGCCTTTGAGTTTGAAAGGATATCCACGTTGCTGGAACAGAAAGTCCATTCGACCCGCCTTGAAATCAACCTCGACGCCATGGTTCATAACCTCAATTTTTACCGCTCCCTGCTTCCTTCCGGTACACGCATCATGATCATGGTCAAAGCACTATCCTATGGCAGTGGCACGCATGAGATTGCTTCATTGCTGCAATTCCAGAAGGTTGATTATCTGGGTGTTGCTTTTGCGGATGAAGGGGTCAGCCTCCGCCAGGCCGGTATTACCCTGCCCATTATAGTGATGAGTCCCGAACCCGGAAGCTTCGAGACCATGCTGAAGCACCGGCTTGAGCCAGAAATATACAGCTTCTTCATGCTTGATGCCTTCAACCGCTGTGTTACCCTGAACCAGGAAATAGATTATCCGGTCCATATTAAAATTGATTCGGGAATGCACCGGCTCGGATTCCAGACGGGTGAGATCCCGCAACTCCTGCCCCAACTAAAAAACTGCACGAACCTAAAAGTTAAAACCGTCTTTTCGCACCTTGCCGCCTCCGACGAAGAAGTACATGACAGTTTTACCCGGAAACAAATTGAACTTTTCGGGAAAATCGCCGACCGGATCTCCGCATCCCTGGGATATCCGGTTATCCGCCATATACTGAATTCCAGCGGCATCGAAAGGTTTCCCGATGCCTGCTTTGATATGGTGCGCCTGGGAATAGGACTATATGGCATCAGCACTGGTTTTCAGCCTCAGCTAAGGAATGTAAGTTCACTGAAAAGCCAGGTCTCCCAGATCAAGGTCATTGAGCCCGGAGAAAGCGTCGGATATGGTCGCAAGGGGAAGGTGACCAGCAAAATGGTTCTGGCTATCATTCCGGTCGGTTATGCCGACGGACTGAACCGTAAGCTGGGTGGCGGCAATGGTTGTTTTATCATAAGCGGTAAACATGCCCCCATTGTGGGAAATATCTGCATGGACATGACGATGGTTGACGTTTCAGGTATTGACGTACATGAGGGTGACGAGGTGATCGTATTTGGCGATCTCCACCCGGTTTCCATCCTGGCCAGGCAACTTGGGACAATTCCTTATGAGATCCTCACGGGAATATCATCACGGGTGAAAAGGATCTATTTTCATGAGTGAAATTAAACGGTATCAAACCCCAAATCCCTGTCCCAACACACACTCAACTTGTCCCTTTTACCCGCCATAGCCTTGGCGAAGGCGGGTGTCCCTCGTCTCAATCTTTATTATCTCCAAAAAACATTTGTCTGAAACAAAAAATATTTTACCTTTGCAATCCGATTTTACTGAAGGATATTAAAATCATTATAAGATGAAAAGGACATACCAGCCGTCAAACAAGAAAAGACGCAACAAACACGGTTTCAGGGAAAGAATGTCTACCGCCAACGGAAGAAAGGTACTTGCCAGCAGGAGAGCTAAAGGAAGGAAAAGACTAACCGTTTCAGAAGAGATTTCCCATAAATAAGAAAGGCTGATTCCCGCACGATATTCCATGGAAGGTCAATAGCCTTCCATTTTTTTTACTTCCGGATTCCCCGTTGGGGTATAGTTCAGGGATTATAGGCTGAAAGCGCCAGGATCTTTTGATAATCACCTTCCTTCATCAGGGCTTCCAGTGAAATGTTATCATTCTTTTTCAGGTACTTTTCCACTATTTTGTAACCGATCCACACGGCCGAGCGAGCGGGTGACTGGCCGGAGAACTCGGTGGTAAAGGGGCCTTCCCGTGTAAATTTGTCAATGGTAAACCGGTCGGTTTTAAAAAGCAATTTATATTCAACCAGGTATGCCCACATTTGTTTTTCATGCGTTTCGCAAAACTTCATTTGCGGGGCCGTAAAACCCCAGAGCAGAGAGTCCGGCTCATCGGGGAACATGGCCTTGACAAAAAACATGATTTTCCCTTCATACACCATATTTGATATAAGATTTTTAACGGAGTCGTTGTACGTGAACTCGGTCTCTGCCCAAAGTCTCATGCAATCAGCGGGGATCTTGCCCGGGTGCATGTTCATCCTGAGATATTGATAAATGCCAGCCCGGCTGTATAGTTCTTCATCCGCTCCCAGATATTTGTCGAGCCCGATCCCCAGCAGACCTGAGTCGGAAACCACAGAATAGTTAAATCCTGAAACAAAGGAAATGACCCTTGGCACCTGTTTTTCCGGGAAATAATAAAGGAACCGCCGGAATGCACCGTTAAGCTTACCCTCGATCTCATCAAGGTTGGGGAATATCTGCTGAACCCTTTGATATACAGAATAGTTGTCATAATGGGTTATAAATGCCTTCAGGGATTCCTGAAAGTGCGGAGAGCCAGTGTTTCCTATGGCAATGATCTGCTGAACAAACAATTCGAAAAAATTGCCATAGCGGCGCTGCAATAGGGAAACAAGACTATCCGTCCGGGCCGGATCGGCTGAAAACATGTCCTGTTCAAAGCGGTCAATGGACACATGGACTTTATCAGCAGAAACCTGTGCATCAAAATCTTTCTGACGACAGGAACCCGGCAGGATGATGATCAGCAATCCATAAAACCAGCACAAGATTTCCTTTTTCATAACAAATGATGCTATCAAATGGATTTCAATTTCAGTTTTTTCTTATAATAGCGTTGAATTTCGTATTTTTATTTTAAATCACCATGGATAAGATGCCTATTGTTGATTAAATTTGTAATATTAGTATTAACATAAATAAATGTTGTCATGAAAAGAATAGGTCTGTTAGCCGCACTACTCATTTCATTCAATCTTGCTGGTCAGAATTTCCGGTTTGGTGTCAATTTGGATCCGGTCATTTGCTGGCTTTCATCCGATTCAAAACCAATTGACAGTGACGGGGCCAAGTTGGGATTTAACGGCGGCCTGATGCTGGAAACCAATTTTCAAAAAAATTATGCGTTTGCCACAGGGCTTAATCTGACATTTCTTGGAGGAAACCTGCTGTACAAAGATCCGACCAATATCCACACTGAAAAAGGCGAAACGGTTGCCATTTCGGCCACTACCCCTACAACAGTGGAATATTCATTGCAATACGTTTCCATTCCGCTTTCGCTGAAAATGAAAAGTAATCCGATAGGCTATATTAGTTATTATGCCCAGCTCGGCCTGACGCCGCAATTCAATATTAAAGCCAGGGCTAAAGCCACAGGAGGACTGCTTGACCGTGACAATGTTATGGATGAAATCAACTTGTTCAACCTTTCCTATTTTATCGGCGGAGGTATTGAATATGCCCTTGGCGGAACCACAGCCCTGAACCTCGGAATCTTTTTCAACAACGGTTTCATTGACGTGCTCGATAAGAATAAGGATTACAAGGCGGTCCAGAACTATTTCAATCTCAGGCTAGGGGTTATGTTTTAACCGAAGTTTATGCGTATTGCGCTTGCCCAGTTAAACTATACCATCGGTGCATTTGACGAGAATTCACGGAAAATAATAGCGGCTATTGCACGGGCTAAAAAGGAAAAAGCCGACCTGGTGGTTTTTTCCGAACTTGCCGTATGCGGATATCCTCCGATGGACCTGCTTGACTACAGGTATTTTGTTGAACGCTGTGAGGAAACAGTTCACAGGATCGCCCGGGTATGCGAAGGAATTATCGCTATTGTCGGCGGTCCTGCCTTTAATCCCAATACGATCGGCAAAAACATATACAATGCTGCCTATATTCTGCAGGACAAGGCCATTCAACGTATCGTTTACAAAACCCTGTTGCCCACTTACGATATCTTTGATGAATACCGGTATTTCGAAAGAAACCGTGAGTTCAGCCTGTGCGATCTGAAGGGTCACAAGGTGGCACTTACGATTTGTGAGGACATGTGGTATAATCAGCCTGCACTGGAAGACTCAGGCAATGAAAGGCTCTATACGGTCAATCCGCTGGAAGAGCTGAGCCGGTTGGGACCCGAATTTATTATTAATATTTCTGCCTCACCCTTCTCCTACACGCAGAACATGATAAGGGAAAGCATCATCGCCGGGAATGCCTGCACCTATCAGGTTCCTGTCTTTTATGTCAACCAGACGGGAGCCAATACTGAACTTATTTTTGACGGTGGTTCTCTGGTGATCAATGCCAAAGGATCGGTGATTGACAGGATGGCCCTTTTTGAAGAGGATTTCAGGATCTATGAAATACAGGACATTATGCGGGATGTGACGGACATTTCCCTTCCCCGGTCGTGGGATCCGGTTGAATCCATTCACGATGCCCTGGTGATGGGGATCCGGGATTATTTTGGAAAACTGAATTTTACAAAAGCTATACTGGGGCTGTCAGGAGGAATTGACTCCGCTGTAACACTTGTCCTGGCCTGCCGGGCACTGGGAGCAGACAACCTCAGGGTGCTGCTGATGCCTTCGCAGTTTTCATCGGATCATTCGGTGAATGATGCAGTTGCACTTGCCCGAAAACTGAATGTCCGATATGAAATCATCCCCATCCGTGACCTCTTTGTTCAGTATCAGCAGTCACTGAAACCTTTGTTTCAGGATCTGCCGGAAGATGTTGCAGAAGAAAACATCCAGGCCCGCATACGGGGAAACCTGCTTATGGCCTTGTCCAATAAATTCGGCCCAATACTGCTGAATACCTCCAATAAAAGTGAGACATCGGTCGGATATGGGACACTTTACGGTGATATGTGCGGTGGGCTGGCAGTACTGGGAGATGTATATAAAACCGATGTATACAAATTAGCCGCTTATATCAACAGGGATGAAATTATTATTCCGGAAAATACCATTGCAAAACCTCCTTCAGCAGAGCTTCGGCCAGATCAGAAGGATAGTGATTCTCTGCCTGAATATGATATCCTTGACAAGGTGTTATTCCAATATATCGAACTGAGAAAGTCACCCGACGAAATAGTTGTTGCTGGCATTGAGAAATCTGTTGTGCAGAAAATAATCCGCATGGTTAATACAAATGAGTACAAACGTTACCAGACGCCACCCGTTCTAAGGATATCCAGCAAGGCCTTCGGCATGGGACGGAGAATGCCACTGGTGGCAAGGTATTGAAAAGGATTTAGCTTTTTAGCTGTTTAGCATTTTAGCTGTTTAGGAAATAAAGACCAAATGAACTTTTTAAATGTTTATTCCTAAATACCTAAATAGACTGCATGACTGCATGACTGCATTACTTCCAGACCTGCCTGCCGGCCAGGCAGGCTGCACGACAACCTACAAACTTCTAACTTCTGGCTTCTAGCTTCTTCTTCATTCGTAAATTTTGTTTTCTTTCAAATATCCATCCGCCACCACCGTGAGCTTGATGGTTTCCTTGTTCACGATCATGGCAGGCAGCAAAACAGCAGGGACCATGCGCTTACCATTATTAACAGACAGGTTCATATTTTTAAACTCTTCTCCTGAGGCCAGCTGCATGGCAAAATCTGCGGCTTTGGTGGCAATTGCCTCAATGGGCTTATATACCGTCATGGTTTGTGTGCCTCCCACTATACGCTGACAGGCAAGGAGTTCTGCATCCTGGCCTGCAATGTATATATTATGGCCTATTTTTTTCTCCTGTATGGCACGCAATACCCCTCCCACAAGGAGATCGTTCCCGGCAATAACAGCATCAACGTGTTGATTCTTTTCAATGCATTCCTTCATCAGCCTGTAACCTTCTTCTTCCGACCACCGGCTGGCAAACTGATCATATACGATGCGGATATCTCCCCGTTCGACAAAAGGCTGAAGTACGTTCATCTGCCCGATTTTAAGCAAAAATGAATTGTTATCGGTAACAGCTCCTCCTATCAGCGCATAATTGCCTTGCGGACATATACTTGTAAGATATTCAGCCTGCAGGGTACCTACTTCTACATTATCAAAGGAAATGTACAGATCAAGACTGCAGTTTTTGATCAGACGGTCGTACGACAGGACTTTGACATTATATTTATGGGCCAGGGCGACGATCCTTGCAGCATCATTCTGGTCAACGGCAACAATGACCAGCGCATCAATGCCGTCATCAAGCATCTTTTTAGCCTGATCGTATTGCAGCGCGGCATCACCATTGGCAACCTCTGTTATGACTTCTCCTCCCAACTCATTGACATGGGCGACAAACAGATCTTTATCCTTCTGCCAGCGCTCTGTCTCATAATTATCCATGAGCAGTCCAACGGTTACTTTTTTCTCGCACCCGGTGAACAAAACTGCAGCCAGAATCGCTGCACATATCCAATATGCCTTTGATTTCATGGTGGAAGTATTTTAGTTGGACAATAATGAAATATCATCTAAAAGGTACGACTTTTGCATGACATTGTCAATAAAATTGTTTTCCAAGGAATACCTGGTATATATGGGTTTTTAATAAAAATCCATTAACTTGTGTGGTCCATTATCCCTGTAATCATGAAAAAAATCAAAATGGGTCTGATCGGCGGAGGCGAAGGATCATTTATTGGCAGGGTACATCATATGGCTGCCCTGCTTGACAACCAGATAGACCTTGTTTGTGGTGCATTCAGTCACGATCCCCCAACATCGAAACGGTCCGGTGCTCATTATTTATTGCCTGATAACAGGGTTTATGGCAGTTTCGCTGAAATGATCAGCGAGGAACAAAAGCTGCCTGAACCCATGCGGATGGATTTTGTGAGTATTGTCACTCCCAACAGCCTGCATTTCGAACCTGCCAGCATGGCGCTGGAAAGGGGCTTTCACGTGGTCTGCGATAAGCCGATGACCTGCTCCCTGAAAGAGGCAGTTGATCTTGAAAAAATAGTTCATCATACAGGCAGGGTATTTGCACTCACCCATACGTATACCGGTTACCCGCTGGTGAAAGAAGCTAAACACATCATAAAATCAGGTAAACTGGGAGTCGTGAGGAAGATCCTGGTTGAATATCCCCAGGGTTGGCTGGCAATGCCTGTTGAGAAGGCCGGCAACAAACAGGCTGCATGGAGAACCGATCCGCAGTTCGCGGGGATAACCTGCACCATGGGTGATGTGGGAACGCATGCTGCTAATCTTGCTGAATATATCACCGGGCTGGCCATTACCCAGGTGTGTGCCGACCTTACGGCTTTTGTTCCGGGCCGCCGGCTGGATGACGACGGAAGTGTTTTGCTGCGCTTTGATAACGGGGCAAAAGGTGTGCTGACGGCCAGCCAGATATGCGCCGGGGAGGAAAATGCATTGAAAATTAAGGTTTATGGCGAAAAAGGAGGCCTCGAATGGCATCAGATGGAACCTAACTCGCTGATTTTGAAATGGCCCGATAGACCGATGGAGATCTGCCGGACCGGCATGGGAAACCTGTCTGAGGCTGCTGCATTCCATACACGGGTGCCGGCAGGCCATCCCGAAGGTTATATAGAGGCTTTTGCCAATATTTACCGGAACTTTGCCCGGGCGGTCAGTAACTTTAAAGCAGGTAAACCGCCAGATTCTCTTTACGATTTCCCTGGTGTGCAGGAAGGTGTCAGGGGTATGTTATTCCTGGAAAAGGCGGTTGAATCATCTGCCGGCAGCCAAAAATGGGTGGAGATGAAGGTCTGACCGCAGATTTCCGCTGATTTTTATGATGGACTATGAAAAATGGCCTTTTCTCTTTTCCCCCTTTCCCTTAATTTCCTACCTTCAATCCCTGCTATTAATTTTATTTCAATGAAGAT
>CAYWCR010000056.1:0-26852 GCA_964456825.1 uncultured Bacteroidales bacterium
GGCTGCAGACCGGCATTATCCCTGATTTCCGGATCAACCTGCGGGCCGTTGTTCTTCCACTCGTTGCCCGGACCGGGGGTGTTGGAGAAGAATTTGTCTTTTTCTGTCCAGTTATCCGTCACATGAATATAGGAAGATCCTTCGTCGAGATAAATATACTGGTAATGTTCGGGAATATGGGCATAAGGCGCTTTTTCAAGATGGTGAATGCTGTTGTTACTGATCTCCGTATTGGGCTGTGCTGACAGCGTGTAGATCCCTCCGACATCATACATCATCCCGGCAAAATGGTGAATATGGTTGGCATGCACGCGGTTGTTCCGCATGCAGCTTTCTGTTTTTGTCCATCCCCAGCCCAGGCATATGCCGGAATAGTTCAGATGGCTAATCTCATTATGTTCAATGCTGACATCACGGGCATAGCCAACGCTGATGCCCACACAACCCCAGTCCTCGTTCGTGACATCCATTATGAGGTTGTTGGCAATGGTTTCAAACTGGCAGATCTCCCGTTGATCGGCCGGGTTATAGGGCAGATGGGCTTCAAAATCCCTACCGCCAAAGTACCCCAGCTGAATTCCGGTACCTCCTATATCCCGGATTACACATCCCTCCACCTTATTATTACCGGTTGCGCTGATAAAATCGAGTGCCGTGGCTGCCATATGCCTGAAATTACACCGGCTGAAGGTTATGTTATGGCCTCCTTTTACCGTTACCCCGGCGGGCTGCCTGCCGGTCCACGCCTGGTTTTCGAGGCTGGCCTTGTCGGGTGTTCCGGGCACCGGCAGTTTATAAGCATCGTATATATACATCCCTGCCTGAAGGGGAACATGCCCTGCCACTGAAGGCCGCATCCAGGTGGTGTGCTCAAAGCTGATTCCCTGAAACATAATATGAGAGACAGGATGGTCAGGCGACCCTTCGATGCTCAATAATGTTTCCAGCCGGGGGGCAATGGCTTCCGCCTTCTCCATGTCTTCATCTTCACGGGGCCAGTAATATACCTTTCCGGCATGGATGTCTTCGAACCATTCACCGGGCGCATTCAGCAAGGCAATGGAATTGACGAACCAGAAAGCTGAGTTGCCGTTCAGGTCTTTCTTTTCATCTATGAAAGGGGCCGGCCAGGGATGTTCAAATTCAATCCGGCTTTCAGGCTGGTGGAAAGTTACTTTTGCACTATCCCCCATGATCTCAATATCCTTGACCCTGAGAATGGCAATAGCCCACCACTGATGAATTATCATCTCGAGCTGGTCAATAGGCTGAAAGGTTGTTTCTGGAACCGGGATCCACAGTGCTTCATTGGCTTTATCAACGGAAAGGATGCGATCGGGGATTCCGTCATTCATGGTGCCTGCCCTTGCGGCTTTATGGCCGTTAATCCATAAATGCCTGAAGGCAAGCCTTTGTCCGCCTATCACCGGTGCATCGGCTACCCAAACCTTTCCCCGGGCTGCATCGGGCAGGCCTGCAATCTTTTTGCCGGCTTTTTCCCAGTTCCTAATAACAACACCACCGCTGATTATGGGTCTGGTTCCGGTTTCCGCGATGAACAGGGTAGGGGATGAAGCTGTTCCCGAGTCTTCAGGCCTGATAAACAAGGGTTCGGATAACCCGTAGGTGCCGTTCTTAAGGATAATATGGATTCCCTCTTTAACGGAGATGTCATTGAGACGTCTTAATTCACGGGCTTTTCGCTGTGCCATCATCAGGGTAGAGAGAGGCTGTTCCCGGGTGCCGGGATTTTTGTCCGAACCATCAGGAGATACCCATATCGTTGCAGGCTGGCCTGTGCAAAAACCTCCGGAAGAAAGGCCAATAAAGAGGACAGAAAGGATTTTTAACAATGTTTTCATTGAAAAACAGATTTTAAATATTTAACGTTCGCTCCGAAGTTACCGCTGACATCCTTTGGATTCCGGGCGTCACGGGAACGCTCAACCACCAGCCAGCCGCCCCAGCCCATATCATCAAGGACTTTCTTAACCTCACTCATGTTCAGCCGTGTGTTGTTTTCAAGCCATACCCCGTCTTCGTCGGTGCAATGGATCTGGCAGATCCTTTCCTTCCCCAGCAGCCTGAGTTCGCGGGTCAGATCCCTTCCCTTTTGCAGGGCATTGGCAAAATTGAAGTAGCTTTTTATGGACGGTGAACCGATCTCTTCCAGCAGCTGAACTTCAGCTGCGGCATCCAGTGCAGTTTCAATGCCGATGGTAACACCTGCGGATTCGGCCATCCGGCCGGCCATTTTCAGGCGTTCTACTATAGCCGGGCGAAGGGCAGGATATTGCAACAGATCACCCTTGACGCCCAGGGGAAGAAAAGCCACACTGACCTGCATCATGACCATGGTGTTGATGGTATCGCGCACCATAACGGCCACGGTCTCTCTTTCGGCAAAGGATTGGGCATAAAAACCAGACATGGCCAGCGAGCAAATCTGTATATTGTGTTTTTGGGATTCTTCCAGGAATATTTTACGTTCGACCGGATCAAGCAGCTTATTGTCGAAAGTCTGCCTGTCGCCCAGGCTCCCCATATCGACCTCCAGCCCGTCAGCACCTATCTCGCCGGCCAGTTTGAATGCCTCCGCTTTCTGCCGTTTCAGGATCATCCAGTCACATACTGCGATTTTGTATCGCTGGCTTTTATCTTTCTTAGGCTTTTGTGCAGCGGGCGTTTCATCTGTTCCTCCGGCATGAAGGAACGACGGGGGAAGGACTGCTGATCCGGCCAGGGCTATGGCTGAACCGATGAACCTTCGACGGCTTGCCGAACAGCCTGATGTTATGGGATTGTTTTTTTTCATTCAGGCAGGGCCACAGCCATTACTGCTTCATTAAATACTTTTTCCAATTCTTTAAAACTCCTGATGGCATTGGCGGGGAGCAGTTCTCCCTTTTCTCCGAAGACTTTCATTTCTTTTTCTTCTTCGGTACCACAAGCCGACTCATCGGTTTCTCCGGCTTTATTGAGAGATTTTGTTATGTCAAGTCCAAGATGCATTGCCATAAAGCGGTATACAGGGATCCTTTTCGAAAGGGCGTAATCATGTCCTTCATCCGGAAAATGTGCATTTTCAACGTTTTCTGCTTTGTTGTAGTAGCCATAGATCGTTTTAAGAAAAGGATATTCAATAGTGGGCACATGATCGGACCAGTCGCCTCCATCGGACACCACCAGCTGTGGCCGGGGGGCAGCCATGGCCGCCAGTTCCACATTGCTGGTGCCGTTGCCGCACAGGTGGATGGGCATGCCGCTTTCACAGGGACAGCCGCCATAGAAATAACATGAGAGCATAACCACCGGTGCGCTTACCTTTATCCGGTCGTCGAGTACCGTTATCAGCATGGTATGGCTGCCTCCGCCGGAGGCTCCTGTGATGGCGATCTGGTTACCATCAGCTTCCGGGAGTGAGGTCAGGTAGTCGAGGATACGGATGCTGTTCAATGCCTGTATGGCTGATGCCAGGCTTCGCCTGTGATCTTCGGGTTTGAACTGCAGCAATGATTCCCCGTAGGCAAACAGGTCATAATTAATGGTTATTGCTCCCATGCGGGCGAACATGGCACACCGCTTTTGCACATCCGCGTTGTAACGGCCCGTGGGGGCATGCCCGTTGGGGCATAAAATGACAGGAGCCTTGCCTTTAATTTTCAAAGGCTTATAGATTGAGCCACAAACATACAGTCCGGGCAGGGTTTCAATGGCTATATTCTCAATGGTATATCCCTCCTTTTTTCGCCTGTTGGAGATTATGGGTTTGGTGCCGGGGCTTTTGGGCAGCGGATCAAGCTGCAGTGCTTTGAACAGGCATGGCCGGAGTTCTGCCTTACGGCTTTCCCAGGTTGCCTGGTCGTGGTACAGGCCTGAGAGATAGTCAAGCTTTTCCCTGCCTTCTTCAACAGAGGTGCGGTGATACTGGTATTTCTTTAACTTGTATTTTAAATCGCCTTCCTTTTGTGCCGCCAGGTCGACCGTAGTCAGTACATTGCTGAGCGTCTGCTCAACATCAACCCTATACCGCCACCGGGCATAGGTGATGGTCTTACCCGGGATCAGCTTTTCCGGGTCGCGGATGGTGACACCATAGCGTTCTTCAATGTCCTTAATGACATCTGATAAAGGCATTGCGTATTGGGTATCGGAGGTCTGTGAGTAACCACACAAAACAAGGGATAATAAACAAAAGATCACTGTTGTTTTCATACTTTTATGTTTGCTTCTCTTTTTTTTTGATTCAATCATCCAATCAACCAACCTGCCTGCCCTGCCTACCGGCAGGCAGGCGGCAGGCAGGTCAACAAATCAACAAATACTCAATCCGGCCACTGTTCGTTAATTATTTTTTCCTTATACAGCCACCTCGGATCGATTTTTACATATTTTATTTTTTCCCTTCTCCATGTATAAACAATGTGCACCATCCCGTCCGCTGACTGGATAACGGAAGGGTAGGAGTACTGCCCGATTTCCGAGTCCTCCAGCACCAATGCCGCATACCATTCTTTCCCGTCCTTTGACACAGCAACATTCAACGGAGTGCGATAGCCCTTGGGTGCATTGATGGGTGTTTTAACATGATTGTATACCAGCAGGTGTGTCCCGTCAGCCAGAGAAACTGCATCAATACCAGAATTGTTATTGGGCAGCGCCGATTCCTTCAGCAGGGACCATGTCTTTCCCTCATCGTCAGACCAGGCTTCGAGGATCATGCTGTTCCTGCTTCGGCATAGCAGCTGAAGCTTTCCGCCTTTATGTGTCAGGAATGTGGGTTGAATAGCATTGTATATTTCCCCGTTATGAATGGGACTGCTTCTGATCCAGGTCCTGCCTTCATCTTTTGCAAATTCGACGTGGATCCTCCATTTGTCAGCCTCGGTACTGGAGGGGCACAGGAGCGTGCCGTCATTGAGCAACAGGGGTTTGTTCTTAACCGGACCGATGATCCCTTCAGGCAGTGTATCAGGTTTTGACCAACTTTTGCCATGATCTGCGGAACGGATAAGCATTCCCCGCCAGGTTGAGGGACTTCTCCCAACTTTGTAAAACAACATCAATTCTCTTCCGGGAACCTGGAATAACACCGGGTTCCAGGTCGGATAACGCAGGGTGTCATTGATAATGCCGTCGGCTGCCTTTTCCGGAACTGTCCATTTACCCTTCTCCTTCCGGCTTACATAAATGCATACATTGGGATTTCTCTCATAACTGCCGCCAAAAAAAGCCACCACAAGTCCGGCCGGTGTTTCAGCAATCGTTGCGGCATGGCAGGAGGGAAATTCAGCGGAATCATAGATGAATTCCTCCGACAGGATTCCCTTTTTAAAATCTGGCTGAAGGGTACAGCTTGCAAAGAGAAGAACCAGAAGATAAAACAGAGACAAGGGACAAGGGACAAGGGACAAGGAAGGGACGAGTGACGAGTGACGAGTGTTAAAACTAAGAGCTAACATATTTTTGGTGTTTTGGTGGCTATTAATAGGGACAAGAGACACCTGCCTGCCGGCAGGCAGGAGGGACAAGTGAAAAACTAAAAGTGAAAAGTGTAAAGAGTTTAACATTTTTTAGTGTTTTAGTGGTTAAAGTTGAAGTTATAACTGCCGGAACCAAGTTGCAGGTAGAGGTCCTTACCTGACTTTTTTACCTGGTTAATGCCATATGTTTTGGACAAGGATTTTCCTCCTTCCGTCACCTCCTTTGTGTTTGTGACCGGAATGCGGACTTCGGCGGTGGTATTGGCGGGGATAATAATATGCCATTCGATCGTGTCTCCCTTTCTGGCCCAGCTGCTTTCTATACTGCCGTGAACTGAATTGAAAGTGCCCATTACAAAATCAAGCCCTTCGATGAATTCAGGTTGCATGATGATCTTTTTGAATCCGGGTCCTTCCGGATCAGGCCTTATGCCGGCCAGATTTTCGAAGTACCACACCATCAGATCTCCCAGCAGCATAACGTGGTTCTGTGAATTCATATCGGGCGCCGCCGTGTTGCCATTCCATAGTTCCCAGATGGTAGTCGCCCCGTTCTCCACCATGTAACCCCAGCCGGGATATGTGGTGTTGGTGGCAAGCCGGTATGCTATATCGGCCCTTCCGCTTTCTGTGAGGGTCCTCATCAGCCACTGCGTACCGATCATCCCGGTGGATAAATGGCCCTTGTTTTCTGTCATGATGATACCGGTTATCTTTTCAAAAACCTTGCTGCGGAGTTCTGTCGGCACCATCCCGAAATAATACGGAAGAAGATTATC
Source organism: uncultured Bacteroidales bacterium (assembly GCA_964456825.1). Lineage (GTDB taxonomy): Bacteria > Bacteroidota > Bacteroidia > Bacteroidales > UBA10428 > UBA5072. The sequence goes on from CAYWCR010000056.1 coordinate 6,263, forward strand.
GGTCAAACGGCTGGTCTCGTAATAAATGGTGTCACTTTTCAGGAATTTCCTGTTAAAGGCAAGCCTGATGCTGTCAGCCAGTGTGGAAAAATGCCTGATGTCATCTGTGTTGCCTGTAATCTCAGCAAATTCCTGCATGATGTTTAAGAAGTGATAATAATAGGCTGTTGATATCAGCATGCCTGGCTTTTTGACATTGGCACTTACACCTTTCCCTGCTTCAATGGTTTCGGGTGGTGCACACCAGTCACCATAGCTGTCTTTGGTGATGATGTAATGATCCATATACCGCGCTGCCATATAACCGAGCCATTTCTTCATGGAAGGATAATGCGCTTCTATACTGCGTATATCTCCATACTGCTTGTAAAGCATGCGGGCAATAAGGATATAGGTCCCGGGCCATGTCATATTATCGCTGTAATAATTATAGTATGGCGGGGCCATATCGGGCAGGCATCCGTCTTCTTTCTGGGACTGCCGGATATCGTCAAGCCATTTGGCATAAAGTTTTGCATTCTCAAAAAGATAGCTCTCACCCAGTGAGCCGATGGCCCTGTCTCCCAGCCAGGGTTGGCGTTCATCCCGCTGGGGGCAGTCAACCGGCATGCCTTTGTAGTTACTGCGAATGCCTTCACAGGCATTGTTGAATATCCTGTTGAGGATGGTATCCGAGGATTCGAATGATCCTGCATCATCCATCCTGTCATAAATAACTTCACCCATAAAATCTGTCCTTGCAGGCGTCCCCGGATAACCGGTTATTTCAACGTACCTGAAACCATGATATACAAAAGCAGGCTTCCATGTTTCCCATCCTCCGCCCTTAAGGGTATAAATATCGGTGATGCCGGCATCACGAAGATTTTCGGTAAAGAGCTCACCATTTTCCTGAAGCGACTCTGCAAAACGCAATTTCACCTGCTGTCCCCTTTGTCCTTTTACCCTGAACTTTATCCACCCTGCCATATTCTGACCCATATCCAAGATATACTTTCCGGAATTCAGCCGGCTAATGGACAGGGGATGAAGCGAGTCCATGACCTGCATGTTTTCGTTCATCTGGGCTTTGTAAATGCCGCCGGGTTCTCTGGTATATTCAGCACTAAGCCAATCTAAATCGTCATATCCGACTGCATTCCAGCCGGGCATTTCTTTTCTCGCATCATATTCCTCACCATCGTATTCGTTGTTACTGCGTATGGGGCCATCTGCATTTCCCTTCCATTTTTCGTCTGTGGCGACAACGTCGATCGAACCATCCGTATATTCTATCACCAGGTTCAGCAGCATTTTCGGATACCCAAAGGTCTTTATTTTATAAGGCTTGTAGTTCTGACGCATGGTAAAATACCTGCCGTTGCCGAGAATAAGTCCTATTGCATTCAATCCGGATCTGACATGGCTGGTAACATCAAAAGTATTGTATAATACAGTTTTGGTATAATCAGTAGGAGAAGGAGACAACACCTGTGTTCCGGTTTTTTCACCGTTTATATATAGCTCATACAGACCAAGACCGATAATATAGATGGTTGCATGTTTTATGGCTTTGCCTGTATCGGTTTCAAATTCCTTACGGAAATACCGGGCCGACAACCTTGAGAATGGTTCGACCCTGTCCCAGGCGAAAGGCCTGTCAAAACCTATCCACCTTCCCTGCCAGTCCTTATACTGCAGCAATCCCATGCTCCAGCGGGCAGGCTCACTCCAGGCACTCTCTCCATTCCTGCTCCAGACCTTCACCTTCCAGTAAAAGCGCATCCTGCTTTTCAATGGTTCGCCCGCATAGGGTATGTGAACAGACTGATCTGAGGCAACTTTCCCTGAATTCCAGATATCGCCTTCATCATTGGCCAGGAGTCCCGGATCAGATGCTACCAGTATATGATAAGCGGTTTGCCGGATATTCCGCTGAGGACTGTTAATGATCCAGCTCAGTCGGGGTATCAGCACATCTATTCCTTCAGGGTTATCCAGCATTTCGCAACGAAGGTCTGCTATGGAAAGGATTTCCTTTTCTGCAGGTGCCTTACAACCTGAAAAACTCATCACCACACCTAAAAGGATGAATCGGCAGAGGTATGTTGTTTTGTAGGGCATTGAATATTTGAAAATTTGAGAATTTGAATATTTGAAAATTATATTCTGAATATCAACTATTAAACTTTTAAACCATTAAACCTTTAAACTTTACTCCCTATGGTTTATAGACCAGTCTTTCAAGCTTGCTTGTATGGGCTGCTTTTTGACCATCGACCAACAAGGTAAGTCCCTGCCCCCGGTTATATTCTGTTCCATCACTATCCCATACTATGGTAAGTATCCTGCCATGATACAACACATTATCCAGGCAGAACCAATCCCATTTTGCATCGGGCACCAGGGGATTTACTTCAATGGTTTCATCTTCCCGCGGCCTTAATCCTACCAGTCCCGTAATGATAAGATCATTGAAGGTTGAGTGATTATAATACCGGCTTCGCTCCTGGTCGCCTTTGAGCCAATAGCCCGTTGTTTCATCGAGGTATTCACCGATATAAGGGCGGCCGCGGTAGTATTGTGATTCAACGTACAGTTCAAGATGCCGGAAATAGTCCGTTTTATCCATGTCCGACTGGCTGTAATTATTGAGCAGGTTAGCCAGGGCTGTCAGCGTTTGCGAAGTTGCAAAAGGCCATACAGCGCCATCCCATTCACAGTTGCAGCAGCCGTTTTTCCGGAATTCCGGATGACGGCGTTCGGCAGTGGTCATGCCAAAAGGTGCCAGAAAGCCTCCGGGATCCATAAGCTGATCCCAGGCTTTCGCATATTTTTTATCATCATCGGGCAGATTTACCATCCAGGGAATGAAGCCAATGGCTTCGCGCACCTGTGCATAAGTACTGTCAGGTCTGAGCGTCTCGAAAAAGATGCTGTCATTGTTCCAGAGCATTTCCTGTATGAGCTGCTTCAGGGTATCTGCTTTGGCGGCATACAAGGCGGACAGATCATTTTTCCCGGCCATGGCAGCTATTTTGGAGAGTGCCATGGCATTGCCGTACATATAACTGTTGATGGTCGGTCTTATGTTCTGAACTTTTCTGCCGCCGCTGATCGATTCTTCCATGCCGTCTTTTACATCTTCCTGCCAGAATAATCCGCCGGGCAGTCGTCTTTCCTGTTCCCATGCCCGGTAGTCTTTTTCGAGATCCGGAAATAGACCGGCCGGGAATTCCATTTTGCCATCCACCTTATACCGTTCATGCAGCGCATATGCCGTGTAACTGCTGAAACCATGCAGTTTATCCATGGGCGATCCATTGTTCCCCCTGTACCAGATGTGAAGGTAATCATCAAGGTACTTCCGGTCATGCAGCCAGCGGGCTTCATTGATATGATGCCCCATGGCGCAGGCTATCATATTGTATTTACCGGCATAAGACCGTCCGGTAAGGAACTCCGTGAAACTATAACCCTGCGGTGTTTCTTTGATATGCTTGCGGAGCGTCCACCACCGGTAATAGAACAATTCTGTGAAATTATCCTGCGGGCATTCAAACAACGGTATATTGGCCTTCATCCATTCCCATGATGCGGTGTTGGGTATGGCCTGCTGTATATTTTCATCCTCCATCCTGTTAAAGTAGTCCACAAAATGCCTGAATTCCTCTGCCTGCAATACCTTGCCGTTTGCCTGTGCCGTGCTTACATGCAGGGATCTGATATAAAAGACAGCTTCTTCAACCGGAGTTCCGCTGCCTGATATGTCAAAATCCTGATCGGTGGGTGTATCGGTATCGGGGAACCGGCGGACATCACCGGTACGGAAAACAATCCTTTCCAGCGATTTTACAGGAGCAAAGAATAACCGGGCAGCATTCTTTTTTCCATTCAGATAAACCTGATAAGACCGTGTAGCAACATCGAGCTCAACCTTTACCTGATATTCGGTCTCGTATCGGTAATTACCCATACTGGACATCCGGTACCCGGCCTTCGTTTTAAACAGGCTGTCACTGTCCAGTACAAGCCTCACGGCAGGAGATCCGTATTGATCCTGAAATTCAATGTGCAGCAGACCGTGGTCATTTTGTCCGGTTTTTATCACGAATTCAGCGATTGCATGTCTGCTTTCCGGAAATAACCGTTCAGCTTTTGCATAATCATAAGGGTCTTTATCCCGTAATACCAGGTATTTCTCATCCTTATGTTTCTCTATGCCCACCGGGCACCAGCGGGGACTGAATATGTTCCATCTGTTGAGTTCCCTGCCTTCCGGCATATCGCTGAACACTTCATGTACATCCATGGATTCTTTGTCTTCCACGGGAACTGGGATCTTTGCCACCCATATATCTTCTTTGTTCATGCTGTAAGTTACCCACAACGCACTGTCAGGCGGAAGGCCGTTTCCTTCCACTATGCCCCGCACATATTGGGGACCGTAGGATTTGTAATTGCCGCCATATCGCATCGTCGATATCTCGCCGTTGACCAGCAGCAGGTTTTTATACTCAAGGCCGTTATCACTAACTGAAACAGCCAATGGCCAGCGGAATTCAGATGGATTATATACCGTGGCATATTTCCCGTCCCGTGTTTTTTGCCCCCATATTTTTGCATTGGCGTTTACAAATCCCGGAGCCCTCCGGACGTTTGTCCAACGCGTGCCACCATTTTCGTTTATGGAAAAAAGAGCGTGTTTCCAAAGTCCTACGATCCTTCCGTCAGGCAGATGGTAGAAATTAAAGGCTTTATAATCCCTGGTATCCGGTATCAGGGGATCATCACGGTCCGATTCTTCATTCCATTGCTGCATCATCAGCGGATTGGCCAGCAGTTCATCACAGGCAACAATAAAACCTTTGTCCCTGCTTTTGGTGTAAAAAGGATAATGTGTATTATTCTGATCCCAGCCATGGTTATACCGGATAAAATATACAGGCCCCAGGTGGCCGTCGGAATATATTTCGCGGACAACCCTGCCGATGCCTTTTCCGTCGTTCGGATCGTCCCCTTTGCCCAGGCAAATTCCATAATAGGCCAAAACCAGCAGACGGCTGTCTTTGGAGATATAAAAACCCATTCGCTGGTGCATCACGGCAAAAAGGTCAGCGGCCACTTCGCTTCTGCCTTCCTTGGTTGTACCATCAGGTATTTTATAGCGCGGAAATACAACCAGGGGTTTTGACCAGTTATAACCATCTGCGGACGTGACCAGCAGGGTCTGGCCCGGCGGGACATGCTCGCTTACTGAGTCACTAAGGTATTCAAGATAAAACCTGTTATTCCAATAGGCCAGCATGGGGGCATGGTTATAGGTCCATCCAGTCCCTTCAGCCATTTCGGGATTTTCACGGTTGGCCCGCAATACCTGTATATTATGTACTCCCATGGCCAGGGGCAGTTGCCCGTGATGATAGTCGACGTTGGATAGCGTTTGCCCGGAATAGAAGACTGAGTCCTGTCCGTTTGCGGGGAGAGAGAAGAGGAAAGCCATAGCTAGGGGCAAAAGGGACAAGGGACAAGAAAGGGACAAGGGACAAGGAACAAGGGACAAGTAAGAAAAAATACTTAACATATTTTTAGTGCTTTGGTGGCCATTAATAGTGACAAGGGACAAGGGACAAGGGACAAGGGAGAAAAAATACTCAGCATATTTTTAGTCATTAACAACAGGTTAATTAAATGTACCCATCTATTGCCCCTGACCTGCCTGCCGTCAGGCAGGCTTTAGTCAGGGGATAATTATCTAATTTCCGCAAAATTTTTCAAGTTGAATTAATATTTTCCTGTCCGCTTTAAAAATTGTTCCATGTTTATGCCCTTTTGGGATCTCTGTTTCCCCGGTTGCATCGGTGAAATTTATAAAATCATTTGTTTTAGCTGCCCTGTATGTATGATCGCCATAAGCATCATAATAGATAAGCCAGTCTTCCGCCGGTTTTACCACAGCCGGACCTTCGGTGAGAAAGCCGGTGAAGGCATCCGAGATGTTTTTCCACGGACCGTGCGGGCTGTTGGAAAAGGCAACTTTCAAGTTGCGGTTGGGGCGGGTATTATCCTTCAGGATCAGCACGTAATCCTTTTTAGCCCTCTTTACTATTACGGCATCAATGACGCTGAACCCGGGATCGAGGAATAATGCTACGGGCGTGAAAGTATTGAAATCTTTGGTGGTGGTGCAGTAGATCCGGTGGTTGTTGTTTTCTTCCTCAGCACCTTTTGGAAATTTAAAAGGAATGGTGGATGCCCAGATGATGAAGAATTCCTGTGTTTCTTCCTCGTAATATAGTTCAGGCGCCCATACATTGACGGTTGATATATCGAAGGCCATGACCGGGATTAGTTTCTGTTCCGACCAGTTGATCAGGTCCTTCGAAGATGCATATCCGAAACCAGGATCGCCTTTCCACGAAGAGGTCCATACCAGGTGAAAGGTGCCATCCGGGGCCCGGACAATAGATGGGTCGCGCATAACCTGCTGATTGCCTACCTGAGGTTTCAGAAAAACCGTATCCAGACCGGTCCAGTGATAACCGTCATAGCTGTATAGCAATCTCAGTCCCTGGTCAGCCGGTTCGTGAAAGGAGGTGAAGAAATAGACTTCCTCTGGGGATTGACAGGAAGCAATCAATATTATCAGGGCAAAAAGAATCATATATGCCTTATGATAATTCTTTGAAATGCCATATTTTATTTTACATCCAGCCATCATATATCTTTGTTTAGGTGGTATACACCCTCGTAGGGTGTATGATATCCGGTCAGGGTGTGATGCTATCCAGCACCAGCACCCAGTCATTCCCGTTCATAACCTCACCGGGGGGCTGAAATTCCCGGCTGCCCTTGTTGTCAAACACGCCTGTTTCCTGCCAGCTGCCATCACGTGGATTATACCAGGAAGCCCTGACCTTTTCACCCCTGATCTTTCCCATGGTAACCTCTATTTTTCTTCCCGTATAGGTATAAATTAAGGCATAATCCGGGCCCCTGGTGGCTGCCAGATAATCGTACCGCTCTCCCTGGCTTGCGCTGACCAGCGATGAATCCGGAACCCGGTCGGGATAAGATCTTGAAAGCATCAGCGTTTTCAGGTGCTTCATCTGTTTTGCTCCGGGCTCGTCAAGGGCAGGTTCCCATTCCATTTTCGGCCCATAGGATGCATCGGTATCGGAAACGCTGTGAAATTGCATCACCGCATTATGCCCGTAAGTGATGCCGAAAGCCCCTGCAAAAACTGACCAGTAGGCATACCGCCTTACATCGTTGCTGTCCCAGTAGGGTTGCAGGGTATCGTGCAAGCCCTGGGGGATCCCTTCATAGGAAGGCTCACCGTCAATGGTGGGCTTGACAGGAATGAGCCTGTAGTCATCATTGACATATCTCCAGTTATCCTCCCCGTATTTCAACGGGGTGTCATCCTGGTCATAGCGGCGGTGGCCTGACTGGATCATATTGAAATCAAGCCATCCCTCGTTATGGAACCAAAGGGACGATTGGAGCCTTCCCCTGGGATGAAAAGTGATCAGATGGTTTGGATCATGGGCACGGATCGCATTCCCCAGCGCTTTCCAGACCTCAGTTGAATCATTCCCATTGATGTCGCCCCCGTTGATCCAGATAATGTTTTTCCTGTCCCTGTATCGTTTTGCGAGCCATGCCCCAAAAACGGATGCCTGCTGAGCAGTAATGGCCCCGCTTTTAACGTTGGAGCCCCAGACAGGGACCAATGCCATATACAAGCCCTTTTCACCTGCCAGGTCGATGATGTAATCAGCATGATCCCAAAAATCATAGGCGAACTCATCCTGCGGGTCATGGCCCGGTGTTTCGAAAGGCGAAGCCACATTCCTGTTAACGAATGCAGAATCTCCGTATGCATTGATGGGATGGTCAATATCATGCAATACCATCACCTGTATCACATTGAATCCTTTCTGCCGGCGATCTTCAAGATATCTCCCGGCTTCCTCCCGGTTGAGCTTTTTAAACAGCAGCCATCCGGTATCACCCAGCCAGAAAAAAGGATTGCCATTCTCATCAACCAGGAACCGATGGTTTTCGGATACCTTTAGGAGGGGAAGGGCTGTATGCTTTTCCTGGTGGCATGCTGATAAAAGGAGGATGCCGGAGAAGAATAATATTTTGATAGGGTTAATCATATTTAAATATTCTTTTTTTCCCCTGACTTAAGTCAGGGGCAATAGATGGTGCTTTGGGCGGATCTATTGCTTTTTTCCCCTGGCTTCATCCAGTAGAACTGTTTTTGGTCCATCCAAATTTATTCATGAATTCATCTATTTCAGTATTAAAACTTACTTCTTTATGATGCGTTTCCTGCCTTTTTATATATTCTCTTACACTTTCGAGATGACTTTCACTCACGCTCACTGCCCAGTAATCATTCTGCCATTTAAGATAATCTTGTTCGTTCAGGGCCTTGTTAACCCAAAAGGATGATTCTCCTTTGATCAATTGAGCTATTTTATCAATTGATTGTTTACTTTTCAATGATATTAAACAATGGGCATGTTCCCTGTATCCGCCAATAAGATCAAGCCATATTTCTCTTTTTGCAGCATATTCCTTAATATGTTTAAATACATTCTTTCTGATATTATCATTTAACATTTCTTCTCTGTTCTTGGTCGAGAATACCAAATGCACCCAAATTCTAATCCATGGCATAACGAGTGTATTTTAAAATTTTAACTATAAGCGAAATATTTTTATTTAATTCCCCTGACTAAGGTCTGCCTTCCGTCAGACAGGCCTGCCTGCCGTCAGGCAGGTCAGGGGCAATAGATGGTGCTTTGAGCGGATCTATTGCTTTTGATCCCCTGACTAAAGTCAGGGGCAATAGATGGTGCTTTGAGCGGATCTATTGCTTTTGATCCAATACTATTTTTCCTCTGACTAAAATAATAGGCAATAGATGTGTGCTGTGAGACTTCTATTGCCCCTGACTTTAGTCAGGGGTAAGATATCCACAACACTATATCCCCCTCTGCCGGCTTTTTTATTTTATAAGTCTTCCCTCCCTTCATTTTGTTTTCTGTTTTTATAATCTGACCGGTTACCGGGTCAATCCATGTTAATCTGAATTTATTTCCCGGACCGGGTAATTCAATATTCATTATGTCTCTTGCAGAACAATAAATGATCTTTTCTCCCTGCTCATTGGCCAATGTAAATATCCCTTTCCGGTTGTCTGCTGAAAAAGCGGGCTTCATCGTGGCGGCGACGGAATAAAAGGTTTTGTCTGACGGCCCGGGAATGTCGGCCATCGATCCGCCAGCCATAAAAACTGCCCATTGCAGGGGCCATTCCATGTGGCCGGAATAGATCACTGCTTTTCCGGGATATCTTGTCCTGTATTCCGACACAGCCCTGTAAACCGATCCAAAGGAAACATTTCCGGGTTTTATCAGTCTTGCATGCTGGCGCGGGGCGAGGTTCTTTCCTCCTTCCGGGGCATAAAGGGTGCTGTCATCACGGTAATGCCAGTAGCGGATATCGATTATTTCAATGGACCGGGAGCGCAATGGATCGGCCAGCAGAGCATCCTGCACATCTTTTGTTGCGCTGATCCCGACCAGGGCGTTGTTGCCGGTCTCCTGCTCCCAGCGGATTATCTCGTCCAGCCAGTATTCCACAAAATGCAGAGGTCCTGTGTATTCTGCACTGACAAGATGAACGACGTTGGAGTTTTCCTTAAAAACGGACAGGCATTGACGGATATATTGCCTGTGGATTTCCTTTCTGACCGGATTTGAAACATCATAGAACTGCCCGGCCATAAAAATGCGTTTGTCGCCTGCATAGGGTGGGGGTTCAGGAAAACCGGTGCTGTTTATGTTATTGGCTGTGCGCCATGGAAAGTCAGCCCAGTGGGCCCCGGCTTCGAGGATATTGTGCTGAAAATAATGCTGGTAGATCAGTATCAGTCCTTTTTCATCGGCCAGACCGGCAAATTGTTTTAACCGCATCCAATACCAAGGATTTGGTTTCGTGAGGTCATACAGGCTCAGTCCGTCCCACGCAATGCCCTGTCCCGACCGGGCAAAGGGCTGTTCATAAAATGGAGGCCAGACATCACCATCCATCCGCCGGATGCGCTCATGGTCATCTCTTCTTCTGTCATACCAAAGGCCATAATTATGATCCACCGCCAGTATGTTCTTCTCCAACATCCAATCTGTGACCTGTTCCAGGTCATCGGTATACCCTGTCCCTGTCCTGCCCGGCACAAACCGTGTGATGTGAGGGCCTGACTGCATAATATCCGCTGGCCTGATGGTACCCCGCCACCAACGAACGCCCATGGTCCTGCCCGTAACAACGGCACCGTCAGAGATTATCCACCCGTTATTCAGGTTTATTCTTTTCTGTTTTGCAGTATTGTCAACAGGATCTTTCCGGTTATCCGGCGCCAGGATTTTGGCATTGACGGCTTCTGCCGGTATAGGAGTTCGCAGACCTGCCTGTTCAATCCATTCCCTGAGCTGGATCTGGGGTTTTGCTGATCCTGCAGACATTGTATGAGCTTCTTCTGCCGAAGGGCTGCTGCTTGATTCAAATTCACGGGGAAGAAAGAATGCCCGTTTCAATGCAGCTTCGCCGATCCTTTCTGATAACTGGGCATAATATAAGCTCCGGGGTTTGACATGGCTGTTTGGCTCATGCCAGAATCCGTCTCCGGAAAACTGGCCCCATGCACCGAATGCCCAGTTGGTTGCCGTTGGGGGAGAACAGCATTCTATAAGGGATGCCGAACATTGCCAGATCATGCTGTTGGCAGCGGTCCACCCTGCACCCTGCCCATCCTGTCCACGGTTTTTAAGGGACAAGGCATTCCCGTCGATGGTCACCCCGTCGAACAATACCCCTGAAGCCCACCGGTCAATGGTACCGCTGAAACTAAAAGGTAAACGGGATTCGCATTGTACAAAAGCATTGGGGCCGGGGGCAAAATGGCCCACGGTAAAATCATGATAGCCGTTTTCAGCATAGCATCGCTGAAACAGTGTTTGCTGGCCGGAAGTAAAAAAGGTGATCCTTCTTTGTCCCCCGATCTCGGAGACCGGGTGAAAGGATATACAATCCTCTACCGTCACCTGCTTTGCCGTTTCATAAACTGCCACTGCGGATCCGGCAAAATGCTCAAAAACAACCTGCCGCACCCAACAGTCCCTCGCATTTTCAATGGTGACCGCCATCCAGGCATGATCTTCGTCCTTTTGATTTTCCTCATCGAAGGAGGACCGGCAACAGATGTTTTCTATGCCGATATCGGATATTCTTCCATCCCAGGAGTATGTCGAAACGAAACCACCTCCAAAGGCTGAGTCAAGGGCTGTGGTGAGGGGTGCATCCAGCGTTACGGAGAACTCATCTGTCGCTGTAACCGTCCTGTCCCATACGATATCATTATTCCCTGCCTTCCATCCGAGCCAGCCGGTTTCGCCCCCGAAGCTTTCCATGCCAAGCTCATGGATCCAATGTGTTGTGGTGGGCCGCCGGACCCATACCTTATCCCCGGATTTAAAGGGGTGATTGCTGCCGACCTTTAGCCTGGTGGCGTTCACCGGAACATAAATGTCAGCTATTTTGAATTCAGCCCCTTTTTCTTTGTTATCCATGCCGGTGATCCGTATCAGGGTCTCCTTGTCCTTTCCCCCGGCGACCAGCACCGTTCCGCCACTGCCATTTCCGCTGCCCCGCAAAACCACCCCCGAAGCGCTGATCAAAAGACGGCCTTCAACATTATAGGTTCCCTTTTCGAGCAGGACCGCACCCCTGAATCCATGTTCATCCGGCGGCAACGCAGAAACATAATCAATGGCATCCTGCAGAGCGCCGGTGGCATCATCTTTTTGAACGGGAACAATGACTTTCACGGGAACAAATGGTATATCTTTTTCTCCCGCCTTATATCCGCAGCAGGAATAATCGGGGACCCGGTTGCCAAGTGAATCAGTCGTGTATTCAAGATTCCCTGCCGGATTGAGGTAAACCGGGAGGGGGCGGGAAGGTTGAGCAAATAGTACTTCAGGATTAAGAATCAGAATAAGAATGGGAATGAGAATGAGAATGATGAAAGGAGCCGGGAGGAAAGAAGTTCGATATGGATGGATTAGTTGCTGCATGGCAGTATTTATCGGAGAATTAAATTTACCTATTTTATCAGATCCTCAGCCTCCAGGGTGTTTTTATTGTTTTTCAGATCGGTGAAGTCAACCTTACCGGCCGGATCAATCCCGTTAATGAACTTCTCGATGTTGGTATAACCATCACCGTTCATGTCTTTTGTGGCATCGGAGCTATCGAGCGGATCTAATCCGGCCTTCTTCTCCCAGGCATCGGGCATGCCGTCATTATCGGAATCCCTGCGCGGCTCCCCCTTGTATTCCGGATATCCCCCCACCTGTGCAATGTCGGTGATAATACCCAGTTTATAAGAATCCTTGTCCAGGCGGCGGTGCACAAACTGATAAAGGGTGTCGATAACGGTGTATTCTGAAAGGTCAACCTGGTTTGTCCTCACCTGATGAATGATACGGACATCAACCGGATCACGCCGGGGAAGGGTTGCCCCCGCGTTTTCAAGCACATGTTCATAGGCATCACCGGCTGACATAAGCGTGACCGAAGCCATTGGGAAGGGCTTGTCCCACTTAAGATTTACACAGAATCTGTTACAGTCGGAAAAACTTTCCACCTGCACACCCCCGGCCCAGTTATTCTTTGTTATGGATTCATTTCCCTCAAGGATGTTCCCGTTTACATAAGCACGGCCAAAAACAGGATATCCAAGATTACTCCGTCCGGATTCGGGTTTCAGTAACCTGTATCCGACGGGCATATCGCGAGGCGTTGCAGGTCCGGGTTTATAATAGTTGTTGATAATATTGTAAAGCGCTGTATAATCACCACCGTCCACCGACCTGTGCACCCAGTTGTGGATAACATTATTCACCAGGTTAAAAACGCCGTTCCAGCCGATGGATGGATTTCTTCCTGCATTGTTAGCCCACAGGTTGCGGGCGAAAGTGCAGTTCTCACCACCCAGGGTGCTGCCGAAAGAATGATTGTAAGTATCGAGCGCCTCGCTGAAGATACTGTTCTGTATGGTGATATTCACGGTCGGCATCTTTTTGGGAGGATTCCCGTCACCGGGATCGAACATATGCCTGTACATGGACATATTCTCATCCAGCCCCCAGCTTGCCGAAACATGGTCGATCATGATATTGCCCACCGGGTTGCCGCCAAGGGCGTCATCGCGGCGTCCGACCCAGGTCTCGCCCCGGCGGAATCGCATATGCCGGATGATGACATCATGGGTGTTGATCCACACCGATTCACCGGCTATGCAGATCCCGTCTCCGGGTGCTGTCTGGCCCGCTATGGTCAGATAGGGAGCCCGTATGATAAGCGGTGACCTGAGCCTGATAATGCCGGCAACATTAAATACGATGATACGGGCACCACCGGTCTCGCAGGCTTCGCGAAAGGTGCCCGGGCCGCTGTCAGCCAGACTGGTGACCACAAGGACCTTCCCGCCGCGTCCCCCGAAGGTGTGCATTCCCCCGCCTTCGGCACCCGGAAATGCCGGTATGGATGCCTGCGGCAGGTCGGTGGGACGACCAGCCCAGGGAATGTATGGCCGGCCCTGCCTGGCTTCTTCCTCAATGACGGGCAGGGCTTTTTGCCAGGCACTGTCGGAATGCGCCATAGCTTTCTGCATGTATTCACCTGCGGCTTTCTCAACCTCATCGGTGATTTTGGGATATTGTGCTTTAAGGGTCATTCCCAAACCCAGGATGAACATACAATTAAGCAACGTGACAACTTTTTTTTTCATTTCAGCGGGATATTTTTTGTAAGATTTTCTGCCCTGAATCATTCTCAGCCTTGATTATATAGACCCCTTTTTGAAGGTCCGATAATGAGACCCCGTATGTATGTTTTTGTTGCAATACCGGAATTCCGGCAATATTATAGATCGTAACAATCACGGCCTCCGAAAAAGAGATCATGTCATCCCTGAGGTGAATTAAAAATGAGGGCCGGATATCATTCATTTTTCGCACTGCGCTGGTCGCAACAACAAACTCCTCTGATGGCATGCTCAGGTTGCCATAGGTGGCCACCGATTTTACCTTATAGATACTGGTCCTCAAAAAATCAACCGTTGAATCATTAAAGAAAGTCGTATCAGAAAAACCGATGACCGAATCATTCCGGATGACCACAAATCCTGTTCCTTCCGGTACATCAGCCTGCCAGACCAGCTGGTTTCCGTCAAAAGACAGGTTGGAAGGTGCATTAAAAGCGATGGTTTTCGGAACCGGGTCCCATTCAAAATCCTGTTTTCTGAAAAAATATCGCAATGCATAATATGCGGTATCTTCCGTTCTGATCTGATGGCTCCAGGCAACGCGTGAAATCGTGTCAATAAGTTCACCGCCTTCACTGCGGCTTTGAAATTCGCCATAGAAACCGCTCAGGTGATTGTCGGTGCCGCTCCATACAGACCATCCTGCCGGCCTGATATGGTCGTCAAGGATGCAACTGATATAAACAGCGGAAGCATTGGGCTGCCATGGACGTCCAAGATAATAGCCGGCTGCAGAAACATCATCGTTGCAGGTGATCCATGACCTTCTGAACTGCAGGCCATGGTAAAAAGTGGTACCGTCTGTTTTCACGGAGGTGAGCTTGGTATCCGACGGGGCCGTGATATACTGGCCGCCCTTGACGCAGTTGATGGTGCAGCTGTCGAAAACAGCCGTGGCATCACCAAAGATAAAATCGGTTGCTCCTTCAACATGGCAATTCAGGTTGTATTGCCTGTTTTTATGAGCATAATAGGTATCCTGGAATCCGATAAACCTGCAATTCCTGAAAACCTGGCGATCTCCTGTAGTGCGGATTGCCACCGCCTGTGCAATGTTTCCGGCTGAATTCTGAAAGGTTATGTTCTCGGCATACAGATCAGCACCCTCAGCCAGGAAGGTATAACTGGTTGCCGTGGTAACGCCGTCTTTCCCGCTGTAATCATTGTAGGTAATGATAACTCCGTCAGCGCTTTCGCCTATCAGGCATACATTGGTCTTTGACGCCGGCAGCTGGACCTTTTCGTTATAGATGCCGTTGGTAATGAATACCCTGTAAGGCTCTGTGCTGTAATCAGGAATATGATTTATGGCTGACTGAAGCGAAGTATAGGCATCAGGGTAGTATGCTGACACCACCATATCGAAAACCTGTGCTTTACAAAGGACAGACGTAAAAGAAACAATCATCAGCGTAATCCGGTTCATCTGCAATCCCATAATTCCCTATAATTTCATTATTTTATGGTATGAAACGCCACCGTCGTTCATCACAATTTTAAGCAAATAGGTCCCCCTGTTAAGGATGCCGATATTAATGGCATCTCCATCCGGATGATCAGACAGAACGAGCTTTCCTGAAATATCATAAATTTTAATGCTGTTCCATATTCGCTCAGTGGTCAGTGTAAGGAAGCCGGAAGAAGGATTCGGGTATATCAATAAGCGGTTTTGCAGGCTTTCAGCCCATCCCGATGGAACATAGGGTATATAGGGAATATCGGAGTTAAGATAATGTTCCAGATTGGAATATCCGTCAGTGTTGATGATTTTCCCGTCCTCCGGGTCAGCGGTGTTAAGGCCGTGGCTGTTTTCCCAGTCATCGGGCATGCCGTCATGGTCGTTATCGGCCGGAATGTCGTTGTCAGCAGGAGTATGATAAGCCGGCCAGCCCCCGACTTCTGACTGGCTGTCAATTAATCCGGATTCAGCCCCCAGGGCGCCTCCTCCGGTTATGTCAATCTCCCCTTTGGCTTCTCCGATAATCCGCAGGTCGACGCTGTCTCTCACGGGCCTGACAGCTCCTGCATAAGCCAGCACGGAATCGAAAGCTTCATAGGCATTATAAGTGGTTATGGCGGACACCTCAAATTCGGTATCACTTTTAATATTGGAAGTATCGCCAACGGCATCCGTTCTTACGCCCAGCCAGTTATTGTCATTCATTCCCCCGGTTACTCCTTCCATGTAATTTCCGGAAAGGTACCACTGCCCATAGCCGTAGGCTGTATTTCCTTCCGTGACATAGGTCGGGCGGCAAAATCTCAGATCACTGTCAGTTCCGGGCCCCGGTTTGTAATAATTGTTGATCATGTTGGTATGGCAAAGGGCTGCAGGAGCATCAATTTCCATCTCGCCGCCATAAATGGCCCCGGAATTTCCCCAGTTGAATATTACGTTGTTGCGGAAGTCAACCAGGGCAACGGTATCATGCGCGCGGCTGCCGTTGATGCGGGGTGAACGGCTTTGGTTATGGGCGATCAGGTTGTGATGGTAGGAGGCATATTGGCCTCCCCACTGACCGGCATATCCGCGCGGCCCTTTGGAATGGTAAGAATCATACAGCGATTCACTTAGTATGCACCACTGAACGGTTGTGTATTTGTTGTCATAGAATGTGGCATTTTCCTCAATAGCCCAACTGAAGGAACAATGATCGACGATGACATTTTTTGCATTTTCTATGTTCAGTCCTGAAACCTGAAGTTTAAGTTCATCGCCGGGGCGAAAACGCAGGTAGCGGATGATCAGGTTATTTCCCGAAAGCTTTATGGAAGCATCTTTAATGCAGATCCCGTCACCGGGTGCTGTCTGGCCGGCTATGGTCATGTTGGAGCGGCCGGATTTTAGCTCCGATACCAGCCCGATAATACCGGATACGCGGAATATGATGGTAATGGGATCAACTCCTGCAGTATTCAATGCTTCACGCAATGTACCCGGGTAAACACTGCCATACCTGTCCATATCCTTCAGGCTTGTTACTTCAATAACCCTTCCTCCGCGACCTCCGGAAGCATTTTTACCGAATCCCTCGGCCCCGGGAAAGGCAGGCTGTTGACCCTGTACCAGGTATCCGGAACCCATAAGGAAACAAGATACAAACAGCATTATTGCCTTTCCTTTTCTCATCTGATGAATATTTTTTGCGATACCCCGCTGGGTAATAATACAAAATATATGCCTGATGACGGCACGTTTATCATTTTTCCTGTCCCAATGGTTTGCCCCAGGCTGTTGAATATCCTAACCGGATAATCCGAAACAACAGTTCTTTCGTTAATGCGCAGGTTACCATTGTTTACCCCGTAACGGCTTTCATCTATGGCGGTATAAAGATCTGCCATAAGGGATAAATAGTGGACTTTGACATACCATCCTTTGTTAGGATAATCGAGCTTTACATCGTTGGTCGAGATCCGGATGGTAATCGGGCCTGTTTTCGATGCATTTACCATTTCTTCAAATTCCAGGTGGCTTTCGCCGGAATAGGTTACCCGGTAACCGCCTTGTGCAGTAAGGTGGTCCTGAATGAATGAGGCTTCCCATGTCAATTCGTTATCTTTCGAGTATTCAATATTGTAAATTATAGGCCTCCAGTCCTGTATGCTTACATCCGATGAGGTTTCCAACAGCAAATGCTGAAGGTTCATTACCGGAGGGGTCAGAATAGCGCCTATGACGGCACTGTCGGTACCCAGATTACTGGAAGGTGCCAGCTGAATATAGCCCAGGTGAACGGGAGGTTCAATAGGTTCATTCTTATGCGTGCACGTGGGCATGATCATACAATTCATATACCTGAAATTCTGCTGAGCGCCTGATTCATGATGGTTATCCTGCGGACGGCCCGGATTTTCGTAGCCATCAAAGCATCCGTTGTAAAATTCCATGATTTCATCGCCATTCAGGTCAAGATTTACGCCTGCAACATAATATCCTTCCTGGTGAGGAATAAGGTCAGCAGGACTGAAGACTATTTCGCCCTGTGCCAGCAGGCTTATCACGGGTAAACCCATAACCAGTGCAGGGATGAGAATATATTTATTAATTGATTTCATGGTTGTGTCAATTGGTTTGATCAGTTTTATTGAAAGGAAAGGGAGGAAACCCTCCCTTTCCTGGTTTCAGGCAGTCACTGACTGACCTACAGGTTTATTCCTTGACCAGCCTGAACATCTTATCCTGATTGCCCGATTTGACATTCACAATATACAAACCGGCTTTCAGATGAGAGACTTGAATAGCAACGTTAGGATCAACTTCAGTAATAAGCACCACAGCACCGGTAATATTGCTGATGGTTACCTGTGCCCGCTGCGGTGATTTTATCATAATGAAGTCCTGAGCAGGATTTGGAACCATTTGAACAGCATCGGCCGAAACATCATTTACCCCATCTCCCTGATTTGAAACAGTGATGGTTGCGGTACCTGATTTGTAGCTTCCGTCGTTTGCCCTTGCGGTTACCGTCACGGTCCCGTTTGTAAGAGCCGTCAGCAAGCCGGTGGCAGATATCGTTGCAATTTCAGGTTTGTCAACACTCCAGGTTACTTCCTTCACACAGGCAGTATCGGGAGTAACGGTGGCTATCATCTGCAGGGTCCCGGCATTGACCGCAATAGCGGTAGCTCCGCCCGTCCCTGCAACAGCAACGGCGGTAACCGGTGTCTGGCCGCTTATCGGGATCGTAAGTTCGCCCATTATACCAGAGCCATCGTTAGCCGTAGCCCTGACAATGACATCACCGCATTGGACTGCTACGAGTTCAGCCGTGGTGGGTGTCTTAGCGGTAATAGTCGCTTTCCCGTCACCGGCGAGGCTCCATGTAATGGATCTGTCATCGGCGTTTCCGGGGACAATGGTGGCCGCTATGTTCAGAAATCCTCCCTTATTGGTGATCTCGGTGGCAGGATTGCCCTGCGCATTGGTTGCCGCAAGTGTTATTGCGGTCACCGCTATTTTGGGCTCTATGGTTACGATAAGGGTGTCGCTAAAAGCACTGTTATAGTTCGATGCTGCTTTGACCTTTACCTTACCCGCTGCTGTAGGACTGAGTAGACCGGTTGCTGCATCAATGGTTGCAGTTCCTGTGGTTCCGCCATAAGCATTTTCGACTGACCATGTAACCGTCTTATCCAATGAACCTTCCAGCGTTACAACAGCTTCAAGCTGTACGTCAACACCTTCAACCACCCTGGTTAAAACGGCGTTGATGGCAACAACATCAATGGATGCATTCGGAGCCCAGCGTGGATCACCGATCGGACCGCCTGAAGAACTGGCTCCCAATAACGGGGAAGTTAAAGGAAGGGTGAAATCAAATTTACCCGTATCCTTGAATTCAGGATAATATTCATAGAGGTTTTCTACCGATACATTGTCATACAGTTTGACACTGTCGAGATTGAATTTCATCTTGGCCAGTGCTGTAGCCTCAAAACTGTCAACCAGGTTGTAATTGAGGGTAAAACTGCCGGCCAGTTTATTGATATTGAAAGGTCTGCAATTGGCCGGATCAAATAATCTGTATACGATATTATTGGTGAAGGTCAGTGTTATCGATTGATCAGCGGCGTCATTCATTTGAATTATTCCACCGTTGCCACCGCCCACTTTATAAAATGTATTATGGTCAATGACAAATTTCTTTGGAATAATTGTATCCCAGGCCGGATCTACCTTGTAATAATCAGGATTTTTGATAAATCCCAACGCCATTTTGTAGAATGTTGAATTGGTGACTTTGACATATTTCGAAAAATTGATATTCGGGTCAATGGCAAAATCAGCCGAAAAATCCGACCACAGGCAATTGTTTACGATTATCGTATCGTAATAGCAATGTTTTGCGTTGTCAAGATCTATGCCCCCCCTGAAACCCCAGGCTTCCACATTATCTATTACCGTGTTGTAATAGGTCATGTACATTTTATTTTTCCTGTACTGCAACAGGAACGGCGCCCGGTTTGTAGAATCAACATTATACCCGGAGCATCTGAGGTCCTTAATGGTTACGCTAATCATACTGTCAAGCACCTGGAAGCCATTGCTGTAAAAATGAACTTCGGGGCGTGTCAGTAAGTTGGGATCACCCATAACCGTTATGGTCCTGTGAACATCAATTACGTTGTTTACAATATAAGGGCCGGCATCGGTCAACATGATCGTATCACCGGAATTCCATAGTGCAAGGTTTTCAATGAAGTGCTCAAGGGTATCTGCACTGGTATTGGGAATTAAATGGCAATTCGGACCCGGCACAAATGGTTCTTCAGCCAGGGCCCAACGGGGATCACCAATCGGACCTCCGGAAGAACTGGCTTTCATGAGCGGGGAATTAAAGGGAAGGGTGAAATTAAATTTACCGGTATCCTTGAATTCCGGATAATATTCATACAGATTCTCAACCGTGACATTATCATACAGCTTAACGCTATCCAGATTAAACTTCATTTTTGTAGGTGCTGTAGCCTCAAAACTGTCAACAAGGTTATAATTGAGCGTGAAACTGCCGGCCAGCTTATTGATATTGAATGGCCGGCTATTGGCCGGATCAAATAATCTGTAAACGATATTATTGGTGAAGGTCAACGTGATCGTTTGATCAGCGGCATCATTCATTTGAATTATTCCACCGTTGCCACCACCCACTTTATAAAATGTATTATGGTCAATGACAAATTTCTTTGGAATAATTGTAT
>CAYWCR010000057.1:0-13104 GCA_964456825.1 uncultured Bacteroidales bacterium
CCTCTCTTTCTCTCCCTCTTCTTTTCTTATCTTTTCAGGCTCCTGCCACAGGAAGATATCCTCCTTCTTCAGCGGGCGGATGATAACCTGCCATTTAAAATCTTTTAATTCCAGTTCCTGCTTCGATATCATTTCAAGCGGATAGAGTATGGCGGAAGGCTTGTTGATGAAGCGGATCTCTTCAGGTTTCTCGTTTTCGAGGAAAATGACCAGATCAGAACTCTCGGCTTTGTTGACGCCTATAATATCTTCCTTATCCTTGGCATAATACAGGGTTTGTCCGTTACCGTAAACATTGATTTTATATAATTCGTTGTCGCGGAAATAACAGATCATCGTTTTCCCTTTGACCTGGTTAAAATGAATCGAATCTTCCTGGTTTATGATAAAGGCTGTCCGTTTCATATGCAGCTGACTGACCTCCCTGTTCCTGATCCATATTTCTATATATTCGGCAGAAAGCTGATTTTCAGCTGACCACAGCACGGGCTCATAAAACATACAAAGGATAGAATCGGAAGAAGAATAGAACATGGAATCACACTTGCCCTGTAAGTTGCTTTTAAACAACTTTACCTTGTAGTACAACCGGAACTCCTTTTTCCCCGTGCTGTCAGGTTCTGAGCGCAGAGTATCGGCGTGAACAAACACAGAATCATTTTCCGTTATATATATAAATAAGGCGCTGTCCGTTAACAATGCGGTTTCGGTCTTTTCGTTAATCCTGGCAAAATTCCCTTCGAGGATGATATTCTGTTCTTTGTCAACCAGCCTGATATTGGAGTATGCCTCACCATAGCCTGTTTCTCTTTCGTAGTAAAGGCTGTCTCCGGTCAGAGTCTGCGTCGGATTTTCAATGCTGGCATTTTTTTTCAGGAGTGAAATGTTCGTTTCTGTGTTGTACCAGCCACTCTCGCAATATATATTGTTGCTGTCACTGATGATATGCGTAGGCCCTATAAAAAAGGCCGTATTCGTGCCCGTATGGTATTTCAGCGTATCTGAATAAATGGTATAATCAGGATTTTCAACTACTACGCTATCTTTGAAAAGGTACATTTCCTGCCGTGAATAGTAATAACCGAGCCTGCTTTGCAGTTTGTTTTCCCCGCTGAGGATATCAGCATGATGGGTATAGTATCCGATGTTATTATGCAGATCATAGTCGACAGCCTGACTTGTCAGCCGTGTTGTGCTGCTGGAAAGCCGCACATTTTTTCTGATTTTGGCCAACCGGATATTGCCATCGTAATGAAGGTAATCGCCATAAATATGGACAGAATCACCCTGGTTGATGTATACGTTCTCATAAGCTTCCAGGGAATTTTCTGCCGCATAATAGTAAGCGCTGTCGCAGTACATGGTCGTGTTTTTATGCCGGAAAACCACGTGATTGACAAGCCGGTAAGCCCCGCTGGCGATGTTTTTATCATACAGGATGTCATCGGCATCATATTCGATCTGCTGGGGTTGTTGCGCAAAGGCGTTTTCCCGGCAGCAGATCATCAGGGCCATCCATACAAACAAGGTTAATTTGGTTCTCAGCATGGGTTTCCTGAGTATAACAGGATCATCCGGCATACATTATCAGGATTTCAGCCAGCCTTTTATGGAGAATTTGCAATTTCTGTATTCCGGATCAATCCGGATAAAGGTTGTGCGCATTTTATCCTCAACCCAATTGTTCACGATCTCTTCCTGCTTTTTCTGCATAGCCATTTCCTTCAGCAGGTTAAAATCATCTACGGGATTGGCGACATGAGGATTGGTACGCTTTTTTAGCAGGAGTATCTTAAATACGGTCTTTCTGTCCTTGTCAATGGATTCAAACGGAGCTGACAGTTCACCTGCCGTCATGTTTTTGACAACGGAATAATCCTGGGGTGTCAGTTCATCCATATTCCAGCGCGGGCCGCCTTTGGGATTCACAACCTGGCCTCCGTTGAGCCTTGTGTCTTTATCTTCTGAAAAGATCATGGCAGCCCTTTCAAAAGTGAGAGAATCAGATTTCACCAGGAACAGAATGCTGTCAAGCCTGGAAAATGCCTGTTGTTTTATGTCAGGGGTGAGCTTAGGCCTCATGATGATATGCCGTGTATGAATGCGGTCCTCAGTGCGATCCAGGGTTTGTATGATATGAAATCCGAAAGATGATTCGACAATTTTTGAGACAGCACCCTTCTTTAGCCCAAATGCGGCCTTCGCATATTCCGGATCGACATCGGTTTTATTGACCCATCCGATATCGCCTCCGCGGGTAGCAGATTGCGGATCTTCTGAATATAAAACTGCCAGGGTGGCAAAATTCTCCCCGTCAACAATGCGTTGGCGGATAGCCAGCAATTTCTCCCGCACCTCAAAAACACCTTTTTCACCATATTTCGGATAGACCAGTATCTGGTTGATCTCGACCTCCGATTCCACATAAGGGATTTCAGCCTGCGGCAATGACCTGTAAAAACTCCTGACTTCAGAAGGGGTTACGGAGATACTCCCGGTAATTTCCTCCTTCATCCTTTCCGTGAGCATTTGTTCCCTGATATCATCCCGGAAGTCATCCTTGATCTCCAGTATGGACTTATTAAAATAGTCTTCCAGCTTTTGTTCCGATCCCATCATGTTCACAAAATACCGCATGCGGGAATCCAGGTTGGCGTCAACCTGTGATTCTGTTATTTCGATACTGTCAACCTGGGCCTGGTTTACCAGTAGTTTCTGGATCAGTAATTGTTCAAAAATCTGGCACCGGGTTTCAGCGGTTGTTTTTTCTTCCTGCGCAATAAGCTGGTAATACTGCTGTTCAACATCAGAAAATAGAATACGCTTATCACCAACCACGGCAACAACCTGGTCAATCATTTTTACCTGGCTCTTCCCGGCCAGGCAGGAAAAGATCATCAGCAATATGAAAAATGGAAACTTTTTGATCATGAGTTTTATTCATAAATGGTAAACTGCCCCCTGTTCTGGGCATCATTATAGATTGTGGCTTCCAGCTCATTCAGCAGTTTAATTTTCCGTTTGTTAAGTATGATCTTTTCGATATCATCCTGCACCAGTTCAATGGGGGAAGGATCTCCGCTGAAAGCATACTGTAATATGCGGACGAAATAATGATAGGTTGTATCGGAAGCCTCAATGGTCTGCCGGTAACGAAGATAATTCCCGGGATTTCCGATTTGTATCGGAATCTTATCAAGCAGTTTGGAAAAATCGACCCAGGTTTCATCAAAAAATTCATAGGTTTCGGCATGTTGATAACAATAAGCCTCAAGGTTTTTAATGCTTTCCGGTTCATCTGACCTGTACCATTGCCTTAGTTTGTATATTTCAGGTGCTGACCGGGGAATCTTTATGTAAATGGATTTGACGATATCCCTGTTGAGCAGGAAATTGGACGGATTCTGATGGTAATGTTCTTCAATTTCCTTATGGCTGATAACCGTATCCAGCTTCTGCTTCAAAAGGCTTTGTTCATATTTATAGATCAACAGTGAACTTCTGTAATTTTCGATTTGTTCCTTAACATTTTTTTCATCCTCGGTAAGGTTCAGTTCAGCTTTATTCAACAGCAACTGCTGCCGCACCCATCTTTCAATGAAGTTTTTTGCTATCTGTGTACTGTCTTCTGCTGAAACACCTTCGGGAAAGATCCCTTTCATATCAGAGGGCGTCAGCGTTTTATCCAGTACACGGGCAATAGGTTTTTCTTCTAAATGCCGTGAGTTTTCAGTGCAGGACAAAATAACCGTTAACAAAACCAACCAGGCAATTTTATACATCGGGGTCAGGTCTATTTAATGGTTTCAAAAACTTTCTCATCGATAACCACGGGATATTTATTCCGCAATTCCTGAATCCATTGTTTTTCCAGCAGATTCTGATAATCAGCGGTCACCAGACCCCGTGATTCCTTCAGCTGTTTATTCTGTGGCTTGAGAATCCCGTTGATGTATAGAATATGGGTCTTCCCTTTTTCCTTATAGGTCTTCATTGCACCTTTATTCCAATCCATCGCGTCAAGCGTTTTATCATTGCCTTTCTCAAGTTTCTGATCCAGTACTTCAACACGCTGTAAGGTATCCTGTCCGGTAACCAGGACATTAAACTCCCCGGGGGTCATTTTTTTCGCCATTCTAAGCGGGGCATTGAGTATAATTTTATCGGCAAGGGTTGAATCCTGTGTTGAATATTTGGAAACATCAGCCCGTGTCTGCCATTTGTAGTTCTTCCTGTTTTTGTTGAAGAATTGTTCCAGCCCCGCAGTATCCCTTACAGCCTTGGTCCAAACCTTGTCATCGGTTATGTTGAAAAGCAATATCCCGTCGTGGTATTCATCCATCAGGTAGCGGAATTCAGGATATTTTGCTTCCAGCTTGTCATTTTCATAGTCCAACACCATTTCGTTGACAAAATCATTATATTTCCGCTGGCAAATAACTTCAAGCGATTCTTTCTTGCTATATTTTTTTGCCTGTTTGATATAGTTGCCAAAATCAAGCTGAGCGTAATCCTTATTGCCGATAGTGAAGACAGGATCAATCAATTCTCCCGCCATTGCAGGTTCCCAAATGCCGTCATACATTGAACTGTCAATGGTGCTGACGACTTCAGCAAGATTTTCAGGATATGCTGTAAAGCCATATTCTTTTTTCAGCTTTTCAATATAACGCTGGTCGGTACTTTTTTGTCTTTCATCATTGGCAATCTTTTCTTCAAGCTGTGGCTTGAGTTGTTCAAAAGGCTGAACCGGCCTTTTCCCCAGATACTGAAAAATATGGTATCCAAATTCAGAATGAAGGGGTTTAGTAATCTGACCGCTGTCCTTCATGGCATAAACGATCTCCTCGATATCAGGAGGCAGTTCTCCCGAGCTGATCCAGCGCAATTTGCCGTCGTATTTCGCAGAAGCCTGATCATCGGAATATTTCCGGGCCATTTCACCGAAATTCTCGCCATTCTTTAGCTGGTTGTAGCAGGCGTTGATTTTTTCTATGGCTGCTTGCTGGATAGCTGAGTCTTCGCCGGGGCGCACCCTTAACATGATATGGGCCAGCGATATTTCTCCAATGGCGGGGCGGAAACCATTGGTGCGCACAATATGATACCCAAAACGGGTTCTGAAGGGCATGGAGATTTGCCCGACAGGGGTCTTGTAGGCAATATCCTCGAAGGGATATACCATTCTGAAAGCTGAAAACCAGCCCAGATTGCCTTTATTGTTGTTGACTGAACGATCGTTGGAAGCTGCAATCGCTACATCTTCAAAAGACTCCCCGGCCAGAACACGGTTCCGCAGGCCCATAATCCTGTTATACGCCTCCAGTGTGTCAGCGGGTGATGCCGAAGGGGACAAATTGATGTGAATATGGCTGGCATTTACTTCATTGGCTGTTCTGTAATAGGCTTCCTCCAGCATCTGCTGCCGCTGGTCCTTATCCTGGAGATAAGGTTTGGCGAGCTGATCCCTGTATCCATCCAGTTCTTTTATAAAGGTACTCATGGTGTCATAGCCCTGAGCTTTTGCCTCCATAACCTTTAACTTGAAATTGATAAATAGATCAAGATATTCACGGGGTGATTTGTTCTCATAAACGATGGAAGAATTGTTCTTATGATAAATCCGTTCAAATTCAGCCTTGGTGACTTTTTCATTACCAATGGTCATGAGTATTTCATCTTGTCCCTGCAATATTGTTGCTGTAAAACAAAAAGCGGTTAAAAAAAGGATAAGTCTTTTCATATTGAATAAGTTAATTTAAGTTATACTATTTTATCTGCTGTAATTAGGTGCTTCCCGAGTGATGGTTACATCATGAGGATGTCCTTCAATAATCCCTGAATTGGTAATCCTTACAAATCTGGCCTGCATCAATTCCAGGATATTCTTTGCCCCGCAATAACCCATACCAGCTCTCAGCCCTCCAACCATCTGAAAGAATACTTCCGTCAGCGTACCTTTATAAGGTACCTGGGCAACAATCCCTTCCGGAACCAATTTTTTAATGTCTTCTTCAGGATCCTGAAAGTACCGGTCTCCTGAACCTTGCTGCATGGCATCAATGGAACCCATGCCACGGTACGACTTATATTTCCTCCCGTTAAAAATGATCGTTTCTCCGGGTGATTCTTCAACCCCTGCAAAGAGCGAACCTGCCATAACCGAACTTGCGCCGGCTGCGATAGCTTTAACCATATCACCTGAATACCGTAATCCTCCGTCGGCTATTATGGGGACGCCGGTATCTTTTAACGCGGATGCCACGTTAAATATTGCTGAAAGTTGCGGAACTCCTACTCCTGCAATAACACGGGTAGTACAAATGGAGCCCGGGCCGATCCCTACTTTAACCCCGTCAGCACCTGCTTTTGCCAGATCACGGGCTGCTTCTGGTGTGGCAATATTGCCGACAATAAAATCGATTCCCGGAAATTTCTTCTTGACGCGTTTTAACATCTCAAGCACATTCCTGGAATGTCCGTGGGCAGTATCAATTACGATTGCATCAACGTCGGATTTTACCAGGGCTTCAACACGTTCGAGCGTGTCTTTCGTTATGCCAACGGCCGCAGCAACCCGCAGACGTCCCTGGGAATCCTTGCAGGCATTGGGCCTGTCTTTTGCCTTGGTGATATCCTTGTAGGTTATCAATCCGATCAGGCGGTTGGTATCATCTACAACAGGCAGTTTCTCAATTTTATGACGCTGGAGGATATCTGCTGCCTTTTCCAGGTCTGTCTCCTGGGTGGTGGTAATAATATTGCGGCTCGTCATGACATCGCTGATGGGTTTATCGAGTTGCTGTTCAAACCTGAGATCACGATTGGTAACGATGCCGATCAATTTATGCTGTCCGTCAACGACGGGAATTCCTCCGATCTTGTATTCTTTCATCAGGCTCAGCGCATCTCCCACATTGGCCGTGATATGAATGGTGATCGGATCATAGATCATCCCGTTCTCGGCACGTTTTACAATCTTAACCTGTTTGGCCTGCTCATCGATGCTCATATTCTTATGGATCACTCCGATCCCCCCTTCCCGGGCCATGGCCATGGCCAGCGAGGCTTCCGTTACAGTATCCATGGCGGCAGATACAATGGGGGCGTTAAGTTTTATGGAGCGCGTCAGCCAGGAGGAAATATCCACTTCCCTGGGTAATATTTCGGAATAAGCTGGCACAAGAAGCACATCGTCGAAAGTCAGCGCTTCATACATGATTTTTTCCGGGAGAGGAGCCATAAATACTAGACTTAAATTTAAATGGTGCGAAATTACAAAAATTTGAAGTAATATTGATTTTTAAACAGAAATTATCCCGCAAATACGCCTGACTGCCATAAAACCAGTGAATCAGTCGTCAGATGCATCATTGAACCGTGATTCCCAAATCAATCATGGAATAAACGATGAAAGATTACCGGCAAATAGTGAAAGAAAACTGGGGGTATATTTCCTTCCGGCCGATGCAGGAGGAGATTATCAGATCTGCACTGGAACATAAAGATACCCTGGGTCTTTTGCCAACCGGAGGGGGAAAATCACTCACCTTTCAGGTGCCTGGCCTTGCCATGGACGGTATTTGCCTGGTAATAACACCGCTGATTGCACTCATGCGCGACCAGGTGGAAAATCTTAAGAAAAAACAAATAAAAGCATTGGCGGTGCATTCAGGTTTGACCCGCGAAGAAATTGACATTGCCCTGAATAATTGCATCTATGGTGATTATAAATTCCTTTATTTGTCACCGGAAAGACTGTCTACTGAAATATTCAGGTCGCGTGTGCAGGAAATGAATGTTAATCTCATTACCGTTGATGAAGCACATTGTATATCGCATTGGGGATACGATTTCAGACCGTCCTACCTCAAAATAGCTGACCTCAGGACATTGTTGCCGGATGTTCCGGTGCTTGCCCTTACGGCCACCGCTACTCCCCTGGTGGTTGAAGACATTCAGGACAAACTTCTTTTTAAACAGAAGAATGTCATGAAGAGCAGCTTTGTCCGTGAGAACCTTATTTATGCCGTTAAGACAACCGAAAATAAGGAAGCGGATGTATCGGAATTGGTGAAAAAAATGAACGGGAGCGGCATCGTTTATGTCCGCAGCCGGAAGAAATGCCAGGACTTTTCGAACCTGCTGGCAAAACAAGGTATTTCTGTGAGCTTTTACCACGCCGGCCTGCCTTTTGAACAACGATCAGACCGGCAAATGGGCTGGACCATCGGCAAGATAAGGATCATGATAGCAACCAATGCTTTTGGAATGGGCATTGACAAACCCGATGTTCGTTTTGTCGTCCATGCTGACCTGCCGGACTCGCCTGAATCCTATTTTCAGGAGGCAGGCCGGGCAGGCCGGGATGGCAAACGTGCCTATGCCGTTTTATTGTTTTCCCCCGATGACCGGCTGACAGCTGAACAACGCTATCGCGCAAACTTTCCCGATCTTGAAACAATAAAGAACGTATATGCTGCCCTGGGCAATTTCCTGCGCATACCCGTCGGAGGCGGCAAGGGAGTGGTGTATGACTTTGCCATTGCTGACTTTATTTCGGCTTTTAAATTTGAACTGCATACCGCTTTCAGCAGTATGAAAATATTGGAAAGGGAAGGATATATTGAACTCACGGAAGAGATAAACAGCCCTTCGCGACTTAAATTTGTCCTGGGCCGCGATGATCTCTATAAATTCCAGATTGCCAATTCCTCCTTTGATGCTTTTATTAAACTTGTCCTGCGATCCTATACCGGTGTATTCAATGAGTATACGGTGATCGATGAAACATCGCTTGCCCGGAAAGCTTCGGTTGACCTCGATATTGTTGTGCAATACCTCAACAGGCTCCATACCATGGGCATCATCAAATACATAAAGCAGAAAAGAACGCCTATGGTCGTCTTTATCGAGGAAAGGCTGGATGAAAAATCCTTATATATCTCCAAGGAAAATTACCGCTTGAGAAAGGAACGGTTTTGGGAAAGAGCTGAGGCAATGCTCACTTATGCGGCTTCCGACGAAATATGCAGGAGTCAGCTTTTGCTTAAATACTTTGGAGAAAACCAGGCGGAACCATGCCATTATTGTGATGTATGCAAAAGAAAAAAAGAAAAGGATATCCTGCAGGAAGAGTTTGACATGATCAGGGACGAGGTTAAAGGAATACTCTCCCTTGAGCCTGCAAAACCGGAAGATGTGCTGAAGCGGCTTGCCTTTGGTCGCGAAAGGGTGATGCAGGTTATTCAATGGATGCTGGACAATGATATCATTATATATACCGGGGATCAAAGGCTGACACTTTCTCAATAATCCCCCTTTCATCATTTCAACCTGCTGTTTTTTATTATAAATTTACTCTATGTTTGTACCGTGTATTAAACCTGTATAAGATTAACGATTAGGTATTATTTTCAGCATAATGTTTCATCAAAGCAATCCAAATGGACGATCTTAAGGGCCAACAGATAAAGGAATACATTGCTGCCGCCAGGGATTACTGTGTTTTTATTGATGAGTCCGCCCTTATCAAGCCTGTTGAATTGTTTGAATCCCTTCAAAATTTTCTGGCCAGGGTTTATTCAAAGACTGCCCAGATCAGGAGACCCAAATACTGTTATGAAGATGATCCGCAGCGGTTTGTGCAGGAGAACGAATACGCCATGATCCACGACCGTCTGCAGGGTATCATAGCAAAATTCAACGGAGCGGGTTCCCTGAAACAAAGTAGCAAGGGAAATGGCATGGATATCCTTAGCTTTAGCCTGGCTGAATCCCTGACCGATATTTACCAGGAATTGAAAGATTCATATCAGCTCTATGAGGTTGGACTGTCACAGGCCATGAATGATGCGATCTGGAAAGGCCGTGACAGCTTTGAAAAACAATGGGGATTGCAGCTTATCGAAGCCCTGCAGTCCATCCATCAATTGCTGTATGGCCATCAGCTCACTACAAGCCAGCTTCGGTTCGATGATGAAATTGATGAGGTTGCAGAGCCGGATGAAAGCTGGTTCTCAGAAGAAGATGATATTCCGAAAGATGAAGAATGACAATGGATTTCAACGTTCAGTTGAGAAAGATCACATACAGAGTCTTCCCTTGAAAAGCTTTGAGGGTCAGATACACCTGATCAAAGACGCCCGGCAATTCCACGATGTCAAGCCAATGATGATGGGTTGCCCGGAATTTGGTTTTGATACTGAGACCAGGCCGTCTTTCAAAAAAGGAAGGGTTAACAAGGTAGCCATGCTTCAGCTGGCAAACCGTGACCATGCTTTTATCTTCAGAATCAATCACACGGGCATACCCGATTTTGTTAAAGACATTCTTGAAGATCCGTGCATTATAAAGATCGGAGTGGCCATACGCGACGACCTGAAATCACTGAATCAGATCAGGTCAATGCATACCAACGGTTTTGTTGATTTGCAGCAAACGGTGATGCGCTTTAATATTGAAGACAAAGGCCTTAGAAAACTCACAGCCAATATACTGGGGTTCCGGATATCCAAGCATTACCAGACCTCTAACTGGGAAGAGGAAGAATTGTCGGCCCCCCAGCTTGAATATGCCGCTACTGATGCCTGGGTATGCTATGAAATATACCACCGGTTAAACCAACTGGAAAATCCATGATGCATAACCCTATGGCCGATCCTTTCCCGAAGACACCCCGCTATGGAAAACAGCATTAAGATCATCCTGAAAAAAGGTAAGGAACAAGCCGTTAAGCGCCTTCATCCCTGGATATTTTCCGGGGCCATTCGGAAAATTATTGGAAACCCGGCAGAAGGAGATGTGGTTGAAGTATTCTCCGACCAGGAAGAATGGCTGGCCCTGGGCCATTACCAGATTGGCTCCATTGCGGTAAGGATCTTCTCATTTCGGCAGGTTGAACCGGATGACCTGTTTTGGGAAGATAAAATAGGGGATGCATACCGGCTGCGTCTTCAGCTGGGGCTTGCTGATAATCCCGTTACTACCGTCTACCGCCTTGTCAATGCTGAAGGGGATGGCATGCCCGGATTGATAATCGATTATTACAATGGGATTGCCGTATTGCAGATGCATTCAATCGGAATGTATAAAATCCGCTCGCAGCTGACAGAAATTCTTAAAAAGCTCTATGGGAAAAAACTGACAGCAGTGTTTGACAAGAGTGAATCCACCATTCCCCATAAAGCCGGACTGGAAGTGAAGAATGAATTGCTGTGGGGTGAACTGGAACATACCACCGTAACCGAAAACAACTGCTTTTTTTACGTTGATGTGAAGGAGGGGCAGAAAACAGGTTTCTTTATTGATCAGCGGGATAACAGGAATCTGTTGTCTGCATATTGTCTCCGGAAAAATGTATTGAATGTTTTTAGCTATACAGGAGGTTTCTCGGTTTATGCTGCCAGAGGAAATGCAAGCCTGGTGCATTCTGTCGACAGTTCAGCAGCAGCCATAGAAATGACCGGCCGGAATATTTCCCTCAATCAGATTCCCGAAAACATACACCAGTCTTTTTGTGCAGATGCTTTTGCATTTCTTAAGGATATTAACAATCAGTATGACATAATAATTCTTGACCCGCCTGCTTTTGCCAAGCACCAGAATGCCCTGAAGAATGCACTTCAGGCTTATAAGCGGATAAATCAACTGGCGATGGAACAACTAAAGCCAGGAGGCTTATTGTTTACATTTTCCTGTTCACAGGTTGTAACCAGGGAGGATTTCAGGAAATCCGTCTTTGCTGCAGCTGCCAATACCCGGAGAAGTGTCGGTATTCTCCATCAGCTCACACAGCCTGCGGATCATCCGGTAAGCATTTACCACCCCGAGGGAGAATATCTGAAGGGCCTTGTTTTACATGTCTCATAATTACGGATGAATTATAAGCAAATGAATACTGACTGTTAATAATTACATTTTAACGTTTTTAAAAGTTGAAATATATTTACGGTACAGTTTAAATACTATGACGGACAAGGCAAAAACCAAAGCGCAGCTTATTACCGCCAATAACCAGTTGGCGAAGGAATTGCTGAAACTGAAAACAGGTCAGCTTGCAGAGGATCAATACCGGAGTTTTCTGCAGGATTTTCAGGGTATTGCCTACCGGCTGGACATGTACTGGAAACCGGTATTTTTTCGGGGTGCTGTTATGCAGATTACCGGTTATAGTGAGACTGACTTTTTGAATATGCAGCCCGACTGGTTTGATATTGTTTATCCTGAAGATCTGCCCGAGCTAAGGCAAAAATATAACACCAGTGAATTCCGGAAATCCGGATTCAAAGCTCAGCGCGAATACCGGATCCTTTCAAAAACGGGAGAAATCAGGTGGATCGATGATTCCATCCAGAGTATCAGCGATGAGAGCGGCGTCCCGATTTATATTCAGGGAGCTATCTTTGATATTACTAAAAGAAAAGAGGCAGAAGAACATATCCGAAGATCGGAAGCAAAATACCGTGAACTTTCAGAACAGCTTGCTGAAACCAACAATATGAAAGATATGTTGCTCGATGTTATCACACATGATCTCCGCAATGCTGCAGGAAACATTTTCGGATTCACCAACCTGATGAAAGAGCTTAATCCAAAACTGGAGTTTGTTGATAATATTGAATCCTCCAGCCTCAGCCTTCTCAATGTTATTGAAAACGCTTCAACGCTCGCGAAAATCAGTGCAGGAGAAAAAATTGACATGATTAAACTGAATCTTACCCAGACCATTCGGGATTCTCTTGAGGAATTTACACCCATGAACGGGAAAGCATTGGTGGAGATCAAGGCAAAATTGCAGGAAAAGCTTATGGTAAAGGCAAATCCGATCATCTCACAGGTATTTAAGAACTATATCAGCAATGCCATCAAGTATGCCTATGAAGGCCACCTGGTGATTGTTGAAGCGAACAGGGAAGGGGATTATGTTAAGGTAATGGTGAAAGATTTCGGAAATACCATTCCGGAGGAAAGCAGAAAAATAATCTTTGAACGAAGGGTTACCCTTGACCGGTCGAGAAACATAAACAGTGGATTAGGCCTGGCCATCGTGAAAAAGATCGCCGACATCCACGATGCACAGGCCTGGGTTGAACCCAATCATCC
>CAYWCR010000057.1:13204-16366 GCA_964456825.1 uncultured Bacteroidales bacterium
TCATTGCTCATTGCCTGCTTCCAATATGCTCCCATCCGCTTTAAAAAGGCTGCAGGTGTTTCGGCATATATCTTACAAGCCAGCTGCCAGGCTGATCGCTGGCATTTTTTTCGCCGGACCTCCACCACTTTTATTACCTGATCAAATTCCTTTCCACTGAGGAGTGGTTCCTCTTTTATAGCTGCTTCCAGCTCGGCGAGGTCATGGTCCATTCCCAGTAAATCGCCTAGCCTGTCGAGTGAACGGATATAAGGATTCAGAACGGTAGTCCAGAGGATCCGCAATACCTGGCTTTGATTCCACAGGTTTTTAACAGCCTTGCGCAGATTGTGATTGTTTTCCATGGAGGGATCCTGCATTGCCTTTCTCAGCCTTCGCCGGCCTGTTTTATAAGTATGAGCATACCCGGCCAGCAGGATATCCGGCTTTATGTCAACAGGAGGATTGCCCTTTAATTGCTTTTTGGCCTCAGCAATCTGTTGCAGGCATCGGCTCAAAACATTGTTCTTCCTGGCCAGGGAACGATAGAACCCGGCTTTCTTTTTCCGGAAAGACTTTTTAAGACTTTTCCCGGTATTGGAAAGCAGATTCGTTTGGGGCCTGTCAAAAATGGTTTTTAATATTTCCAGGTGTACTGCACTTTTGCGAAGATCAGCCAGCAACAGGCTGATGCTGCCAAACCTGTTGTTTTCTTCCAGGAATCTCTCTTCTCCAAGACTGAAGCGCAGTAGCCGTATCACCGAGCGGATTCTTTTAATGCCTTTCCGGATCTCATGCACGGAATCCTCGGCACTGACCGGCATATGCTTACACAGATCACACACCAGGTCAATCTGACCATGGATTATGCGAAGCATCCCGTCTTCCGGCCTTTCATTTCGCTGTAACTGAAAATCCCTGATCTGCATTATGCGAAGTTGGCTTACTAAAGATAAACTATATTCAGCAGGTTTAAACAGGGAATAAGAGAGAATAGAAGATAAAATAGCTAATTTTGAATCCGGGAAAAGTGTTCCTTACAGCAAATAAATGGAAACCAATTATATAGATATTATCAGCCGGGAGATCCGGCTGGCTCCATGGCAGGTTAAAAACACCCTTCACCTGCTGGAAGAGGGTGCCACAATCCCCTTTGTCAGCCGATACCGAAAGGAGGCAACCGGAAGCCTTGATGAGGTAATGATTGCAGCGATCACGGACCTTTACCGGAAGCTTACGGAAATAGACAAGCGACGGGAAACCATCCTGCATTCGATTGAGGAGCAGGGAATGCTTACCCCTGAACTGAAGGAAAAGATAATCGGAACCACATCATTGACCGAACTGGAAGATCTGTACCTGCCCTTTAAACCTAAAAAGAGGACCCGGGCTTCCATTGCCCGGAACAAAGGGCTGGAACCGTTAGCCATCAGGATCATAAAACAAACCGAACCGGCGATCTCAGCAACCGCAGAGAAATTTCTTTCGGACGAGGTTAAAAGCGTTGAAGATGCTTTACAGGGAGCAAGGGATATTATTGCCGAATGGGTAAGTGAAAATCTGCATGCCCGGAATGCCCTGCGCAGTCATTTTTCTGCAGGGGCTTTCATAACCGCCAGTATGGTAAAAGGAAAAGATCAGGAAGGGATAAAATACAAGGATTATTTTGAATATTCAGAATCCCTTCAGCATTGTCCCTCTCACCGGATACTGGCTGTCTTCAGGGGTGAAGAAGAAGGCTATCTGAAGGTTTTCATCGAACCTGATGAAGATAAGGCCCTTTCCTCCCTGAACGCGATCTTCATCAAGGGATCGGGAGAAGCATCCCGGCATACGGAGATGGCGGTAAAAGATTCCTATAAGCGGTTGCTGCTGCCCTCCATTGAAAATGAATTCAGGGTACTTTCCAAAGAGAAAGCCGATGATGAAGCTATCCGTGTTTTTACTGAAAACCTGAAACAGCTGTTGCTGGCTCCCCCTCTTGGCCAGCAGCGGGTACTTGCGCTGGATCCGGGATACCGCACCGGTTGCAAGGTCATATGCCTCGACAATCAGGGGAATCTGCTGCACAATGAAACTATCTATCCCCATCCACCGCAAAACGAAACGGCAACGGCCATGAAAAAGATCAACTCCCTGGTGAATTCCTATAAAATAGATGCCATTGCCATTGGTAACGGAACTGCCAGCCGCGAGACAGAACATTTCATCAAAAGGATACATTTTGAACGTGATGTGAAGGTTTTTGTTGTCAGTGAAGCAGGAGCCTCCGTATATTCTGCTTCAAAGATCGCACGGGATGAATTTCCCCGGTATGATGTGACCGTGCGCGGTGCTGTATCCATTGGCAGACGACTGATGGATCCGCTGGCAGAACTGGTGAAGATTGATCCCCAGTCCATTGGTGTAGGCCAATACCAGCATGATGTTGATCAGATAAAACTGAAGAAAAGCCTTGACCAGGTTGTGGAAAGCTGCGTTAACCTGGTAGGTGTGGAGGTGAACACAGCCAGCCAGCATTTGCTTACATATGTTTCAGGACTTGGTCCGCAGCTGGCCAGAAATATTGTGGATTACAGAGCGGAAAATGGACCTTTTGCTTCACGGGAAGACCTGAAAAAAGTGCCCCGCATGGGATCAAAAGTTTTTGAACAATCGGCCGGATTCCTGCGGGTAAGAAATGGCAGTAATCCGCTCGATAACAGCGCCGTGCATCCCGAAAGTTATCCGGTAGTTAAAAAAATGGCCGCTGATCTCAATGCCTCTGTTGACCAGTTGCTGAAAGAAGAAAAACTGAGGAACCAGATCGACTGCAAAAAATATATTTCGGATACCACAGGACTTCCCACCCTGCAGGATATCATGGCTGAACTTTCAAAACCGGGCCGGGATCCCAGAACATCCATCAAGGTTTTTGAATTCGCCCCTGATATATTCAAAATTGACGATGTAAGACCTGGGATGGTCCTGCCTGGTATCGTCACCAATATTACCAATTTCGGTGTGTTTGTTGATATAGGAGTAAAACAGGATGGACTGGTGCATATTTCCCAGATGGCAGACCGGTTTGTTGCCAATCCGGCTGAAATTGTCAAACTGCATCAGCATGTGAAGGTCAAAGTGCTGGAGGTTGACACGGAACGGAAAAGAATACAGCTTACCATGAAGGGAGTTTAGAGAATG
>CAYWCR010000057.1:16466-26197 GCA_964456825.1 uncultured Bacteroidales bacterium
ATTATATAACCGTGCCAATAAGACCCGGTAAAAAGTCAGCATAATTTATATGTTCCCGATAATGAATTGCTACTTTTACAACATATTATTCTTATTAAATATCCGTTATAATCAATGGTAAACTAAGCCTCAAAAATTGAAACCTGCTTTTCATTCCTATATTATCAGTGCATTTCTTCTGATTGCTTTTAACGGTGGGATGACATTGGGTCAGCAGCCCGAACAACCTGACCTGGTAAGGGTTACGGTTGACCCTGAAACAGGAAATGACAGGGTGTACTGGGAACCGAGCCCATCCCCGGGCGTTGATTATTATGTTATCGGCATGGCAGTGCGTCCCAATCCGGATGAACCCTATGCGCTCATTCAGGTGGGGACGGCTCCGGCCGGGGAAACCTCTTTCATTGTCATGTCAACCTCTTCCGGTACGGCACCGGTAGGCTATACGGTCTGGGCTGTTGATCAGGTTGACGATTCATTGTATTTCAGCCTGTATGATGAACCGGACAGCACCATCTTTGTCCAGGCGGTTTTTGACTCATGTCAGGCAGCCCTTTCGCTCACGTGGAGCGATTACAACAGCTGGAGGGGACAAATCAGGCAGTATACCGTCTATCAGCGTCTGGATAACGGACTTTATATTGTTCTGGCCACCCTGCAGGAAGGGACAAACCAATTCATCATCAACAATGTAGAGGAAAATACCATCTACAGCGTATTCATTGAAGCTGCCCATTCCGACAATATCCGGCTGTCTACATCCAACAGGGTTGACATATTCACCGGCATGTCGCTGGTGCCGGATTTCATATATGCCGATTATGCCACCCTGGGTGAGAACAATGGTATTGATCTTTCCTTTACCATAGACCCTGACTCGGAATTACAGCGCTATAAACTGTTGCGGTCAGGAACTCCGGATGGAGCCTTCGACACCATTGCCACCCTGCAAACGGCCGAAAAGACTGTATCCTATCATGACCCGGTTCAGTTTACAGCAGGGCATTATTATTATAAACTATTGGCGATCAACAATTGCGGGAAGCCGGCTGGTGCCTCCAACCTGGCAAGCAATGTGCTGCTGGGCGGAAACTACGACAATCTGCTGATTTCCCTGAGCTGGAATGAGTATCTTGACTGGAGCGGTGGAGTTGACCACTACCAGGTGACGCGTGTGACCGGCATTCAAAATCCGCAGTCAGATTCAATGTCCGTTGGGACGGATACATTTTTCAGGGATGATTTCTCAACCCGGATTGATTTTAATGATCCCCAAAGCAGCCGGGTATGCTACCTGATCACGGCATATGCACCAACGGGAGCCTCCGCGACCCAAAACACAAGCCGTTCAAACCGTTTATGCTTCAACCTCGAACCTGATGTCCGTATGCCCAATGCATTTATTCCCAATAGCCATGATGGAGTTAATAATACCTTCCGGCCCATTTTCTCCTTTGTCCCCGAACGTTATGAAATGACTATTTTCAACCGGTCGGGACTGAAAATATGGGAAGGATCCGAACCCTGGGATGGCCGTGTAAATGGGAAGCAAGTGCCTGAAGGCGTATATCTCTATCATATAGTTCTGTTCAACTTTTCCAATTCCACCCAGAAACTTACCGGTCAGGTTACGGTTGTTTATCCGTAAATTTTTCCCGGACAAACCTTATCAATAGCCCTAAAATCATTAACTTTGCACTTTCACATCAGCTAGCCGCGATTCGTGCTTATGAGCTCAATTTTAGCCGCAGAGGAGATAAGGATCAAACATGAACTGAATGATCTTATTAACAATTGCACCCGTTGTTATAAGAAAGGGGACAAGGCGCTTATTCGCAAAGCCTTTAATATAGCTTATGATGCCCATAAGGAAACACGCCGAAAATCCGGAGATCCTTATATCCTTCATCCGCTCGCCGTAGCCCGTATCGTCAGTGAGGAAATGGGGCTTGGCGTGACCTCCATCGTGGCTTCTTTGTTGCATGATATGGTTGAAGATACCGATTTTACCCTGGAAGACATAGAAAATCATTTCGGGGCCAAGATCGCTTCTATTGTAGACGGGTTGACAAAAATCTCGGGGGTGTTTGACAAAAACTCATCCTTTCAGGCTGAGAATTTCAGGAAAATGCTGCTGACCTTATCGGATGATGTCCGGGTTATCCTGATTAAACTGGCCGACCGTTTGCATAATATGCGCACCCTCGATGCACTGCCCTTACATAAACAGCTTAAGATCTCTGCAGAAACCCTTTATCTGTATGCGCCCCTGGCACACAGGATGGGCTTTTATGCCATCAAGACAGAAATGGAGGACCTGAGCCTGAAATACCGGTATCCGAAGATCTATCAGGAACTGGAGGAAAGCATCAAAATCAAGGCAAAAAGCCATCAGGAATTTATCGACGAATTTTCGAAACCTATCCGTGAGCAGCTTGATAAGAACAATATCATGCATGAAATAAACGGACGTTATAAATCCATTTATTCCATATGGCATAAAATGCAGTCGAAAAGCATTCCTTTTGAAGAAGTCTATGATCTGATGGCCATCCGGATCGTTTTCGATCCCCTGTCTGATATTCCTGAAAAGACGCAATGCTGGAATATCTATTCGATGATAACGGATATATACATGCCAAAACCCGAAAGGATAAGGGATTGGGTAAGCACACCCAAGGCTAACGGTTATGAGGCCTTGCATGCCACTGTTATGGGACCCAAAGGGAACTGGGTTGAAATTCAGATCCGGTCAAGGAGAATGGACGAAATTGCCGAACACGGTTTTGCCGCCCACTGGAAATATAAAACCGAAACATCGCAGGAAAGTGAACTGGACAAATGGATCAAACGGATAAAGGAATTACTGGAGAGTCCTAATTACGATGCCCTGGAATTCCTTGATGATTTCAAACTGAACCTTTTTGCATCCGAAATTTTTGTTTTCACTCCCAAAGGGGATATTAAAACGCTTCCGGTTAACTCCACCGTGCTTGATCTTGCTTATGAAATCCATACCAACATAGGGCATACCTCTATCGGGGCAAAAGTTAACCATAAGCTGGTCCCCCTGAACCATGTTCTGAAAAGCGGCGATCAGGTGGAGATCATTACATCCGATACCCTGCATCCGCGTCGCGAATGGCTGAATACCGTAATTACGGCCAAAGCCAAGGCATCCATAAAATCGTTGCTGAAATCGGATACCAAGAACAGGATTGAAAAGGGGAAAAAAATGCTGGAAGACAAGTTGCTGGAAATTAAGCTCAGACCCAGTGCCCGGGTTATGCGCAAACTTATGCCCGCGTATGAGGTTACCACCAAGGATGAATTATACAGCAAAATTGGTACGGGGATTATCCAACTGGAGCATCTTCCGGAGATCCTCAAGAAAAATACCATAAGCAAATGGGTCAATTACTGGAGTCTTCAGCTGGGAAAGACCATGGAAAGAAACAGAAAAGGCCAGGAGATGAATCAGCCTGCTGTAAAATTAGGTATTACAGAACCCTTACTGCTTAGCGAAGACCTGGATAAGGAAACGGCTGATTATACCATAGCCAAATGCTGCAATCCTATTCCCGGCGACAACGTGGTTGGATTCTCAAAGGAGAAGGCAGAGGCCGGTGTGATCATTCATCAGTCAAAATGCCCGGAAGCCATAAAACTGCTGTCCAGCCACAATGAATTATTTATCCCGGTAAAATGGACCACCCACCGGATCCTGTCTTTTCTGGTGAAAATTAAAATCGGCGGGACTGAGAGATTTGGTATTTTTCATGATATTACAACCGTCATCACCGAGGAGCTGAATGTTAACATCCGGGGCATCAATCTTAACAGTCACGATGGCATCTGGGAAGCCTCCATGGAACTATACGTGCACGATACCCGGGACGTTAATAACCTGATCATGGGATTAAGCCGGATCAAGGGAGTGGAAACGGTCGAAAGGACGGAGACGGTGCAGTAAGGAAGAAGGGACAAGGGACAAGGGACAAGTAAAAAGAAAGTTACAATAGTCCGGCATTTATGCCAACATTATTGTTCGGGGTTATCTATTATATTAAGCATTTGTCTTACTTGTCCCTCGTCCCTTTCTTGCTCGTCCCTGTCTTCTTCCTCCTCCCACACATGTTTTTGTATTACCGGCCCTTCGTTGCGGTATAGCAAGGCCAGACCAAGTCCCACCATCATACCCATCAGGTGAGATTCCCATGACATATCGGGTTTATAGGGAAATATGCCCCACACCATGCTGCCATACAGAAAGGTGACCAGCAGTGAAATGGCCAGCAGATTAATGTTCTGCCGGATAATCCCGCTGAAGAAAAGAAAGGATGCGAAAACATAGACGAGGCCGCTGGCGCCGATATGATGTGAAGGCCGGGCAAAAAGCCAGACGGCCAGGCCGGTCAGGAAATATCCATAGATGAATACCCTGAAGGCCACCTTATGATAAAAAAAGAAGACTGCCACAGAAAGTAAAAACAGGGGAATGGAATTGTTAAGGAGGTGGTCAAAATTTGCATGGATGAGCGGAGAGGTAAGAATGCCAATGAGTCCGGAAAACCTTCGCGGGAATATCCCCAGGAATGAAAGGTCCAATTCCTCGACCAGTTCAACGACCCTTACCAGCCATAAGAGGATCAGGAAAAAAGTGGGAAATATCAGGCTGACCCTGAAGCGGCGAATGTCTATGTTGTCTTCATCCTGAAGGGCCATTGTTCATTTGATTTGAATAATGAACAAGGAACACCGAATGCAGCATAACGAAGATAATGCGTTCTTTATCTTATCTTCAGCACCTGCCTGGCCGGAAGTCAGGTTCCGTGTTCGATGTTCCTTGTTCCATATTTTACCTGGACATTTTAATTTCCAGCAGTTGACTCCCATAAAGGTAAACCCAATTGTTTAAAAAGCAAAAAACCTCAGTTATTCATTTATACTGAGGTTTTTCCAGGAATTTCTGCTGGCAGCCAGTAGATTCACCTCACGGCGTGCAAAGTACTGATTATTTGTTCTTCGGTCTCAGGTTTCTTACCTGTTGCCCGGCCCGCCACATTTCTGATTCCCGCAATTCTTTCAGTTCAATCTCAAGCAATTCCCTGTAGTCAGGCTTGCCGGTTGATTCCAGCACCCGTTTGGTTTCAGCTCCTGATTTCACTTTATTGTAAAGATCATTGAAAACAGGAAGCGTCGCTTCTTTGAATTTAGGCCTCCAGTCAAGCGCACCGCGCTGGGCAGTTGCACTGCAGTTAGAATACATCCAGTCCATCCCGTTCTCATCAACCAGCCGGATGAGGCTCTGGGTAAGCTCCTCCACGGTTTCGTTAAAGGCTTCACTGGGACTATGGCCATGTTGGCGAAGTACCTGGTACTGGGCATCCATAATGCCTGCCAGGGCACCCATCAGCACGCCGCGTTCTCCAGTCAGGTCACTGTATACTTCATTCTCGAACGTGGTCGGGAATAGATATCCTGAACCAATGGCTATGCCTATGGCTATTGTGCGTTCAGTAGCCCGTTTTGTAAAATCCTGGAAAACCGCAAAGCTGGAATTGATGCCGGCACCGGCCAGGAAATTGCGCCTTACACTGGTACCCGAACCCTTGGGTGCCACCAGTATAACATCTACATCTGCGGAAGGGATCACTCCGGTTTGTTCCTTGTAAGTAATGGAAAATCCATGGGAGAAATACAAAGCATCACCTGCCTTCAGACAGGGCTTCAGGATTGGCCAGATAGTGCGCTGGGCGGCATCTGATACCAGGTATTGGATAATGGTGCCTTTTTTGGCAGCCTCTTCAATGTTAAAGAGGTTCTTGCCGGGCACCCACCCGTCTTTCACAGCCTTATCCCAGTCCGCTTTGAATTCCGGTGCCTGACCGATAATGACATTAATGCCGTTATCCTTCATGTTCATGGCCTGAGCAGGCCCCTGCACTCCATAGCCAATCACGGCCACCACCTCATTTTTAAGTATTTCCTGCGCTTTCTTTAAGGGAAATTCTTCGCGTGTTATAACATCTTCAACAATTCCTCCGAAATTAATTTTTGCCATAATTTTAAAAGTATTTAATGGTTAATGGTAAATGGTAAATGGTAAATGGTTAATTTTTAGTCTTTGATCTTTAATCTTTTCCCTCATATACCACCGTCACTTCACCGGCTTCCTGTAAATAGTTAGAAAAAAGCTCTTTGCCGGACCGGGTCACTGCTACCCTTCCTGAACTGGTAAACTGAAGTACCTTGTATTTCTTAAGGGCTTCAAAAAGTTCAAGATATTCTTCTTTATATCCTGTTTTTTCAATAACGGTATATTCGGGCCTGACTTCCAGTATACGTGCATTATGTTTCCGGATGGTGGCCTCCAGCTCATCCCCCTCTATCAATGCCTTAGTAGGCACTTTAAACAAGGCGATCTCCTGATAAATAACCTCATCATCAGTATGATAAAATGCCTTCAGCACCTCAACCAGCTTTTCAATCTGGCTGACCACCTGTTCCACTTTTTCACGGGTGTCATTTACTACGATCGTAAACTTATGAATGCCCTTTATGGCCGAAACTGAGACGGTGAGGCTTTCAATGTTTATATGACGCCGCGTGAAAATGATCGTGATGCGATTCAGCAGGCCGATATGATTTTCTGAAAATGCCGATATGGTATAGTTCTGTTTACCATTTTCATTGCCATTTCCGTTATTTCCGTTTTCTGATGCCATATGCTTTTATTTTTGGGGTTCAAGAATTACTTCTGATACAGATGCTCCGGTCGGAACCATGGGAAAAACATTGTCTTCCTTTTCAATATTAACTTCCAGAAAGTAAGGCCCGTTGAAGTCCAGCATATCCTGAACTGCATTTTCCAATTCGGGACGGTGAAGGACTTTCTTCCCTTTGATGCCAAAACCTTCAGCTACCTTGATAAAATCGGGGTTCAGCAGGTATGTTTCGGAATAGCGCCTGCCGAAAAACAATTGCTGCCATTGTCTTACCATGCCCAGGTATTTGTTGTTCATCAATACAATTTTTACAGCGGCCTGGGTCTGATTGATGGTGCCCAGTTCCTGTATGGTCATTTGCAGGCCTCCGTCACCGACAATAAGGATCACCTCCTTTTCAGGCGCGCCGATTTTTGCCCCGTGAGCGGCAGGAAGTCCGAAACCCATGGTCCCGAGACCTCCTGATGTGACAAACGACCGTTTGTTGGTGAAAGCAAAATACCGTGAAGTCACCATCTGGTGCTGCCCGACATCGGTCACGATGATGGCATCTCCCTTTGTTTTTTCATTCAGTATACGGATGACTTCACCCATGGTAAGGCCTTCTTTAGTCGGGTGGAGATCTTTTGAGATTACTTTGTCATATTCAATCTTGTCTGCCTTCCTGAATCCCTCGATCCATGCGTTATGGGACCTTTTTTCAATCAGCCGGGTCAAAAGGGGCAGTGTTTCTTTTACGTCGCCCAGAACGGACACATCCACCCTGATATTCTTATTAATTTCAG
Source organism: uncultured Bacteroidales bacterium (assembly GCA_964456825.1). Lineage (GTDB taxonomy): Bacteria > Bacteroidota > Bacteroidia > Bacteroidales > UBA10428 > UBA5072. Next base: position 23,980 of record CAYWCR010000057.1, read on the forward strand.
CAGGGTCGATCTCGAGGTGTATTTTCCTGGCCTGGTTTGCATATCTTTTCAGGTCGCCGGTCACACGGTCGTCAAACCGCATCCCGATGGCTATCAGCAGATCGCATTCGTTAGTTTTAATATTGGTGGAGTAGTTCCCGTGCATGCCCAGCATTCCGACATTCAGCGGATGCTGTTTGGACAAAGCACTGGCTCCCAATATAGTCCAGGCAGCAGGTATTCCCGATTTTTCGACAAAGGCCCTGAATTCATCCTCAGCATTTCCCAGAATGATGCCCTGGCCGAAAAGTATATAAGGCTTTTTTGCCTGATTGATCAGGTCGGCAGCCTCCCTGATCTTTTTATGATCGGGTTTGGGTTTGGGAACATAACTGCGTACCTTAATACATTTATGGTATTCAAAATCGAGTTCCCCAAACTGGGCATTTTTGGCGATGTCGATGAGCACAGGGCCCGGCCTGCCAGAACGGGCGATATAAAATGCCTGAGCTATTATCTCAGGGATCTCTGCCGGTTTGGTGATTAAGTAATTCCATTTGGTTACCGGCATGGAAATTCCAATCACGTCGGTTTCCTGGAATGCGTCAGAACCCAATAGCGGTGCAGCAACCTGGCCTGTTATGCAAACCAGTGGTGTGGAGTCAATCATGGCATCGGCAACGCCGGTTATGAGGTTGGTGGCACCGGGTCCTGAAGTTGCCAGGACCACTCCCACCTTGCCCGATACCCTTGCATAACCCTGAGCTGCGTGTATGGCTCCCTGTTCATGACGGGTTAGTATATGCCTTATTTTATCCGTATGATCCATGAGGGCATCATAGATGGGCATAATGGCTCCACCGGGATAGCCGAAGATCGTAGTGACACCTTCGCTGGCCAGTGAACGCATAACCGCGTCAGCACCTGTAATCCTGATGGTTTTTTTCTGTTTCGTGGTGTTGGTTTTTTCTTTCATATGGTTATTCGATCATTTTCTTTTTAATAAATTCTATTAATTCACATGTTCCGGTCATAAAATGAAGGATCATATCCGGAAAGGGCCCTTAAATTTTCCTTATAGCTCCTGTGTCAGCTGATGTAACCATGCTGGCGTAGGCTTTCAACGCACCGGAAATACTTCGGCTACGCGATATGGGTGCATAGGCGTCAGTTCCCCGTTGTTCCAGTTTTAGCCTGCGGTCCCTGAGCTCTTTTTCAGCAAGCAATACATTGATTTTTCGCTCCGGTATATCGATCTCAATAATATCGCCATCCTGCAACAAAGCAATTTCTCCTCCTGCTGCTGCTTCAGGCGATATATGCCCGATCGACAATCCTGAGGTTCCTCCTGAAAACCTTCCATCCGTGACCAGGGCACATTGTTTCCCCAATCCCATGGATTTAATATAGGATGTAGGATAGAGCATTTCCTGCATGCCGGGGCCTCCCTTCGGTCCTTCATACCTTATAACCACTGTGTCTCCGGCCTGTACTTTCCCGCCAAGGATCGCCTCACAGGCATCTTCCTGTGATTCGCATACCTTGGCAGGCCCTTTGAAATGAAAATTAGACGGGTCAACACCGGCTGTTTTCACAACACAACCGTTACGGGCAATATTGCCATACAATATAGCCAGACCACCGTCTTTGGAATAGCAATGTTCCATGCTGCGAATACAACCTTTTTCGCGGTCAAGGTCAGGATCCTTGTACATGACCCCCTGACTTCCCAGGGCAAGGTTTTTAATCCCCGCCGGCGCACTCAGAAATATCTCCATAGCCTCCGGAATTTGGCTTCCCCTTCTGATATCATAACGGGCAATGGCTTCTCCAAGCGTCAGTTGATCAACTCTTTTTGCCGAAGATTCGATAAGTCCGCCTCGTTCAAGTTCACCCAGGATACCCAGAATGCCTCCGGCACGGTTTACATCTTCAACATGATAGGGAGAACTCGGGGCAACCTTGCAGAGCACAGGCACCTTACGGGATAAAGCGTCGATGTCTTTCATGGTAAAATCAACCCCGGCCTCATGTGCAACGGCCAGAATGTGCAATACCGTATTGGTTGAACCGCCCATGGCGATGTCCAATGTCATGGCATTCATGAAGGCAGCCCGGGTGGCTACAGATCGCGGCAATACCGAGTCGTCGCCTTCTTCATAGTATTTTTTGGTGATGGCCACTATTTGCCTTGCAGCCTTTTCAAACAGTTTTTTCCGGTTTTTATGGGTGGCCAGCA
>CAYWCR010000058.1:0-25669 GCA_964456825.1 uncultured Bacteroidales bacterium
ACTGTTTCACTTCTTTACTGTCTCAGCTATTTGGCATTTTAAATAGATCTGGCGGTTTAACTAATGTTGATATATTATTGACTGTAATCCGCTTTTTCGGTATATTTGATAGAGGGTTAAACCAAGTCACCAAACCTATTCATAATCTAATGAATATCAGCGCTAAAAAGCGACATTTAAGAGGGATTCTGCTGATAGCTGGTTTGATTTTTATTATCCATTCTGTTCAAGCCCAGAAAGACTATGACCTTCTCGGAAAGGGAGCCAGAGCAGCCGGGATGGCCTATGCTTTCAATGCCATTGCTGATGATGCCATGGCTATGTCATGGAATCCTTCCGGAATGGTACAGATCAAAAAACCAGAGGTTGCCTTTGTAAACTCTTTAACGGCAACAAAATACAAACATATACTTTATAGCAGAAACATTTATAATCCACAATACAGCATCGACTATGCCGGAATAGTTTATCCGTTAAAAATAAAAATGAGAGATCTGGTTTTTGGTGTCAGTTACCAAAACAAAGTAAACTGCAAATCCGCCTATTCCACCGGAAATGATACCAGCGCGGGCTATAGTAACTATAAAAATAAAGTAACCGTTAATTCATTTTCTGTTTCAGGGGCATTTTCCATTACACGGTTTCTGGGTATCGGCATTACTTACAATCAATGGTTCTCGCTGGGTAACGAAGCAGACGGTTATGATTATACCAACACAAGGGATTGGGATAATAAGGTAGCCTATCCTTATGATCTTAATACAATTGAAACCGCCGAGACCTTCAAATACAAGGGTAGTAACTTTAATGCAGGTATTTTGCTTGATTTTTCAACTTTTCATTTACCCTTGCGCTTTGCCCTGAAATATGAAAGTAAATTTGTGCTTAAGAACGATTATTACGCCAGATTCAAGCTTGACTTCCAATATAAAAACAGTATTGATACCACTTATTTAGAAACATTTGACGGGATCGAAAAATTTCATTTTCCCGGAATAATGGCTATGGGGATATCATACAGGATCGGGGACTATCTAACGATTGCCTGCGACTATGATATAAAGCCTTTTAAGAATAAAGATTACATTATTAATTATACCTTTTATAAATCTCTGATAACAACTCATACAGATACTATGGATTACGGGCCTTATGAAGATAAATTCAAGTTGTTAGAATGTAATGACAATCTGCACCAATTTCGCATAGGTGCAGAATATATAATCCATCCAAGATTTGCACTTATTCCTGTCAGGGCAGGATGGAAAAATAATCCGACCCGTTTAAGCGATCAGGTATCCCATGAACAGGTTTATGCTCATTCTTTGAATTTCGGAACAGGTCTAATAATTCAACACCTTTCTATTGACCTGGCATACGAACGCTATTTATTTAACCGGAATATAGTAATCCTTGAACAAAATTATTTTGAAGAAAAAATATTTCATTTTTTTACTCTTTCGATGATTCTATCTCTTTAACTTCGTTTTATGCGAACAGTCATAAGTATACTTTTCTTTATTCTGCTCACTGGATCAAGCTTCGGACAGGAATTTTTTGAATACTATGAAACCGGATTGAAATATGCCGGCAATGACAGCCTGAACCTGGCCATTGCCAGTTTTGAAAAAGCCATAAAGATAAGGGAAACGGATGACAAACAGGCCCGGACTTATGGCGTTAACTTTATTGAATACTACCCCAACCGGGAATTGGGTATTGTTTATTATAAACTGAATAATCTGGATCTAGCCATTAAATACCTCGAAAAATCGATGAATGCCGAGCCTTCCGAAAGGGCAAAGGAATATTTGCTTTACATCGGTCAGGTCAAACACGATTTAACATTATCAATAGTTGATGATAATTTCCCTGAGTTAGAAATTTTATCCCCAGCTATGATCAATCCAAAGATATTTCAGCCGGTTCCAAACCATATCGATCAGATTTCCCTGGTTGGAAGGGCTAAAGATGCCGGAGGAGTTTTTGAGGTGATTGTTAATGATCAGAAAGCTTCTGTTTCAGCTTCCGGTGACTTTAAGGCGCAGATAAACCTGAAAGTAGGAGACAACGACATTTATGTGAAAGCAACGGACATGAGCCGGAACAGCATAACAAAGACATACTTCATTCACCGGGATGATACTATAATTAGCGAGATTGCCTCGCTTACAGAAGGCGGGAAATACTATGCCCTGATCATCGGAATCAGTGATTATAATGATCCCCTGATCACAGATCTTGACGGGTATCCATTGCTGGACGCGGAAAGGCTAGCTCAGGTACTGACTAACAATTATGAGTTTGCAGAACAGACCACCATATTGCTTAAGAATCCGGACCGCGCTGCTATACAGAGGGCATTTGACGATCTTAGCAAGATCATTACAGATAAGGATAACCTGCTGATCTTTTATGCCGGCCATGGCCACTATGATGAGGAGACGGAACTGGGTTACTGGCTTCCGGCTGATGCTGAAAAGGAATATACTTCCAACTGGATCTATAATGATGTGCTGGTGGCCAACCTGAAACGGATCCGTTCAAGGCATACATTGCTGATTTCCGATGCATGTTTCAGCGGTAGTATATTTAAAACACGTTCCATCGCTGAAGATGCCCCGATGGCCTATCAGAAAAAATACGAATTGAAAAGCCGCAAGGCCATAACCAGCGGAGTATTGCAAACCGTACCCAATAAAAGCATATTTTTTAAGTACCTGGCTGACCGGCTGGAGAACAATCAGGCTAAGTATCTTTCCGCCAGCCAGCTATTCCAGGATATCGAGATCCCGGTCGGCAATAACAGTCCCAATTCCCCCCAGTTTGGCGTAATTCGCAATGTGGGTGACGAGGGCGGAGATTTTATTTTTATATTGAAATAAAAAATATCTGAACCTGGATTATAACAGATTATTGGATTAAGCTGATTTTTTGTATATTGGCAATCTGTTAGTGTTTTTTTGTTTGCGTTATAGGTAATTATTATGGAAGATTTTAAAAAGCCTTGAACTAAAAAGACTCATTAATTCCAAATACCATCCGCTCAATCCTTAAATATGATTAATCTGCGGTTCAGACATTCATTGCACATGCACCATTTTTATAACATCGCAGCAATTATCAGTCTCAAGTTTACAATAATAAATGCTGTTGTTTACACTCCCGCTTTCCGTTTCCCAGTCAAAGGAACAGTTTCCGACCGGAACCTGACCATTCACCAGTTCTGATACCAGCTGCCCGGAAACATCATATATAGAAATATTAATATGTGCAGCCCTGTCCATAAACCATCGGATGGAAGTCATTGATCCAAAAGGATTGGGACAAATTTTCAGGTTATGACCTGAAGGATCCTGAGCAGGTATTACAATATCAGAAGAGGTTGCGGAATTCACCCTATCCACCGTTACTACCCATGAGGGAGTGTCCCCCGCGGTGAAACATCCCAGCGAGTCAGGAACGCCCGATATTTTGTCAATCCGGTACCATGCCAGGTCACCTGACGTTTCACCTGCGGCATACAGATAAGTACCCGAAGGATCAATATCAAATTCACGGGGACTTTTTACCGTATTGTAATAACCCACCGATACAAGGGAATCGTTATCAGCATCGATCTCAAATGCAGCTAAGCTTTCGTGACCGCGGTTGGAAGCGTAGAGAAAACGGTTATCAGGGGTGATGTGAATGTCAGCACACTTGTTTGCCCCTGCATAACCTGCAGGTAGGGTTGATATCGTCTGAAATTCTGTCAGCGCACCTGAAATATCATCAGCACGATAGGCTATAATGCTGTTGCCCGTTTCATTGACCACATAAACATATTTTCCTGACCCGTGAAACACAAGATGCCGCGGTCCGGTTCCTGCCGGGGGCAAAACCACGGCCGGATCAATGGCCGTTAACATCCCTGAAGCAGCGTTGAACTGATACTGAAGTATGCTGTTGCCGGTCATATTGGTGATGTATAAAAAGCGGTTATCCGGATCTGTTATAATGGCGTGGGGATTTACATCAGTTGACACCGTTGCCGCGGCAACAGGTTGCAAAGAGCCATTCGTATCGATGGGATACAGTGCAGCCTTGCCGGCATTATAATAAGCCGACAAAAGAAAGCGGCCGCTTTTATCAGTGGATATATAAACCGGATTATCCACCGCAGGAACCGCATTAATAAATTTTAACCTTCCGGTCGCCGGATCGATTTGATAAGCTGAAATAGCGTTGTCTGAGCGCCGGGCAACATATAAATATTGTTTTGAAGGGTGCAAAGCCAGGGAAGCCGGACCACCGCTGACAGGCTCATTGTATATTTTTTCAAGGGAACCGTTCCGGGTATCCATCTTATATACTGCAATGGTATCATCGCCCCTGAGAGAAACATAACAGTAATAGTTTGTATCGTATTGCGCACCTTTGGTAAAGACACTACCTACCAATAACATAACCACGCTCATTAAAAACATCCTGATAAGACTTATATTTTGCATAGACAGTTCTAATTTTTAATCATTCCTGCAGACTGGCATCACCGAATTAAAAATTTCCATTATCAACCTTTCTTCCAGCCCATAAGACAGCCCCCGTCAGATGCTGCCGGAATAACGGGTTATCGTATGCATCCGGGGAATGTCCAAGCGCAGTCTGAAACACCCTTCCTCCCTCGTTCTCGTGACACCATACCACAGGATGGTCACCCATCCGCATGTTAACTCCTTTGAACCAGCGGTCATCCTCAATATTATAAGTACTCTCATCTACAGAAATTAAAACCCGGGCATCCTGCCTTGGATTATGATTAAAACTGTACCATTCATCTTTCCATATCCACACAGAATCGGGCAGGAAGCTTACAGCGGGATGATGCCTGTCCTCTATTTTTAATACAGCGGGCTGCTCCGGGGGATGGGCCGTAAAGATCCCGCCTATCAACCCGCTGAACCAGGGCCAGTTCTGCAAGGTATAAGTACCCGTATGCACAGTAACAAGACCACCACCCGAATGAATATAATGCTGAAATGCCCTTTGCTGTTTCTTATTGAGGATATCACCGCCGGTGAGCAGGAATACGATAACATCAAACCTTTTTAAGTAGTTCTTTTTAAAGAGGGTTGAATCTTCGGTGCAGGTGACAGACCATCCGTTTTTTTCTCCCAGTTCCACAAAGGCATTTATTCCCTGGGCTATAGCTTCATGCCGGTATCCGATGGTCTTGGAAAAAAGGAGGATGTCCATGGAGGTATTGGATTGCGCAAGTCCTGGTTTAATGCCGGCATTTATAAATGCAAGCAATAACAACATATATTTCATTTTTTCATTCATGAATGTTCATATCACTACTGGGTTTTCAGCATTCTGCCGGGGTTTCATGCTGTTAGTAATATCTCCCCAGCAAAGGATGTTCAACTATCTTCTTTTTCAATTCCTGCAGATCGACCGCTCCCTGGCATTTATATACAATTTTCCCTCCCGGTTCGACCATTAGGGAATAAGGCAAAGCTCCGTTCCATTCCGGATCTATAGCCTCTATCAGGGCATACTTATCCGGATTCTCAACAATATAATTTGCGATAGCTGATTGCTTCTGTTTCAGGAAACTGAGGGTTTCATCATATTTATCAGGCTTATCGGCTGAAATGGATATGAATTCAAAAGCCCTGTTGCCATACATCCTTTGCAGATTCAGCAACTCAGGGTATTCAATTATGCAGGGGGCACACCAGGTAGCCCAGACATTGATCAGCCGCAGTTTTTGTGAATCATTCCTGAGGATGGAAGCAATGCCCTTGTTGCCGGTTTTTTCCAGGGTAACCGTTTTGGCTGCCCAGTCCTTATTTACCTTATCGGCCCATTCCGATTTCCAGGACCATTTTATGGAACAGCCAAATGCTTTGTTTACAGGCTCTTCGACAGGTTTCCCTTCCAGTACCGCATCAACTGCCTTTCTGAGGTCATCCGCATTGGCCGTGCCCGGCTTTTCGGATGTATCCAGGCGGCCTGAATAGGCAAGCCTGCGTTTACTGTCAAACACGAAAGCATGCGGAGTAGCTGTAGGGCCGTATTTTACAGCAACCGACTGGTCATCGCCATCATACAGATAAGGGAAATTAAATGCTTTATCTTTTGCCCTGATGATCATGCTTTCATAGGTGTCATCGAGATCAGAATATCCGCATTCTTCCGGTAAAAGTCCAAATGCGCTGTTCGGCATAATGGCGACAACCGATATATCTTTTGGCTTGTAATCCTTTGTAAAAGCAATAATTCTGTCTTCATATGCCTGGGCAGTGGGACAATGATTGCAGGTGAAAATAACCACCAGCACAGGGGCATCGCTGAAATCATCAAGCGTAAAGAACTTGCCGGATATATCAGGCAGGTTAAAGTCCGGTGCGGAATTTCCGGTTGCCAGTGTTTTAACCTCCTGTATTTCCGATTTTTTTGGATTGGGTGTGAAGGTACCGGCAGGCTGATCCTTTTTGTCCGAACTGGGCTGGTCTGATTGTTTGCAGGAGCCAAAAGTAATAAATAATACAGCCATGAAAGTTAATTGTGACCTGATCTGAACAATTCTACCTTTCCAGGAGTTTTTACAAGGTTGTTTCATACTAAAAGGCTTTTAAGTCATGTAATTTAATACTTTTTCCTGAAATGCTCATTATATCAATTTTTACCATTTTATCCACCGCAAATATTCAATTGTCCCCCTCATCATCGCGGGGATAAACTATTTTTATAACATTGATATTCAGGCCCGGCCTGTATATAAATTGTGATGTATAGCTCTTTATCTCAATGCAATGCAGCATAAAAAGCAAATAAATTAATTTAATGTCTAACTTAAATTTTATTGAACATGAGAAAAATTTTACTCTTATTACTACTGGTTGTGTCATTGACAATCAATGCACAAACAGTAATTGACATCAGCGCTATTGATGCGGCTTACACGAAAACTGTTGACACTGACCTTGTGATCGATGTGGCAACAATAGCATCCAAGCTGGACTCTCCAAAACTTTGGTTTGCGAATCCTTTTAAAGGCAAGGAGTTTACCAATGCTGAAATTTCATTTGATGTCAATAATTATTTAGGCAGTGACTCCATTAAGGTGCTGGGTGCATTGTTAGCCTTCTACGACAATCAATTGGGCAGAATGTACTTCAGCAATGGCTCCTACCTGGGTTACAACGCCACAGGCGGCTGGTATGATGCCAACCTGCAGAGCTACTCTCTCGATTCTAATTTTATCGGGGGCAATGTATGGAAAAACGTAAAGCTCAGATTTTCAGCTGACGGTTATTCCCTGTATGTTAACGATGTTTTAGCTTATAACAAGTACAGCAAGCATATCACCACAGGAGGAGGCTTGACAGATCACAGCAACGTCATCACCTTCCTGCAAAACGCCGATACATTGGTATTCGGCACAGGTTCCTGGTGGAGCAGCAACACAAGGCCTGACGGTACTTTCTGGGATCTACAGTACAGCTATCTCAAGAATATCAAATTCAGCAGTACGCCTTCTGTTGAAGAGGGTATTGATATAAGCGCTGTTGATACGGCGTATACAACCACTTTCGGACCCGATCTCGTGATCGATGTGGCACCGCTGGCATCAAAGCTGGCAGCGCCAAAACTCTGGTATCAGAATCCATTTAAAGGCAAGGATTTCAATGGAGCCCAGATTTCTTTCGATGTCTATAACTATCATGGAAGCGACTCCATCAAGGTACTGGGTTCATTGCTGGCATTGTACGACGCCCAGCTGGGCAGGATGTACTTCAGTAACGGTTCCTACCTGGGATACAACGCCATCGGCGGCTGGTTTGACGCCAACCTGCAGAGCTATCAACTCGATTCGAATTTTATCGGGGGCAATGCATGGAAAAATGTAACACTCAGGTTTACGGAAGGCGGCTACGCCATGTATATCGATAACGTACTGGCATTCACCCAGCACAGCAAGGATATTATTACGATCGGAGGAGGTTTGACCGATTACAGCAACGTGATCTCCTTCCTGCAAAATGCTGATACCCTGGTAATCGGGACAGGTTCGTGGTGGAGCGATAATCAACGGCCGAATAGTGAAAGCTACTGGGATCTTCAGTACAGCTATCTTAAGAATATCAAATTCGAGACCTTTGAAAACGCAGGGATCAACAATGGCGGGAATATGGAAGATCCTTCGGCATGGAATGTATACTGGGGCATTAACGGCAATGATACCGGCTCATACGAATTCAATTACACCGATGAGGTGCCGGCAGCCGGGGAAGGCGGATGTTACCGTGTAACGGGTGCCGGACAGGTAGCCAACATGTTGTGGCAGCCGATTACCATTGTTCCGGGACACAGGTATGTGTTAGAAGGTGCTTATAAATACATTGCCGACAGTGCAGTAAATGTATGGGTTGAATACTTCCTGACCAGGGTCAAGCCGGCCGGCGGTGAAATCAGTACCGCTATGGGCTGGTCACTGAACACCTGGATGACCGGTGTTGATCTTGTATTTGACGGCACTTTCCAGGATGATTTCGTAATACAGAATTCAAAAACAGCGGAAATCCTGATCCCTGATACGGTGACACAGACAGAATGGTATCTTGCCATGAAGGCCGGTAGCTGGAATGCCAACGATGACACCGTTCCGGTATTCGATATCCTCTTTGATGAGATCTATGTATACGATATCGGTGCACCCACGTATTCTGAATTTTATGTGTCGAAATTAGTTGACGGAACCATTGACTCACCCGAAGATTTCACGGTTACCCTGAAGATGAATTGGGATACTACTGCTGTATATCTGTTATTTGACGTAATTGATGACAGCATCAATACGAATCTCAATGCCAATATTTATGAAAATGACAATGTTGAGGTTTACTTCGACCTCCGCAACACAAAGATCCAGAACTGGCCGCGTGACAACGGATGGCCTATGCCTTACACCAGCGGTGCTGACGGCAACTTCCAGTTGCGTATCGTTCATGATTCAGCCTGGAGTAAATACAACGGAACCATGATACCCGGCGCCAATCTTGTTCATGCCGTGATCGATGGCGGTTATCAGATTCAGGCCACCCTGCCATGGAGCGAAATGGATTCCACCTTCACTCCCGCAGCCGATGCTGAGATTGGCTTTGACGTCCTTGCCAGTGACAATGATGCGGTCGTGAATAAACGTAACCAGGTTTCCTGGAATGCGCCCAACACATTTATCTGGATCGATCCTGCACAGTGGGGTACACTGAAGCTTTTAGCCAATGGTACATTTGAAGTAATACCGGATGATGTAAATCCGACGAATCCTGCCAATGTTGTAGCCACGGTTGACGGAGCCAATGTTTCCCTCACCTGGGATGCTTCAACAGACAACAGGGTGGTTCAGTCTTACATCATCAATCAGGGATTCAATAATATTGACACCCTGCCTGCAAAACAGACCGGCAATTCAACAACCATTTCTGCATTAGCTCCGGGTGGATATACTTTTGGCGTGACAGCTGTGGATATATACGGCAACCAGTCAGCCAGGATAAACGCGCCCAGGATAACCATAGTAAGCGGTATTGAGGAACTTTCAGGCAGCCATATGATGATTTATCCAAATCCGTCAAATGGTATTTTCACCATCAAATCTGAAAGCAATGTTTCCGTATCACTGGAGGTATTCAATATTACCGGTGGTCTGGTAACCTCAGCTGAATTTGCAGAGAATTACACACTTGACCTGTCTTCGTACAGCAAGGGAGTCTACTTCCTGCATCTGAAAGCAAAGGGTGAAACACACATCACAAAACTGATTGTTCAGTAAAAGTGAGTTTCAGATAATCTTTTATAAAAGCCGGCGGGAAATCCGCCGGCTTTTTTTGTCCCTAACCGGTTAAAACTGCGTTGGCCTGCTTCTCACAAAAAAAAAAATCCGGATCTCTCCGGATTACGTGGGCACTGCTGGATTCGAACCAGCGACCCTCCCGACACATGCGTGTCGGGATGCTCTGAACCCTGCCTGACGGCAGGCAGGCAACTGTGCGCATCATTGTTTACTTTTCCTTGTTACTTTTTATCAATGATTCTAACCTTTCCCTGTTCTTCCAGTTTTCAAGCTGTTTTTCTCTAGCCATGGCTTCCTCTTTGGAATCATATGCTTCACTATATACAAGAATCCATGGCTTACCCATGGAGGTGAATCCCTTTTGACTATGGTTGTGCTTGTTCAGACGATCCTGCAAAGCACCGGTTGATCCGATGTAATATTTATCAAGCTTTTCGCTGTATAAAATGTATGTGTAATATTTCATATAACAAAAAAGGGATCGATTTGTCAATCCCATCTTCCGTGGGCACTGCTGGATTCGAACCAGCGACCCTCTGCTTGTAAGGCAGATGCTCTGAACCAACTGAGCTAAGCGCCCCTATTTTTTATCTCTCGTACCTGCGACCCTCCCGATCCCGATCCATCGGGATCGGAATGCTCTGAACCAACTGAGCTAAGCGCCCCTATTTTTTATCTCTCGTACCTGCGACCCTCCCGATCCCGATCCATCGGGATCGGAATGCTCTGAACCAACTGAGCCCTGCCTGCCGGCAGGCAGGTAAGCGCCCTTTTTTTTAGCGCGTGCAAATATAAGTAGACTTTTCATTTGTGCAAACAGAAAATCTACTTTTTTTGGAGGGCCAGGAAATCAGCCAGGAGGAACATACTGCCGGTGATCAGGATCATGTCATTACGCCCGGCTTTTTTACGGGCAGCCTGCACAGCCTCCTCCACATCAGGATAACTTTCACCGGCTAATCCATAGCGGATTGCCTTTTGCTTCAGTTCGTGCTGGTCCATCGATCGGGGTACCGACGACCGGGTGAAATAATACCGGGCCTTCGCCGGTAACTGGACAAGAATAGCTTCAACATCTTTGTCATTCACAAAACTGATCACCATGTGAAGGGTTTCATAAGCAGTTGTTGCCAACTGCTGTACTACCTCCCTCATCCCGTCAGCATTGTGAGCTGAATCCAGGACCATGCCGGGATTATGGCCCACAATCTGCCATCGCCCTTTCAGTCCGGTCAGGTCAACCACCTTCCTCAGTCCCGCATAAACATCTATCCCGGCGATGGCAAATCCGTTTTCACGCAGCAGGTCGACAGCCTGCAACAACGTTATGGTATTCTTACGCTGATAGGTACCCAGCAATGCATTTTTGAGATTGGGCAAATAGACCTGATCTTCCTTTTTGACATTGAAAACCTGAAAACCATCCAGAGAAAACAAGCTGTAATCGATCTTATAATGCTGGTCAGCAAAAAAGACCGGGGCATTCCGTTCAGCTGCAATCCTTTTGAACACCGATGCAGTCGCGGGATTCGTCTCCCCTATCACCACCGGGACACCGGTTTTGATGATCCCCGCCTTCTCAACAGCGATTTTATCGAGCGTATCGCCAAGAAAATCCATGTGGTCCTTTCCGATGGAGGTGATCACCGACAATACCGGGGTTATGATATTGGTGGTATCAAGCCTGCCGCCCAGGCCCACCTCGATTATGGCAACATCAACCGATTGCCGGGCAAAATAATCAAAGGCCATAAATATGGAAACCTCAAAAAAAGAAGGGTGAATGGTTTCTATTATTTTTTTATGCTTCCTGACGAAATCAATGACAAATTTTTGACTGCAGGATTTGCCGTTCACCTTGATCCTTTCGCGGAAATCCACCAGATGAGGTGAGGTATGCAGTCCGACCTTATAGCCGGCCTGTTGCAGCACGGCAGCCAGCATATGACAGACAGACCCTTTGCCGTTGGTGCCCGCTACATGGATGGTTTTATAATTACCATGAGGCTGATGGAAGTATTCATCCAGCCGGTATGCATTCTCCAGTCCCGATTTATATGCGGCCTTCCCCACCCGATGGTACATGGGCAATTGCTGATACAAATACGCTACCGATGAGGCATAATTCCCTGACATAATTACCATTTTTCGTAATGAATCCTTTCCTTTTTGAACCGGTCGGGGAAGGATATCATTTCAGCCGGATAGCCCAGTGAAACCATGGAAAAGGGTTTGATATTCTCCGGCAGGGAGAACAAGCGATGGGTTGAGTCAATCCGGTTCTGCCGCGGATAAATACCTACCCATACTGCTCCCAGTCCCATTGCATGAGCCGCCAGCAGTATATTCTGGGTAGCCGCGCTGCAGTCAACCGGCCCATAGCCGACATCGTGCTGGAGGTTCTCGTCGTAACAAACCAGGATCCCTGCATCAGCCCCAGGCAGCATGGAAGCATTGGGATGAAATTCAACAATTTTCCTCCGGATCTCCGCATTTCGAAATATTATGAAATGCCAGGGCTGCTTGTTCACGGCAGACGGAGCATACATGGCGGCTTTCAGCAATGACTCCAGTTGTTCATCGGGAATTCTCTTTCCCGAATATTTCCGGATGCTCCTTCGGCTTAATAGAGCTTCAATGACTTCCATAACCTGCATGTTGATAAGTATTCATAAACCTGCCCCCTGTTTTTCCAAAAATGAAATAACATTAGGCAGGAAAACAATCGTTAAATCCTGCAAATATATCACAAAGCTGTTTCACAAAAAACCAAGGTCATGGCGAAAAAGATAAAGAAGGTATTCATCCTTGATACCAATGTTCTTTTACACGACTATAACTGCATATACAATTTCCAGGAAAATGACGTGATAATCCCCATTACCGTGCTTGAAGAACTCGATAAATTCAAACGGGGAAATGATATCATCAATTACCATGCCCGTGAATTTACACGAGAACTTGACAAGCTGTCAGGAGACAAATTATTTAATGGCGGACTCTCTCTTGGAAAAGGACTGGGCAAACTCAGCATCGAAACCGGGAAACCCTTTTCCGCTGCCATACAGGCCTCGTTTCCCGAGGATACCGCGGATCACAGGATCCTGGCTATTACCGAACATGTGCACCGGAGTAAAACGGATCGTGATGTGGTTTTCATCAGCAAGGATATCAACCTGCGGATGAAGGCAAAGTCGATTGGAATCATGGCGCAGGACTATGAAAACGACAAGGTACAGGACATCGGTGAAATCTACAAAAATATAGCCACCATTGCGAATCTTGATGATAAGCTCATTATGCGGTTATATGAAAATCCCGAGGGCATTGCCGTGGAAGATTTCAGGTTCAAAAAGGAACCCATAGCCAACCAGTATTTCATTCTCAAAGGCAACTCATCCAGTGCCCTGGCACATTATGATCCGGAAACAAAACTAGTTAACCGCGTACTGAAGCAGAAAACCTATGGCGTCGATCCGAGAAACGCTGAGCAGACCTTTGCCATTGATGCGCTGCTTCGTCCCAAGGTTCAGCTGGCCACCCTCACAGGGAAAGCCGGTACAGGCAAGACATTGCTGGCTCTGGCCGCAGCTATTCATCAGCGGCAGGATTATACACAGATATTTTTAGCCAGGCCTATCGTTCCGCTTTCAAATCGTGACCTGGGATTCCTGCCAGGTGACGTAAAAGAAAAAATCGGGCCTTATATGCAGCCACTCTTTGATAACCTCGATGTCATCAAGAATAAATTTGCCCAAACCAGCAAGGAATATCAGAAAATAGAAGAAATGCTGAAAAATGAAAAGCTGATCATAACTCCGCTGGCCTATATCCGGGGAAGAAGCCTTTCTAAAATATTTTTCATTGTCGACGAGGCTCAGAACCTGACACCGCATGAGGTAAAAACAATCATCACACGGGCTGGCGAAGGTACGAAAATGGTATTTACCGGAGACATCGAGCAAATTGACTCACCTTACCTTGATGAAAAGTCAAACGGACTAAGTGTCCTTACGGATAAGATGAAGGGACAGGACATCTTTGCCCACGTTAACCTGGTGAAGGGAGAAAGAAGTTATCTGGCTGATCTGGCCAGTCATTTGTTATAACTGTCAATTAGATTGCTTACTTTTGCATACACAATTGTCAATGGTATAAACAAATGAAGAAAAAACATAAGCTTCTTTATATCGTCAGGCACGCAAAATCAAACTGGGATTATGATAACATAGCCGATGTTGACAGACCGTTAAAAGTAAAAGGCATCAAGAGCGCTTATGAAACTGCTCGCAATATTAAGCTTAATGGCAATCTCCCTGATTTGATATTGTCCAGCCCTGCCAACAGGGCCCTGCACACAGCCGTTATTTTTACACGGGTATTCGGCCTTCCGGCAGGACATATCAGGATCGATGAGGGGTTCTATGAATCATCTGTCAGCTATAGCCTGGAAAAGATCAAAGAAACCGACGATGCAGTCAACACGCTTATGGTATTCGGACATAATCCTGATTTTACAGACCTTGCCAATCAATTTCTGGACGGAGCCTTATCCGACCTTCCTACTTCCGGAGTAGTAAGGCTTGAATTCGCAACCGATACCTGGAAGAACATTGACAAATCAACGCTGATAAAACACACTTTTATTTTTCCCACCAAGGAAATCGGCGAATTGTAAAACTTAAGCGGCTAACGCAAAATCCTAACCTGCATGAAAGAACAGGCTACATTAATACACCGGGAGATCGGCTGGTTATCATTTAACGAAAGAGTGCTTCAGGAAGCTCAGGATCTTTCAGTCCCGTTAATTGAGCGCATACGCTTTCTGGGCATTTTTTCCAATAACCTGGATGAATTTTTTAAGGTAAGGGTAGCCACCATCAAACGTATGATCGACCTCGGGGAGGGCGATAAATTATTTGAGGGAGAAAAGCCAAAAAAGTTGTTGAACCAGATCCAGAAAAAGGTTATCCAGCTTCAGAATAAATTCGAATACACTTACCAGCAGATCCTGGGCGAACTTGAAAAAAACAAGATATTCATTATCAATGAGATGGAATTGAATCCTAATCAGGAATTCTTTGTAAAAAAGTATTTCTATGATAATGTAATGCCCGTCATTTCGCCAATCCTCCTCAGCAATGTAAATGAATTTCCTTACCTGAAAGATAAATCGATCTACCTTGCCATTAAACTGGTTGGGAATAAGCCTGAAATAAAGACTGAATATGCATTGATAGAGATTCCCACCAATGTTCTTCCGAGATTCATCATATTGCCCTCTGAAAATAACCGTAAATTCATCATCCTGCTGGAGGATGTAATCCGGTATTCACTCGATGATGTTTTTGCCCTGTTGCACTTTGATATATTCGGAGCATGGATCATTAAGCTGACCCGTGATGCCGAGCTCGACATGGACAATGACATATCCAAAAGCCTGCTGGAGCTTATCTCTACCGGCGTTAACAGCCGGAAAGCAGGACAGCCGGTGCGGTTTGTATTCGACAATTCCATTGCCAAAGACCTGCTTGATTCATTGATTATAAGATTAAGGCTTGATGTTGAAAGTGCGCTGATCCCGGGAGGCCGTTACCACAATTTCAAAGATTTCATGCAATTCCCCAATATTGGAGGGCCCGAAATGGTTTACTCCAAAGATATACCCTTAAAGCATCCCCAGGTTAAGATGCAGTCAAGCATCCTGGACGCCATTGCGCAGAAAGACTTCATGCTGCATGTTCCCTACCATGATTTTATCATATTTGTCAGGTTGCTGCAGGAAGCCTCCATTGACCCGAGGGTTACAGAAATAAGCATGACCGTATATCGGGTTGCCTCCAATTCAAAAGTTATCAATGCGCTTATTAATGCGGCCCGGAACGGAAAAAAAGTAAATGTCGTTATTGAGTTACAGGCACGTTTTGACGAGGAAGCAAACATATACTGGTCACGCAAACTTGAAGAAGTCGGGGCCAATGTGTTTTTCGGCATCCCGGGCCTTAAGGTTCACGCCAAACTGCTTAATATTTCCCGTAAGGAAGGCAAAAAGCTGGTGCGCTATACCTGTGTCAGCACCGGCAATTTTCACGAAGGAAATGCGACCGTGTATTCTGACCTGATGCTCTTTACCGCTGATCCAAGGATAACGGGCGAGGTTAAAAAGATATTCGATTTCTTTGATAATACATACCGGAATTACACCTACCGCCATCTGATCAATTCCCCGCTGTTTCTCAGGAAAAAAATTTACTCCCTTATTGAAAATGAAATAAAGAATGCCAGGAAAGGGAAGGAAGCCTATATTATTTTGAAGATCAACAATCTTGTTGACAAAGAGATCATTTACAAGTTATATAAGGCCAACCGGGCCGGGGTGAAAATTAAACTGATCGTGCGGGGTATCTGCTCCCTGATCCCCGGAGTCCCCGGGTTAAGTGAAAATATCGAAGCCTTCAGCATCGTGGATAAATACCTGGAGCATTCCCGTGTGGTCATATTCTGCAATGGCGGTGATGAATTATACTTTATATCTTCAGCCGACTGGATGAACAGGAATTTAGACAGGCGCATTGAAGTATCCTGCCCGATATATGATAAGGACGTTCAACAGGAGATCAGGGATCTGATTGAAATTCAACTGCGCGATAATACGAAAGCCAGGATTATAAATCCCATTCAGGACAATTCCTATGTGAACTCAGATGGGGCAGAAAAGCTCCGTGCCCAGGTGGAACTGTACAAATACTATAAGAGTAAGCTGAAGGATTAGGCAGGACGGGGAGAAAGAGAGAGGGAGAGAAAAAGCAGCAGTAAGCAGCGGCAGTTAACGGTGACCAGTAAACAGTGACCCGCTTCCGCCGATCAACCGATCAAAAAATCATCAAATCAGCAGATAAAAAGACCGGGTAAGCTCCTCACATCGCGTCGCTACAACCACTTACCCTTGCTTCCTTCCGGACCTGGGGGGTTTCTGCGGGAGCTGACCGTATGAGACTTACCCGGGGATGCAAAAATAGGAACTTTTCTTTTGATTACAAAAGAAAAAAATTACCCCTCGCCAAATAGAGAGAAAACCCTATATTTGTGAAATAAACCAACAATTGAACTGCATGGAAAATAAACATTCAATGCTTCAGCACACCATGACCTGGGGTGCCATCACCGGAATCGTCATGATTATTTATTCACTCCTTTTGTATGTATTTAACCAGTTCTATAACCAGGGACTTGGAATCATTAGTTATGCTTTTCTTATTGCCGGTATTCTCTTCGGATCCTATGCATACCGCGACAAAGTATTGGGAGGTACTATCTCTTACGGTAACGCCTTTATGACTGGTTTGCTGATCACACTATTTGCCGGGATCCTCTCTTCGTTCTTTTCATTCATCCTGGTAAGGTTTATAGACCCCGGCATGGTTGAACAAGCCATTGCCCAGACAGAAGAAAAGCTTATGAACCAGGGTCGACTTAGTGAAGATCAGATCGAGATGATGGTAGAAAAATCGAGAAAGATGATAAGTTCTCCGATAACGGTTGTTATCGGGATGTTCTTCTTTACCCTGATTGGAACCGTAATATCACTGGTTACCGCTGCCATAACAAAGAGGGAGCCCACGCCTTTCGACGGTAATGCTCAACGTATCTGAATTCTCTTATGCCATCCACCAACATCTCTGTTGTCATACCGCTGCTGAATGAGGCGGAATCATTGCCTGAACTGGCAGGTTGGATAGATAAGGTTTTGAAGGACAACCAGCTGCGGTACGAAATTATCTTGATTGATGACGGCAGTTCCGACAATTCCTGGGATGTTATTGAAAACCTGGTCAAAAGCAATCCATCTGTAAGAGGCATAAAATTCCGCCGGAATTATGGCAAGTCTGCCGCCCTTCATTGCGGTTTTCAGGCTGCGCGCGGAGAGGTGGTGATCACCATGGATGCAGACCTGCAGGACAGTCCCGAAGAAATCCCCGGTTTGTACAACATGATCCGGGAAGAAAAATTTGACCTGGTTTCAGGATGGAAGAAAAAACGGTATGACAATACCTTTACCAAGAATATACCCAGCAAGCTGTTCAACTGGACTGCCCGGAAATTCAGCGGCATCAGCCTTCACGATTTCAATTGCGGGCTGAAGGCATATCGCAGCGACGTCGTAAAAGCCATAGAAGTTTATGGTGAAATGCACCGGTACATTCCTGTCATTGCAAAAAAAGCAGGATTCAGGAAGATCGGCGAAAAAGTGGTACAGCACCGGAAACGCAAATTCGGCACCACTAAATTCGGATTCGAGCGATTTATAAACGGATACCTCGACCTGTTGTCTATTTCCTTTATCTCACGTTTCGGTAAAAGACCCATGCATTTCTTCGGCACCCTGGGTACGCTGATGTTCATTTTCGGTATGATCATGGCTGCTATTGTCGGGATCAACAAGCTGGTTGCTGTAAGCCATAACCTGCTGGCACCGCGCGTTACCGACAGCCCCTATTTTTATATTGCCCTCACTGCCATGATTATCGGCACCCAGCTTTTCCTGGTCGGTTTCCTTGGTGAACTGGTCTCACGAAACTCGGCAGAAAGAAATGATTATCATATCGAAAAAGAGATATAGGAAGCCTCACCCCTGCCCCTCTCCTAAGGAGAGGGGAAAATGCTGACTCATACAAGTAGTATTATTCATGAAGTATTCCCTTATCATCCCCACCTTTAACCGTCCCGACGAGGTCACCGAATTGCTCTACAGCATGGTTCAGCAAACCTTCAAAGATTTTGAGCTGATTATAGCCGACGGTAGTCCTGCCACCCTGGTGAAAGACACTGTCGACCCATATCTTAAAAAGCTGAATCTTGTTTATCTATATGAAAAAGGTCTTGGTATCAGCGAGTCACGCAACTGGGGCGTACAAAAAGCATCAGGGGAATACGTCATTTTTCTTGACTCAGACTGCATTGCACCACCGTCCTACCTCGCTGCTATTGATAAGTTTTTACAGCAGGACCCTGTCCGGGTTTTCGGCGGACCCGATGCCACACACGAGTCATTTACCCCTGTTCAGAAAGCTATCAGCTATGCTATGACCTCGCCTTTTACCACAGGAGGCATAAGGGGAAGGAAAAAGCATATGGGAAAATATCAGCCGCGAAGTTTCAACATGGGTGTTCTTCGTGAAGCCTTTAACCAGGTGGGGGGCTTCAGCGGACTGAAAGTCTCCGAGGATATCGATTTAAGTATCCGGCTTGACAAAGCCGGCTACCAATGCGTTCTTATCCCCGAAGCCTATGTTTACCATAAAAGAAGATCCACCTTTTACAAGTTTTATAAACAAACGAATTCCTTTGGCCGGGGCCGGGTTGATCTGTATATGCGCCATGGGAATGCCATAAAGCTTGTCCATCTTTTACCTTCTCTTTTTGTATTATATAATGTTGCCGGAATCCTTTCCGTATTTTTTTCAATCCCGCTTTTTTCTACCTATTTAACAACGATCCTGGCTTATAGCCTGATTATTTTTATCCAGGCTTCTTTTATAAACCAAAGCCTGCATGTCGGGCTTCTGAGTGTTGCAGCCTCCTTTGTAATGCTCACAGGATACGGGACAGGGATGATAAGCCATCTGGTGTTCAGGTTGCTGTTAAAAAGTTCAAGGGAAAGTGAAAAGCCGGAAGTCACAAGAGAATAGGGACAAGGAAGTGCATCATCTGATCACCGCCATTTTGGTAATAAAAAAACTGTTCCCGCTGATTATCACGGTATATATACCGCTGTTAAGCCCATGGCAATCAATGCCGTACAAACCGTCTGCCGTAATATTCTCCTCGAAAACTACCAGCCGGCCGGCCGGGTCATAACAGCGTACCGATACATTCTCATCCCGCAGGGAAGACAGGTCTATCCATGCCATATCCGAGACTGGCTGAGGAAATACGGCCAGCGGGCCTGCGGATGTTACCGCTTCAGTGCCTGATAACAAATAAGCATATTGCGGTTGTGCCAGGTACTCCCAGGGATCGGGTTTATCAGTTTCCTGCAACAGGCGCAGGAATTTTTCGGTCCGATCATCTGTTATTGCCGACTTTTCAGTGCCCGAAGAGAGGACATTAACAGGACAGGGATTAATACCCGACATGCAGTCGAATGTTGATTTGGCCAGGAAAAAAACATAGGGGGCCGCCTCTGCATGTTTATAACTGCCGACCGGCAAAGCAATCACGTCTGTAGCACCCTGAAGTACATATATCAGCCATGCTGCAATGGAGTTGTCCTTATCGACCAGTTCATCGGCTGTAGTGTAATAAAGACGGAGTTTTGTTTTAGGTTTCCACCGGACGAGGTCATTTGCCCTGAGTGCCCGGTTTGCCGGATGGAAATAATTAGTTGCAATCCCTTTCAGATATGCGGGTTGAAACAAAGTTTTCCAGGTTATCGGAAGACGGCCGTCGATATCGCTGATGGTCAGGCTGCCGTCGAACCACAGCGGAATAAACTCATCAAATGGGTACACATAAACCTGGGATGTGCCGGAGTAAATATTGCCATAGGCAGCTTGGTAACTCATGAACAGGTAAGGCAGAAAGGATGGACTCTCATACGTATCGTCGGAGAAGGTGAACTTTTTCTGTATATGGGAAAGGTAATACGGCCCGCTCCCGGCGATGTTGATCTTCAGGTTGACCACCGGTGCTGCCTGGGATTCCAAATATTGCTGTGTGGCCACTGCAGCGTGTCCTCCTTGTGAATAACCACACAGGTAAAGATCAGGGATATATGATATTCCCTCCTGCTGCAAAAATGACAGGGATGCTTTTATCATGTCAACCGTTGCACTGGCTTCGCTTTGCCCGTGCAAATATGGATGTAGGCCAGGCCCGTCTCCCATACCAAGATAATCGGGCATGAGGGTCAGGTAACCATTCATGGCAAACATCCATCCGATGATGGTTTCCGTTCCGGTGAGTCCGGAGGGTGCATCCAGATCACGTGTCAGTGTTCCGTGAAGGTACGCTGCAAGCGGCTTCGCCGCTTCCGGATTAACTGGAATAAAAAGCGCACCTGAGGCATCAGTTTCTTTTCCCTGTAAATCGGTGGTGGAATAAATGATTTTATATGCGTTGACATCATAATTCGGATACACTACTTTTCCCAGCAGTTCAGGGGATATATCACCCGCTGCCGATAACAGGGAATCATATATGATATCCCTGGTCATGCTGACCGGCCCCACTGCCGATTTCAGTGTTCCCGGCTGGGAATGGACCGGTGACATCATATTCAGAAGGACAACTGCCAGGGGAATAGATACATATTTCATAACGCTTATATTTCAAGGTAGGTTACTAAAATTACGGAATATAGTCCCAATACGTCAAGGATTCTATTGTTTTTTCGTTAAGGGCTGTTCAGGTGTTTAGCGTTTTAGGTTTAGCGATTTAGGTGTTTAGCTTTTTAGGAGGTTAGTGGAGAGGGCTGCCTGTAGTCTGTAGTCTTGCGGTCTTGCTGTCTTTGTTTTTTTTCTTAAATCTTGTCATTCGTCCCTTGTTCCTTGTCTCTTCTTTTCCCCTCCTCCAGCCATGCAATGAATTTCTGCACATCGGGATTATAGGTGTATCGCGTTGCGGTCAGCTCTTTTCCTGTTCCGTCAACAATAGCGTATAACGGCATTGCATTGGAACTGAAACGTGTTATCTGAAAATCCTGGTTCTTCTTTCCCAGGGTAGTTTTCTGCTTCCCGTCATAGGCTGAGATGATCCATTCCTCTTCGGGTAGTTTTGTCCTGTCATCTGTATAGAGTGCAACAATGATGAAATCATTTTTCAGGATTTCAAGGACAGCCGGGTCAGACCATACCTGCTCATACATCTTTTTACAGTTTGAGCATGTATGCCCCACAAAGTCAATCAGTAGAGGTTTGTTCCTTTCGCGTGCGCATGCAAGGGCTTCATCATAATCAAAATATCCCTGCAATCCATGCGGGAGCTCCAGAAAACCAGCATATTTTGGTGTGCTGCAAAGCACAGATGCATTAAAAGGCAAAGCACTCCCGGTGGATATCCCTGTATTCATGGCAGGTCTTTCCTTTTTCGGAGGCAGGATAGAGGATATCCCCTTCAGATCGTTGCCCAGCAATCCGGTAAAAAGGTAGAGGGCGAACGAAAAGGCAGCGATCACAAAAATCAGCCGCGGTACACTGACTGCCGTAACTTCACTGTCGTGGGCAAACCTGATCTTGCCCAGCAAATACAGGCCCAGCAATATAAACAGGATGACCCAGATAATGAGAAAAACATCCCGCGTCAGGATATTCAGATGGTAGGACTGGTCAACCTTACTTAGGAAATACAAGGAAAAAGCCAGCATGATAAAGGCAAAAAATACCTTGACAGCGTTGAGCCATCCTCCTGATTTGGGAAGGCCCTGCAGCCATGAAGGGAAAATTGCAAAGAGGGTAAAAGGCAGTGCAAAGGCAATAGAAAAACCCATCATCCCTATAACAGGTTCCAGCACCTCACCCTGGGCAGCCGTGATGAGCAGTGATGCTATGATAGGTCCCGTGCATGAAAAGGAAAGGATTGCCATGGCGAGCGCCATAAAGAAAGCCCCCAGGATTCCGCCCTTGTCGGCCTGCCGGTCGACTTTATCAGCAAGGCTACCAGGCAACACCAGCTCGAACATTCCAAAGAAGGAGGCAGCCAGCACCATAAAAACAAGTGCAAAAACCAGGTTGGTGATCCAATGTGTGATAAAGGTGTTAACGGCATTGGGATTTTTAAAAACCGCCACCAGAATACCGATCATGGTATAAATAAAAACGATGGATATCCCGAAAACCAGCGCTTCTGCTATCGCCTTCCCCCTCGACTTTTTCCCCCTGAGAAAATAAGCGACGGTCATGGGGATCATCGGATATACACAGGGAGTAAGCAATCCTCCCAATCCTGCCAGCAGGGAGATCAGGAATGTGCCCACCAGTCCCCTGTCTTTTTTAGCGGGACCGGTAGCGGGTGTCGCGTCAATATTTGCCGGTGGCTCAACAGGCGCAGATTCAATATTGACGACCTTTACGGTATCTTCCGATGGTTTAACCAGGGTTGATTTTGGACCGGCAATTTCACCGGCAGTTTGCTGTTCCACCGGGGCTGATGCCGGCAATGAAAAGGAAAAGTCAGCATCCAGCGGGACGCATTGAGCATCGTTGCATGTCATGTAGCTCATCACGCCGCTGATTACAATCTCATCTTCCGGATGAAGCTTCCGGACCTTCTGCCTAAAAACCGCCTTCCCGCTGTGAAGCTCCACTTTCATATGGAAAACAGGATCATCAATGACCTCAGGCTTGGTAACCTGGCGGACAGCACCTATAAACTCAACGGCCGGATTTTCCTGAAAGGCAAAAGCAAGGGGTATGGGCCCCCCTTCGGGAATGTTGATCCCATACATATGCCATGGCTTATCTATGGTGGCGGTGAAAACGAGGGTATAGGTGCGGTCTTCATTGCTTTCTGTTGAATAAGACCATTTAACCGGATTAATGATCTGGCCTTGAAGTACATTAATAATTCCGATAAAAATCAATATGAACCGTAATGACTTTTTCATGTAGCCGATATTTTACTGAAATAAACATATAAAAATAAGTTTTTGTTTTCAGTTATTCACAAGAATAAAACGGAAAGCAAAACGTGTTAAAAAGCTATTGCTTGGTTGTTTTTAATTCGAACAGGTCGTCCCGAGACCTATTTGTTGCTATAGGCGAGGAGTAAGATTACCTGCAGGTCAGGCATAACTCACGAAACAATTTCTTCTCCGTTTTTGTCGTAGATATGATATTCGAGAAAATCATATGAAGAAATGGCCATCACCCTGAATTTGCATTTATATTTAAGGCGCCAGTGTCGTTTTAGCGAAAAAAGACCTTTCAGGATATAGGCGGCCACATAGGAATGTACCTTAAGGATGAGGGTTTTATGTTTTTGTTTTCCTAGGATGGAGGAAATATGGTTTTCAATTTTGTCAACCAGCAGTATGCTGGGGGAAATCTCGCCGGTTCCGCGACAGGTCGGGCATTTTTCGGTTGTGTTGATATTCATTTCTGGCCTGACGCGTTGCCGGGTTATCTGCATAAGGCCGAATTTGCTTAATGGCAGAATGCTGTGTTTGGCCCGATCGTCCTCCATGACCTTTCTCATCCGTTCCGTGATCTGCTGCTTATGATCACTGGTTTTCATATCGATGAAATCAATAACGATTATGCCTCCCATGTCACGAAGCCTCAATTGCCTTGCTATTTCCTCTGCAGCGGCATAGTTGGTTTCAAACGCGTTGGTTTCCTGGTCCGTCGCATTTTTGGAACGGTTACCGCTGTTTACATCAATAACATGAAGCGCTTCCGTATGTTCAATAATCAGGTAAGCTCCGTTCTTAAAAGAAATCGTTTTGCCAAAAGATGATTTGATCTGTTTTTCTATCCCGAAATGCTCGAAAATAGGGACAGTGCCCGAGTACTGATGGATGATTTTCTCTTTCTCGGGGGCTATGGTGGATATGTACTCTTTAAGTTCTCTCAGGATTGTCTCGTTGTTTACATGGATGCTGTTGAAGCTGACATTTAGGATATCACGCAGGATGGTTGAGGTACGGTTAAGTTCGCTGATAAAAAGATGCGGAGGTTTTACGCCTTTACAGGTATCAAATGCAGACTCCCATTTACGGACAAGTCCTTTCAGTTCCGTATCAAGATCTTTTACCTTCCGGCCTTCTGCAACGGTCCTGACGATGATACCATAATTGGCGGGTTTTATGCTCCCGACAAGGGTCCGCAACCGGTTTCGTTCTTCACCCGAGCTGATTTTTTGGGAGACCGATACTTTATCGCTGAAAGGTATCAGCACCAGGTTCCGTCCCGCAATCGATATCTCCGAAGTAAGACGCGGGCCTTTTGTCGAAATGGGTTCCTTGGCGATCTGGACTATCACCAGCTGTCCCGGTGTTATGACATCGATTATTCTGCCATCTTTATTAATGTCCTTTTCACGCCTGAACTTCTGAAATGAATTTATTTTCCCTTTCCGGTTTACATTGCCGTCAAGGAATTTATGCAGGGTTCTGAACTGGGGACCAAGGTCGAGATAATGAAGAAAAGCATCTTTTTCAAAGCCAACATCAACAAATGCTGCATTCAGTCCCGGCATCAGCTTTTTAACCTTACCGAGGTAAATATCACCTACAGCGAATTGGAGGTTGCTCTTTTCTTTGGTAAGCTCAACTAATTTTTTATCTTCGAGGAGAGCAATATTTATATCACCGGAAGTTGAATCTATAATAAGTTCTTTGCTCACATTACCTCCAGATTAGGGTAAATGAACACCTGAAATAGCTTCATAAAAGCCCATAAAAAAAAGGAATAAACCTAAAGCAATGTTCCAGTCTTTAGGTTTATTCAATGTTAGTAACAAAGATATCTGTAAACTATCGGTTCTTCTTCTTGTGTCTGTTCTTGCGCAAGCGTTTTTTACGCTTGTGCGTTGCCATCTTGTGTCTCTTACGCTTCTTTCCGCTCGGCATCTTTTCCTGATTTAAAAACTAAACACTTTATTTAACGTTCGATTTCACCTTGCTAACAAACGATTTGGCAGGTTTAAAAGACGGAATATTATGAGCCGGAATAATGATGGTTGTGTTCTTCGAAATATTCCTGGCTGTTTTTTTCGCTCTTTTTTTAACAACAAAACTGCCAAAGCCTCTGAGGTATACGTTTTTGTTACCAACCATAGAGTCTTTTACGGCTTCCATGAATGCCTCAACTGTTTTCTGAACAG
>CAYWCR010000059.1:0-1280 GCA_964456825.1 uncultured Bacteroidales bacterium
CACCCTTGTTTAAAAAAACACTGGTTTAAAAAGGAGTGCAAATATAAAGAGTTTTGGATAACATGAGAAAAAAACAACAGAAAATATTTTTTAGCGTAGCCTGAAGCCATTAGCCAGTAGCCAGTAGTTAGTAGAAAGATTCTTTGACTAAAAGTCTAGAGCCTGTAGCCTGTAGCCTTATTTTCTTTATGCGATAAAACTGGTGCTGATGGATTTATACTTGTAGACTTTATGAATCACGTCGGCAAAAAGATCTGCAATTGAAAGGATTCTAATCTTATCAATTTGGTCTTTCAGCGGTATGGTATCGGTTACACAGATTTCAACAATAGGGGATTTCTCGATCCGTTCATAAGCGGGACCGGATAAAACGGCATGGGTGCCCACCACCCTGATACTTCTGGCCCCTTCATCTTTCATGAGCTTGGCTGCGAGGCATATCGTGCCGGCAGTATCAATCATATCATCAACGATCACAATATTTTTATCATGGACATCACCGATTACCTTTATTTCTTCAACAACGTTAGCCTTTTTTCTCAGCTTGTAACAAATTACCATTTCACAATTGAGAAAACGGGAATACGCGTTGGCACGTTTGGTCCCCCCCATGTCGGGTGCCGCAATAGCCAGATTTTCCAGATTGAGGCTCTTAATGTAAGGTACAAATAATGCAGACCCATAAATATGATCGACCGGCACATTAAAAAAGCCCTGTATCTGGTCAGCGTGCAGATCCATGGTCATGATGCGGTCGACCCCGGCAGCCGTCAGCAAATCAGCAACCAGCTTGGCACCGATGGAACAACGTGGTTTATCCTTACGGTCCTGCCTCGCATACCCGAGATAGGGCATGACCGCTACCACCTGAAAGGCCGATGCTCTTTTAGCTGCATCAATCATCAGCAGCAACTCCATCAGATTTTCAGCAGGCGGATACGTGGATTGTATAATAAAAACAATACAACCGCGCACTGATTCTTCAAAATAAGGCTGAATTTCCCCGTCACTGAATTCAAGAACTGAGGTTTTCCCAACCTCAGCGCCATAGCTTTTAGCAATTTTTTCAGCGAGATTTGTAGAGGCACGGCCGGCAAAAAACTTTATAGGAGCTTTGATTTTCATGAATTTAATTTTTCAGGATTATCAGGCGCTGCAAATGTAAAAAAAACCATGCTCAATAATTGATTTGAGGCTGGTAAAAAAATGAAACAGTTGTTAACAATGAAGGTCAAAAGGCAGAAGGCATAAGGCAAAAGGCAGAAGATAATTGTTAATTG
>CAYWCR010000059.1:1380-25558 GCA_964456825.1 uncultured Bacteroidales bacterium
AGCCAACAACCTAAACCGCTAAACAGCTAAAAAGCTAAACCGCTATATTCCAATATACTGCTTTATCACCTTGAACAAGGATTCTATTTTAATGGGTTTGGAAATATAGGCATCGCATCCTGCCTTTATACAGTTTTCTTCATCAGCCGACATGGCATAGGCTGTCTGAACAATAACGGGCAATGTACTTCTGTTCTTTTTTATCTGGGTTGTGGCTTCAATGCCATCCATATGCGGCATTTTGATATCCATCAACACAAGATTAATGCCCGTGTTTTTCCGGCATATCTCCACAGCTTCAATTCCGTTCCGGGCCCATAATATATTCGCCCCGGTAACCTTCAGCAATACTTCCAGAAAAGTATAATTGTCTTCTTCATCCTCAGCAATTAGAATGGTTTTATCCGACCAGTCAAACGAACTCTCATCAAATACTTTTTCAGCCTGGGCAAACGATGCTCCTTTTATATAAGGCAACTCCAAATAGAAAACCGATCCTATGGAAAACTCAGATTCAACATAGATCTGTCCTTTCATCCGTTCAGCGAGCCCTTTTGAAATTGCCAGTCCCAGTCCTGTCCCGCTGTATGACCTGCTATGCGATTCATCAGCCTGCCTGAACCGGTCAAATACAATCTTCTGCTCTTCCGGTGTCATCCCAATGCCGGTATCCTTTACAAAGAAGATAATGGAACTGTTCTTAATCGTGTAACCCAGCTCAACAATGCCGTTCTCAGTAAACTTCAAGGCGTTGGAAAGAAAATTCGACAAGATCTGTTCGATCCTTATTTTATCTGAAAAAATGCAATCATCACCATCGGGAAGTCCTACCCTATATTTTATTTCTATGGGCTTGTTATCCTCTTTCCTTATGTTGTCAAAAGACAAAAACAGCTCCCTGATCAGTGTATTGATCGGAAAGCTTTTATTAAAGATGGAGATCTGCCCTGCCTCAATTTTTGAAATATCAATGATATCGGTGATAATCTGCAGCAACTGCTTGCTCTTGGAGTTAATGATCTCCACAAAAGTCGTCTTCCGCTCATCCGAAAAATTCTTGTTTTTCAACAGATTCGCGAATCCAAGGATGGCATTCATGGGAGTCCTTATCTCATGGCTCATGTTGGCCAGGAAGGAGGATTTCAGTTTGTCACTTTCTTCTGCCTTTTCTTTGGCGTTGACCAGCTCATTATTAATAACGCGCAGGATCTCATTCTGTTCCGCCAGTTTTTTGCTGTAAGCCCTTATCTCTTCTTCTGCCTGTTTTCGTTCCGTAATTTCCAGTGATATGCCTGAAACACCAATTATCTCTCCGGTTTCACTGTATATAGGGGCTTTATAGGTTTCAAACCAGAGTTTTCCGGTTTTCTCATAGTAAAAATGCTCACGGCGTTTTGACATCACCTCCTGGTCCTCCTGCCTGTATCTTGCAGCAATCTCAGCGGGATATAATGCTGCGTCCGCTTTACCTACAATGTTATCAGGCTGAAGATTTCTTGACCGTGCAAATGATTCATTTACCGACAAATAGACACCCTTTTTATCCTTCATCCAGGCCATATGGGGCAGGTTATTCAACAAGGCCTTTTTCAGGGCTTCACTTTTCTGCAGTTCGGTATTGATAGAACGTGCCTTTTCATTGATTTCCTGAAGCTCCTTGTTCAGGTCAATGAGTTTCTGCTCGGCCCTGACTTTTTCTGTAATGTCAATGATTACGCCTGATATCAGGTTATTTTCAAGTTGTGCATTGATACTTCCTGTAATTGTTTTTCCTGCTTTTGTGATCAGCTCAATCCTGAAATCGGTGACCGCTTTCCGTGCCTCCAGAATGCGCGTCAGTTCACCACGAATGCCCTTGATGACATAATAATGTTGTGCCTTTTCTTTCTTAAACTCTTCAGCAGTATATCCCAGCATCCGGAGAGCCGCATCGTTAATGAATACTATTTCACCATCCAGGGTCGTTGTAAATACCCCGACAACAGAATTATCAACCAGTTTCCGGTATTTTTCTTCCGAGTCTTTTAAACGGTCTTCCACCTGTTTTCTTTCGGTAATATCCTGAAATATTATAGCCGCCGTTCCCAAGGAAGTTTGAAATGCCGTGACATCACAAATATTCTGGATATTTCCGTCATCGTATTCGATTTCATTCCCATACCATATATTGCCTTCGCAGGCAACTTTCTTGTATTCCGAGGGTATTTCCGTGTTGGCAAGGGGTGGGAAAGCCTCTTCAATAGTCTTTCCGATCAGTTTGTTGTCCTTGATTTTCAGTATCTCCCTGGCGGCCGGATTCATATCGGTCAGCACAAGATTCCCTTTCGCATCGATCACATATATCAGCATGCCCAGGGGTGTGGCGTTAAATATATTGCGAAATTTAATTTCACCGTACCCGATTTGCCGTTCCATTTTTGATTGTTCCGTGACATTCTGCAAAACAACGAACAGAAAATCTTCCTGGTTCCCGGGATCATGAAATAGCCTGCAATGTTGTTTCAGATATTGGATATTCCGGTCAACTCCTTTAACCTTGAAATTAATGGTTGAGAATTCGGCCCCCTGTGTCAGCTGCCTGTTAATCTGTTCTTCAACCTGCTGCCTGTCACCAGGTATAACGGTCAGGAGATAATCATGAAATGAGAGCTTGCTGAGTTTTTCAGGGAGTCCTATCAGTTCATGGATATTCTCTGAAAATTCTATAATTTCCCGGGTGGCTGAAAGGATAAGATATCCTGATTTACAGTGTTTCTGAGCATCTACCAACAATTCCAGCTTTCTGTCCAGACCGATGTTCTTTTTGCCCTGAGGAATTCCTTGCTTCATGAAAAATATTTCTGTATTCGAATTTAAACAATCTTTAGGCCTTTTTTTCTATCTTTCAGAAATTAATTTAGGACATGAAGATCGAATATCATCAGTCATTTGACCGTAACATAGGTTTATTGGATGAAAAAGAGCAGCAGCAGATCAGGGAATCCCACGCAGCTGTTTTTGGAATGGGAGGTTTGGGGGGGGTGATATCCGAAATACTGGTACGTGCAGGAATAGGAAGCCTGACCATCATTGACAGGGATGTATTTGAGCCCAGCAACCTTAACCGGCAGGTCTTTGCATTCACTGACACCATGGGTCAGCGGAAAACAGATGTTGCTGAAAGTTTTTTGCACCGTATCAACCCCGGCCTGATCGTTCATAAAGAATCCACGGTTGATGAATCCAATATCAGGGATCTTATGACGGGCGTCAGGGTTGCCCTTCTTGCCCTTGATGATATTGTTCCCTGTATCATTATCAGCCGTTTTGCCCGGGCCCATAAAATTCCCCTGGTTGAAGGCTGGGCCATCCCCTTTGGGAATGTCAGGGTATTCACGGCTGATACGCCCGCCCTCGAGGATGTATACAACATGCCAACAACAGGAAAAGATATCAGTTCGCTGACTGCAGAAGAACAACAAAACCTGAATCTCCGTATGCTCTATGAATTGCAATCGATAGAAGGGATCGGGGAATATTATTCCGAAGCTGCACTTCAGCGTATCCAACAGGGGACAATAACATCCTTTGCACCCATGGTTTGGTTAACTGCTGTACTCATGGCCAATGAAGCCCTGAAAATCATACTCAACAAGGGCAGCATCGCCTTATCTCCCGCCTTTAACCTGTATGATCCTTTCAGAAACCGCATCCCAAAACAAAGCAACCATGAAAATCATTAATACCCATGCTCATCTCATCGAGATTGAAAAGGTTTTGCAGGGAAACGGGCAGCAAATCCTCTCCCTGCTGAAAAACATACCCACTTTCAGTGATGTGGATCAGGTTGCCGATATGCTCTCGGTCGAAAACCTGTTGCACCAGATGAACGATGCAGGGATAGAGCAGACAGTGCTGTTTGCCATGTATGGCCCCATCCTGTATTCCTCCAATGAATTTGTTGCCGGCATATGCAGGCAATACCCCGGGCGGTTCATAGGCTTTGCCTCGGTTGATGTTCATGAACCTGAAGCCCCCGCGATATTGGAAAAGGCCATTGCAGGGTTGGGACTAAAGGGGCTGAAACTGCATCCGCCGCTGCAAAACTTCTATCCCAATGACAAAGCCCTCTGGCCGCTGTATAAAAAGGCTTTGGACCTCCATATCCCGGTGGTATTTCACATCGGCACCACCCCTTTCGGAAATATGGTAAAACTATCACAGGCTTATCCTGTTTTGCTGGATGAGGTGGCCAACGATTTTCCCGATCTTACCATTATTCTTACGCACCTGGGCACGTTATGGCACAATGAATCGTTTATGGTTACGGAGAAACACCCCAATGTATATATTGATACAGCGGCATACCCATACGAGATCAGGGAATTGCTGAACGAAAACCTGATCCGCCGGGTTGGAGAGAACAAATTCATCTTCGGCACTGATTTTCCCATGCCTTATGAAGGAAAACTGCACCGGATGGGTGATTTTGTCGACTGTATTGAATCGCTGAATATTTCCGGGGAGTTAAAAGAATTAATTTTCCATGGTAATTTTGAGAACCTGATGAAAATAAAAGCATAATGGTGCTTAATATCCGCTGCCATGATTAACAACCTGAAAAGAAAATGGATCCGGCGTTATCTCACCACTTCAGATCCGGATTCACTGGTTTCCGGGTCAGCCGGTAAGGCAGTTTCAGCTTTTCACCGTGCTGTTAAAAAGAGCGAGGCCTATCGCAGGATCATGGAAGTACAATCCATCCGGCCCGGAGAAATAAAATCTCCGGATGACTTTAGTAAAAGAGTCCCGGTGACGGATAAAAACAATTTCTTTTCCGTTTTCCCTTTAAATGAAATAATGGCGAAGCAGGACTTTCCGAAGATCAGGAACATTATGACCAGCTCGGGCTTTTCGGGAAAATTTGCTTTCGGGGCTGACCTCCTGGGTCGGGAAAGCAGCAGCCGGTTCTTTGTGGATACTGCGCTGGACCTGCTTTTCAATACCAGCCTGAAAAAGACCTTTCTTATCAATTGCACCCCGATGGGAGTTCACGTGGAAACTTCTCTGCCGCTGGCCGAAACCAGCGTAAGAAGTGACATGGTCATAGCCATACTGAAAAAGGTATCGGTTCATTATGACCAGACCATCATAATAGGAGATCCGTATTTTATGAAAAAACTTGTTGAAGAAGGTTGCGAGGCAGGCATCCGTTGGAAAAATCTTGGGGTAAGCCTGGTGATGGGCCAGGACTGGTTTCCCGAAACCTTGCGGAGTTACCTTGCCAACCTGATGGAACTGGATCCGGAAAAAACAACTGACCGGATGATGCTGGCCACCATGGGACTGACAGAGCTGGGCCTGAATGTATTTCATGAGACTCCTGAAACAGTGAGAATAAGAAGAATGGCGCAACGTGACGGCCATTTTCGTGAAAAGCTCTTCGGTACGGAAAAAGCAGCATGCGGAACCCTGTTTCATTATTATCCCATGCGGTTCTTCCTGGAAGAACATACCGATGGCTCGTTGCTGTTTACCACCCTGTCAAAGTCGACCGTTATTCCTTTAATACGCTATTATTCAGGAGATTGCGGAAAACTGATATCTTATAATGAACTGGTCCGGCTTTTGGCACAATTCCGTCTTGCGGATTTAAAACCATGGCTGAAGCTTCCGCTGGCAACGATGACGGGGCGTGCAACCAACGTCCTGCCATACAAAGGCCAACCCTTATACCCGGAAGACCTGAAGCTGGGATTGTATGAAAATGAGAATGCTGCCCGGCAGACAACTGGATATTTTGTATTGTCCGTTGAACAGGAGAAACCACTGGTTGAAGTGCAGCTGAAACCGGGCATGACCTCTTCTGCTGAGCTAGGCAAAGTTTACAGCAGGGCTTTTCAGCAATATGTGAAACCTGAACTTGCCATAAAGCTTTACTCCTACCATGATTTTCCCTATGGCATGGAGCTCAACTATGAAAAGAAGTTCCTGAATCTGAAATGAATGCAGGGAGAAATACCGGTTGGTTATCCCTTCACCGTCTCCAGGCTTGAGATGACATTGGATTCATCCATGTAAAACCTGTAGTTGTCCGGGTAATGGTTATACCAGGTCTTTTCAATCTGACCGGCATTGCATACCGCCGGGTATGTAAAAGCACCATAATACATGGCGGGGGGGCACATAGGTTCGTAAAACCAATAATAGCGCTCAATTAACCGCCGAAGTGAAGGTTCGATTAAAATAACATAATCAGTAATGTTATTTCGTTTACAGTAATGAAGGGCAATCCGGAATAAGCCGTGAGAAATAAGTCCTTTGTGTTTGGGGGACACTACAATATACCTGGATAGTTCAACCATGGTGCTGACATCAATCTTCCGCTTTTTAATGGAGGGATGCTGTAAGAAAGGCAAAGTACCAAAGTCGCTTCCTTTGATGATGCGCGTCAATCCAACAACATCGAAATCATCATCCAGGGCAATGAAGGTGGGGGACTTTTCATCGTAGATATCCTTTTCAAGCCGGTCAGGAAAATAATCGGCCGGCAACCATTTGCGCTCTTCGCAATAGACTTTGTATCGGATTGACTGGCAGGTCCTTATTTCTTTTCCAGTATCAGCAATCTTGAAATAAAGATTGAAATCATTCGGAATACCCATAGTTTTTGCTTATTGCACTATATAATAATTAACATTAGCCATAATCTGATGGCTTAAATAAAATGGGTTGGTGTAAGGTTCAGAGCGTTAGCTTTCACCTGAAATTAAAAGTATGTAAATATCAGGTATTTTCAAAAGGCCGGATGCCTTTACAATCCTTATTTCTACGATGCAACATTATTTTATAAGCAGCTTTTGTTTCTAAATATTTGATATACAATAATTTTAAATTTTATTTAGATTAAATTTAAATTACAAAAATTTTCAAATTGATGCAAGATTTTTGCATTAATATGAACTTTAATAGTTTAAAAATTCTATCGGCTTTATAGAATTAGTATCATTCATCCCCAATGTTGTCCGCAATAAAAACCGACATCCATCATACCTTCGAATCCACAAATGCATTACTTTGCAGAAAAAAAACACATGGGCAAAAGCCGCACACCTTTTCCGAAGATTTTCTGGACAGCCAACCTGATTGAAGTCTTTGAACGGTTCACGTATTATGGTATTTATATCGGTTTTGGCATTTATATGGAAACCCTTGGTTTTTCAAAAAGCCAGATGGGCCCCATTCAGGGTATATTTCTTTTGCTGTCATACACCATCCCTGTAATATCGGGGACCTTTGCTGACAGGTACGGATTTAAAAAAGTGCTGATCGTTTCATATCTCGCGTATCTTCCTTCGATCCTGCTGCTGCTGTATACCAAAACATTTTCGGGAATTGCCCTCACCATGATCAGCATCGGCCTTGCCGCCGGCATTTTCAAGCCTCTGATATCCGGAACGGTAAGGGCTGTGACTGACAATACGAATAAAACGCTTGGCTTTGGCATTTTTTACAATATGGTGAATATCGGTGCCACATTCGGACCTGTTATCGCTGCCAAATTAAGGGTAATATCATGGGAATATGCTTTTATTGCCGCAGCCATTTCCATTGGTCTGATGTTTTTGATAACCCTGCTTTTTTATAAGGATCCGCCAAGGGAAATTGAAGGCAAAACCCTGCGCGACAAGTTTAAGGACCTCGGACTGGCACTTTCTGATAAGCGTTTTCTGATATTTCTTATACTGCTTGGATTGTTCTTCTGGACGCCTTTCTGGTCATTTTTCAATATAGCGGCTATGTATGCTGATTCACAACTTAATACGGCAACATTATATGAGAATATCCGGGCTGTCATGGGAACCGGCTTTGCCAACTTCATTTCAAAGGAGGAAAACGGCACCCGTATGGTTCTTGGTGAAAGCATTGCGAACAGTGCCTATTATATTATCCTGTTTCAAATAATTGTGTCAAGCGTCGTTAAGCGCTTCCGGGCGATCCCGGTATTTACCATGGGGCTGATCATTATGGCTGCCGGATATATATGTATGGGAATGGCAAGGATCATGGCTCCGGTCTGGTTCCTTGCAGGGGTTTTTCTTTTTGCCATCGGCGAAATGACTTCATCCCCGCGCATCCAGGAATATATAACCTGGCTTGCCCCGAAGGAAAAGGCAGGGCTATATATGGGCACCAATTTCCTGGCCATGGGGATCGGGGGATCGCTGAGTGGTTTTGTACTGACCCCCTTATACGGATATTTCAAGGATCATCTTCATTCCGAAAACATGTGGTTTTTCCTGGCAGGCAGCATGCTGGCGGGAACCCTTATCATTAATCTGTACATTAAGATTTTCGGTGAATTCAGGGAGGTGGAGAAGTAAGGCGGGGGACAATAAGCAGAACCGGTAACGAAAATTAATTGTTAATTGTTAATTGCTCATTGTTCATTGTTCAGGTGCATGTTCTCTATTTTTTTTTATCTTTGATTGCCGGCCGGATATTAAGGAAGACCGGAATATGAAAAAACACCTTCCGCTTTACTTTTCTCTTACCTTCCTCGCGATCATTGTTTTCTGGATTGTTATTTTTTTAGGGAACCAGAACTTTTCAGGAGGTCATATCTTTGAGTATATTCCCGATCTGAGGAATGGTACCGGTACTTTTTTCAGGGAACTGTTTTCAAACCTTCACAATACCCTGGGAATCCTTCTGATGCAGATCATCGTGATCATTCTGGTCGCCCGGCTGATGGGATTCCTGTTCCAGAAAATGGAACAACCCGTGGTGATCGGCGAGATCCTGGCCGGAATACTGCTGGGCCCTTCCGTTCTTGGCCTTGTATCACCGGCCACCATGCATTTCATCTTTCCTGCCGAATCACTGGGAAATTTGTATTTATTAAGTCAGGTAGGCCTGATCCTGTTTATGTTTGTGATCGGCATGGAACTCGACTGGGAATCCTTGAAAAAATCAGCCAAAGATGCCGTACTGATCAGCTATACCGGATTAATATTCCCATTCATCCTGGGCATATTATTATCCTATTTTATGTATGGCATCCTTTCACCCGGAAAATCATCGTTCATAGCTTTTGCACTGTTTATGGGCACAGCAATGTGCATAACAGCTTTTCCAGTGCTTGCCCGCATCGTTCAGGAAAAACAACTAACCCGTTCTCCGGTTGGTAAAATAGCCATTACAGCGGCTGCCATTGGTGATGCTGCAGCATGGTGCATACTGGCTATTGTCATCGCATTTGTCAGGGCCGGTGCTTTTACTAATGCATTTATTACCATCAGCCTCACCATCCTATATGTTGTCGTGATGCTTTTTGTCATCAGACCTTTCATTCAGCGCATCGGCGCTATATATACCACACGTGAGAACGTCAGCAAACCTGTTGTGGCATTTGTATTTCTGCTCATGTTAACATCCGCGTTTGTTTCAGAGGTGATCGGCATTCATGCTTTGTTCGGTGCTTTTATGGCCGGTGTCATCATGCCCAATAACCTTAATTTTAAGCAGGTAATAACCGAGAAGTTGCAGGACCTGGCCCTGGTACTATTGCTGCCCCTGTTCTTCGTCGAAACCGGATTAAGAACAGAAATCGGACTGATTAACTCGCCTTTTCTCTGGTTGGTTTGCGCCGCGATCACCGGGGTTGCCATACTCGGTAAATTCGGAGGGACACTCCTGGCGTCAAGGTATGCAGGGCTTTCATGGAATTACTCTCTTACACTGGGCGTGTTGATGAATTCCAAAGGCCTTATGGAACTGGTTGTGATCAACATAGGTTATGAACTTGGCATCCTGAGTACTGAAATTTATTCCATGCTGGTTATCATGACCCTGGTTACTACTTTTATAACCGGGCCAGGACTGAGCCTTATCAAATATTTTTCCCGTGAAAGGCCGGCGCGTGAGGTATTGTCAGAAACAGGAAAAGTATTGCTCTCCTTTGCCAATCCCCGTATGGGAAGCTCCCTGTTAAAAATCAGCAGGGCCATTGTGCCAAACCTGCTGACTGAAACAGCCTTTGTTGCCATGCATATTTCACCGCGTACTGACATATCGCCAAGCGATGCCGCTGTATTTGAAAAGGAAAGCTTTGCTCCCATCATGAAAACAGCCGGGAATTTAAAAATACCATTGAGAACCATTTATAAAAGTACCGGAGGTGATATTGCTGCTGAAATTGTTACGATCTGCCGGACCGAAAAGCCGGATTTCCTTATGCTCGGGGGCGCATACTCCATTTTCAGCTCCGACCTGCTGGGAGGCATCATCCGGAAAATACTGAATGAAGTCGATTGTGATATTCTTGTTTTCAGTGAACGGCAGAAATTTCAGCTCGATTCTATGCTGCTTATATTCTTTGGTGAGGATGATGAACTCCTGTTGCATTATGCCTGCAATATGAAAAAAGAAACCTATCAGAAGTGTTATGTGTTTCCGGCTGAAAATTCAATTGAGATCATCGAGTCTTTCAGAAAAAAGACCGGATTTGCACCGGAGATTGTCAAGAGTCGTTTTACCGATCCGTCTTTTCTTGAAAGCATTGACCTGATACTGGTATCGGCATACAACTGGAAGCGGGTCGAAGTGACCTACCCATCTCTCGTTAAGCATTTCCCTTCCCTGCTGTATGTTCATAAAGGATCCAAGCCTAATCGCCTGCTGATGCATGGTGAAAGGAATCACGAGACATAGCTGTTGCTTACTGCTTACTGCTTACTGCTTACTGCTTCCTCCCTCACTCTCGCTCTCACTCTCACGCTGACTCCTCCCACCCTCATATGCCTTCTTTTAAAAAACCACAGCCCGATTGCAAAATAAACGATGGATATAACAGTAAGGCATAACAACTGCGGCCAGATATCCGCAAGCTGCCTGTTGAGGATCATCAGGTCATACAAAGCGGACACCGCATGAGACGGAGACATAAGTCCGGTTATTGAAACACTATAATCTCCAATTTTAAACCATTCCGGGGCATTTACCGGGAACATGGCACCGGTGAAGAACATAAACAGGAACAGGGGAAAGTTACCTACTACCAGGACCTGCGTGACGGTTTTTGTAAAGGCAGCTATAAGGAGGCTGAAAGCGGTGATTGAAATGCAGGTCAGCAACGCTACTACGAAAAATGCCAGCCAGGTACCTTCAAAATGAAAGCCCATGGCAAAGGCAACCAGCAATGTCAGCAGGATGGAAATAATACCTACCGCAAGCTGCACCATACTTACGCCACTCAGAAATCCTACCGTGCTGATCCGGGTAAGTTTCAACCGCTGCATGGTCTTGTTTTCAACTTCAGCCACAAATGCCGTTGAAGCGCTCAGCATAAGCATTACAATAGACAGAACCAGCAGACCGGGAATGGCAAGGTCAAAATCGGAGAGGGTGCCGGAAGCCCCGATGGGTGTTTCTTCCATGATGAACTGGGGCTCTGACTCCAGGAAGGATGAGAAGAAATTGCTGATGCCGTCATATACGCCGATGGCACCGATAATATAGTTCATATCGGTGATATTCCCGATGAATTCGATACGGGGCAAGGAATCAATTCCTTTTTCCCGGGCATGCATCAGGGATGAAAAATCAGCAGGGACCAGTATCGCCACATCCGCTTTCTTATTTTCAATTTTCTTCTCTGCAGAAGACCGGCTATCAGCCTCATGAAAAGTGAAACCATCCATGATGGTCCTGCCGATATAAACGGCAAGCGAATCACCCAGGTTAACTGATTTTGCGGAATCAGGATTGTATCCCTCGTCATTGTTCACCAGCAGGATATCATAGGAAGGCTTATAGCTTTCGTTAATGAGGTTGTAGACGACGACAAAAAAAGGAGCCGTAAGGACGGTCAGTATCAGCAGCCAGAAGCTGCGGAACTGCTCAATCATGCTTTTATAGACTATGGCCAGGAATTTCATGTCAATCCTTTTTATCTTTATAACGATCACTCGCGTAAACTGCGGCCTGTGAGGCTGATGAAAACATCTTCCAGTGTGTTGGGCCGTATACTGATTTCAGCTATATCAAAACCATGGTCTTTTAATAGCTGGCTGGCTTTCCAAAGGGTCTCAGGGTTGGCTTTCTCCCGTATGAGGATCTTGTCCTGCTGCACTAAAACCTGATTATAGTGTGTTTTCAGGCATGTTTCTGCCGCCGCCTTGTCCTTGTTTCCCACCGGAGTTATCATCACCTGTATAACATCATCTTCACTCATGGCCCTTTTCAGGTTGGATGGCGTATCGAGCTTCAGCAGCTTGCCATGGTCTATGATAGCCACCCGCTCAGCCAGGCGGTCGGCCTCATCCATGTTATGCGTGGTAAGGATCACGGTTTTGGTTCTGCCCAGTTCACGGATAAACTCCCTGACCATCAAACGGCTTTGGGGATCAAGTCCAGCTTCCGGCTCATCGAGTATGACAATTTCAGGGTCATGCACCAGGGCAAGGCACAGGTTCAGCCTTCGTTTCATCCCGCCTGAAAGCGTTGCAGCCAGCTTCTTCCTTTTCTCATACAATCCCATTTTTGTCAGCAGGTCATTACTGGCTGTTTTGGCCATGGCATAGGACATCCCGTACATCTGGCCGGTAAATACGAGTTGCTCCATACAGGTAAGCTTTGGCCACTGGATGATCTCCTGGGGACAAAGGCCGATAAGGCTTTTGATGGTATCACGATGCCGGCCGGAATGACCGTTGATCATCACCTTACCGGAATCGGGCTGAATCAGCCCGCACATCATGCCGATGGCAGTGCTTTTCCCGGCGCCGTTAGGACCCAGGAAGCCAAAGATCTCACCGCGGTATATTTCCAGTGAAAGATCCTTCACCGCGGTAACATCACCGTAGGATTTGGTGAGGCGGTCGGTTTTTATGGCGATGGAGTTCATTTGAAATATGTTGTAATGGTTATAATGGTTGTGGTTGCCTGCCTGGCGAGGCAGGTTGTGGTTGTCGGTTGTCTTTGCTCTTTGCTCTTTGCTCTTTGTTCTTTGTTCTTTTATCTTGGTTCTTGGTTCTTGGTTCTGTCTTGTCCCCTGCCCTGCCGGCAGGCAGGCTTGTCACTCCTTATCCCGTTCCAAACCAACTCAAAAAATCCCTCGCTCAATTTGCTCACATTCAATGCCGGATAGAGGGTGCTCAGCAGCAGTGTTCCTTCCATCAGTGATGAAAGCATGGCTGCCAGGGTTTCCCAGTTGATGTCATTCCGGATCTCCTTGTTTTTAATGGCTTTTCTGACTGCCTTACGGATGACGGCAAAATCACTTTTATAGGACTGTTCATAGCGTTCCCTCACCTGGCCGAACATACGGAGTGCATCCACCAGCAGGTAATAGTAGCCGTATTTGCCTTTCTGCCGGTCATCCAGCAAATGATCCATATATTCCATCAGTTCCGCGAAGTAAGCGAACATTTGCCGGAGGGCTTCCTTAAATGAAACATCAGTTTGCAGGAAGACGGTAGTCCATTTACTGCCCTCCCTGAAGAACAGGTCGACCACGGCTTCAAACAGTTCTTCTTTCCCCTTAAAATAATGATACAGGCTTGGCTTGGCCAGTCCCACTGCATCGGCAATGCCATTCATCGATACCTGGGTATATCCCTCCCTGAGCATCATTTCAGCCGCAGTTTCAATGATTTTATCACGCATGGTACAAATATATAAAAAACTACCGACCGGTCGGTCGAATTTATAAAAAATTTTTTAAAAACATATTGTGATTGCGCAAGGATGATAAACAGGACCGTATTCCATTTCAGGACCTATCGGATGACCATCCGTGCTTCCTTCATATTTATTGATTTGATGATTTATGATCTGCCTGCCGCCTTTCCCCTTCTCCTTCTCCTATGCCCATGCCCCTGCAACTCGTCACTCGTCCCTTGTCCCTGTAATGACGCCTTGGTGAATAAGGTATATCCCATTATCTACATTAATTTTTACCCAAGTACAGAGGACATAAGGAATGATCCCCGTTACGATGAACTGCTGCGGAAAATGAACCTGCCGACCAGAAAGGGATTGATTACTTCGAATCAATAGGTGAACGGTTGAGAGTCTTTAGCTATACCAGATAAACCGTGTACATTCTTTAAAACCATATTTCTATCCAGCTATTACTGGTACAGGTATGATCTGTTAAAGTTTCATCTTCTCCCTCTTCTGTGATTCTGGTACGTTCATAACTCAGGGAGATAATGTTTTCTTCACAAATTGATTCACCGGTTACTATATAAGTATTTTGAAATAAAGCATTAGGATTTTTAGGTATATTTTTACCCGAAAGCGTGGTTACGGTCCTGTATTTACTGGTTGTTGCCTCTTCTGTAAAACTAAAGCTCACAACCGTATCCTGTGTTTCATTCAAAACTACTTCCATTTCCCCTGACGATGTTAAATCAGGATCATTGAAATAATAGTTTGCTCTAAAAGTAGTATTATTATTAAAGCCTCCCTCATAAACATTTCCAAAACCGCGTTCAAGGTCAACTTCCTTTATTCCGTTCAACGAAGTTTTCTTAAAATGACCGAGCACATAAATCCTGGCACTACAAATGTCCCAATCCGGAGGAGGCATTTTTTTATTCATGGTAACGTTAAGATCAAAATATGAAATGGCTCCTGCATAATTGGCGAAAGCGTTTGAATTTGTTACCAAAACATACATATGGCTTTTCTTATCTATATAATCTCTTTTAATGTTTCCAATTGTTATGTCATTGGTAGAATTTGTAACATATTCTATCTTGCCGTTTGCTCCTTTTGTCCCATTGAAAATTGTAATTTCAGTCTTGTTTTTATATATACCTTCAACTCCTATAGTTATTTCATCATTGTTATCAATACTCTCGTCCTCAAAATCAATTCTATAAAGTCTGGCGGACAGATCATCATACCCATCCGTAATTGTACTGTCAAAATCATTTTTGTTCTTAATGGTAAATGTTCTATGTGCATTGCTGAAAATAAAAGATGCATTTACACCAAACACATTTAAATTACCTAAAATATATTGTCTGAAAAAATCTTCAAGCCAATCTGCAGGT
The DNA here is from genome assembly GCA_964456825.1 of uncultured Bacteroidales bacterium. Classification (GTDB taxonomy): domain Bacteria; phylum Bacteroidota; class Bacteroidia; order Bacteroidales; family UBA10428; genus UBA5072. Next base: position 16,425 of record CAYWCR010000059.1, read on the forward strand.
TTGCTTGTATGTTGTGAAATTGCGTCAACAACATGCATTCCTTCAGATATGGACTGATATACCTTAAAAATGAATTCATCTCCATATATACCGGTAAGATAACCAATAAGTGCTGCCATACCATAACCATGTTCTGATGGATCCAACGTGGCTCCGGCATGCAAACCATCAAAAGGAGACATTTGATTTCCATCCGCTATAGGAGACTGAAAATTTGTTTCATCCGTAAAATACTTCTCTGACCACACTGCAGTAGCATCATTAAACCATTGATGATTCGAAGGATATGCTGCTTTTGAAAAAGCTCCACGTTTGTCATACAAATACTGGACTAAATGAAAGAATTCATGGCCTGCTGTCAAGCGTATATTTTCTCTGTCATGTAAATATTCACTATTAAAATCAAGATAACCGCTATACTGAAAAATATAAGAATTTGAATAGTAACCGAATGCCGATGAACTATATGCTTTTCTGTAGGCAAAGGACATAACATTTACCTGTACAATCTCCAATGAATCACTATATTTAAGGTCAAAATGGTTTTCAAAAAACGAATATGCTTCTTCCAGGTAATCTCCAAGTGCAACAGCATCAGAATAATTGACAAGAAACAATGGATAATGAATAAGAAAATTCAGGTTTTCACTATAAATAGATACAATTGAAGTTATAGCTCCAAGCATACGCCCGGCAAAACCGCCTGCATCTGTTGATTTTTTCTTTAACCCAGATGACGGAACATGTTCTTCAGGCATTGGTAATTCACCATTCAACCAACCCGATGAATCTGTCGCATTGATGAGACGGAAAGCATTTGTTAGTGTATCCAGGCTTGGAGTATACACCTCTTCACCTGATGCAATATAGCTTCCTTCACTAAGGGTCCCTTCATACCGGATTTTCACTTTCAGCGGTTTGCTGAATTCTACAGGAATCCCATCAATTTTAAACATCCTGGATACAAGATATTCACCAAAAGTTTGTTTATCAACCGCTGATGAAAGGACGAGTTCAGTTTCCGAACCAAAGGCGCCGGCAGGAATGGTAAGAACGAAACCTTCCGTTTCAATCGATCCTCCTTCCGGACCTATTGTCTCAGAAGCTTCTACTTCGAAATCCGTATTTGTGTCGGTTGGTTCTATTTTGTCTTTATTGCATCCAACGGCAAGAACCAATACAAAAGCCAATAAGGATCCAGGCAGGATTTTCATAATACAAACTAATTTTAGGTTATAATTTGTATAACTAAATGTACGTCAAAATTTTATACGAGTCAAGGAAAAAGTTTTCAGGGAGAGGCATTGCTAAGAAAACAGGGAGTGTAAGAGTCTTGTGGTCGTGCAGCCTGCCTGCCGGCAGGCAGGTCTTGCAGTCTGATTGCCGCTTACCGAATTCCTTCTCTCCTCACTTCTTCTATTCTCATGCTCCTGCAACTTGTCCCCTGTCTCCTGCCTTGCCGGCAGGCTTGTCCCTACATTCTATCTCTTCCTGATAAAAATAAAATCCCCTCCCTCATCGCCCGTATTGAGGATCTCACCGAATTGTGGGATGGTGGGGCTGTTGTTGATAACCGCGGTTTTCATGCTGTAGAATAATTCCTCCGAGGTCAGGTAAGGCTTGTCATTGTCGTCCAGCCTTCTGATCAGGTATTCCAGGAAAACGCTTCTGTCGGGTACTTCCGACAGCGAGCCGCTGGTCATGGCCTTCCGGCTCGGAAGATCATATACTTTTTCAATGGCCGAAGGTGCATTGGCAAAAGCACTGCGTGATTTGAAGATGGAACCGCTGAAGCAGGCATCTGCTATCAGTAGTGTGTGTTTCGATTTGATGCTGCCGATATAATCGCGCAGGGTGCTGTTGCGAAACCAGTTGGCTGTATTTGATTCCCTTGCATCAGCGGGTAGCCAGTATCCCACCTTGGACTGTTCCGACCATATCCCATGGCCGGCATAAAAAATCAACAGGTTATCATTTTCAGTTACCACCTGATTCAGCCTGTCAAGTTCGATCACGATATCTTCAAATCTGGGATTGGTGAGCATCTTCACCTTTTCCTTTTCGAAGGTATAATCCTTTATCAGGATATCATACAAGGCATTGGCATCGTCAATCGAATGATCCAGGTCGCTGATCTTCGGATCTTCATATTCCTCAACGGCAATGATCAAAGCGTAATAATTCCCTGCATTCAGCATCTGGGAAGCCAATTCATAGCTATCACAATAAACGGATATTCTTTGTTCGGTTATGGTGCCGTCATTATCAATCGCTGACATGCGTATTTCATTTTCACCGGGTGCCAGTTTCACGGTGGATACGAATTTCCCGTCGGGATACATTCTTGCATCATTGGCATTCACCAGCACAAGGTTAATACCGCTCTCATCCGTTGCATACCCGATAATGTCTACCTCGGTTGTTTTTACAACCCGCAGATTATCATCATTGATTATGGGCGATATCAGGCGGATCTCCGGTGGCTTGTTGTCCACCCTTGCCAGCTCTTTCAGATCAACCACAGCCAGGCAGGCAATTTCTTTGGGATTTTTGAACAGCAAGGGCTGGCTAAGGCTTTTCGTCGGGCCGGCATCCATGCCATCCCGGATTTCAAAGTTGAAATCAAAGCGAATATCCTTACCGGTAAAATCTTTGCTCACTTTAATAAGCAAAGGCCAGGAATGGTTAATGGTTAAATAATCACGCTGCTGAAAATCCAGGCAGGTTATCTTTCCTTCGGCTGAAGATTTTACCTGATCTTTTCTCAGTAAAAGCTGCGAATTGTAATCGTTTATCGGCTGAAGGCTTTCGTTGATCCATTCCACCTGTATGAGAATTTCAAGGGTATCAAACCGTTGTCCATATTGGCTGACCTTAACCCGGCAATATTTTCCGGAAGAGGAAGCCAGCATTTGCTCATTGTTCTGCGCAAATACAGGGCATGAACATATCAGCAAAATCATGATCCTGATTATAATTCGCCGAAATACTTTTCCTTTCATGGCGCCGTTCTTATAATTTAAAAAAAATCTCAAACAAAAGGCCGGCACTTCTGGTGCTTAGTTTCCCGGGATGGCCGGAAATGCTGATATAGTCATCGCGATGTTTGGGTACATTATATCCCAGATCCGTAAGTCCGGTGTTTACAAAAGGGCTTACTGTCAACAGCATATTACTGCCGAGTGAGACTTCAGCTCCGGCGGAAATATTTGTTGACAGATTAAACGGGCTAAGCTTCCACTTGTCATTGATATCGACCGGTCCCGCTGTAAATCCATAATCAGGCAGGTCATAGAGGATCACATGATATTCGGGGTAATATCCCTGATGATCGGAACTCCCGGTGACGCTGAAACGGGAGGACAGCAGAAATGAAAATTCCAGGCTCGCCTGGACAGCCAATCTGATCCTTTTTCCGCTTGTGTTGTAACGGATTCCCAGCGGCACATCGAGATACGTCAGCGCATTTTTTTCAGTCACCGATGCCTGGATAAGTTCAAAGTATTTATCATCGTCAGCATCTGTTTTCACCATTTTGTCAAGGTTTTCGTTGTTGTAATCAACAATCTCGTATACCGATCTGTAATAACTTATTCCCGCTCCGCTGAAAAAGCCAAGATTCGGGCTGCGCCGGTAAACTGCCTTCAATCCTGCACGATATCCGAACTCCCCCCAGGCATCCCAAACATCATCATTAAAAATATCCTGACTGTGTATCCTGGTAAAGGCAGGCGCCACATAAGGTCCAATTAAGGTATTGGACTGCTGCGATTTGATTTTGGGTTTTTCAGCCTGCAGATAGTGAATGACAAGATCTGTGATTTGTCCGTTTTTCATCCTGAATCCCATGATGGCATAATATTCACCGGAAACATTGTTGATCTTCTGCCCGTCAAACAGACCGATAGCCTTTACAGAAACCGGCAGGTACAAGACAAAACCGGTGTATTGTTCATCCGTGGGCATGGGCCTGCTCATCTTGTCAGTGTTCCATTGTTGTTCATAGCTAAGCCCGAAAGTGTAATGCCTGCGGATATACTGAAAATATTCCGCAGGGGAAACCGGATATTGGTTTCCGGCTTCAGGTTCCAGAAAATTCAGGATACGGGCATCAGGACTGAAAATGGCCTGAAGTTCCGCCGGCATGTCCTGACCCGAAATCCCTTCCGGAAGATAAGCTGAGTAATGGCTGAAGACCTGAAAGACCCGGTTTATTTCAATTTTGATCTGGTTTATCTGCAACGACGAGAATCTTTGTCCGTTTCCGTTGAAACAGGTCATGACCATTAAAAATACCGATAAGGTTGACATCTTTTTCATCAGCCTATTTCCTGATCGTTAACCGGTGAACTTCTTTATGGTTTCCATATGTAACCAACACCAGATAAAATCCTTCAGCCATCCCGCCGAGATCAATACCGGCCTCAAACACCTGGCTTTGCTTATGAAGGACAATGTGCCTGATAATAGTGCCTATGCTGTTGGTAACCATAACGTCAACCTGTCCTGTGAAATCATTAATGATATCCATCATGATACACCCGCTGGCAGGATTAGGCCTTATAAAAACGGTCTGTGACTCATCACCGGATCCGCCGGTGGATTTGATCAAAAAACTGTATGGATCTGACCAGTTCATACACTGATTGTCGAGTTTGGTCTCGATCCTGAAACTACCTGTTTTGTTGCCCTTGGCATAATAAAACTGTTTGTTTGCCCCGGGAATGGCTGCGTCGTTCTGATACCACTGGTATATGCGTCCCGAATCGGAGCAGATCAGCAGGTGCTCGCCTTTTGACATGATTATTGGTTTCGGGGGCGCAGGAAGGATCTCAACCTCGTAGTTTATCCGGTTGAAGCATCCTGTATTTTTATCAGTAACCTGCACTCCCAGTGTTCTGGCTCCTGGTGTTGTGCCCCAATCTACCAGCACTGCGTTCTGACTGGCGGTAATGATGCTTCCGTCAGACGGTGACCAGTTATAACTATAATCCTCCGGGTTTAGCGTGACAGCAATATATTCAAGATTTTCAAGATTCTCTTCTGTTAAACATACCTTGTTTTCTCCGTTTATTATAAATGCAGGAACAGGTTGTACAATTACCTTAACAGAATCGACGGTATAAATATTTCCGTCAATAACACGAATCCTGTAAATGGTTTCGGTCTCCGGTCTCACAAAAATAATGCTGTCGGTTGAAAAGAAACCCGGAGGATTGGATGTCCACCTATAATCCTTATTTTCAGTTCCGCCTTTCACTTTGGCTTTCAGGGATATTTCCTGTCCGGCGCACACTGTTTCCTCAGCCTCTATGGAAAGCGTAAGAAATTCATTATTATCACAGACACACCGCACAGATAATGCATCTTGCTTAAAGGCACTGCCAAAACGAATGGTACTTGTGTCTGCACGGAAAACATGTATCCAGGCCTGTTGATCATTGTATTGATCCGAAGCCCATAAAAATCCGAATTCATTGACCCAAAGAGATTGCTTGTCATCAGAAATACCACCTCCCAATTGTGCCTCGAAACCTGATCCTCCGCCTTCTTTAAGGAATGTCCCCTCATTGGTTCCCCTTAACCATCCTGTTTTATCCAGGTCAATTTCCGGCATGCCTGCAGCAAATTCAAGTTCTTTCCAGTCGTTTTCAGAAGGCACGTGCCAGCCATCCGGGCAAATACCTTGTTTATTATCAGGATTGTAATTCATTATCTCGTTCCACTGGTAAAGACCTCCAAATGTATCACAATACCACCCCAGGTTATTATAACAAAACTTCTGAATTGACCCATTGTCAGTTTGATCTCCGATCAAGTCAATCCATGTGCCGATATTCAGATTTTGAGCCATCCACCAATGATTGCCAATCAATACTGTCCTGTATTGCTGATCATCGCGCGGGTCGGTAATGGAAGAAAGAATCTGTGCGGAAGCAAATGAGGTAATAAACAAAAAGCAAATAAAGGCTAAAATGCCAACATATCCTTTGGGATTTGAAAGGGCCATGGGTTTGAGAATATTTTACATTGCTTGATGGCTTTTGAGCCCTTGCCAAACACATCAAATATACTTAAAAAGAGCATAATAATATAATTATTTATTCTATATTTATAAATGTAGGCCGGATTGCAGGAGCAACCGTTTTCAATAACGGCTGGACTTTTTGATTAGACTCTTACATAGGTATCCGGATTGTTTTACCATAACGTTTTTATTAAAACCATTGTTAATCAACATCCTATGATCACGAACAAATCTTCCTTAGGTGCGTTAGTATGCCTGATCTCAGTTATGTTCACCGGATCATCCTGTAAAAATAACCATACCATGATACCTCCCAAGGCCGAGAAAATAAACAAGGAACTTACCCTGCACGGAGATACCCGTATTGATCCATATTACTGGCTCAATGAACGCGACAACCCGGCCGTTATCGATTACCTTAAAAAAGAGAATGAGTATACCGACCATATGATGAAGGATACCAAAAAGCTTCAGGAGAAACTCTACCAGGAGATCATAGGCCGCATCAAACAAACCGATATGTCAGTCCCGTACAAGGAAAACGGTTATTTTTATTATACCCGCTATGAGGAAGGAAAGGAATACCCCGTTTATTGCCGAAAGAAAGAAAACCTGGACGCCCCTGAAGAGATACTGCTGAATGTGAATGAAATGGCAAAAGGATTCGATTACTATGATGTCGGGGGGATTTCTGTCAGTCCGGATAACAAGCTGATGGCATTCGGCGAGGATACCGTAAGCCGCAGGCTCTATACTTTAAAGATCAAAAACCTTGAAACCGGTGAATACCTGACGGATGAGATCATCAATACGTTGGGTTCGTGTACCTGGGCATCGGATAACAAAACCCTCTTTTATTCGCTGAAAAATGTGAGCACCCTGAGGCCTTATAAAATCATGCGCCATGCCCTGGGGACATCAGCTAAAAAGGATGTCGATGTTTATGAAGAGGAAGATGAGACCTATAATGCCTATGTATATAAGACCAAGTCAAAAGAATATATCATCATCGCCCTGGCATCGACCTTATCCAATGAATATCGCTATATAAAAGCCAATGATCCCGCCGGAGCTTTTAAAGTTTTTCATCCCCGGGAACGGGAACTGGAATATGATATCGATCATTTTGAAGACCGCTTTTTCATTCGTACCAACCTCGATGCAAAGAATTTCAGGCTGATGGAAACCCCGGTTACCAACACGTCAAAGAATGCCTGGATAGAAGTAATACCCCACAAAGATTCGGTGTTGCTGGAGAATTTTGAACTATTCAGCGATTATATGGTGCTGGATGAAAGGATCAACGGGCTTACCCGTTTCAGGGTGATCAATATGAGCGAAAAAACCGAATATTATATTGATTTGCAGGAGCAGGCATACACGGCATGGTTCTCGGTCAATCCGGAGTTCAAAACGGACCTGCTGCGTTTTGGCTATTCTTCCCTTACAACGCCCAATTCCACGTTTGATTTCAGCATGAAAACAAAGGAACGCACCCTATTGAAACAACAGGAGGTAGTGGGAGGATTTAATCCCGGTGACTACTATGCCGAACGAATTTTTGCCCCAGCCGCTGACGGATCCAAAGTCCCGATCTCCCTGGTATACCGCAAAGGAATAAAGAAAGATGGCAGCAATCCTTTGTTTTTGTATGCTTATGGTTCGTATGGGAATACCACCGACCCGTATTTCAGTTCCGTCAGGCTGAGCCTGCTCGACCGTGGTTTCATATATGCCATTGCCCATGTTCGCGGTGAACAGATCCTGGGACGTAGCTGGTATGATGACGGAAAACTGCTGAAAAAGAAAAATACTTTCACGGATTATATTGACTGTGCTGAATTCCTTATCCGTGAAAAATATACATCCACCGACAGGTTGATGGCCTATGGAGGAAGTGCAGGCGGATTGCTTGTCGGTGCTGTTGTCAATATGCGGCCTGATCTTTTCAAAGGATTGATAGCGGCAGTACCTTTCGTGGATGTGATTACCACCATGCTTGATGAAACCATCCCGCTTACTACCGGTGAATATGATGAATGGGGCAATCCGAATGATAAGAACTATTATGACTATATGCTGTCCTATTCCCCTTATGACAACGTGGAAAAGAAAGCCTATCCCAATATGCTGGTGACGGCCGGATTGCATGATTCACAGGTGCAATACTGGGAACCGGCAAAGTGGGTGGCCAGGCTCCGGGATATGAACACCGGCGACAACCTGCTGCTGTTGTATACCAATATGGAAACCGGGCACAGCGGAGCCTCCGGCAGGTTTGAATACCACAGGGAAACGGCGATGGAGTATGCGTTTTTGTTGAAACTGCTTGGGATTAAGGAGTAGGAAGAGGTAATTGGTAATTGGTAATTGGTTTTTAGCGGTTTAGAGGTTTAGCTTTTTAGCAGTTTAGTGATTTAGCCTAGCTGTATAGGAATTAAAAATCCCTGAACTGTATTATTATGTATTCCTAAACACCTAATAGGCTAAACCGCTAAATCGCTGACAAAACAACATTCACAACTGACAACCTGCCTGACGGCAGGCAGGCCGACAACCTGTTTATATCTTCACCATCTCCCTTATCTTATCCTGAACCTCTGCATCCAGTATTTTATAATCTGAATTCTCCTTCGATGTATCCGCCTTTTCAAATATGAATACATGGGCATCTGCAGAAAGGACGATATGATGCCAGACCGACTTTTTCAAATTATAAGCCACATTCAGATCCATGAGGACAACAAAGGGAATTTTTTCACCCTCTTTTTCATCGAGGATAATCAGATTGGCTTCCCCTGTGGTAAGAATAAAAACCTCATCGGTATTGTTATGCCTTTCAACCTGCCCGATGTTTTCCGGGTGGACTTTCGCGCACTGTCTGAGCACTGCTATCTGCCATTCACCTGTTTTCAGCACAGGCTTAAACAGTTGTTCAAACGAGCTGCCGGTTTCGAGAAGATCCCGAGATATCATGTTGTTATTCAAAGTATTTCTTTGCGCCTTAGCGTCTCTGCGAGAAATTTTCCTATTTGTACCTCTTTGCGCCTTAGCGTCTCTGCGAGAAATTTTCCTATTTGTAACTCTTTACGCCTTAGCGTCTCTG
>CAYWCR010000060.1:0-7022 GCA_964456825.1 uncultured Bacteroidales bacterium
TATCCAAATTGCCCCAGATTACGCTGGAACCGTTGTTATCTTTAAATCTCGACTGAGGCCAACCGTTTTCATTGCCAGATGACAATTGTGCGTTAGCAACCGGTACCATCATGCTTACGGCATCGCCCAGCGTCCAGGCAATCTGGCCATCATCTACCACAGGATTCCGGGCTGATCCCCATTCTTCCAGGAGACCTGTATTCAGGTTGTACAGCATTAGATTCTTTAAGGCATTTGTGCCTGAGCTCCATGCAATCAAACCGTTATCGATATGAAGTCCTGAAATACGTGCCGTATCATTAATGAAGGTTAAGGATCCGGTTTCGGAATTATATATCCGGATTTCAGTATCATTAGTAACTGTATCAGTGACAGCGGAAATTGCAATGCCATTGCTGAGATCAAATCCGGAAATAATTGAACCTGCAACTGTTTCTCCCAGGTTGAGAACAGAATCACCATCAAATAAAAAGACCCCATCGACATTCCCATATGATTGAAGCCAAACCACCTGTCCGTCTTTTACGATCGGATGGACGTTCTTAAATGAGCCCGTAGTCGTGAGCATGCGAGCTGACTGACCGTCATAGAAATATATATTTGACCGGAAAGTATCCGCCTGAAATTTCTGCACCCAGACCAATTGGCCATGATTAATCGAGGGCTCCAGGTTCCAAACACCTTCACTAAAGGTTTTTTCTTCACCGGATATTAAATCTCTGACCACAATTTCAGATCCGTTACCGGTAGCCCTGGAAAAAGCAATTTTTCCGTTGGCTATAGATATCGGTTGCTTATAATCCGGATTATAGGATGATCCGATCAACTGTGTTGTCCAGTCCCTTGTATTAAATATTTTTATTTCCTCAGCAGATGTGTTCCATGCAATATAGTCACCATCGATGGCTGAGGTTAAGCCAAAAAGACCTGAATCAAGTTTGAAGATCTCGGCACCTGAATAATATCTCAGGTTATAGGTTCCGGAGTCAGGATTGATATCTTTCCAAATCAGCCGGCCGTTATTCAATTTCAGTTGTCCGGGTTGATAGGTATCAAAGGTAATATTCAGTATGCGGTAAGCAGGGATATCCTGAGAAAAAACTGATATCGGAAACAGGGAAAAGCAGATAAAAAATAAACTCAGTTTAATTCTTGTCGTAATTTTCCTGTTCGAAGCCTTAGTTTTGATGGATCGGCACATAATTTAATACAGATAAAATTGTATTCCTGTGATTTCAAAAAAAATTGTGAAAACTTTTTTTTATGCAAACGGTATTTGCATTGCAGAAGGGTTATACTCATATTTTGAAAGAGTAATTCAGCGGTATTCAATATGTAATTCCTGATCATAGTATAAGTATATTCGGTAAAGAAACCTGAGATCAGAAAATATAAAAATAATAACAGATCATAAACTCTTTTGTTCATTTTATTTTCCCGGATAATTGGATTAAATTATGGGCTAACACCAAAGTAATACACAAGCCAGGAATGAATAGAAGGTCGGGTACGGCTGAAAATTCTACAATGAAGTAATCGATATGCTGAAAGGTCTATACCATCAGAAATTAAAATCACCCGGATCAGATCCGTATCGAAGGCCTTTATCGAGTGCATCAATAAGTTTCATGTCTTCTGAGGAAAGCTCAAAGTCAAAGAGCTGCGAATTCGATAAAATTCTGGCAGGGGTAACGGATTTGGGAATGGTAACCACCCCCTTTTGCAGGTTCCACCGGAGCACTATCTGTACGAGGTCTTTATTATATTTCCGGGCCAGGTGCTTCAGCAGGTCAACGCGGACAATTCTTCCCTGCATCAGCGGAGCCCAGGCTTCGTATTGTATGTGATGCTCATGGCAGAAGTCGATCAGATCCTGCTGCACCAGGTAGGGATGAAACTCCATCTGATTTACCATAGGAATAATTTCAGCCGATTCCATCAGATCGAGTAGTTGATGCTCCATAAAGTTACTGACCCCTATAGCCCTCACGCGGCCTTGTTTGTAAAGGTTCTCAAGAGCACGCCAGGTGTCCCTGAATTTGCCTTTTACCGGCCAGTGAATCAGGTAAAGATCGAGATAATCAAAACCGAGTTCTGCAAGGCTTCTGTCGAATGCTTTAAGCGCAGCATCATAGCCATGGTCGGTATTCCAGATCTTGGTGGTGACGAATATCGCTTCGCGTTTGATGCCGCTTTGCCTGATGGCCGTACCGACTCCTTTTTCATTCTGGTAAAGCGTTGCGGTATCAATATGCCTGTATCCTGCCTGCAGGGCATACGTAACGGCATTGATCACTTCCCTCCCTTCACTGGCCTTGTATACACCCAGCCCGAGGTAGGGCATTGCAACATTATTGTGCAATTTTACGCATCCGGTTATATCCGTAATCAGCATGGGGTTGATTTATTTTGGAACTGCAGGCATAAGGCATAAGGGATAAGGCATAAGGGATAAGGGATAAGGCATAAGGGATAAGGCATAAGGCAAAAGAGGGTAATGGTTAATTGCTCATTGTTCATTGACCGTTTTCCTTCTAATGTGCTAAACACCTAAATAGCTAAACACCTAAATAGCTAAATAGCTAAACTGCTAAACCGCTATTTTTGACTGCATGACTTCTTCCCCTAATCGTACTTCGGCTTCATAAACCAGATATCGCGGAGGGACAGATTAACATGAAGCATCAGGTAGTTTTCCTGAATTAATCCTTTATTGGTTGTCCCATTCTTCCCGGCCTCCAGGGTCAGATTGATCATACTGAAGTCATTTTTTAGCGGGATCCCGACACCCGCCGAAAGCGATATGGAATTAACGGGCACGCCTTCAATGATCAGATAAGAGTTTTCCATGGATCCGCCCAGGCGGTAATATAGTCTTCTAAATCCCCTCTCCCTGTAATTGCTATACGGGGTATATTCAACTCCGGCTGATATACGTTCGCTGTTCCGCAGTGACAGCAATGGGTTGGTGAAACTTGCCTCCGACCAGTCCCTTCTTTCATAATCAACGCCCAGCCTGAGTTTTTGCTTTTTTTCGATTCCCAGCCCAATCCCGTATTTTGCCGGAATGAAAAAGTCGCCTGACTGGTCATCATCGAGTTTGATTTTATTGCTGCTATAGGTAAGATAGGTATCGGTTGAATTCACCAGGTTTTTCTTGTTTCCATAGATCAGGCCCAGCGTGCATTTCCAGTCATTGGGAAACAACGAGAACTGGAGCCCGTAATCAACGTAGAGGTTATGGATATAATTGTTTTTTTCAATTTGATAGCCTCCGAACTGGCCGCCGGAACTGAATATTTCATCCTGGGCAATAGTCCCGAATAAATAGGACAGGTTTATTCCGAGGGAAAGGTTTTTAAAAAACCGGAAGGAATTGCCGGAATAAAACTGGTTAATGCCTCCCTCACCGGTAAAGGTCCTTGTATATTCCGTCAGGTCTCCGTCTATATGAGCTGCTGACCGTATCCTGTAGCCAACAGAACTGTATGGTGCAACGCCCAGGCTGGTTGACCACCATTTCGTTATCCTGAAACCCAGGGCAATGTAACGGAGATTGCCGTCAAACTGTTGCTGTGTGGTGCCGGTTGTTTTAAACTGTGAATAGGTGCCGGAAACACCAACTTCAAAAAGGAATGAAAGCGTATCAATACCGCTGTAGGAAGCGGGATTGATATTATTCAGCGACCTGGATGAAGAAAGTCCTATGCCTGTGCCGCCCATGGCTTCATTAACGCCAAAGCCGTTATCTTCTATCTGCCCGGCGCCAAAAATGGTATAGGGTGATGACAGCTGGGCACCTGCCTGGATCAGGCTGACCGTTAGTGCAATAATGACCGGCAACCAAATTCTTTTTATCATCTTCATGGCAGTTAATAAGTCATGTAATAGATCCTCAATTTCGGGGCGGGATTTTTGGCCTCGATCACAATTCTTTCAAGATTAAGCTGAAAGGATCTGTCAAGTATGGATATCAGCAAACCGTGCTCGACATCAAAGTAAGCGTCGGAATATTCAGCGGTAATAAAATCGGTGATATCGAATGTGTATGAGGTTTCTACATGGTACATATAATCCGCAACCAGTGTTGCTGTCAGCGGATTCTCCTGATCCTTCATGATTATGTTAAGCAGTTTGTTATGGCGGTTTGTTTCATACAGGATCAAGTAGTCCGGCAGATCAAAATCATAATAACTGGATTTTTCAGGATAAAATACCAGCTCAGCCTTTAATATAACTCCTCTTTCATTCAGGAAGATGCTGGGGAGCGTAGGGAACCGGAGTTTTGTCAGGATCTTTTGATATCCCTGGACAAAAGCTTTGTTACCGGCCACGCCGGAAGGGATTGCCGTTTTTTCATTGTCCGCATAATTTAACACGGTATGGCTGAGATCATATTGGATCTGGTTGAACTGATAATCCGTGTTAATCAGCGGAAAATCATAATGGTTTGCCGTAGTTGTCTGATCTATACGATGTGTATACAGGCGTATATACGGCGACCCTTCCACTGCCAAAAATCCTATTATGGTTTTGCTTGCAGCTTCATCGGCCAGGATAGCGATGCCTTTGAAATATCTGAGAAATTCATTTATATCCGTGATCGTTTCCGTCTGCTCGATAAATTGATTGAACAGATCAAGCCCGAAAGCGTTCTTTAATGGAATGCTTACGCTGGCATCAGTAAGCTGTGGTGACGGCCGGAACGTTGCACTACCCAATGGATTGTCATCAAACTTAACACTTGAAACATTATACAGATAGCCGTTGTTGTGCAGCTTAATGGAATCAGTAAGCCTGTGAACGCTTATTGCCATCAGGCTGTTCGTATCACCGTAAGAATATCCTGAATATTGAATGATCAGGGCAATGGAATCATAAATATCACTTTTGTCGAGGGAAATGTTTTCCGGCAGGCCGATCTGAAAATAGCCGCTGCAACTGGTGTTGCCAAACAGGGTGTCCTGGTAATGGCCGATCAGCATGGCGCCTTTTCCTGAAGTGGTCACGGAGTCCTGAATGACCGTTGACATATCCACCATAAAAGTATCCACGATGGAAAGGCTGACGGATGATTCAATGAAATCCTCTCCCATGGTGAATTCATTGTTTTTATCGCAGGAAGGCAATAATATACCTGTGCATGCAAAAAACGTCATGGTGAAAAAAAAGCCAGGCTTCCCGATTCTCATAAATTAATTAAATAAAAACAAATCAAAGTATTAACCACGTGGAAATGAAATAATATACCCGCAGGCAATATGATTACCTGAGAATGTAACGCGCAAATAAAGCGAAAATTTTCTGTATGGCAAAAAAACAATGGCTGGTTTCGGATATATCGCTCTCAACAGGATGCTTGCCTACATAATATTTCATTAAATCTACGTTATTATTTTGTATCTCCGCTTTTCTATGTTTGTGATTGATGTAAAATAAATATATTTGTGGCGGTAAAATTAATAAATTGTATCATGAAAAAAATACTCATCATGAATATCCTCGGAAAAAGAATCTACATACTATCGTTTTTATATCCGTTTTGTCTGGCTGTCTCATTGATATTAATTGCTGCTTCATGTAAGGATGATGATGATGATGGCGATACGCTGATAGGCAACTGGATCGAAATGTCGGATTTTGAAGGATATCCAAGGGCTGATGCTGTCGGATTTGCCATTGGTAACAAAGGATACGTTGGCACAGGATATAATGGACAGGAGGATGAGCGTTTAAGTGATTTCTGGGAGTATGATGCAGACCGCGATACCTGGGTCCAGCGGGCTGATTTCACGGGCGGTGCGCGCAACAGCGCAGTAGGTTTTAGCACCGACAGCAGGGGATATATCGGCACCGGTTATGACGGGCGCGATAAGCTGAAGGACTTCTGGGAGTATGACCCGGGAGCGAACACCTGGACGAAGAAAGCGGATTTCAGCGGATCGGCAAGATACGGCGCTGTAGGTTTTACGATCAATAACAAATGCTATATCGGCACGGGTTATGACGACTATTACCTGAAAGATTTCTGGGAATATGATCCCGGTACTGACACCTGGAGGCAGATGACCAGCGTTGGCGGAAGCAAACGAAGAGATGCCGTTGGTTTTTCCCTTAACGGAAGAGGATATATCTGTACCGGAATAGACAACGGATCCTATGAAAATGATTTCTGGGAATATGATCCGTCATCGGATTCATGGACTGAAAAGAATCCCATATCCGACGTTTCTGATGAGGCTTTTGATGATGCATATACTTCCATAAAAGGGATCAGCAAGGTAGCTTTTGCCCTGAACGGGAAAGGATATCTGGCTACCGGCGGAGAAGGCTCTGCAGGCAATATTGTTTGGGAATATGATCCGGTTAATGACCTCTGGGAACAGAAGACTGCTTTTGAAGGGACTGGAAGGGCTGACGCCGTTGCTTTTGCGATTGGAAACCGCGGATATGTGACTACCGGCCGCAGCAGCAGCTATTACTTTGATGATATATGGGCTTTTGAGCCTTCATCTGAATATACCCAGGGTGATTGATATCCGTAAGCCTGCAGTAATACTGTTGATTGTTTTGCTGTCTGCAGGTCTCAATGCATGCCGGGAAAACCCGTCCGGTCAATACGACCTGAAGGTTGTTAGGCTTGATCATGGATGGGGCTATGAGATCCGGAAAAATAACAAACCTTTCATAGTTCAGGACTTTATTCCCGCCGTGCCCGGGAAAAAAGTATTTGCTGACCGGAAGTCAGCCAGAAAAACCGGCTTGCTGGTCCTCGGGAAACTCCGCAATAATCAGCGGCCCGCGGTTACGGTGCCTGAACTTAAAGAACTTGGGGTGATTGCGGATTAACAACTTAGGCGTTTGGCAAGTCAGCCGTGCAGGGCCCGGGCTCTGGTCCGGGGCTTCATTTATATTTTTATGGCAGCAATATTACCCTTTCAACAGCAGATCCGGCTTTAACCATCAGTATCTGATTGCGGTATCGGCTGAGATCAAGAATCAGGGTGCCGTTAACGTCTGTT
>CAYWCR010000060.1:7122-11544 GCA_964456825.1 uncultured Bacteroidales bacterium
ATGACCTGGTCAACCACAATGCCGAAGCTGTCGGTGAGCTGAAGCACTTCCCCTGAATTATTAAGGCTTCCGCTGGTCCACTGGTATATCTTCGGAAAATAGTCAGGATCCAGGGGCTGAAGGTTTCCCTTCGATATCACAATTGTACCGCCGGCTTCCAGCCGTGTACCCTGCGGAAAGGTAAATTCAATTCCCAGATTGAACGCATAACCTGCAAGATCAACGGATTCCGCAGCGGGATTGTATATGCCAATAAATTCATGCTTGTCAGGTTCATTTAATGCATTGTAGAATATTTTTGAGATCATCAGCGATGGTGACTCAAGGAATTTAAAATACCGCGAGCCCATAGTGCCTGGTATTCCGTTATCATCAGCTGTATTAATTGCTGGTGAAGCAGCTCCGAGGCCATAGTCCAGCATGGAAGGATTAATAAACGATGGATTGGCAAAAAGATTGGTTCCGTTTTCCGGCAGTTTCACATTATCGGAAATGCTATGGTATATGGCAAGGGTTGACTTATTGTCAGAAGAATAAGATGCCATATAACTGTTTGATAGAATACTGTTCCTGACAATGGCATTGCCTCCGGCACTGCCGGGATTCTTTTCATAGCAGGCAACAGGGGTAGCCACTCCGTAAAAGGTGCAATGGTTAATGGATGCGCGGCATGAATCTTTCACCCCCAGGCCCATATTGCAGTTTACAAATGTACAGTTGGTCACTGTTACAGCAGATTGCTGACCTACGGATATTCCCTTATCATAAATATTGTAAAAGCATACACTGTCAATCAGGATATTGCCGGCTTTCTCACCAACGTCAATGCCATCGGAATTAGGCCCGTATATATTATAGATCCTGCAGTTGCGGATTATACTGCCTTCGTCAACATTATCGTAATCAATGGCGTCAGCATCAAAACATCGGTTTCCCCTGAAATCACAATTTTCGATTTTCCCATAACCATATTTGACATTGATCAGGTTACCCGTTACTTCTGAATGTAACGAGCTGTTGGTGAGCGTGATATTGGAGTACCTGCCGGCTATGGGATCAGCGTTTATTTTCTCAAGCACCATGTGATCGAGCACCAGCTCAGATTTAAAGGCTGAGATGGCTGCTACTTCCCAGGTAGGCAACGGGCCCGATGAGGCATCTTCAATCGTAACATAATGCATACGATTTGTATTCGTCGTATTTGAAAAACAGAGCGCACCCCAGCTCTGTCCTTCGTAGGCAGGATTCATTTTGAAAATAATTCTTTTTCCGGAAGTCCCCTCCGCATCTATATTCCCATTGATCAGCATATTGGATCCTGGGGCCATATAGATTTCAACTCCGGGCTCAATGGTCAGGGTGATATTGGCAGGAACCCATACATCGCCCTGGACAATATAGGGGGAGCATTCTTCCTGCAAGGTCATGTCCTCACCGATGGTATCCGGCAGGATGCATTCACCGGTGGGCTCAAATACGGCAGTCAGCATCTGCGGGCCGGTTAACGTTGTTGTATAGACAGCACTGGTTGACAACCAGGAGGAAATATCCCGGACAACTACAGACAGCTTCAGGTCAAATCCCAGGTCGCTGCTGGTTGCATCTTCCTGATGCACTTCGACGGCAATCAGATTGGTCCCTGCTTTTAACAGAGAGGGGCCCAGCGCATACTCAACGTATTGTGACTCTGAATCACCGGTAACGGAGGATACTGCCTTCGTATTATAGAGGATCTTGTATTGGCTCATGTTAGAACGGATGACTTCCTGCCCGTTAATATACACAAGTGCGCCGTCATCCCTGAGCAGACCGATAATAATGCCGGCTAGCGGCAGATCAGCAGCATCCAGTTCAAAAGTTTTTCTGAAATAGGTAGTAATGTACTTGTTATTGCTGTCGGAACCATAACTCAGGGTTGTTTGTTCATTCCCCTCACCATAGCCAAACTTTCCTGATCCGCCTGACCATCCGCTATCATTAAAATTGACAGCATACCAGGCCGTGCCCTGGTCCGATCCGTTATCGAGATATTTCCATGCTGAATGCTCCGGAATGATAGTTTTATTAACGCCGCCTTTCCATCCCCTGAAAATAAAACCGGGCTTGCTTACAGCCTTTATTTCGCATGGAAGGCCCATTGGATAAAGGCCGTTCCATGTGGGGTCGGGAACCTTCATATCATTGAATACGAAAGATCCGCCATTAACAGGTGATGCACACAGGCTTAGATCAACGGCAGGTGAAAGGCCGTAGGATTGAAGGTTGGCAAGCACGACTGCCGGACGTGCCCTGGCAAAATTCCTCAGATTGTCGACCTCCCGATACCAATAATCCAGCGAAGGCATTGCATCTCCGTATGAAGAGGTTGTCCCAAGCCACCGGGCTATATGATTGGGCATTTCGGCCGCTATCAGTTGCTGGTGATAATCGATGCGCTTCAGGATCCGCTGGGGATTGAAGGTTGTGTAAAGATGATCAGCGAGGCGCCCGGCAAAATATTGCTTATACCCTTCATTGGCGAACAGCTGACCAAAAGGCCATTCTTCCTGGCTTAGAAAATAACTGATATTTTTATCCTGTGCCGAGAAGAATCCCCGGTCAAGGTCCATCAATACCCATTTCCACCGGCCGGTACCCTTAGGTTTCCATGCCATCACATTATGGCTGATGGAAGTATTGCGGTCATATATCTCAGTAATGACCATATCGGTGAAGTTTTCAATATCCATGGCAGCGGCAACCGCGTCAAAGTTCGCCTGAACCGAAAGATCAAGGGAAACAAGCGTTTTAAATTCATTATAAGCAGTAAGATCTCCTGCTTCGGCATACTCCTCATATTCGACCATGTCAATGGAGCCCTTTTCCAGGTTATGATTCCGGATAATATAATCCTCGTCTACTTTTTCCCTGATATTATGAATGCCCATATAATCGCCGTTTATATAAAGCACGCTGGCACGAAATGCCATGAAATCAATATCCATGTTATAATCCACAGCGTCCTGTATGAGGGCATCCCTGAACATGGTATAACTCCAGTCACTTCCGGAGGCCCTTAAGGCAAAGGACTTGAAATTGCTGCGCTCCTTTTCGAAGAACAAATGATAATCGAGACTGGCTGACCCATATTGCTTTCTGAAATAAACGCCAAGCATCTTTTGCGGAAGCTTCCAGGAATACAATCCATTGATCTTTACACCGGCTGTTTGATTAAAAGCCGCCCTGTCACTTCCATTATCTTCGAATAATTCAATATTGACGGGCACTTCCCATTCAGGCTTAAAGTCCTGAACATAAATACCTGTTACAGGATCCCAGAAATTTTCGGGGTCGGTGGCGATTGAGACCACAGGTAGTTTGCGTGCTTCAAAACCTTCGTTAATGAAAAAGGATTGAGTGTTAACGGGACCCGGGATCAGACCGGGAATGAAAATCCTGGAACGGACAACCGTGGTGGTATTGACTGTTATGGGCCCATAATAGGCCAGGGAAGTGATATCAGGTAATGATCCGTCCAGTGTATAACGAATGAGGCCACCCTGGCTGGTGGATAATTTGATGGTCTGTGGTGTTTGATACAGTCCGCCTGTTATGGAATATTCAGGCATATGAAAAACAATCCCGTTGTATGCAGTTGTGCTGTTTGATGTTCCCGGGGTTGGCGTCAGAAAATACTGCCAGCTGGCAGCCCCGTCAGGAGACCGGCCCCATGAAATATCGACAGTTTGCGCTCCAAAGGTTAATGAATCAAGTAATTGGTAAGCAGGTGAAAAAAGTCCTATCTCTTCTCCATCCTGTGATATTTTGTAACTGGTATGCGTTCCGGTGTCTGCCCCGTCTGTCCAGATAATAATGTAGCCTTTTGCAGGAATGATAATGTTTTCATTAATCTCCCATTTATCAGGTGTGTCGAGGTTGTCCGTTAAAAAGTAACCATTAAGGTTGATATCGCTGCTGCCGGTATTATAAAGCTCGATCCAGTCGGCATACTCACTGAAGTCAGGATCGGTGTTTACCGTGGCATTGGAGGCAAGGAATTCATTGATGACAACCTGCCCCTGTGCTGCATATTCCGTATATGCTGCAAGCGCTATAAGGAATGCCATCGGCCGGAAGAATGAGAAACTCATGAGAAAAGCCAGTAACGAATGAAATTAATTTACAAACTTAGCAAGTGTTTTAGTATGTTACGCAGAAAAACACAAAAAGTTGATTTTTTTGTTCATCATAATTGGCTATAGAGGATGCTGGAGTATAATCTGCTGCTGTAATGCAGTCATACAGTCCGGGAGTCTGGCGGAGCAGTTTGGGCGTTTAGCAGTTTAGCTGTTTAGGTGATTGGGCTGTAGGCTACAGGCTATAGGCTGCAAGACCTATCCCGATAATTGTTCATTGTTCACTGCTCATTGTTCATTGTTCACT
>CAYWCR010000060.1:11644-25499 GCA_964456825.1 uncultured Bacteroidales bacterium
TCATTGTTCATTGTTCACTCAATTCTCACCTTCCTCAACTCATCATTGGCATTGAAGGTCGGGAAATACATGAGCTCAACACGGGCAGGGTTAACGGTGTATTTACCCGTATAACGCGGTATCAGGTTGATCACAAACTGGTATTTCCCTTTTTTGAGACGCTCACAGAATATGGAGGTCTCGTTCTTAAAATATTCCCGGTGAACCTCATTATAAAACTGGTTTTCTTTGCTGGCATAGGAACAACCTGCAGGTATAGGCACCTCAATCAGCAAATAGTCAGCGTCTCTCAGCAAGGTAAGGTCAACCCTGTATTTTATTTCTTTCCCTGATTTCAAAACAGGGGAGGCATCAGCATTTTCAAATCGGGCCGTTATTTCAAAATCATTGGTTTTTTTCTCAGGGTTGTTATTCCAGTAACGCTGATAAGCTGTCAGGTATACCGGGAAATCACCCTTTTTCGACACGGCCAGCGTGTCGCCGGGAGAAAGTATTGCTTCAAAGGGAAATTCCTTTATCGTTTTGTTGATCGCCCCGTTCAGCTGCACAACAGGCAATTCAAACTTATCCTTCTTTATCAACATGTCGGGCAATATGGTTTCAACGATCTGAGCTGCTTCATAGGTGTTCGTCCAACTACCGCCGCTCCTTTTTTCAAACAGATAATTTCTGATCTTAACTAAAAGGCTGTCCCTGTTCAGAGAATCATTTTTCAGGATCCTATAGGCTGTCAGCGTTTGCTGTATATCATTGGAAGTGATGTTCGGTCCGTCTTCTTCATCAGAAAAATAGAGGTTCCCGAACAGGGTCGTTTTTTTGTTCTGTAGCATGGAGTCTATATTTATTTTCATGTCACACATTTGTCTCAGTTCCATGATCCTGAACCCGCTGCCACGCGAAAACCGGTAATCCCTCTCCAACCAAGTGATCTGTGTTTCATAATCTACCCTGGCATTGGTCATTCTTAACATCCTGATCATGCTGATCTTATCATTAAGGTTTGCATAGCCGCTCAATTGCCATAAGAGACTTTCCTTCATCAGGTTTTCATTTATGCTGACCGTATAACCCATATGCCGGGCCTGCAACAAGGCTTCCAGAACGTGCTGACTGATCCAGTATCCCGTCCCGGAGTTTTTCCACCAGCCCCATAGACCTTCTTTATTCTGGTTTTTCTCCAGCAGTCTGACCATCCGCTGAATTTCAAGTTCCCGAATGAAGTTTTCCCCTTGGTAACGGCATATACGTTTTTCGGCCAGCAGTGCTTTCAGTTTTGAAGCCAGCTGTTCGTTGCATTCATACCGGTAATGGATGAGCCTGCTGATCTCATCATTAAATATGGACAGGACATCGGCTTTCATATAAAACTGAACGGTACCCAGGGTTTTGTTAAAGGCCAGATGAAAGACAGTATCCCTGTCCGCTACCCTGAAATCGCCCCTGGCTTCTTCAAGTCCGGCCGCAAATACGGGAATATTCCTGCGTTCACCGTCAAAATACCCGTCGGGCGTTTTCAGGAAATATTTTACCTGAAGGGAATCCTCATCAACAGGGGTGATAACCAGGGTGTCGATGATGGAATGAACACAGACATGGTCTTCGGTTCTGACCGGGATATCATTTATTTCATAATGGACGGAGAGCTTTATGGAGTCTGGTGTATAGTTCAATGCCTTGCCGATGGCATGCAAGGTATCGCCCCGGACCAGGAAACGGGGAACGGCCAGCTGGGCCATCACCGGTTTGTATGAACGTATCGTCCCTTCCGTCTGGCCTGTCTGTTTTTTATTGTTCATAGCCAGGCATATGGTCTTCCAGCTTGTGACATCACCGGGAAATATTACTTCAAAAGCAGCTTTGCCCTCGCTATCGGTTATGAGCTCAGGCTGCCAGAAGGCACAATCCGAGAAATTTTCGCGGATGGAGCTTGACTGCGATGCGGCTTCAAAGAATTCAGCGGAATACGCCGCCCCTTTGATAATTCTGCCTGCCGTGGGCCTGAAGCTGCCTTTTTTGGTTGAGATTATGACGACTCCATTCGCGCCCCGGGACCCATAGATTGCAGTGGCGCTTGCATCTCTCAGAATCTCAATATTCTCGATAAATTCGGAGCGGAGCTCTCTGATGTCGCCTGCATAAACATTGCCATCAATAATGTACAGCGGAGGCCGGTCGAATTTGGCGGAACCAATACCCCTGACCTGTATCGTAACGCCTCCTCCGGGTTCAGCGTCTGCCGGGACGATAACAACACCAGCAGCCTGGCCCTGAAGTGACTGGGACAGGTTTGAACTGATGCCGGGAATCCCTTTGGAAGTGACTGTTGAAACGGCCCCGGTAAGACTTGATCTTTTTGTTGTTCCGTAGCCGACCACGACCACCTCGTCCAGGTGCATAACTTCTGCAGTTAACCAGACATTTACTATGTTGTCGGCACCAATATTGACTTCTTCAGCAAGGTATCCTATAAAGGAAAACTCAAGCCTGTTAATACCCCGGGGGACTTTCAAAGAATAATGGCCGTTAACATCAGTGACCGTGCCATAAGTCGTGCCCAGGGCTATCACATTCACGCCCGGAATCGGTTCATTGTTTTCTGAATCCCATGCATATCCTTCCACTGTTTCACCATCACCGGTATAGGTAAACTGTTGCTGATACATGTCATAGATCTGCTTCAATTCTTTTTCTTCGCCCTGCCCGTATGGATAGGGCTTGAATAAGGTCTCTTCAATGATTGAGCTCACATATTCACTAAAACTGTCTTTCAGGGTTTTTTCAGGCTCGTCAATCTTATAATAATTCAATCCGTCGGGCCTGATAAGAAGGGAATCCTTAATATAATACCGGGAACCCGGATAGAAGAAAAGCAAACGGTAATATCCCTTGTCCAGTTCATGAAATATAAGGTTGCTGCCTGGATAGACCCTTAAAAATTCATGATTGTCATACCGGAACAACAGTATATTCAAAGGCAAATGAACTCTTTTTTCGTCTCGGAAAACATAATCGACCAGTAATCTGCCTTTCCCTGCTGAAGTCGAGCGGGGATACCCGTAACGGACGTTGGAATATCGTTTTTGGCTGACGTAGTTTGCCCAGTCTTCTTTAATCTTATTTACCGTCATGACCTTATCGGTGAGGCTTTCAACGGGCGCTGCATAGGTTAGCCAGTCAGGGTATCCTCTTTTTGCATCCACACCGCGCATCTTCAGCAATTCAGGTGCGAATTCGTATTCAAAAAAAGGTTCATGATCGAATTTAAGAGAAAAGCCATCCAGTAATTGGAATTGTATTGGGCTGTTGGTAACAGGTCCTGCAAAATTGTCATAAAATCTGTTGCCGGAAGGTTTCAGGAATTGCACATCATTGCCCTGCACGATGTAGGCATATTTTTCACCGAAGGTATTCCGGTAAGGGAAGATATACCGGTGAAGGTTTTGTCTTTCAGAATCCGTCAAAAAGCGGCCGGCATTTTCTATCCTGACGTGCTTGTGCATCAGGCTGTCATGAAGGCTGAAAATCGTTTTTTGAAAAGATGGAAAATATAAGCTGTCAATGGTTATCTGATTTTCAGCCGTTCGGAGCCTGATCTGGTGATAACCGCCGGTGATCCTGAAAGAATACGGCTGCACATTGGTTGACCAGCTGAAGTAAACCGGTTTGCCGTCAACATATATCATATGCAGTTTTTGAATTGAACCGTCCCTGACAACAAAAGGTGCAAACTGGGTAATATTGTCGCTGGTTTTGCAGGAATAAGTGTAGATGCTGTCTCCGGGATAAATAAACCTGTAGTATTCGATGGTGTCCAGGTCAGCCCTCAGACACCATGTATTGTAATCAAGATAAAGGCCGGTATGATCATTGACGGTATAAGGATTAAAACCAAAGGTGTTTATTACCGTTTTATTGACCCTCGGTTTACCCATGTAAGGAAGATCAGGGGCTGAATATTCAAACTTATTGGTCAGGGAATATACGGTCAGGTCAACACCGGGGACAGGCCTGCCTTCCTGATCACTTACCCTGATTTCGATACGGGTTTTCTGGCCCGGATATACCACCCTGGGCTGGACCATTTCAATGTTCAGTTCTTTATCATTATAAGGGATCCGGTAATTATCCTCCATCATTTTTCCTCCCCAGAGATATTGTATAGAAAGGAAGTAATTCTGACAGGTCGAGATTTTTTTATCCATAGCCAGCGAATCAGCATAGCCCCTTGTCTTTTCGTTGTTCTTCCGGTAGATGAAATAGGTAAAAGGTATGCACCTCGGATTGTCAACCCGGATGTGCAGGGAATCTTTTGTGCGTTCGGAATAGCATTGAAGCAATGATGCTTCTTTTGCAACCGGGAAAGATGCAGTCATGCTGTCTGTTTTGATGAGATATTTTACATAGTAGGGATTCAGCATTGTTTTTGCCGGCAGGGAAACAGCTGCTATTCGTGTATTGTTTCCATAGTTATCAATGCCGTATAGGACAGCATTTTTTTCTTTCATGATGCCATTCTGCAGAAAAGTGAATAATACGGAGTCACTTTCGATTTTAAAATCGATCTCTTTAACGGAATGGAAATATGTTATTTTTTCTTTTTTGGTGATCCTGTCATTATCGGAAGTCAGCATGCTGACCTGCAGGTCATAGGTTATGTTGACTTCAGGAAATACAGAGTCGGGGATAACAACTTCCGTTTCCGCTGCGCCATCCAGTTTTCGGGTGGTGAAGAGAAGGGTATCGGGAATAAAAACGCTTTCCTTAAAATAGTGATCCTGCTCCTGTGCCCTTATAAAGATCTCTGCTCGTGCATCAGGCAGGTTCAGTTCGTTTTCGTCGGTGCCTTTAATATATAACCTGAATTCTTTACCCCTGTATTGTTTCTTCGAATCAGTCCGGATTTCCAGTTGCACTTTAGACAGCTCATAATCTTCATAGCGGAAGGATCCGGAAATATATGCTTTCCCCCTGGACGGCTCAAGATGTACGGTGTAGTCCCTGTCCAGCTGTAAATTCAGGGAATCATGCAGCGGAAACTGGTAAACATAACCGCCTTTTCGATAAGGGGCCAGTGAAGTGAGGATCATGCGTTTCCGGTTGTTCACCAGAACCACATCTGCTTTCCTGCCCGCCGGCTTCCCTTTTTTTGAAACCACAAAGGCTTTGAATTGCACAGTATCACCCGGTAAGTATTTTGGCTTGCTGAATACCATGTAACCTTTGTGGTTCCTGTCAAATCTGTCGTTCCCATAGCGATCACAATAATAATCATCAAATTTGCATGCTAAACGGTCGAATGTATTTTGAAAAAAACGACCGGTCCTTTGAATGGTTCCCTGAGGCCAGCCTCTTAAGGCGGAGCGAACAACATCAATGGGGATGTGAATAATAAAATTAACGGGCATCCAGGCATATTTGACAGGCGTGCCATAAATGCCCATTCTGGCTATACGGTATATCCGCGGATTATTATATTTTCTGTCCAGTTCATAAAATCCCGTGAATCCGTTATGGCTCACTTTCAACAGCCCTTTCCGGTTGGACTTTTTATCCCGGTATGACTGAGCCTTGGCATCAAACCGCAAGTGTTTCCCGCGAACGGCAAGTTCGGCGTCGGGGATGATCTGTCCGGCTGTATCATATACCCGGATGCACAGATCGGTACTGTTATTCAGGATCATGACCTCAAAATCCGGAATGGAGGCAATAAAAATATTTAGTTTGTTTTTCGCTGTATGAGTTTTAAGGTAATGCCCCCGGGACAGCCTTTTGACATAAATGCTATCGGTTGGGAAGGAATCTACCGGTGTATGAAAGAATGATGGTTCAGCACGACGGATATCGTGCCTGTATATTTCCCGTGCTTCCTCGTTGGTTATTTTATACAGGTAGGTGTAGTAGCTTGTCTGCCGGCTTTCTGTTAAATCCTGTCCCGGACAGGAAAGAAAAGGGATGAGGAACATAATAGTGACGAAGCGTTTCATAGGATTGTGATGTTGGTGAAAAATGTTGTTTTTTGATATGATGACAACATCAAAATAACTAACCCCTATAAATAGTATGAATATATTTTAGCATTAAGAAGGGATAAGGAAGGAGTAACTAGCAATAAGTAATAGAGGTAAACAGTAACCAGGGATGGCTTTATGTAATGTGAGTTGCCCCTAACCTGATTGACGGCAGGCCAGGGGTGCAAGTTATTGATCTCGTAACGGTTAAGAAGACATCTCCTGAAATTTCCTTCTGAACTTCAAGGGGGATTTGATATCGTGGAAAATTTCCTTTGTGCCACCTGTACCAACGATGATGATCGTTCCGAACCCCAACATCCTGCCCCATATGGATTGCTCCACATTCACCGTTTCAACTTTGTTCAGGTTCATCTCGAGTATTTTTCTGGATATGAATCCTGTTTTAACGATCACCCGTTTGTTGGTGATGGCAAATTCACTGCTTTTATATTGTATCCAGGGTGCAATGAACAAGGTAAACAAAGCTTTCAGGCTGATATAGACCTTCCAGTGAAGATGTGTTTCGTATTGCACTTCCTCATCTTTGATAAGGTTATTGCTGATATATCTTCCCATAGTACAACAATATTAGTGAAACAGTCATGTTCCGGTTTTTGATGCGGTAAAATTAATATTTTCTGGTTTAATCCTTATTTCGTTTTATTGCTGAAATTTTATACATTGGTACGTTATATATAAATCCTGAAAATGCCTGAAAATATGGAGTTGAAGGAAGTTCACCCTTTTTGTGATGAGATAGAAAAAGATATAGAAAACCGTATTAATCATTTAGAGAGTATTATTCATGCTGAGCCACCGGGGAAATTGAAGGGGAGTGAAGGATCCCGGTAATTCTGCCTGGGCTTCTCGTAACCCTTCGTCAATTATGGATGACCAATAAAATAACAGATTTTTACTCAACTATCGCATTAAAAGGCTGACCACTTTCTCCTTTAACCTGTTGTATGGCGGATACCGGAGTGGGAAGTCAAAAAGGTTTGATTTCACCAGAACAGACCGCATATTGGAAAAGGTATCGAATGATTTCCGGCCGTGATACCTTCCCATGCCGCTGCTGCCCACCCCTCCGTATGGAAGGTAGGGCGAGGCAATCTGTAACACCGTATCATTTATGGCTGCGGAACCGCTTCGGGTCTTCTGCAGAAAATCACGGGCCCGCTTTTTGTCCCTGGTAAAAATATAAGTAGCCAGCGGGTTGGGATTTCGCCCGATTATGTCATACACTTCCTCAAAATCATCAAAGCCGATAACCGGCAATACCGGGCCGAATATTTCTTCCTGCATGACCGGATCATCCGGCGTTACATCTTTTATCACGGTCGGTGCCACAAAACAGTTTTCCGTATCCACGGTCCCTCCGGTCACAATTTGACCGTTCATCATCAGTGATTGAATTCTCTTTGCATTATCGGGATGAATGATCCTTGCATAATCGTTGCTCTGTTCCGGATTTTCCCCGTAAAATGACCGGATCTCATCAGTAATAAGTTTCAGGAATCGGTCTTTTACTTTCTTATCCACGAGCACATAATCGGTGCATATACAGGTTTGTCCGGCGTTCATGAATTTTCCCCAGGCAATCCGTTTCGCAGCAAAATCAAGTCGTGCATCTTTCGCCACCACGCAGGGATTCTTTCCTCCAAGTTCGAGGGAAACCGGTATCAGGTTTTCGGCAGCTTTCTGCATCACATATTTGCCCACCTTGCTGCTTCCGGTAAAAAATATATAATCAAATTTGTAGCTGAGGAGAAATTCGCTCATGCTGTGATCACCGTTCATCATCAGGATAACTTCCTTGGGAATACCGTCCAGTATTTTTTCCATCACTTCGGTACACTGTGGCACCTGCCTCGAAACTTTCAGTACCACGCAATTGCCTGCGGCCAGTGCCCCGATCACGGGAAGGAAAGCCAGCTGAAAAGGATAGTTCCAGGGCGACAATACCAGCACCTGGCCATAAGGCTGCGGCCTGATGTAGCTCCACGAAAGAAAGTGCACGATGGGTGTCCTTACTTTTTTAGGTTTCGACCATTTTCCGAGTTTCCGTATGGCCAGGTTAATTTCTTTCATTAAAAAGCCTGTCTCGGTGGCAATGACCTCAAATACCGGCTTGTGAAAGTCCTTCCACAATGCTTCCCTGATGTCCGGTTCATATTGAATGAACCGTGAGCGCAACTTTTTCAGTATTTCAATCCGGTAATCCTTATCGAAAGTTCTTCCGGCGTTATAAAATTCCCGTTGTGTGTTTAGTGCTGATCGGATTGCTTTTTTTTCCATTCTTCTTCAAGGTTAATAAGCTGTTTTGAAAGTTCCGTCACCGGACTCCCGTTTCTGCCAGGTATATGGTTCATGGCATATTCGGCCAAGGCGGTGATGGTAAGGCTTGGATTAACACCGATGTTGCCCTGAACGACTGAGCCGTCGACAATATAGAAGCCGGGATAGCCGTGGACCTTAAAGTTTTCATCCAATACTCCTGTTTCCGGTGAGTCTGACATGGGACATCCGCCCAGGATGTGTGCGGTTGTCGGACGGTTAAAGACAACTTCAAGCAGTATGTTCTGAGGAATGCCGCTGACTTTTTTTGCATACCGCTCCATGACTTCCTGACCAATAGGAATATAGGCCGGTACCTTTTTCTGTCCGCGGTTGTCAATTTTTATCTTGCCTCCGCTCCATGTCTTTTTCCATACCATTCTCATAGCGTTATCCACGGTTTGCATAACCAGAAAGATAACCAGATTGGAAGACCAGTGGAAATTAAAAACGATCCTGAGAAAATGCAGGGGATGTGTGACGGTTTTCAGGAACAGCTTCCATGTCCTTCCAAGAGATGATCTTGCTCCAGCTGCCGACAGGCTGAAAAACCACTTCATGGCATTGGAATCGTCGGGGTATTTCA
The DNA here is from genome assembly GCA_964456825.1 of uncultured Bacteroidales bacterium. GTDB lineage: Bacteria > Bacteroidota > Bacteroidia > Bacteroidales > UBA10428 > UBA5072. Next base: position 20,579 of record CAYWCR010000060.1, read on the forward strand.
CAATCTCGACATGCGTGTGCGGATCGGGTCTGAAAACTGATGTGATGGCCAGTCCGTTGTTCAGTTTTTCCGGCGCGCAGGAAACCGCACTCAGTGTTTCGGCATTGGTCCTCAGTTCACAGCCCAGTTTTTCTGACAACAGGGGAAGGCTACCGTATTTGAATTTTTGTTTCAGCAGCAGTTCAAGTGTTCCCAGTGTGCCAGCCGCCACAACAATTCCCTTTGCCTTGAATGTTTTTCTTTTTCTTCGGAACAGTGATGCGATATTCCACGTCTCAATGAGATATAAATCATCTTTCCATATGATCTTTTCTGCTTTGGTTTCAGGAAGTATCTCCAATCCTGTTTTTTCGGCAAACCACAGGTAGTTTCTGTCGAGGCTGTTCTTGGCCCCTTCCCTGCATCCGACCATGCAGCCTCCGCATTCGGTACATCCTTTACGGAGCGGTCCGAGTCCGTTAAAATAAGGATCCGTCTGCTTTTGCGGATCGGACAGGTTTACCCCCACATGAACCGTGTCAAAGGTGTCATGGGCATTCATTTCCTTTGAAACCTCCTCAAGAGATCTGTCCTCGAAATTCAGCTTTGTATATTTCTCCCTTCCCAGCATGAATGATGCTTTGTCATAAAAGGGTCCCAGTATTTCTTTCCATTTCCCGAAACGCGACCATTGTTCATTATTGAAAAATGCATCCGGCGGAACATACAGGGTGTTGGCATACACAAGGCTGCCGCCACCGACACCGGTGCCGCTGAGGATGCTGGTGGTAGGGAAAAACGAGATCCGCTGAAACCCGAAAAGCCGCATGGCTGGCCACCAGATATATTTCGGCAGGTTCCAGTTGGTTTTCGGGAAATCCTCCGGGTTGTACCGTTTCCCCTGCTCCAGCATAAGCACTTTATACCCTTTCTCGACAAGGCGCAGGCCCGCCACGCTGCCGCCAAAACCCGAACCTATGATGATGTAATCATAAATCATGATGATCAGCCTGAATGAAAAAGTCCGGTCGTAAAAGTAAAAAGTTTATGGAATATTCAAATAGGAATAGTGGCAATAGTTCAAAATTCGCACGATGAATGAATTATTATTCGTAAATTGTATATGAAAAAATAATTGGAAATGAAATTGCAGCTATTATTATTAACGGTTTTATGGCCTTTGAATACTTTTGCCCAGTCGGTATTCAATGACTTCCTGGCAAGTATTGATACGTCAGAAACAAAGGCAGAAAGAACGGAAGTAATTACACATTATTTACCGGTCATGGAAGAACAGGGCATCCCTTTTATTGAAGGGGATACCGTTATTTTTATCTATGTTGGTAAAGCAAATATGGTGGTGCTGGCCGGCGATTTCAATGACTGGCTGGGTTCAGATACCCTTATTGCCATTGACAGTACCGATTTTTTCTACCTCCGCAGAATTTTTGAACCAACGGCCCGCCTTGATTATAAATTCATCGTTAACGGTAACTGGATGCTGGATCCGAAAAATCCGAATACCTGCACCGGCGGATATGGTCCCAACTCCGAACTGGCTATGCCTGCCTATGTTCAACCCTGGGAAATCAACAGTTACCCGGCAGTAGCGAAAGGTTCACTATCAACCATCAATTTTCACAGCACCATCATGAACGTAAACTACCAGGTGCAGGTCTATTTGCCTCCCGGTTATGATAATTCAGGGGCTACGGCCTATCCGGTGATCTATGTACAGGATGGCCAGGAATATATAAGTCTGGCCGGGATGAATAATATACTCGACAACCTGCTCGACAGTAATAAAATAGATCCTGTGATCGGGATTTTTCTCAGACCTTCGGACCGGAATGAAGAGTACGGTTTTGCCCTGAGGTTTGATTACAAGGAATTTATCATTCAGGAATTAATCCCGTATATCGATGCCAATTACCCGACAATAAAGCTGCCTGCCTGCAGGCTTATCATGGGAACTTCGCTGGGCGCCAATATCAGCGGACTGATCGCCTATGAGCACCCCGAAATTTTTGGCAATTGCGGATTACATTCACCGGCATTCTGGGTAAACAGTTATGAGGTGGCCAAATGGTACATGGATAGCCTCCCCAAAAGCGTCAAACTTTACTGGGTAGCCGGTACATACGAGGAACTGGGAGTCCCCTGGCAAACTTTTGCTGACAGCCTGGAGGCAAAAGGGTATACATTCGGCTGGAATATATACCATGAAGGCCATAGCTGGGGTCTTTGGAGAGCCACCTGTGATGAAATACTGCCGTTCTTCTTTCCGAAAGGCAGCACTCCGGTTGGCATTAACGCTGCAAAGCAAAATAATAATGCCCTGGGACAGAATTATCCGAATCCGTTTTCCGGTTCGACTACCATTCCTGTAACCATAACCGAACCCGGTAACTATACGCTCAAACAATATACTTCGACCGGGAAACTGGTACAGGTTGTTTTGAATCAGTTCATGACACCGGGTGATTATCAGGTTACAATTGATGCCGCCGCGTTAAAACCAGGCGTATATTATTATTCACTGAACTCTCCGAACGGAACTGACAATCGGTCAATGATTTTGCTAAAATGAGGTAATTCCGGATCATTATGATAAAGAAAAATGTTTTATTCAGCTTATTCGTTTGTTTAACCTTCAGTGCATATTCCCAGTTTTCAAAAGAAAAAATGGACAGCATTAACAGGTTGAGCCAACAGGACCATCAATTAATGATGAAGCTTTTGGGCATTTCATCATTGCGCCCGGGTCCATCGGGTAACCCCAGTGATCCAAACGCGGCCAATACAGATGAGTCAAAAGCCTCTCCTTACACAAGCCTGCCGGATCCTTTGGTTTTCAATAATGGAACTGAAGTTAAATCATCAACAGACTGGGAAAAGCGCAGGCTTGAAATCATGGAAGACTTTGACAGGGAAATATACGGAAGGATGCCGCAAAACACTCCTTCGGTCAAATGGGAAGTTATAAGTGAGAAAGATACTATGGATGGGATATATCCCGTAAAAATAAAGAATCTTGTCGGGCATGTCGACAACGCTGCCTGTCCTGCTGTTACAGTTGACATTCAGATGTCGGTTACAACGCCTTCCAACATCGTCAGGCCGGTACCCGTAATGATTGAATTCAGCTGGATTTTACCCAAAGGCTGGAAAATGCCGAAAGAAGAAGAACCGACTTGGAGGCAGCAATTACTGTTAAAAGGATGGGGTTATGCTTTGTTGATCCCTACCAGCTATCAGGCTGATAATGGTGCCGGTCTGACCCGGGGAATTATCGGTTTGATGAATAAAGGTCAGCCGCGAAAGCCTGACGACTGGGGCGCATTGCGTGCATGGGCCTGGGGTGCCGGCAGGGCCATTGATTATTTTGAAACCTGCAGGGAAATAGATGCTAAATGTATAGGAATTGAAGGCCTTTCCCGCTATGGGAAAGCTGCACTGGTAGCCATGGCCTATGATCCCCGCATTGCTATTGGCTTCATCGGCTCATCAGGGGCAGGAGGGGCAAAAATATTGCGCCGCGTTTTTGGTGAGCAGGTCGAGAACCTTGCCGCATCAGGAGAATATCACTGGTTTGCACCCAATTTTATCAAATATGCAGGGCCTTTGACGGCCAATGATCTGCCTGTTGATGCCCACGAATTGATTGCCTTGTGCGCACCCAGGCCTGTATTCATCAGTGCAGGCTCGCTCGAAATGGAAGGCGGATGGATTGATGCCAAAGGCATGTTTCTCGCCGCAGTGCATGCAGGGCCTGTTTATAAGCTTTTAGGGAAGCAGGATCTGGGAATAACCGAAATGCCTGTACAGGAAACCACGCTGACCGATGGTGATATTGCCTTCAGACAGCATGCAGGAGGGCATACGGTAATCCCGAACTGGCCTTATTTTATTGAGTTTGCCGGGCGGTATTTTGGAAGGAAGAAGGAATGAAATCCCTGTCTTTTGCTTCGCATCTGCAGTAGTGCAGGGTGCTGAACCTGGTTTTCCGGCTATGCGGCTGGTATTGATTATTCTTTAACAAATTTTGTCATCATAATATGGTCTGAACATACAAGCCGTATGGCATAGATACCCTTGCCAAGATTTGAAATATCAACCGGATTTGAATCAATGGGTTTACTTAAAACCTGCCTGCCCTGAAGATCAAATACATTCATCATACCATTATAATAGCCGCCGGGTAATTTAATAGTAACCAATCCTTCTTTGGCAGGATTAGGATATACAACAGGAGCTGTTGCCGGAAGGATTTCCGCCTCGCCGGCCGAAACGAAATTATCGGTTGTGAATATTTTGTATTCATAAGCCGCCAATGTTAATGAAGTCCCTAACATCACATCCGTGCCTGCAAGCTCATCATAATAACCCGTATTGGCAATACCGGACGGCAAGGTAAAGGCCCTTTCTCCATTCCTGAGATTAACCAGGACAAAGGCTGCTTCCGTACCCGATACCTTGTTGAACGCACAGACATCATAATTAGCATAAGAGGTCAGTGAGCCCCGTCTGATGGCTACATTATTATTTCGGATAGCCATTATTTTTGTCATTTCGGGCGTAATACTTATGTCCTCTGTCCAGTTAATTACGGAAGAGGTAAACGGGAAGGGCATGGCTACTGTATTTCCCACCTCCATTCCATTATAGATAAAGGGTACGCTTTTCATCAAAGCGGTAATGACAAATGCTGCCAGCGTGCCGTTTCTTCCGTCAAAAATGATATAGGGCGAGCCTTCACTCCCATAAATATCGTGATTGGTGAGGTACCGGGCTACCTGCTGGGTGTCGGATGCGCTGATGTATTCCTGCGTGTTTGAATTGTTGATCAGGGTAACGGCGGAGCTATTTTTGTATATGGGTATTATGCTGTTATAGTAAAACTGAAATCCGAAATTACAGTCAAAGCCGGCAGTATAATTGG
>CAYWCR010000061.1:0-24878 GCA_964456825.1 uncultured Bacteroidales bacterium
ATCGCCCTGATGATCGCCCAGCGCTCAGACGCCATCATTGATGCCGTGGAAATTGACCAATCCTCGGGCCTGCAGGCAGTTGAAAACATTGACCGCTCTCCATGGAAAAACCGGATCATGATCCATCAGGATTCGTTCCAGCACTTTGCTGTTGTATGCGGTAAAAAATATGATCTGATCATTTCCAATCCCCCCTATTTCAGGGATGCATTGAAGCCGGGGGACAAAGCCAGATCAAAAGCAAGGCATGATGTCGACCTTGGCTTTGAAGAACTGTTACAGCATTCATCATCATTGCTTGCTCCGCACGGAAAGGTCTGCGTTATTTTGCCCTATGCCGAGAAGGAAAATTTTATTGACCTGGCTCACCTGAATCAGTTGTACTGTCAACGGATCACTTCAGTCATGTCTGCTCCCGGCGCATCTTTTTCCAGGGTTATGATGACATTCGGCCAGGGCATAGCGGAACAGATTATGAAATCCGAACTGGTCATTCGTCAGGAAAACGGGCAATATTCACCTGAATATATCGATCGTACAAGGGATTTTTACCTCGCTTTCTGAACCGGTATCTTTTTCAACTGACATTGCATGTAAAGCTCAATGGCCTCCTTATGACAGAAAGCCAGGTCCATTTTCAGCGCCTGCGTTAATGAAAACCAGCCGATCTCAGTCACTTCATCCGGATTAGCTATAGCCTCGTTGGGTGCTGTGCCGCAAAAAAGCAGCACAACATTATGCACTCCGCGTTCAGGGAATATTTCATCCATATAACCCAGAAATTCCGGGTTCTGCATGTCAAGGCTGGTTTCTTCCTTTACCTCCCGGATAACGGCATCAACCGCACTTTCGTTTTGCTCGATATGCCCACCCGGAATACACCAGAAATGCTTAAACGGCTCAACATTCCTTTTGGTAAGCAGAACCTTTATCTCCTGATCCGTTTCCCTTGTTAAAACAGCACCCACCGTTACCTTTGGCATAATATTCAGATTTTGATAAGAACAAAGAATAAAGTAACTTTGATACAACATTAAAAAAAATATACCCGTCGCGCAACTTATTTATGATTTAATTCATCTTAAGAAACAGATGAATTACAAAAATCAATATCATGAAAAAGTCAACTATGCTGATCGTTTTGTTCATTTTTCTGATGAACAATGTCTATATGCAGACCACGGCTGGTTATGGGAAAGATTCAATGCCGGATTGCAAAGCTGTGTTTCAGTTTTATTTTAACGACAGCATCAGGACCCTGGTTGAAGCATACCCTTACCAGTTTAATGATTACTCGATCGGTGATGCAACTCAACGGATATGGGATTTTGGAGATGGCACTACCAGCAATGAAATAAATCCATTGCATTTCTATGAGCACTATAGCGATACCGTGATGGCATGCCTTACCATCACCACTGCCACGGGTTGCCAAAGTGATTTCTGCAGGACTTTTATTGTGGGCCAGCCCGACATACAGCCGGAATGCAATGCTTATTTCTATTTTTACCGCGATTCTGTGGAAAACATTGGAAATTTCAGGTTTCAGGCAGCTTACGATAATGATAATCTTACCTCAATCTGGGACTTTGGAGACGGGACTTTATCCGGTGAACAAAATCCCCTCCACCGGTTTCCCGGAGAAGGTGCCTATAACGTATGCCATACTAGGACAAAGTCCGATGGACAGGTGTGCACCTATTGCCAAATGGTTTATGCCGGAAAAGATACCATGCAAACCGATTGCCGGACCTATTTTGACATTCAGACCCTGGAAAGTTATCCTCTCCAGTACCATTTTGTTCCCTATTCATCTGACTCCATCGGATGGTATTACTGGGATTTCGGCGATGGGCACCAGGTTTATGATAACAGCCCCATACACCAGTTTGAATACAGCGGTTACTATACCGTATGCCTTACGGCAAAAGCCATTAACGGGTGCAAATCATATTATTGCACAACCCTTTATTTCGAAGGTAAAACGGAAGACTGCCAGGCATATTGGTTTGGTTATCCGGTTGATCAGACACCCATATCTTCCGTCAGGCCTCCGGATTCCGTTCCTTTCCCGGCTTTAAACACCTATATGTTCTTTGATCAATCCCGAGGAATGCCTGTAAGCTGGCACTGGTCGTTTGGTGACGGCAGCGAATCTTATGAACGGGATCCCATACACACCTATACCAACCCGGGAACCTATACAATTTGCCTGGAAATACTGACGGCCGACAGTTGCACGAGTCAATACTGTGACAGCATCCTTGTCGGGATCCAGGAGCCCTGCAGCCTGTTCGGGACCGTTCTTGACTATACCGGGCTTGATGCCTGCGGGTTGATCATTCAGCTCGACAACGGTCCTATTCTTGAGCCGGCAGTAATCGTGCCTGATTTCATCCTGAAAGCCGGACAGCGGGTCAGACTTTCCTACACCGAACTTGACGATCTCGCAAGCATTTGCATGGCGGGCAGGATAGTCCGCATCGATTGCATTGAGGAGGTATCCGAGTGCCATGCATACTTCTGGCATTATAACCTCGACTGGGTTTCTTCCCTGCCTCCCATCTACCAGTTTGTAAGCGACACATCGCAAGCGATCGTATCCTGGCAATGGGATCTGGGTGACGGGACCATTTCTTTCGAAAAATCCCCGCAACACCGGTTTGAATTCAGCGGTTATTATACTATATGCCTTACCACTACCACGGCCGACAGGTGCTCGGATACCTATTGCGAGACCTCTTACTTCGAGGGCCGGTATCCTGAACCCGGATTATGCAATTACCGGCTTTCCATACAAACTGACATGATCGTAAGCTCACAGTATAACTGTGACGGAAGTGCTTCGGTGAGCCTTATTGATGCCTTTGGAAATAAAGCGGAGGCGCAGTCATTCTGGTGGTCAACAGGATCTCAGGAAAGCAGTGTTGAAGGGCTCTGTACCAGCTCAGAGTACCAGGTGACCGCCATCGACCCTGACGGCTGCTATATCACAGGATCATTTATGTTCAGCGGCGGCAGTTCAATGCCTTATGACACGCTCTGGGGCAACTGGGAATATGAAAAGGACGGAATGAAATTTGCTTTCTGTTTACCTGTATTTAGCGCGGATTATAATTGCGTTTGGGAATTCGGGGATGGAACCGTTTCACAGGGATCCAATGTTAACCATACCTACACCGCGGAGGGTGAATACATTGTCATCCTGAAAGTCTACGATACCGAAGGCAATATTGCCCTTACGCGCGAAATTGCCGTTAACACTGATGGCGCAACAGGATTGACGGATCATTCCAGTGACTTTATCAGGGCCGTATACCCGGTTCCGGTAAAAGACATCCTGCATATTGAACTCGTTTCCGCAGCATCGCACCAGGAAATATTAGCCATATATAATTCTGCCGGACAACAGGTCCTCATAAAAGAAATCAATATACCGGCAGGATCGGCTACCCTTACCCTTGATGTGGCCAATCTGCCGGCAGGAGTATATTGCGGATTGATAAAATCAGACTCAGGAGGAAATACACAGTTCAGATTTATCAAATAAGTCATCCGTCGGCAGCAATGCATACGGGCAGGTTCACGGTAAGCGATGTTCGTTAGGTCATTATATTACAGGAAATACCTATCTTTACTCATCGTCTGTAATGCAATACCATATGCTGCATATTCTTTTACTATACCTGCTCCTCCAGCAGAATCCGGAACTGATCCGCATACTGGAAGCCACAAGGCAGGAATGGACCGGCGGCAGGAAAGAAACCGGAAAAGGAGTGGACTATGAGATCAGACTGGTGGTGCAAAAGGGTTCAGCCAGGCTTAAGTTTGTAAGCATTACCGTTGACCAGCTGGGATGTGATTTCAAGATCCGCAATGTGAACCGTCCGGAAAAACTCAACCGATACCATAAAGGAGATACGCTGGTGATAAATGCCCTACTCAAAAAACCTCAGGAACAATGGCAGGAAAAAGTCAAATCATATCCTGTCATCGGATGTACCTTTAAAAAGTCAGTCTATTATTTTCCCGTCAGGCAAGGCATGGAGATAGAAAAAAAACCTTATAAATAATGTTGAAGCCTGTTGATCTGAACGTTTTTAATAATGTTTCACCCGCAAAAAATTAAACTACTTTTACCATTCATGAAAGTATCTGCCTTTTGATCGTCCCTACAGGAGACAACAGGCATCTTTATTAACGATTTACAAATCTAACGCCATGATTCAGATCGGTAATACCAATATAAGTGACGATCTGGTTACCCAACAGTTCACCTGCGATCTTGAAAAATGCAAGGGGGCCTGTTGTGTTCTTGGAGACTCCGGGGCCCCTGTTAATGAGGACGAGAAGACTGTTTTAAAGCAGATCTTTTCTTCCATTAAGCCTTTTCTCCGGCCTGAGGGTATTAAAGCCATTGAGAAACTGGGAACTTCGGTCATCGATACTGAAAATGATTGCGTTACCCCGCTGGTTGACGGGAAGGAATGTGCTTATGCCGTTTTCGAAGAGGGTATCGCCCGGTGCGGCATTGAAAATGCCTTTATGGCGGGGGCAGTACCATTCAGGAAACCCATCTCCTGCTTCCTGTATCCGGTCCGGATTAAAAAATACAGGACATATGATGCCGTTAATTACGACATCTGGCCTGTCTGCGACCCAGCCAGGGCACTGGGTGAATCCCTTCAGACCCCTGTGTATGTGTTTACTGCACAGGCGCTTCGCGAGAAATATGACGAGGCATGGTATCGGGAGCTGCAGCACGCAGCGGAGGAGAAGAAGGTGACCGGTAAACTGTAACCGGTAACCGGTTCTCGGGAACCTACTATTATTATATTATTCATAAATTTGCATTAAGAAATACCGTTGAATCATGCTGAATTTTGTTTTCATCATTCTTGCAGTCGTGCTGATATCCTTTGTGTTCCTGGGTTTCAATGTTTTTTTCAGGAAGAAAAGATTCCCTGAAACCGAGATCGGCCGCAACAGTGAGATGCGGAAACTGGGATTGACCTGCCCGAAATGCGAAGAGAGGCAGCGTTACGGGAAATTAAACCCTACGGTAAAAATCAATCCTGAAGAACTAACTATTGCCAGATAACGGTGACAGGTTTTGTTCGATATTCTTTTTTTACAAATCAGATCCAATATTTTGCTTTTAATGCCTTAAATGGATTGTCCGCCGGAAAGCCAGTCTCATTAAACCAACTTCTTAATTATTTGTTACTACAATAACCAATCATGATGTTTATGAATTTTCTGACTCTTTTGATCGTCTGTCTTGTTCTGATCGGGATATCCATGCTGTCGGTCGGAATGGGTTTACTCTTAGGCAGAAGAAATACCATACAACACGGTTCCTGCTCAAGAAATTTAACGCACGATGGAATTACTCCCGGCTGTGGTTGCGGCATAGAGAATTGCTGCACCAGGCAACTGTAAAATGTTTACAGTTGTTCCGCCATGTAACGGCTGAATCCTTTGGAAATATATACGTTGTATTGTCCTTTTTCGTCGCTGTAGATCAGATAGGCATCCAGTGTTTTATGCTGATCAAGGAAATCAATGGTCCTATTCAGCCCGATCACCATAAAAGCGGTGGCATAAGCATCGGCCGTCATGCAATCATCGGCTACTACAGTGGTGCTGAGCAGGTTTGATATCACCGGATAGCCTGTTTTGGGATCAATGGTATGGGCATATTTGACCCCGTCCTTTTCATAAAATTTCCGGTAATTTCCCGAGGTAGCCAATGATTTCCGGTCGAGTTGCAGGATGGCCTGCAGATTTTCACCGGGAGTCACATTGCCTTCCAGGGGTTTATCGATACCGATGCGCCAGATATTCCCTTTATCATTGCGCCCCCTGGTCCTTACTTCTCCCCCGATCTCCACCATATAGTTCTTTACCCTCAGCTTTTCGAGATAATGAGCGATGATATCCACAGAATATCCCTGTGCAATAGCGTTAACATCAAGCATGACGTTGGGATTCTCCTTGATTATTTTGTTGCCTGATAACTTCACCTTGTCCATGCCGATAAATTGCATCAGGCTGTCAATAGTATTGCTGTCTGTTTCGGAACCAGCCGTGAATCCGAATCCCCAGGCATTCACAAGCGGACCAACGGTGATATCAAAAGCCCCTCCGGTTTCCCTGTTGACCTCTACGGATTTGTTAAAAATCGCGATCAGCTTTGCATCTGCCTCAACCGTGGGATCATTATGATTTATCCTTGAAATGACAGAACCCGGAAGATAGATGGAACATGAGCGGTCAAAGTCAGCCAGGAGGGAATCAATTTCTTGCTGAAGGTTTTTTCCCTGCCGGCTCTTATAAGTGATATGATAGGATGTTCCCTGGACCAGGCCGGCAAGTTTAATATACTGGCCCCTGGTGTTCCTCAGGCTGATGAAAAGTATGACAGCTATAACGAAGACCAGGATGAGGGCGCGGAATAAGTTGTTTTTCATAATTTGAAAGAAGTAGTTAGAAGTTAGAATTTAGAAGTTAGAAGTAAGTAGTTAAGTTACCGGTTACCTTCCTCAATACTCAATATCCAATGCTCACACAACTTGTCCCCTGCCTGCCGGCAGGCAGGCTTGTCCCTTGTCCCTTCTTCATCCCCCGAAATCGTCAAAATCGATCATCTCTTCGGGAACGCCAAGATTATAGAGCATTTTCTGAACTGCCTCATTCATCACAGGGGGGCCGCAGAGATAATATTCAACATCTTCGGGCTCTTCGTGTTTGCTCAGGTATTCATCATACAGCACCTGGTGAATAAATCCGGTATATCCTTTCCAGTTATCCTCGGGTTTTGGCTCGGAGAGTGCTATGTTGAATTTAAAGTTCGGATATTTCTTTTCGATTTTCCGGAATTCTTCTTCATAAAATATCTCCCGTTTTGACCGCGCTCCATACCAATACGTAATATTACGGCTGGTTTTCAAGGTCTGGAAAAGATGGAATATGTGCGAACGCAGGGGGGCCATACCTGCGCCTCCCCCGATATATACCATTTCCCGGTTTGTATCCTTAATAAAGAATTCACCGTAGGGCCCTGAAACAACAACTTTATCTCCCGGTTTTCTGAAGAAAATATAGGAAGAGCATATGCCGGGCGGAACGTTCAAGAATGCACCCCTGGCCCTGTCCCATGGCGGAGTGGCAATCCTGATATTGAGTTTGATGATATTCCCTTCTGCAGGATGGTTGGCCATTGAATAGGCGCGGAAAGTCTCTTCCGTATTCTTCATCTTCAGATCCCACATTTTGTATTTATCCCATTCATCACGGAATTGTTCTTCCACTTCTATATCGCGGAATGACATCTCATAGGCCGGGACATCGATCTGTATGTAGCCTCCCGATTTGAAATGCAGGGCTTCTCCGGGAGGCAACTTGACCACGAATTCTTTTATGAAAGTTGCCACATTGCGGTTAGAGACCACTTCGCATTCCCATTTTTTGATCCCCAGCACCTCTTCAGGCACTTTTATAACCATATCCTCCCTGACCTTCACCTGACAACCCAGTCGCCAGTTTTCGTTCATCTGCCTGCGGGTAAAAAAGCCGACTTCCGTGGGAAGAATTGATCCTCCGCCTGATTCTATCTGGCAGCGGCATAATCCGCAGGTCCCTCCACCGCCACAGGCTGACGGGAGAAAAAGCTTTTCCTGTGAAAGGGTTGACAGCAACGTAGAACCCGGATTCACTTCAACTTCCTTTTCTTCATTGATGGTGATCTTTACCTTGCCTTTTGGTGTAAGCTTGTTTTTGGCATACAACAGCATGGCAACCAGCAACATGATGACCCCTAAAAAGACGACAATGCTCAGCAGAATAATTTGACCGATGCTCATACGATATAACTTATTTCAATTGAACCCTTATATTTTAATACCCATAAATCCCATGAATGCGATTGCCAGCAGTCCCGTCAGGATAAAGGAAATACCCAGCCCCCTTAACGGTGCAGGAATATCGGAATACCTGATCTTTTCACGGATGGCGGCAAGGACCACGATAGCAAGCGCCCAACCGAAGCCTGAACCGAAGCCATAGACAGCCGCTTCAGTAATGGTACCGTATTCGCGTTCCTGCATGAACAGTGAAGCCCCTAAAATAGCACAGTTAACAGCTATAAGGGGCAAAAATATCCCCAATGAATTATACAGGGCAGGCGAAAATTTTTCAACCACCATTTCAATGAGCTGAACAATAGCGGCTATAACAGCGATAAACAACAGGAAGCTGAGAAAGCTGAGGTCATATTCGGCAAAAGCAGGCCCGAGCCATTTCAGGGCTCCAGCTTTCAGCAGGTAGTTTTCCAGCAGCCAGTTCACGGGGACCGTCACCGTGATAACAAAGATCACGGCAATGCCCAGTCCTATCGAAGTCTTGAGAGTTTTTGAAACAGCCAGGTAGGAACACATGCCCAGAAAGTAGGCAAAGATCATATTATCGATAAAGACATTCCGGATAAAAAGGTCAAACAGGTTTTCCATATGCTATGCGATAATGCTGTTAAACTATTATTTTTCGATCAATTTCCGGTTTCTGCTGCGCTGAACCCAGATAATAACACCAACCGTAATCAGGGCCATGGGAGGCAGGATCATAAGCCCGTTGTCCCTATAACCCAGCTGATAAAAGGATTCCGGTATCAGCTGATAGCCCAGCAATGAACCGCTTCCGAACAATTCCCGCAGAACAGAAACAATGACCAGGATCAGTCCGTATCCTAATCCGTTCCCGATGCCGTCGATGAATGATTCCCATGGTTTATTGGCCATGGCAAAAGCTTCGAGGCGACCCATCAGGATGCAATTTGTGATGATAAGGCCAACAAATACAGAAAGTTTTTTGCTGACATCATACACATAAGCTTTCAAAAGCTGATCAACAATAATCACGAGGGCGGCAATGACGACCAACTGCACAATAATCCTGATCCTTGGCGGTATGGTATTCCGTATGGATGCGATAATGAGGTTGGAGAATCCGGTCACCACGATAACGGAAAGGGCCATGATCAGCGCCGGCTTCACCTGTATCGTTATAGCCAGTGCCGAGCAGATGCCGAGCACCTGGACCGTAATGGGATTTTCATTATTGAGCGGATTGGTCAGTAATTTCAAGTTTTTTAAAGCCATACTGCTGTTATTTTGAAGATTTGAAAAACGTTTGATATCCGGCAAGGCAGGTATCGAGCATTGCCTGTACGCCTTTGCTGGTGATTGTCCCGCCCGATATGCCATCAACCTCATTAAGGGAAGCCGCATCACTTCCTCCCTTGACGACTTTTATGGAAGTGAACAAACCTTTATTGTCGAAAATGACTTTGTCGCGAAAGGGAAGCTGAAAAAAAGTCTGATTGATTTCTGCTCCAAGGCCGGGTGTTTCTCCTTTATGATCAAAAATGGCACCGTATATCCTTTTATAAGGAATATAAACTGCCGAATCAGCCCGGGCAGGTTTATCCTTCATCAGGGAAATATATCCCCATATAGGGCCCCATAATCCTTTGCCGTAAACGGGAATAACCAGGATGAGGCTGTCCTTTTTCGTGCATTCAAATACCGGCATATTTCTTTCCTCAAGGGGTTTTTTAAGTTCTTCCCGCAGGTTGATCGTAAAAGGGTCAACGCCCTCAACCTTTTCGCCTTTGCTGTTGATTGTATAGCTGCCGGAGATATACTGATCATATAATGGCTGCACATCTTCCCGGGTTGAATTAACCCTGACCGAGGAGAGTATATTCTGTTTTTTTTCTATTTCCACATTGCGGTCCTGGGCAGGCTTCAGGGCTGTTGCAGCCAGTGCAAGCAGGGTGGCCACCACAATGACGATGATGGAAGAATAGATAAAGGTGTAACGGTTGCTCTGAACATTCATGATCCTTCAGATTTATTGATTATTCAACTTCACGGGCGCTCTTTTCAGCCGGCGCAAGCGTCTTTTGATATTGGCCTCAACCACATAATGGTCGATCAGGGGTGCAAACACGTTCATCAGCAGGATGGCCAGCATCATGCCTTCAGGATAGGCAGGATTCACCACACGGATCAGGATGGCCAGCATACCGATCAAAAATCCGTATATCCATTTTCCCCTTTCGGTTTGTGATGCGGTTACCGGATCCGTTGCCATAAAAACAGCGCCGAAAGCAAAACCACCATACAGCAAATGCCTGTAAGCAGGTAATTCCATATAGGCATTGGCTGAGAAAGCATTCAGCAGCCAGCCCATCACCAGTCCTCCCATTACGGTTGAAACTATTATTTTCCAGCTGCCCACTCCGGTATAAATCAGGATAAAAGCTCCGATCAGGATGGCCAGCTTGGAAGTTTCACCAATGGAGCCAGGAACAAAGCCAAGAAAAGCATCTAAATCGCCGGGTAATTTTGAAGCAATCGCACTGTATGTTTCCTTATCGGCAACCGATTGAAGCAGGTTTCCCAATACGGTTGCACCGGTTGCTGTATCGGGCATGCCCGAACCCTGAATACCGGCAACCCATACCCTGTCGCCTGTCATATTACCCGGATAGGCAAAGAAAAGAAAAGCCCTTGCCGTAAGCGCTGGATTGAGAACATTCATACCGGTACCCCCGAATACTTCTTTTCCGATAATAACGGCAAAAGCCGTAGCCACAGCTACCATCCACAAGGGAATATTAACCGGGACCACAAGCGGGATAAGCATTCCTGTCACCAGAAAACCTTCGTTCACCTCATGTCCCCTTACCTGTGCAAAAATAAACTCAATGGCCAGACCGCTAACATAGGATACTACAACGATGGGAAAGACTTTCAGAAAGCCGAATCCAAATATCTGCCAAAAGGTTTTGGCCTCACCGGTGAGGTTATAATGAAGGTAACCCACATTGTACATGCCAAAAAGCAGGCAGGGTAACATAGCCATCACAACCACCGACATCAGGCGCTTCATGTCAAGGCTGTCGCGGATATGGGCACCGCTTCGGGTAACTTTATCAGGGACAAAAAGAAAAGTCTCGAATGCATCAAAAGTCGCACTAAGCTTCTCAAATTTCCCGCCTTTCTTAAATTGAGGCTTTATGCTGTCTATATACTTCCTCAGGAACTTCATTCAATAGCATATTTTGGTTTACAATCAGCTCATTTCCTTGATCATCAGATCGAGGCCTCTTCTAACGAGGGCCTGGAGTTCTGTTTTTGAAGGACAGGCAAACTCGCACAACGCCACATCTTCTTCGGCGATCTCATAAATACCCAGCTTTTCCATAAGATCAATATCTTCAAACATGATGGCCTTAAAAAGCTGCATGGGATAAATTTTCATGGGCAGCACTTTTTCATATACCCCGGTGGCGACAAATGCCCTATGCCCTCCATGCATATTGGTATTCACCTCATATTCCCGCCGCGGGGCAAGCCATGAAAAAAATGTACGCGACAGGCTGTATTTGTCTAATCCCGGCATGGCCCAACCCAGAAATTCCGATTCAATACCTTCGGGAATAACGGTTACCTGAGCATCATAATAACCCAGATAACCTACCGGTTCGATTTGACTGCCGGTTAGAACATTGCCGCTGATATAGCGCTGGCAGCCTTCCGTGATATTGTTCCCGGTTATGCTTTTTATGCAGGCACCACTGATCAGTTTATAATATCTGGCTTTTATCACTTCAGAACCGGTTAAGGCAACCACTTTTGAAGCGTCATAAATGCCTTTCTGGAACAACCTGCCCATCATAATGACTTCCTGCGGGCCGACCGTCCATACAAAATCTCCCTTGTTGACAGGATCAATCCGGTGGATCTGCACACCAACATTGCCGGCCGGATGTGGCCCCCTGAAATAATTCACCTGAGCGTTGCCGGCCCTGGAAAAAGCCGAGGAGGCAGGGTATTCGTCGCTGATGTTAATGTGAACCTTCCCGGGAGTGAGCCTGCACAAGACATCAATCCCGGCCTGGAAATCCTGTTCTGATCCTTTGATCAAAAAATCGAAGTCGGGGGCAAGCGGTGCCGTATCAAAGGCAGAAATGAAAATGGATTTGGGTGTATTGACGGGATTGGCAACAATGTTGTATGGTCTTTGCCTGATGGCCGGCCAGAGGCCGCTGCTTAGAAGATTTGCCACAATGGCCTCCCGGTCCATCCCGGCAGGATCGCCTTTGGGAAACTGTTCATATACCTGGTCAGCAGCGGATTTAATGACCACCTCCCTGATGATGCGGCGTTCTCCACGATTAATGGATGAAACGACACCACTGACAGGCGAAGTAAATTTAATGGCAGGATTGTTTTTATCATGAAACAATACAGATCCCGCCTTCACGCTATCCCCTTCCTTTACCTCAAGTTTAGGGACAAGCAGATGAAAATCGGATGGTTTTACCGCATAATGTTCAGCCATCTCAGCCTTGACAAATATTTTTTCGGCCTTCCCCTTCAGGTTAATGTTTAAACCTTTCCTGATTTTATATACTTGCGGCATTATAGTTGCGTATTTTTATTTAGGACAATAAAATTAGATAATTTTGAAACAGTTGGTCAGAGAACATTAAATTTCTTTTTTAATGAAAATATTATGAAGATTATCAATCGTTTAATGAGTTCCTACAAGAGCCCCTATCCTGTTGTTATGGTAATAACAATGCTTGTTAGCCAATTAACAACACAAATAAAAAGTTGTTCTGCACAAACCGGAAATTTTTCAGGGAAATATGAAAACCTTGTGAATGATGAAAACATTCACACGGTTATGCTGCATCATGAAGATTCTGCGCTGACGCTCCCTGTCATGGATCTGAACTCGGGTAAAAAGCTGGAACTGCATTTCGATGATTTGTCCCAGCAGCAACGCAGTTTTTCGTACACCCTCATCCACTGTAATTCACGATGGGAGCCTTCCCCTTTGGAGCAACAGGAGTATCTTGACGGATTCGGCTCAGGGCGTATCGAAAAAATAACACATTCCTTTAACACAACCTGTGATTATTTCCATTATTGCCTGGTATTTCCTGTTGAAGAAGCCATGCCCAAAATAAGCGGCAACTATGCCCTGCTCGTTTATGAAAACAATGATCCGGAAAATCCGGTGCTGATCAGGCAATGCCATTTTACCGAATCTCTCATTGCTTTGGATGCGACCATCAGACAACCTTCGGGTGAAAAATATGCGACAGGACAGGAAATTGAAATCAGTCTGAATCTTAATGGTTATACGATCAATGATCCTGCCAGGGACATTACGATACTGATCCGGCAAAACGGGAACAACCAGACGGATCAGAGAATCACAAAACCCCGTTTTGTGGGGCCGTCAGCCATAAACTACGGAGGAAACAACGAAATTGTTTTTGACGGGGGCAATGAATTCCGTTACTTCGACATAAAAAGCATGAAATACGAAGCCGAACACATAAGCCGTATTGATTTTCAGCCACCTTATTATCATGTATTTCTTAAGGAAGGTGAATCAAGGGCTTTTGATCCTTATTTCACCCAGCCGGATATAAACGGCAGGTTTTATATTAGCCGTGAGCGATCTCAGGACAGGCATACGGAAGCTGACTATGTGCAGGTAAATTTTTTGCTGAAGGCACAGATCCCTTTCACCGACGGTGAGATCTGCATCACCGGTGAGCTGACGGACGGATCAGTAAAAGATAAAGGCAGGATGTCCTATAGTTCCGAACAGCGTCAATATGAAAAGGTCTTATTGCTTAAGCAGGGATTTTATAATTACCTGTTCGGATACCTTCCGGAAAATTCAGGTATTATTGATATGGGGTACCTCGAAGGCAACCATTATGAAACCGTGAATGATTATGCCTTTTTTGTTTATCATTATGATTCATCCTGGGATTATGACCGTCTGATAGCCGTTAAGCAAATGCAATCGAAATGACTTTTATTTGTATCTTTATTTCTTTCACATCAAACCATAACAACATGAAAAGATATATGCCTTTTATATGGCTTGTTTTTATCGCAATATTACCCATTCATTCACAGGATGTTCCATTAAAAAAAGGACTGGATGCCATTTCCGAACTGTCCGTAAAAGGCCAGCTTGACTTTCTGGCATCCGACTGGATGGAAGGAAGGGAGACCGGTGAAAAAGGGATTGACCTGGCAGCGGATTATATTGCCTCCATGTTTCAGGTATATGGACTCCAACCCGGGGACAATGCCCAAAGCTATTACGGGAAAGCGGATGCTTTTGATATGCAACGGACAGACACCCGGGTAAACCGATATTTCCAGGAATTTGGACTAATGAAATCCTCACCGTCTGAAGATCATGAGCTTTCCATCGTCACTCAAACGGGAGACTCAAGGAAGATCACCAGTTTCGAATATAACCATGATTTCATGTTTGAAAACAGGCCTGTCATAAGCCAGGAAGGTGAATTCCCCGTGGTTTTTGCCGGGTATGGCCTGGTGAATAAGGAAAATGACTATGATGACTATAAAGGACTGAATGTAAAAGGCAAGGTTGTGCTGCGGCTGGCAGGATATCCGGGTCACCGGGATACAGCCTCAGCGGCATACCGGAAGTTTCATCCTGCCGGTAATGAGTGGACCAAGTACCGCAATGAAATGGACCGAAATAAAGTTGCCATGGAAAAAGGCGCTGTAGCTGTAATAATGGTCTATTCCGTAAGGGATATTATACTAAAATTTGCTGTCAACGTTTTCCGATACAATTACAATGATTATGAAGGCGATGTCCCAAGAAAGCCAACCTATCATGACCGTATATATTTCCCGGGGGATAGCCTGTCCAATAGCATTCCTGTTTTTATTGCCACCCTGAGGGTGGCCAACGAACTGACGGGCGGAACAAAAGTCAGCCTTGTGTCCTTTGAACAACAGGTTCAGGAAAACATGAAACCTGATTCAAAGGAACTGCGGGATAAAAAGGTGCGGTTCAGGACAACGGTCAGGCAATCTGTGATAAAGGTACGGAACGTCCTGGGCATGATCGAAGGCGAAAATCCCGCCGAAATTATTGTGGTGGGAGGTCATTATGATCACCTCGGAAAATATGAAGGAATAGTTTACAATGGTTCTGATGACAACGCATCGGGCACAACGGCCGTAATGAGTATTGCCAAAGCCTGTATGGCCACAGGGATCAAACCAAAACGCACGATTGTTTTTGCCGCCTGGACAGCCGAAGAAAGCGGGATGCTGGGTTCAACGTATTTTGTTGATCATCCGCCTGCAGGAAAAATTGTCGCTTACCTGAATTATGATATGATCTCGCGCAATGCCAAAGACGATTCCGCAGGAGTTAAGTGCTCCATGATTTATACCCGGTCCTGCCATGTGCTGGAAGAAATCAGCCGGAAGTATAATGAGGCCAATGCATTGGGACTGCAGATTGATTATAAACCCAAAGAAAAGCCTTCCGGCGGAAGTGATCATAATTCATTTGCGAAAAAAGATATCCCTGTTTTTTACTATATGGCCGGTTTTCACGACGACTATCATAAACAGCGGGATCACTCCAATAAGGCAGACATCGCGAAAATGACCGATATCATCCGGCTGGGATTTTTAAGTATCTGGGATATTGCGAACCGGGAAAAATTTCCGGAGTAAGAGAGTAAAAGCATTAATACGGATCCGTCCCGAATGACAGGACCTGACGGGTGAAGTAAATACTGTTTAAACGCTTCACTTCACTACAAACCTTCTGGTCACCATTGCATTTTTGTCAAAGGTGATTTTTGCAATATACAGGCCCGGTGCCAGACGGCTCACATCAATGGCTGATGAATAAATGCCTCCTGTCAGGTTAACGATCACGGGAGCACCTGCAGCATTATAGATCTCTATCTTTTGGATAGCCTGGTCCGATTCAATGAATAAAAGGCCACTGGCAGGATTGGGGAATAACCTTAAAACTGTTAAGTTATCAGTCCTGGCATCCCTGCTGCTGACGATCAGTTCGCCCGGCATGTTCGCATCAAGCCAGGTTAACCTTTTTTGAATCCAGTCTTTGAATTTAGCAATCTCACCGGCATAGGTATCCGGCTGATAATCCACTTCAGGTGTACCCACATTAATGCCAAGGATCGGCCATCTTTCATAATGGCGTGCCTGGGCATCATCAACCAGCAAAGCCACCGAATCAACGTATTGATTCAGGCTTTCTTCGCTTAAAAAAGTTTTGCGTAATGTGGTATATCGTGTAAACAATTCATCCTGAAAGGATTTGTCGTCCAATAGCCTTACCATCCAGCCAGGGGCCACCGGCCAGTCTTTGCACTCGTTCACCTTGTATGCCCAGCCGGAGCCATCCATAGCAGCGAATATATCGCAATTATCATTCATGTTTTTCCAGGCCCAGTCGAAGTCCCATACCGGACCCCTGCTGATCAGGCCTCCCTTGTTTTCCTTTTCCTTGAAAAAGAATGCGCTTTTCTTATAGGCATCCACATTGCGGGATAACTCCCCGATGATGAAATAATCGATAAATGAATTCACATTGATAAAAGACCGGTAGCCCTGTTGCGGATCGTCGAAAGCAGCACCGTATAATACCGTCTCAAACGAGTTGACGAAATCCTTCAGATAGTTTTTCTGGTCAGTCGTCAAAATTCCCGGATCAGGGTATTCATAAACAAAATAAACTAGTCCGTCCGGCCGGTCCATAGGAGAATATTGGCTCAGCCAGCTATTGGTTTCATCGTAATAGTCCGTTTTGAAAATATACCCTCCCGTAAGGCTGTCTCCGGCATTATCGTCCTCATCAAGCTTAGCTATGTCCACCCTGTGGTCGTCGCGCTTGATCTTTTCGGTGAGGATATAAATGCCATCATAGGAGTCATTCACTATAACCTCGCAAACGTAAGCACGCGGTGCATAATGGCCCATGCTTTCAAAAAGACAGAATGCCAGCATGTTGCGCATGAATGTTTTATCGTTGTAATTGGCCAGCAATATCCAGTCGTTTTCACTGGGCATCCCCAGCAGGGAAACATTCCTGTTATTTCCCAGTTCATCACGTGTTTCAAATCCATAGGGTTTCTGCGGAAGCCATTGTGAAAAATAGCCCCGGTATTCAATGCCGCAGAGACCTTCATAAATATTTCCCGGGTCGGAATGGTGGTTTAATGCCGGTGATCCATTATATATGATTTTTAGTTCCGCCGTAATCTTCGGTTCGTCATAAATGTCCTGGCCGTTGGTGTTGATGACAACCAGCGGCAGATTTGAATACAAAAGCGATGTGTCTGTAAGCTGGGCATTAACACCGGCTGAGATACAGCATACCAGGCAAAACAGGATCCTAAAACTCATCTGTAAGCAACTTTGTGATAAATCCTACTGTTTGTATACGTTGATTCAGAAAGCAAAGTTATTCTATTAGAAACAAGAACCAAGACCTGCCTGCCGTCCAGGTCAACCAATTCTCCTTCACTTTGTCTTCATCAGTTTTCCTGCTATTCCACTAGCGCCGGATTTAATGCTATAGTAATAGATCCCCGGCTGAAAATGTCCGGCATTTATATCCAACTGGTTATGTCCCTGCTGTAATCCTTTATATTCCTTCGATAATACCAGCCGGCCGGTTATATCAAACAGGTCAAATCGCAGGGAGGATGATTTGTAATGGTTAACAGAAATCTTAATAAAGTCCGTGAACGGATTCTGTAAAACCATGATGTCAGATCCTGTTTCCATATCACCGATACCGCTCATCACGGTGAAATGAATGCGATAATTATCCCGGGTAGCGGTATCAATGGCCGTGACCTCAATGGTGGCCGTACCCGGAAGGGAAGCGGGCGGAGTGATAACAAAGACAGTACCGGCGACGACAATCCTGGGGCTTAATGCCGGAGCCGTTGTTGTACCCGCAGGAAGCACCACATTATAATCATATACACCAGGCTGGATTTTGATCGTATCCTTTCCCGAATTGTAGGTGATGTATTTCAGGTCTGTATTCCAGTAAGCGGAGTCTTTTGAGTTATAAATAAGAAACTTCGATTGATTCAACTTGTTTTTCGAGGTTATGGTAACGGTAGTATAACCGGGTATGGTCTTAGGATAGGTGACGAATACCAGTCCGTCCGGCGTAATGGCCGAGATAACGGGAGGCACGGTATCTGCATCACTCAGTTCTACTCCATACATGGTTTTGGAAAGATCAAAACCGGGAATGGGTTCATTATTGCATAGAAGGCCCTGCACTGTGAGGATGCCGTTGACCGAATCCAGCACTGCTGCTGTATTGCTTTTTACAATCCGGTAGAGGGAATCCTGGTCAACATTCACTTTCCAGTCAGCAGCCGGATAGGTTAAAAAAGTATCCTTCCCGGCCATAAAGAACAGTTCCGGCTGCAGCACGGCTGCATTTGCATCAAATCTTCTGTAGGGAACGAATATCTCAGCCGTATCATGAACTGCATCGACCGGAAAGTTTGAAAGTGCGAAGATGGTGTCCGTACTATATTTTTCCGCTTCCTGGTCAGTCAGCTGCCTGCCATATGATACTCTGCCTGTCGTATCCGATCCGGGTCCAAAACACTGGTATTCGCGATAATAACAAGTAGCTTCCCTTCCGGCCCAGGGTGACCAACCCCCCTTAGTGATACCGGAGGCCTCCCAGCATTTCAGATATACGGTTCTTGCATAGTCAAACCAGGGGCGTCCCAATGATACACCGGTTGCTTTGGGCGGAGTTGTGAGGCTGCAATCCCTGAATACCAGGCCGTATTTGTAGTCCAGCGGAGTAGAAGCTGCTGTAATATAACCGCCCGGCAGTGAATGAATCTGGCAACTGTCAAACACAGCCACCCCAAATCCGAAAATATAGTCTGTTGCCCCTTCAATAAAGCAATCCTTGAAATAATTCCGGACCCTGAGGGTGATATAATAAGTGTCCTGATATCCAACGAACCGGCAATGCGTATAGATCTGCCGGTCACCGTTGCCGTATAGCGCTAACGCCTGGCCGGCATTACCGGCTGAATTGGAAATGGTCATGTTCATGGCCCAGAAATCATCAGCATCAACACGGATCGTGGCGGTGTTCATGGTCCAATAAGTGCTGCCTTTGGCAGGACTGTCATCATACACCAGAACCGTGCTGTCCATATCCTCCCCGATCATGGTAATATTTGTCTTTCTTACAGGGACAACCACTTTTTCATAATAGGTACCGTTCTTTATAAAAATAACCTTACGGGTGGGATTATCGTCCGGTATGGCGCTGATGGCCTCCTGAATGGTCAGGTAATCTCCTGTCCCATCCTTTGAAACCACCAGGTCAATATTATCTCCCAACTGTGACTGGATGCTCTGGGCAAGCAATTGTGACGGCAAAATGCAGGATACAATCAGCGCAATCCATACGATTAAAAAAACACTTTTTTTCATGACAGCAATAATAAAATTTCACAACAGCAATATAGTAATTATTGGTGATTTTATGTCAATATCTGGCAGATGGCGCCTATGGTTTTGGGGGCTAAATGTTTTGGCAGCGCATACTTTTATTTGAAAAGAAATGGTACAGTCAGTTTTTTTTTATACATTTATTAAAAAAGAAAGATAATGAGAAATGCAATTATTCTGTTGTCTGTCCTGTTGTTATTATGGATAGCAGGATCATCCTATGTTTATGTATGCAAGATCAGAAAAGACTGCCTTTGTGGGAAGGCTTCGGTTGAGGCCGTCATGCCTGCCGGAGAAGCCGTTGCGGCAGCCGCCGATACACTTCAGGCAGCTGTTGCTGTGCCGGAGATCCCTGTTCCACCCACGCACATCATCTATTTTGATTTCAACAAGGGTGTTTGTGAAATAACGGCCGAAAACACCCATCATTTTGAACTGGTAAAACAATACCTGTCCGCTAATGCCGGCAAGAAAGTAAGGGTAACCGGCCATTCAGATGCTATCGGGCCTGAATGGGCAAAGGAAAAAGTCAGCGCCATGCGTGCTGATTTTATCAAACAAAAGATGGCAGCAGCAGGCGTGGCATCAGATGCCATTGAGACATCCGCTGAAAGCGACCGTAATCCGGCATCCGACAACAGCACCTCCGAAGGACGTGCCAAAAACCGCAGAGCTGAAATTCTAATCCAATAAAACATAATAACATGACTGAACGATTTACCTCCGACCTGGTATTTATACTGGTAGTATTACTTGTTGCAGCATTGCTGGGTTTTATTATCGGCTATCTCATCAGAAGATACCACCACCTCAAATGCACTGTGCTCGAAAATGAAATTGCACAGCTAAAGATCAAGCTGGATGCCTGTCAGCGTGAAAAAGAAAATGAAATTGCACAGCTAAAGATCAGGCTTGATGCCTGTCAGCGTGAAAAACAGGCCCTGGTAGACGCAGCCAATGGTAAGGCTGGCATAGCCTATGATCCCGGTGCAGCCGTCAGTGCTTTCGGCAAAAAGATCCGGCTGGATGACCTGAAGATCGTTGAAGGGATCGGTGAAAAGATAGAATCCATTCTTAAAGGCCGTGGCATTGATACCTGGCTGAAGCTTTCACAGGCCGATCCGGACCAGATAAAGGAAATACTGCTGGAGGTTGGCGGACCTCAATACAATATCCATGAGCCCAGAACCTGGCCAAAGCAGGCATTGCTGGCCCATGAGGGCAAATGGACTGAACTGAAGAATTATCAGGATGAACTGAATGCCGGAAAATAAATTTCTTTATTCATTAATATTTACAGATTATGCGCTGGAAAGGACGTGAACAAAGCGGCAATGTCGAAGACCGCAGGGGATTAAGCGGGAAACAGGTAATTGCCGGAGGCAGTATAGGCACCATTATCATTGCTCTCCTTGTCTGGATCCTGGGGGGAAATCCCATGCAGGTCCTTAACAACCTTGGGTCTTCTGATTCCAATACAACGGAAGAGTCGGCAACAACCCCGGCTGATGATGAACTGACCCAGTTTGTATCCACTGTTCTTAAAGATACGGAGGATGTCTGGAATACGCTCTTTAGCCAGTCGGGCAAGACATACCGTGAACCCAGGCTAGTCATATACAGCCAGGCTACCCAGTCAGCCTGCGGTTATTCATCAGCAGCCACCGGACCTTTTTATTGCCCGGGAGATGAGAAAGTATATATCGACCTGGACTTTCTCGAACAGCTTCAGCAACAACTTGGCGCACCCGGAGATTTCGCTATGGCCTATATCATATCCCATGAAATCGGGCATCATGTGCAAAATCAACTGGGCATCATGGAACAGATGCAAAGCATGAAATCGAGAGTAAGTGAAGCCGAATACAACCAATATAATGTTAGGCTTGAACTGCAGGCCGATTTTCTGGCCGGTGTATGGGCCCACCATGCCCAGAAAATGAAAGACATCCTGGAGGAAGGGGATATTGAAGAGGCACTGAATGCCGCTTCTGCCGTAGGCGATGACAGAATTATGATGGAACAGCAGGGCTACGTTGTACCCGATGCCTTTACCCACGGCACGTCAGAACAGCGCTTACGCTGGTTCACCAAAGGATTCCAGACCGGCGACCCAAACCAGGGAGATACCTTTAGTGCACAGAGCCTATAGTGACTATCGCAAAGCCCTGATGAACACAGAACCAGCCTGCCTGGACGGCAGTCAGGGAATATCGAATGCCGAACACTGAAGATAAGACGGCGAACATATTATCTTCGGTATTCGACATTCGGCGTTCCTTGTTGGTAATTCAATAGAATAGGAAAGACGAATTCGAACATCGAACAAGGAACCCCGAATTAAAAACACCGAAGATAATACGGCCAACCTGTTATCTTCGTAATTCGACATTCGGCGTTCCTTGTTGGTAATTCAATGACAATTGAAAATCCCCAAAAAAGCCATTTTCTGGGATAATGACGGCATCCTTGTCGATACCGAAAAGTATTACTTCGAAGCGAACCGGCAAATATTGAAAGAAGCCGGATTTGAACTTACCCGGGCATTGTATACAGAACTTTATCTCAATCAGGCCAAAGGGGCATGGCATCTGCTGGATCCGGAAAAATATCCGGCGAAATCCATCCAAAATTTTAAAAAAGAAAGGGATGATCTCTATCATGAATTACTGATGACAAAAGACATACTGATGGATGGTATTGATGATATTGTGGCAGCATTGTCCCTGCGATATAAAATGGCTGTGGTCACCAGCTCCAGGCCCGTGCATTTTAATGCTATTCACGGACGTACTGGACTGCTCCGATATTTTCAGTTTGTCATTACTCCGGATGACTACACTAAATTTAAGCCTGACCCCGAGCCTTATTTTATGGCATTAAATAAAATGGGGGTGAGCCCTGCGGAAAGCATTGTAATTGAAGATTCGCGGCGGGGATTGCTTGCTGCAAAGGCAGCCGGACTGCAATGCATCATCGTGATAAATGAAATGACCAGGACTTCTGATTTCACCGAAGCCGACTATGTGCTCAACAATATCCGCGGGTTGACCCGTATCCTCTGATCCCTTTTTATAACTCCGCTTTAAAGTATTTTAATGCTTCTCCTGAGGCTTTCAGCAGCGGATCAACCGACAATGGCTGTCCCACTGCTGCCGTCATCCAGGCATCAGGGGTAATGGATCCCAGGGAATATATCCTTTCTATCTCCTTTCCGAAATTTTTGCCTTTGAGGTAATCCTTCAGCTGGAACTGTATGATATGCCCCAGCGGATAAGAATGCAGATAGAGGGGATAGGCGATCATATGGGAATAAATGCCAAGGATGGCCTGATCTTTAACACCAAATACCTCTGCATAATAAGTATTCCAAATGTCAATGGCAATACCGGTCACCGCTTTTCTGAGCTGTTCAGGACTGGCATCAGGGTGTGCGTATAACCATTCCCATATGGCATCATCCACGAGGGCAACGCCCATTATCTCATATGAACTCCAGAGAATGTCGAGTGCGACAATGTACTCAGCTTCTTTACCCGGCTTATCCACCCCCAGCAATTCCAGGTCCTTTTCCTGGAACAGAAAAGCCAGGGCCTCGGTAAAGGCAGTATTGGGCACTCCGTTCAGCAGATAATGATCGATATTATAAAGGGAAAAGGTTTGTTCCACATTATGTCCGAATTCATGCACCGCAATATTATATCCTTTGTAATTCATCCCGCTGCCGGTAAACCGGGTGCGGAGGTGCGCAACATCACCGCGCATGGCTGCTCCTGCTGCATGGCCGGAACCCCGTGCCGGGTCCACCACGATTCTCGATACCAGGGTTTCGGCCTTTTCCCTGTCAAATCCCATTTTTAACAACAGGGCCGGCAGGTCTTTCTGCAGATCACTGACAACGGCATATTTCGAGGTCGTGATCCGGTCGAGTTCATCCTCTTTCATGGTATTGGCTGACCGGAAACCATTGTACCAGATGTCGAACGGTTCCAGTTTACGGTTCAGCCTTTTTTCAATCAGTTTTGCCGTTTCACGCACATCGGGTGAGCTGAGTATCTTTTTAAACAATTCCTCAACATCTTCCCGGGGAATTTGTGTTCCCATATCAAAAGCACGGCTAATGGCAGTCGGGTATTTTGGGTAATAGGCATCCTGTTCAGACAAAACCTTCCGGTAATTCAACACATGCTGATACCGGACATCAGGTTCCCGCTCAGCGGTAATTTCATTCGTACCCTCAAATAATTTATTGTTTACAGGATCCCAGGCATACTGGCTGCTGTTAATCGCTTTCACGGGGATCTCCTGGTTGATGATGCGGTTCATCACGGCATAGATCATGCGTTGCTTTTCCAGCCCGTTTTCACTGTTATAGTTTGATTTAAGCTCGTCCCGCAAGCCCCAGTGACTGATCAATACCTTGTCAGCCGGGAATAGTTTTTCCATTTTATCATTCACCAGGCTTCCCATATGAATATTGTATTCTGAAATATAAGCTTCAGCCCCGGTGGCAACGTTCGATATCTGCTGAAGGAGGGCGGCGGGCTCTCTGGACTGCACCACATCGCCCATGGCAGCGTATGCCCAATCTTTCCGGCTCCATGACTGGCCTTTTTCAAGTTTATCAGCCAACGAATAAGAAGGGAAATTCAACAGGATATGAAAATTAACTTTATTGCTGAAAAGGTCTTCGGAAAGGTGACTGGCAGGGTTATAACTGCCGAAAAGCATATCGACAGCGGTAATGGGCCCCTGGTCAAGGTCCAGCGGCTCGCGAAGCCCGAGACCCATTTTATTACTGTTGCCGTAAAGCACTTCCAGGCTGCGGCTGATCTTATGGAATAACGTATCACGCTGACCATCGACGGCAATAAAATTAGCGTTGCAGAACTGAACGAACTCCTCAGCGGTGCCGTCTTCCTGGCCCCAGAAAAAGGCCACCTGGCTGACGCCGGCCTCAATCCGGGTTTTCAGATTTTCACCGTGGGTGGCAACCAGTTTATCAACGGCATCGTTTTTAATTTTTTCACTGATGAACATGTTCTTTTTGTTTTGATCCTGCTGACAGCCAGCAATAAGGAATAAAGGTATCAGAAAACAGCCAATCTTTTTCATAATGGTACAGAATTTGATAACTAATTAGTTACATTGTAGCTGTAAAAATAACTATCATTTTATTAAATAACCATGATGGTTATCAATGCAAGGGATGAATGAAGGTTTTTAGTATTTTAATTTTCACACGTAACTTTAAAACACTGATCAACAATTTCCGTCCGTTCATCCAATTATTCAAACACCTTTTATCACCATCCGTATATGTGAGTAGAAACAACAAACAACAAACAACAACAACGATACAAAAAGCATTGTTTAGACGGTTTTGCCCAAGTTGGTTTAGTTAGTAGTTTTGTTTAATGTGAGGTTGGAGGCATTTGAGAGAATGCCTCCTTTCTTTGT
>CAYWCR010000062.1:0-7379 GCA_964456825.1 uncultured Bacteroidales bacterium
TCCGGTCAGGAGATCCGGCGGATTTCCCGCTTGATATCTCAACATGGGACAGGGGTATATGTGTGATCCGGTTGGAAAAAGAGGGTGAAATTATTACACGGAAATTGATAATCAGGTAGCATTTTCTTTTCAATTAACAAGGGCGAGGGGAAACGGCATTATGGTGCAAATAGAAAAAGACCGGGCTTATCAAAAGTCCGGTCTTTTAGTAGCGGGGGCAGGACTTGAACCTACGACCTTTGGGTTATGAGCCCAACGAGCTACCAACTGCTCCACCCCGCAATATATTTTCTGTACAAACTTTCTGAAAAACAAGTGTGCAAAGATAATGCAAGTTGTGGAAATAGCAAATAAATTTGAAATATATCAAGGTTAGCAAAATCAATGTTTTGGACTTATATCATATATTCAGAAAAATTTGACAAGTATTACATCGGTTATAGTATCGATATTGAAGGCAGGATGGCTGCTCACAATCATCCCAAAAATAAAGGATATACAAAGAAGTTGCAGCCCTGGAGATTGGTTTATTCAAAATCCTTCGAAAATAAGCATGAAGCCATGAAGTATGAGAAATATCTCAAATCCCTAAAGAGTAAAATTGCTTTGATTGAATTAATAAACAACGATAAATTATAGCTCGTTGGGCTCATATCCCGATGCATCGGGACGTAGGTTTCCCGACTAAATCGGGACCCCCGCTACTAAAAGCCACCGTATTTTGGTGGCTTTTTTCATCCTATTTATCCGGTTGATGCACCCTCACGGATTTCTGCCATACTACCATCTGTTTTGCATGAGCCCGCAGCTCATCGGCCATTTCCTGGTTACCGCTTTCCTCCAGCAGTTTTGCATAATGCCTGAGGGTTGACGGGGCATGGACATCCTGTGCCCTGAGCAGGAAAACGGGTTCATCCTCGGGAATTTTCCCTGCCTTATCAATGATCCGCTGGTTATAATCCTCGCGCGTGAACTTCATGGTGCTGTTTTTTTATTATCCGGGCAATGGAACCGGTATGATCAAAGGTAGTTGAGTTTATAAGAAAAGCATCCATTAAAGTACATAAACCTCATTTCTTACTATATTTGTTTGCAAAAATCAACGCCGATGTCTGACAAGAAGGAAAAGAAATCGTTTTTTAAGAAATTCCAGCATAAATACCGCCTGTCGATATACCGTGATGAGACTTTTGAGGAGGTATTTAACCTGCGGTTGTCCAAACTGAATGTGCTGGGATTGATTTCTGCATTGACCCTTATCTTTCTTATCATCGTGATTTCCATTATTGCCTATACGCCCGCCCGTGAGCTGATCCCCGGCTATCCCGACGAAAATACGATACGGAACATCCGCCTGAATGCCCATCGGTTGGATTCCCTGGAACTTGAAATGAGAAAAAGAGACAACTACTTTGAAAACATACGCCGCATCATATCGGGCGAGGAACCGGAGCAGTTCAACAATCCCAGGGACACTGTTATTAACAAGGGCAGTGTTACCTTTCAGCGTTCGCGTGAGGATTCTCTGCTGCGCAATATGATCGAATCTGATGAACCTTATACACTGCTGGTGGATGACAGGAGAAAAACAAAAACCTCCTTGTCCAATATCCTTTTATTCCCCCCGGTGAAGGGGATGATCACCAATTCATTCAACCCGGCGGAGGATCATTATGGTACCGATATCGTGGCAGCTCCCAATGAAGTCGTTAAGTCCGTGCTGGGCGGAACGGTTATTTTGGCTTCCTGGACGCTGGAGACAGGAAATGTAATCCAGGTTCAGCATGAAAATGACCTGATATCCGTATATAAGCATAACGCAGAATTGCTGAAGGGAGTGGGCGACCATGTGAAAGTTGGTGAACCCATAGCCATTGTGGGTAATTCAGGTGAACTCACTACCGGCCCGCATTTACATTTTGAATTATGGCACAACGGGAGTCCTTTGAATCCTGAGAATTATGTTACATTTTAACGAAGTGACCTTTACCCGGTAATGAAAAAGCGTGTTGCCATTCTGGGATCAACGGGTTCCATCGGCAGTCAGGCCCTGGATGTTATCCGGCACCACAGCGGCAGATTTGAAGTGGAAGTGCTCACTGCCGGAAAAAACAAAGATTTGCTGATCCGTCAGGCATTGGAGTTTACTCCAGGCCATGTGGTGATCTCTGATGAATCGCTGTATCCTGCAGTCAGGGATGCGCTGGCTGCCACTCCGACGCAGGTGCATGCAGGAGAAAAGGCGCTGGCAGCAATAACGGCCCTCGAATCAGTGGATATTGTGCTGGCTTCCATGGTTGGATTTTCAGGGTTATTGCCTACCATTTCCGCGATTAAAAACAAAAAGAAGCTGGCCCTGGCCAATAAAGAAACCCTGGTAGTTGCCGGAGAACTCATTACCAGCCTTGCTACACTGTATAAAGTAACGATTATACCGGTTGATTCGGAGCATTCAGCCATTTTTCAATGCCTGGAGGGAGAAAGGAAAAATCCACCCGAAAAGATCATTCTCACAGCTTCCGGAGGTCCTTTCAGGGGAAAAAGCCGGCATGAACTGGAGCATGTCACCCGGAAGGAAGCCCTGAATCATCCCAACTGGTGCATGGGTGACAAGATCACCATTGATTCGGCAACCTTAATGAACAAAGGCCTTGAAGTCATTGAAGCACGCTGGCTTTTCAACCTGTTGCCACGGCAAATTGAAGTAGTCATTCACCCCCAGTCCATTATTCACTCCATGGTACAGTTTGAAGATGGTTCCATAAAAGCCCAGATGGGATTGCCCGATATGCGGTTACCCATTCAATATGCCCTGGGTTACCCGAAGCGGCTTACATCAACCTTCCCGCGGTTCTCCTTCACGGATCATCCGCAGCTGACTTTTGAAAAACCCGACTTGTCGCTGTTCCGCAATCTTGATTTGGCCTTTCATGCCCTGGAAAAGGGTGGAAACATGCCCTGTATCATGAATGCAGCCAATGAGATCGTGGTGGATGCTTTCCTCAGGGAAAAAGTGGGCTTTCTGCAGATTCCCGGACTCATTGAAAAAACAATGAATTCAGTGCCATTTCTTCCCCGACCCTCCCTGGAAGATTACCAGCAATCCGATCATGAGGCCAGGGAATTCACGAAGAGACTGCTACGGATTTAAGGGCCTGCCTGCCGTCAGGCAGGTTTGAAGATTCAAAGATTCAATGATTTAAGAGTTTGCAGATTTACAGGTTAATAAGTTTACAGATTAATTAATAACTTTGCAGCCATTTTAATTCAGAATAAGTTTCAGGATAAATTAATATCTTTCGATCATGGGTGTTTTCCTTCAGATCAGTCAGTTGTTGTTGAGTCTTTCGCTGCTCATTATTTTGCATGAGCTCGGGCATTTTATATTGGCGCGTTTATTCAAGGTCCGTGTTGAAAAATTTTACCTGTTTTTCGATCCCTGGTTTTCCATTTTTAAGGTGAAAAGAGGAGATACTGAATACGGGCTGGGCTGGCTTCCCCTGGGAGGATACGTGAAGATCTCGGGGATGATCGATGAGTCCATGGATACGGAACAGCTAAAACAACCCCCGCAACCTTATGAATTCAGGTCAAAACCTGCCTGGCAACGTTTGCTGATCATGCTGGGAGGGGTTATAGTCAATCTTATCCTTGGTTTTCTGATCTATGCCATGGTGTTGTTTGTATGGGGTGAAAAATACCTGCCGAACAGCAGTCTAAAGGACGGCATCTGGTGTGTTGACAGCATTGCCAATGATATCGGTTTCCAAACCGGAGATAAGATCGTCTCCATCCATGGTAATTCCATCGAAAGGTTTGACGATATTTTCAAGGATATTCTCTTCGGAGGATCGGCAAAGGTGATCCGCAACAATGAAGAAATTGAATTCAGCATTCCGGATGATTTTATCAGCAAGATCATCGACAAGCGGAATTTGCTTCTTTTCTATCCGAGGGTACCCTTTATTATTAAAGAGATCCCGGACACTTCCAGGAATGCAGGAATCGGATTAATGCCCAGAGATCAGGTAATCGGCATCAATGGCGTGATGTTTAAGTACTATGATGAATACCAAAGTATGGTTGACACGATAAAACCGGGGGCAATTCAGATTACCTTGTTACGGAATGGAGAGCAGCTTATGGTTACCGCACAGCTCAGTGACCAAAAAAAGCTCGGGATATACAACATCATCCCCAACTTTGAGGAACTGGAAAAGCTTGGCCTCTATGCAATGGAGACCAACACTTTTACCTTTGCGCAGTCCATTCCCGCCGGGTGGAAACTGGCCAAAGAAAAGCTAGGATCCTATATCAGGCAGATGAAGCTGTTGTTTGATGTAAAATCAGGAGCTTACAAAGGACTTGGCGGATTCGGTACCATCGGAGGCCTCTTCCCGAAAACCTGGGAATGGGATATTTTCTGGGAAATAACGGCGTTCTTATCGCTCATTCTGGCTTTTATGAATGTGCTTCCGATACCTGCACTGGACGGTGGTCATGTGGCTTTTCTTTTCTTTGAAATCATCACGGGCCGAAAACCCAGCGAGAAGTTTCTTGAATATGCACAGATAGCCGGTATGGTGCTTATTTTAGGCCTGGTGCTGGTGGCGAACCTGAATGATATTTTATACTGGCTTGGCAATAAATAGCGGATTTATTATTATAATTGACCTGTTGATTCATTAATAATTCCTAACTTTACACGATTAATACTAAAGTTATGAGCATAAACAGTTTGCTTTTTTCCCTGGGCCCTGCAGAAATATTACTGATTGTAGCCATCGTATTATTATTATTCGGGGGCAGAAAGATACCCGAGCTGATGAAGGGGCTCGGACAGGGCATGCGTGAATTTAAAAAAGCCTCAAGAGGAGATGAGACAGCGGGCAGCAACAAGAGTTCCCTCGAAGACAATAATTCAAAATAAAACCGGAAGAAAAAAAATTGCCTGTCATTTTAAACATGACGGGCTTTTTTTTTGCAGTTTTGCAAAATGTCTGGTTCATCAGCCATAAGATTCAAAACAATAAATAAATGCGGATTTTTCGGATTGCTTTAACAGGTTTCTTTGCTTTGATGATCCTCGCCGGTTTTGATGAAACCAGACCTGAAGTTTTCTCTGCTGTTCACGATAAAGGAGATCCATCAGATTCCATTCCGCGATATCCCGATCTCTACTATGAGTTCAAGATTTCAGAACTGAACCAAACCTGCCCCATTGAGCTTGATTATAACCCTGAAGTCAAAGCATATATTGAACTATATACCCATCAGCGCCGAAAGGAACTGGCAGCCATCATCGGCCTTTCACAATTATATTTTCCCATTTTTGATGAAGCGCTTGACCGGTATTCCCTGCCCCTGGAGTTAAAATACCTTACCATTGTTGAATCCGGGCTTGTTCCTGTTGCTGTTTCAAAATCGGGCGCCGTTGGTTTATGGCAATTTCTGATGGGAACGGCTGAAATGTTTGACCTTACCGTCAACTCTTATATTGATGAACGCAGGGATCCGTATAAATCCACGGAAGCTGCCTGCAAATACCTTCAATATCTTTATACCACGTTTCATGACTGGCAACTGGTTTTGTCATCCTATAACGGAGGTCCTGGTGAAATCCGCAAAGCTATTGAACGCAGCGGGGGTGAAACCAATTACTGGAAAATCAGGCCTTTATTGTCACAACAGGCGCAAAATTATGTGCCGGCCTTTATCGCGATGGTTTATCTCATGCATTATTATGCTGATCATAACATAGTGCCGGTAACGCCAGCCTTTACTTTTCGTCAGCTGGATACCTTGCATATACGCTATGCCTTGTCATTTCAACAGATTACGGAAATGATTGACCTGCCTGTTGAGCACATCCGCTTTCTGAATCCCGTATACAAAAGAGATTTTATACCTGAACTGGGAGTTCCGGCTGTTCTTGTGCTGCCAGCTGATAAGGCCTTAACTTTCCTGCACAACGAAGTCAATATCCTGGGGTATTATTCAGAACCTGTTGATTATAATTTGCTGGTAAAAAACGCCGGCAATACAGACAACAAAATCCGGATCATTTATACGGTTGAAAGAGGTGACTATTTTCATAAGATTGCCTTGAAATACGGGTGTACGATAGAAAATTTAAAGGCCTGGAATAATCTCGGGGATTCGTCACTTGTGGCCGGGCAAAAGCTGGCTATCTGGGTGGATAAAAACCGACAGCCACCATAAGATAACACGGAGATTTACCCCGACGGGGAGTTCAAAACCCCGACGGGGTGCATCAGCATCATAATATAAATCATTTTAAACAAAACACCATGAAAGGAATCCTGCCCATAATATTCCTGCTGCCCATTGCCCTGGTATCCTGCAAGGAGGATTCACAACCGCTTTTACCGAATGTAGGAGGGAAGCCGGGAGATGTGGCGGTGGTGATCGGCAAGGCTGACTGGGATGGAAAAATAGGGGAGGAATATCGCAGGATATTCAGTGAGCCCTATGAAATGCTTCCCCAGTATGAACC
The DNA here is from genome assembly GCA_964456825.1 of uncultured Bacteroidales bacterium. Lineage (GTDB taxonomy): Bacteria > Bacteroidota > Bacteroidia > Bacteroidales > UBA10428 > UBA5072. The sequence goes on from CAYWCR010000062.1 coordinate 6,518, forward strand.
GGTTTATGATCCGATCAATGTGTCCTATGACTCATTCAACAGTCTTTTTCAACGGCACCGGAATGTTATTTTTACCGAAATCTCCGACCGTTATACAAAAGCCAGGATGCTGGTTGAACGTGACCGCTATGCAAGGCCTCAATTGCTGATCCATCTGCAGGCACCGGATGACAGTTCTTTTATCCGGTTGCTGGGAGCAAGCCGGCCAATGATCCTTGCGTACCTCAAACGTGCAGAAAGTGACCGGTTGGTGAACCTGCACCAGATGGCCATGGATAAAGTCCTTAGCGAAAAGTTAAAGAAAAAGTTTAATGTTTCGCTTATACTTCCAAAGGGTTACAGCATTGTCCGTGATTCCTCCGATTTCACCTGGGTCAACCAGGATGTAGGTCCCGTTATACTGGGCATTGTTTTATATCAATATCCTTTTCAGGATTCAAGTGTGTTTGCGCTTAAAAAACTTGTCATGATCCGGGATCAGTTCATGCAAAAGTATATGCCCGGTGAGGTAGAAGGTTCCTATATGACGACAGAAAAGGAGTTTGGCCCTCAGTACAGCGAATACCTGTTCAAAGGCAAAAAGCACGTAGCCGAGATCAGGGGGTTATGGAAAACCGAAAAGGGGATATCCATGGGGGGGCCATTTATCAGCCTTTCGACCCTGGATGAAAAAAACAACCGGATACTCACCGTTGAAGGATTTGTTTATGCAGCAGGTTATGACAAACGAAACTACATGCGGCAGCTGGAGGCGATTCTGTATAGCATGAAGTTGCCGGAGTGAAGGGGGAGAGGGGAAACAGTGATCGGTAATCGGTGATCGGTGTTGTCGGTTGTCTGTTGTCGGTTGTCTGTTGTGAAG
>CAYWCR010000062.1:7479-21923 GCA_964456825.1 uncultured Bacteroidales bacterium
CGGTAATCGGTGATCGGTGTTGTCGGTTGTCTGTTGTCGGTTGTCTGTTGTGAAGATTGTGAAGGTTGTGATGCCTGCCTGGTGGCAGGCAGGTCTGGAAATCTTGTGTCTTGGTTCTTGACTCTTGGCTCTTGGTTCTGTCAAAGCTCGTAACTCATAACTAATCTTCTGTTATAATTTGTCTAAATTGTTAACTTTACACCTTTCAATTTTTTGCACAGGTTTTAACGTGATAATACTATTGCATGAAAGGTGATAAAATCGTTTTGGGGATAACCCAGGGTGATATCAACGGGATAGGTTACGAGGTTATAATTAAAGCTTTGTCGGACAGCAGGCTTTATGATATTTGCATACCGATCGTTTACGGTTCACCTAAAGTGGCGGCCTATCACCGGAAAGCTTTGAATCTCGAGAATTTCAGTTTCAATACCATCCGGGGTGCCGAAGAGGCTGGTGCAAAAAGAGCCAGTATCATTAACTGTACGGACGATACGGTGCGGGTTGAACTGGGAAAATCCACGCCCATAGCAGGGGAGGCATCCTACAAGGCATTGGAGGCAGCTGCACAGGATCTTGCGCAGCATAAGATCGATGTACTGGTAACGGCTCCCATCAACAAATCCAATATACAGTCCGATAAGTTTCAATACGCCGGCCATACTGAATTCCTGGAATCCCAGTTCAATTCCGGAGGCGTGCTGATGCTAATGATCAATGAGCTGTTCCGTGTCGGGGTGGTGACCACGCATGTGCCCATTAACAAAATAACGGAATATATAACCCGGGATTCGGTTTTAAATAAATTGAGGATATTGCAGCATTCGCTTCTTGTCGATTTCCGGATTACCAGTCCACGGATCGCCGTACTGGGATTGAATCCTCATGCCGGAGATGAAGGACTTATCGGAGAAGAGGAACAGAAAGAGATCATTCCGGCCATTGAAGCGGCGCGGATTGAAAATATAATGGTATTCGGACCCTTCCCCGGTGATGGCTTCTTTGGATCCGGCATGTATTCGAAGTTTGATGCTATTCTTGCCATGTATCATGATCAGGGGCTGATACCTTTCAAGGCCCTTACCCTTGAGGGAGGCGTAAACTTCACGGCCGGCCTGCCTGTCGTGCGCACCTCTCCTGCTCACGGGACAGCTTATGATATTGCCGGAAAAGGAGTAGCTTCGCCTGATTCATTCAGACAAGCCATATATATGGCGTGTGATATTTTCAGGAACCGAAAAGAATACGCTGAGATCTCCGGTAATCCTTTGAAGCCATACGATGGTTCTGAGCTTTCATAAGAGACTTTTCACCCGGGATATTGATCTGAACAAACGGGTATCATTATAGCATTCTCATAGATTCATTATGTTTGACTACATTAAGGGCACACTCACTGAAAAGAATCCTGCCTACTGTGTTATTGAAGCCGGAGGTATCGGATATTTCATCAACATTTCCCTTACCACTTACGGGCAGCTGCAACATCTGGAACAATGCAAGCTTTTATTGCATCAGGTGATCCGTGAAGATGCCCAACTGCTGTTTGGATTCCATACCGCCAGCGAAAGGGAATTATTCAGGCAGCTCATAACGGTATCAGGGATCGGGGCAAATACAGCCAGGATGATGCTTTCCTCTCTCAAGCCTGATGAACTTCGCAGTACAATAGCTACGGGCAATACCGGCGCCCTGCAAAGCATCAAAGGCATCGGGCTGAAGACTGCACAGCGGGTCATTGTGGAGCTCAGGGATAAGGTATCCAAAACAGTTCATCCGGATGAAATAATTTTCCTGCATAACAATACAATAAAGGATGAAGCGTTATCTGCTTTAGTAACGTTAGGATTTTCAAAAAATGCGGTTGAAAAGGTCATAACCGGTATTTTATTGACCGACAAGAACGTTACCCTGGAGGAATTAATAAAAAGGGCATTAAAACAGTTGTAATTTTTTTAAAGTTCCGGGATTTGCTTTACAGGATGACAAGAAATAGAAGCCTTGCAGGGTCATTCAGGCCTTTCATTATACTGGTTGTCGGATCTGTTTATTTTATCCTGGGCACAACGGACGGAAAGGCGCAGGTAGCGGAAAAGGACAGCTCCGGACTTCAATTCCCCTTTACCGATGAAATACGTTATCCTTTTTCGCATTCAGGGATCCAGTCTCCCCTGTTTCTCGGCAATCCTTCCAATATTGAATCGAAAGTCGTTTATGATCCGGAAACCAATCAATATATATTTTCCGAGACCATAGGCAGGATGAATTATCGTCCTCCTGTGTCCATGTCGCTTAAGGAGTATCTGGAATATGACACCAAAACATCCAAAAGCGATTTCTGGCTTCAGAAATCCAGGGAATCCGTTGCCCCCAAAACATCGCCCCTGCTGGCGAATTTTCAGCTGGGGGAGACGTTTGACAAGATTTTCGGGACCGATGCCATCAGTATTGTACCGCAGGGCTCTGCGGAACTGATCTTCGGATACAATATATCCTATACGGAAAATCCCGCACTGTCCGAACGAAACCGCCGCAACGGATCTTTTATTTTCAAGGAAAAGATCCAGATGAATGTCACCGGGTCTATTGGTGATAAAATGCAGGTTGGCATCAATTACAATACCGAAGCAACTTTTGATTTTGAAAATAAGACGAAGCTTGAATATGCCGGCAAGGAAGACGAGATCATCAAAAAGATCGAAGCGGGCAATGTATCCTTTAGTTTACCGGGTACGCTGATAACCGGCAGTCAGAGTCTTTTTGGCCTGAAGGCTGACCTGCAGTTCGGAAAGCTTTTTGTAAGCTCCGTTATAAGCCACCAGCGCGGGCAGTCACAGGTAGTGGAAGTCAAGGGCGGAGCCCAGGTTAACGAATTTGAGATAACGGTAGATGATTATGATGCAAACCGGCACTTTTTCCTTTCCCATTTTTTCAGGGACAACTATAATGAATGGATGAAGTCGCTTCCCTATGTCAATTCAGGCGTCAGGATTGAACAGATTGAAGTATGGATAACCAACAAGACCAGTGAATTTGACAAGGACAACCGGAATATCCTGGCATTGATGGATCTGGGTGAAGGTTACGGGCCTGCGTACGAGCCTAATTTTTTCGGAGATCCGCTGTTCATACAACCGCAACAGGTTACGAATGGTGCTGTGAGCAACGATTTAAACGGGCTTTATGAAACCATTACAGGGCAGTATGAAGCCATCCGTGATTTCAAGGCCATTGCGGAAACATTGAAGGACCTTGAGCAATCTGACGGATTTTTCAGCGGAAAGGATTTTGAGAAAGTTGAAAATGCCCGGAAGTTAAACGACAGAGAATACACCCTCAACCGTGAACTGGGCTATATTTCACTCAATACATCCCTGCGGTCAGATGAAGTGCTGGCAGTAGCTTATGTATATACTTACAGGGGAAAGACCTACCGGGTGGGCGAATTATCAACCGATGGCGTTAGTGCACCCAAGACCCTGGTGATAAAGCTGCTGAAAGGGACCAGCCTGACACCCAAGCTCGGTACCTGGGACCTGATGATGAAAAACGTATACTCCATCGGGGCTTATCAGGTATCCCGGGAGGACTTTGTGCTGGATGTGCTATACCGCAAGGATGAAACCGGGGTGCCGGTCAACTATATTGCAGAGAATACTGCAGATTCTGCCTTTAACAATAAGATCCTGCTCAAGGTATTGAATCTTGATAATCTCGATTCCCGCAATGAACCCAATCCTGACGGACGTTTTGACTTTGTGGAGGGGGTCACCATCATCGCCCGGGACGGACGGGTTTTCATGCCACAGCTGGAACCCTTTGGTGCCGATCTGCGGAAAATGATCACAGGGGGTGATCCGACAAAAAATAAGATTGCCGATAAATATGTATTTGAGGAACTTTATGATTCCACACAAACAAAAGCCCGGTTGATTGCCCGGAAAAATAAGTTTTTCCTGGCCGGTACTTATCAGTCTTCCTCCAGTTCCGAAATACAATTAAATGCCATGAATATTCCCCGCGGGTCGGTAAAAGTGACCGCCGGCGGCATTGCCCTGGTTGAAGGTCAGGATTATTCAGTTGATTACACCCTGGGCAGGGTAAAAATACTGAACCAGGGATATGTTGAATCGGGTACCTCGCTTCAGGTTTCACTGGAAAACAATGCACTGTTTAACCTGCAAACCAAAACACTGCTGGGGACGCATCTCGATTACAAGTTTTCGGATAATTTTACCATTGGCGGTACCATTATGAAACTTACGGAACGACCGCTTACCCAGAAAGTGAACATGGGGGATGAGCCCATTTCCAATACTATCTGGGGGCTGAATGCAAGTTACCGTACTGATTCACGCCTGCTGACCACCCTGGTTGACAAACTCCCGCTAATTGAGACCAAAGAAGTATCTTCCATATCCCTGGATGCTGAATTCGCCCATTTAATACCGGGCCAGGCAAAAGTCACCGGTAAAGGAGGGGTAGCTTATGTGGATGATTTTGAAGGGACGGAAACGACCATCGAATTGAAAAGTTATACGGCCTGGCACCTGGCCAGCACTCCCAGGAGGATGCCGGAATCAAATATGCTCAATAAACTGGAGTATGGATATAACCGGGCGAAATTGTCCTGGTATGTAATTGATCCGCTTTTTACGCGGAATACTTCACAAACCCCTGATAACATCAATACCAAGGAAACCCAGGAAAATCCCTTTGTCAGGGAGGTACTGGAAACTGAGATCTATAAAAACCGGCAGAGCGGGACGGGCTTTGATAATCCGCTGACCGTGCTGAATCTTGCATATTACCCGCAGGAAAGAGGGCCTTATAATTTCAATTATAGTGAGATCAATAATGATGGTACCCTTCAGAATCCGGAGGATAAATGGGGAGGAATCATGCGGGAAATACAGATCAGTGATTTTGAGAATGCCAATGTGGAATATATTGAATTCTGGCTGATGGATCCCTTTGTGAAAGATTCGCTGCATGATGGCGGCGACCTGTATTTTAACCTGGGTGAGATCTCGGAAGATATCCTGAAGGATTCGTGGAAAATGTTTGAAAACGGATTGCCCACGGATTCCATTTCATTGATTGACACCACAGCATGGGGACGTGTTCCCGCTACACAAGCCATTGTCAATGCATTTGATGCGGATCCGGATCATCGTGAGAAACAGGATGTAGGCCTTGACGGATTAAATGATGATGATGAACGTTCATTTTTTGATACGGCTTATATTGCGCACCTGACTCCCGGGACTCAGGCATACGAACTGGCCATAGAGGATCCCTCGAATGACAATTTTACCTATTTTCTGAACGAGGCCTACGATGATGAAGATATCGGCGTGATTGAGCGATACAAGAAATATAACAATGTACAGGGAAACTCTCCGACGACCGAGCAGAGTGCGGGGGATTTTGCGGCTGCAAGCACCTTGCCTACCACCGAAGATATAAACCGTGACAATACCCTGAACGAAAATGAAGCCTATTTTGAATATCACACGGAGCTCAGACGCGATAACCTGAATTTTGATAATCCCTATATTTCTGATATCATTGACGGTGAAGATGTGAAATGGTATTTGTTCCGGATACCCATCAATGAATATGAAAACAAGATAGGAAATATAGACGATTTCAAGTCCATACGTTTCATGAGGATGTACCTGACCGGTTTCCGTGAGCCTGTCATTCTGCGTTTTGCAGAGTTACACCTCGTGAGGGCGGAATGGCGAAAATACCAGTATGATGTTGCACAGGGCGGGCCATCTGTTACCGATCAGATCGAAAGCAGCTTATTTGATGTTGCGGCCGTAAACATTGAAGAAAATTCAAGCAAATTCCCGGTTAACTATGTCCTCCCTCCGGATATCAGCCGGGTCATTGACCCCAGCCAGCCTCAGTTAACCGAACTGAATGAGCAGGCTATTCTGCTTAAAGTAAAAAATATGGCTGATGGTGATGCACGCGTTGTGTTCAAAAACACCGATCTTGATTTCCGGCAATATCAAAAGCTGAGAATGTATGTGCACGCTGAGGAAATTCCCGATAATTATCTGAAAGACTATGATATCACAGCATTTTTAAGAATTGGTTCAGATCAGGTTGACAATTATTATGAGTACGAAGTTCCGTTAAAGCTGACTCCCCATCGCACAGATTATAATAACGATTCGGATTCAGACCGTGAGATCGTATGGCCTGAAGAAAACCTCTTTGAAATTATGCTGGATGACCTGGTAGAAATTAAAAAAGAACGAGATCAGGCAGAACGGGATGATCCATTTCTGTATAATAAGACGAAAGTGTATCACAAATTCAGCGGCACCAGGAAGATAAAAGTTAAAGGTACGCCTAACCTGGGCAATATCCGCACCGTTGTTTTGGGTATCCGGAATCCCGGTAGAACTGATAATCCTCAGCCGGATGACGGATTGCCCAAGTCTGTTGAGGTATGGTTCAACGAACTCAGGCTGACAGATTTTAATAACCGGGGAGGTTGGGCCGCTAATGCCAGGGTCCAGACCAGGCTGGCTGACCTGGGGACTGTCTCCGTTGCCGGTTCTACTTCCAAGCCCGGCTTTGGCAGTATTGAACAAAAAGTAGATCAGCGCAACCAGGAAGAGACCAATCAGTATGATATTTCCTCCAACATTGAGTTGGGCAAGTTATTCCCTGAAAAGTCAAAGGTAAGTGTACCGCTTTTTGTAGGAGCCTCCAATACCACTATTAATCCGGAATATTATCCGAAGGAACCCGACAGGCTTCTCAAGGAGGTACTGGATGAAGCCGAAAGCGAGGCTGAACGGAAGCGGATCAAAGAAATATCACAGGATTTCATTCAGCGGAACAGCATTAATCTTACCAATGTAAGGGTCAACAAGGATTTGAAAAAGTGGCGCATTTTCTCTCCGGCCAATTTATCATTGAGTGCTGCCTATAATGAATCCCGCGCGAGGAGCTATAAAATAGAAAGGAATAATATAATTCAGTATAAACTGGGATTAAATTATGTTTACAATGCCCGGCCGAAAAGCATTGCCCCCTTTACCAAATCGAAATCACTGAAATCACCTTACCTGCGCTTTGTCAAGGATTTCAATTTTGCCCCTTATCCAAGCCGGTTTACTTTCAGGACCAATTTTGACCGGAATTACAATGAGATAAAACTGCGTAATGTTTATGAAGACCGGCTTATTAAAATTGATTCAACAGTAACCAAGGATTTTATCTGGGACCGTTATTACGATCTGACCTGGGATATTACGCGTTCGCTGAAATTTGATGTTTCTGCCTCGAATGCATCAAGAATTGATGAAATTGCAGGAGCTTATGACTGGTTCCGCGAAGGTGATCATGAAGAATGGGCCAATTCGGTCTGGAGCAGTATCATGAACGGAGGGCGCCCGGTAACCTACAATCATAGTTTCAATGCCACCTACAATGTGCCGATAAACAAATTCCCCATATTGAGCTGGACTTCTTTATCCCTGCGTTATAATGCCAAGGTGCAGTGGGATCAGGGCCCTATTTTTACTGACGGGCGTGACCTTGGCAATACCATCAGCAATTCCAACACGTTTCAGGTTAATTCACAGTTCAATTTCGGCAACCTTTATACCAAGGTCAAATACCTGAAAAAGCTGGAGTCAAAATACAGCTCAACCCGAAAACAAGGGGAAGAAGAAAAAAGATTTAAAACCGTCGTATTTCAAAAAGAGGGATTTTTTGTAAAGGCAGGTACTCCGAAAAATCTCTCTCACAAATTAAAAACACAGGATGTGCAGGTTAAGGTTACAGACCGGGAAGGAAGGGAAGTGAAGCTGGATGTTGAAATCCTGGATGAAAACAGGATCACCGTCACGGCCGATTCAAATCTTTCAGGATTGACCGTATCTGTTGAGGGGAAGATTGAAGCCGGCGCAAATCCGCTGGTTTACCTGGGGGAAAATACGATCCGGTTCCTTACCGGATTGAAAAACGTGTCCGTGTCCTATTCCAATTCCGGAGCCTCTATGGTTATGGGATACATGGCTGATCCCGATATAGTCGGATTTTCCACCCGGGGGAATTACTCCGGTGCCCCCGGCTGGCCCTTTATAGCAGGTTATCAGGATGAAGACATGGTGAAGGATTTTGCCCTGAATGGCTGGCTGACAACCGATTCAACATTCAGCAATCCCTATACGCTTACCGTAAATGAGAATCTGAATGTTCGCGGCACATTTGAACCTTTCCGGGGATTCAGGATTGAGTTGTCAACCCTGAGGACATATTCGGAAAATATCAGTGAATACTATTATTATGATGGACTTTCGCCTTACGGTGGTTTCAATTTCGGGAACAGGATGAATACCGGCAGTTTTTCCATATCCATTATCAGCCTGGGGACTGCCTTTGAAAAACTTTCCGAAGAGGACAATTATGCCTCAGGGTATTTTGACAAGATGAAAGAATACCGGAAGGATATTTCGGGACGGTTGTATGGAACAAGACTTGACCAGAATGCCGTTGGTTATGGCCCTTCCATTCAACAGCCTGTTGAAGAAGGCTATCAGGACGGGACCGGTTCAACGGCTCCGGAGGTTTTGGTTCCTGCTTTTCTGGCTGCCTATACCGGTAAAGATCCAAAAACGATGAGCCTTGATCCGTTCCCCGGTTATTTCGCCATGATGCCAAACTGGAGGATTTCCATTGATGGACTTACCAATCTCAAAGCCCTTAAGCCCTTGTTCAAGTCCATCAATATCACCCATTCTTACCGTTCAACCTATAACGTCAATTCATTTACAACCAATTTCCAGTTCGAGGCGGATAATAACGGGATAGGGACCATAAGGGATTACCAGAATAATTTCATCCCCAATCTTCTTTTCAATGCCGTTTCCATTACAGAACAACTCAGTCCCCTTGCCGGTATTGACATAACCTGGATTAACAGCCTGATAACACGGGTTGAAGTTAAAAAGACACGGACGCTGGCATTAAGTTTGTCCAATAATCAGATCACTGAATCAAGGAATAATGAGTGGGTTATCGGAAGCGGTTTCCGTTTTAAGGAAGTCCCCCTGAATTTTGGTGAACGGGCCTTTGAAAGTGACCTGAACGTAAGACTTGATCTTTCTGTCAGGGATAATAAAACCGTCATCCGTAACCTGGTGCAGGCAACTGATTTGGAAAACCTGGCACAGGCTACAACAGGGCAGAAGATTTTCAAGATAAACTTCACAGCCGATTATGTGCTTACGCCCCGGTTTAACGTACAGTTCTTTTTTGACCGCGCGTTGAACAAGCCTTATACAACCAGGTCATTTCTTACTGCTGATACCAATATCGGTTTTAGCCTGAGGTTTACATTGTCGCAGTAAAAACTGTGATAATCTCAAATCCTTTGTCGGGAATTATTCCTATTTTTATCAGTAGTTAATCATTAAAACATCATGGCTATGACAATACCGGAAAATCTGAAGTACACCAAGGATCATGAATGGATCAGGCCTGAAGGGAAGATGGCTGTTGTTGGGATTACTGACTTTGCCCAGGGTGAACTGGGAGATATTGTATTCATTGAGATTGAAACCCTCGGGGAGCACCTTGGGAAAGAGGAAACATTCGGGACCATTGAGGCAGTGAAAACCGTTTCCGATCTCTTTATGCCAGTGGCAGGCAAAGTGGTTGAGATCAATAAAGCCATCAATAACACGCCTGAACTGGTGAATAAGGATCCATACGGAGAAGGATGGTTGATTAAGATTGAAATGGATTCAGCCGATCAGCTTGGTACATTGTACGATGCGAAAGGTTATGAAAAACTTTTAAATGCATAGTAACCGTTTTTTTTGTAATTTCGTTATTCTTTCCCACGGGATAAAATTATTGGATCGTTTTAGGTTGCATATTTAAAACATATTTCATGAAGCCTATTATTCCGCCTATTGACAGGGATATTCTTTTACAGGAACTGAATGATGAAAAATTCCTGCGAAAGACCAATAATGGCAATAATATGCTTTATGTAATCACGCACCATGATTCCCCCGGAGTCATGCAGGAAATCGGGCGTTTAAGAGAGCTTACTTTCAGGGCGGCAGGCGGCGGAACAGGAAAAGAAACGGATATTGATGAGTTTGATATCATGCCGGATCCATACAAACAGATTGTCGTATGGGATCCGTCACGCAAGGAAATACTGGGAGGATATCGTTATTTTGTGTGTTCCGATAGCGTATGTTATGAAGGAGAACATTGTAACCTGGCAAGTGGAGAATTATTCTCGTTCTCAAAAAAGTTCCGCGACGAATATATGCCCTGGATGATTGAACTGGGACGGTCGTTTGTTCAGCCGGCCTACCAGACAACAAACCGTAACAGCAAAGGGCTATATGCCCTTGATAACCTGTGGGACGGGCTGGGTGCAATATGGATGACACACAAACATATCAAGTATTTCTTTGGCAAGGTGACCATGTATACACAATATGACGTGGAAGCCCGTGATCTGATCCTGTATTTCATGGATAAGTATTTTGGCGATCGTGAAAATCTTCTCGTTCCCATTGAACCGCTGATTCTCAAAACCGACCGTAAGATACTGGATTCTGTCCTTTGCGGGACGACCTACCAGGAAGATTACAAATTGCTTTCGCAGAATGTCAGGGCCAGGGGTGAGAACATCCCTCCGCTGATCAATGCCTACATGAGCCTTTCACCTACCATGAAATGCTTTGGAACGGCGTTGAATCCCGGTTTCGGCGGCGTTGAGGAAACTGCCATAATGGTTACACTGGAAGATATGTACGTGGAGAAATACGAAAGGCATATCAAATCGTTTATACCGAAGGACAAATTATTTGATGATCTGGGGATAGGATGACCTGCCTGCCGGCAGGTCAACCAATATTAATAGGCTCTTACATTCCGTCCTTCAATGAAGTTGATATAGGCACGGTTAACCACTTTGTTACCTCCCGGTGTCGGATAATTTCCGGTAAAATACCAGTCTCCCAGATGATCGGGACAGGCAGCATGAAGATTTTCGATGGTCTGATAAACAATTTTTACTTCCGCCCTGATCTCGGGAGTTTTAAGCATTTGTGCAATTTTATCCGATATCTGCAGCGCCGTAAAAGGCCGGTAGATCTCCTTCACATGGTTGGCAATTTCTTCTTTTGGAAGGGATTCCTGGGCTTTTGACTTGTTGTAAACCTCGTTGATGATGCTTTCATTCCCGCCTGACCTCAACAGATCAATAGCCGCTCTGAAGGCAATAAAATCACCCAGTTTGGCCATGTCGATGCCGTAGCAATCGGGATACCGGATCTGGGGAGATGAGGACACAATAACAATTCTTTTGGGTTGCAGCCGGTCAAGGATTTTAATGATGCTGTATTTCAGGGTTGTCCCCCGCACGATGGAATCATCGATAACTACCAGGTTGTCAACTCCTTTTTTAATGGTCCCGTATGTAATATCATACACATGTCCGACCAGGTCGTCCCTGCCCTTGTCTTGCGCAATAAATGTCCTGAGCTTGATATCTTTCAGGGCCACCTTTTCCACCGTTGGGCGGGTCAATAGCAGATGGTCCAGTTCCTCTTCCGTCAGGCTGGCTCCGCGGGCCAAAATAATATCCCTGCTCTCGCGGATCATCCGGGTCTCAATACCTTTTATCATTCCATAGAAGGCAGTTTCGGCGGTATTCGGAATAAATGAAAAGACCGTATTTTCGAGTTCACCATCTATGGCTTCAATGATCTGGGGTGTCAGCAGTTCTCCGAGTCTTTTTCGTTCACGGTATATGTCGGCGTCGCTTCCCCTGGAGAAATATATTCTCTCAAACGAGCAGGCTTTTCTTTCAAAAGGGCCGCGGATATTCTCAATTTTTACCGTGTTGTCCTGTTTGATGATGATCGCAGATCCCGGAGGCAGCTCGTGAATATCGTCGGTGTTAACGTTCATTACGGTCTGAATGGCAGGCCTTTCGGATGTGATAACCACGATCTCATCGTTCCGGAAATAATAGGCAGGCCTGATGCCCCATGGGTCACGCACCACAAAAGCATCTCCGTGTCCCAGCAAGCCGGCGATCACATATCCTCCGTCCCATTTCTTGCTTCCCTCCCTTAATACATTTTCTACTTTAAGATTTCCTGCTATCCTTAGCGATATCTCTTCATTGCTGAGGTCCAGTTTCTTGAAATTATCAAATTCACGCTGTACTTCACGGTCCAGAAAATGCCCCAGGTTCTCGAGTACGGTTACCGTGTCTGAAAAGTCACGGGGATGTTGGCCCAGCTCTACCAGGATGTTGAACAACTCTTCCACGTTGGTAAGGTTAAAATTCCCTGCCAGCACCAGGTTACGGGTTTTCCAGTTATTTTGCCGCATAACCGGATGTACCCTGTCGAGGTCATTCTGGCCATAGGTACCGTACCGCAGGTGTCCAAGCAGGATCTCACCGGAAAAAGGAAGGTTATTCTTGCACCAGAAAGGATCATCCAAACGTTCAGGACTGCGTTCCTGGATCTTATCGTATACCTTATAGATTTTTTTAAAAATGTCGTTGATAGCTGATTGCTTGATGGATCGCTGCCGGTCGAAATAGGGGTTACCTGGTTTCATACCCAGTTTTACGGAGACCAGGCCGGCTCCATCCTGACCCCGGTTGTGCTGTTTCTCCATGAGGAGAAACATCTTCTGCAGACCATACTTCCAGGTGCCGTATTTCAGCTGGTAGTATTCAAGGGGTTTCAGCAGCCTGACCAGTGCAATTCCGCATTCGTGCTTTATTCCGTCTGTCATAGCCGTGCTGAATAAGGATTTAATTATTCCGGAAATTTAATGATATCTTCCCTGATGAAAGCATCAGGGTAATCGTATGCAATTTCATTCAAAAATCTCAGGGCTTCGCTGCGCGTCCTGAAATCACCTACATATACCTTAAAATAAGGATATTCGAATTTGATATAGCATTTAACCTCGCTATATTTTGTTACAAAGTTTGCCCGGGTTACTTCCGCCGTTTTCTTGGAATCCTGGCCTGAACCAAAATAAATGGATATACGGTAACCCTTAATCCCATTGAGTTTTGCCTGCTGGCTGAGATGTACATTGACACGGGACTGAATAGCCGGATCCTGAATGATATCGACCCTGCCTCTTTTGCCGGGAGCTTTTAAATAAGCAAAGGCATCAGCCGGAGCTTGCGCCCGGACATTTGCCAGAAACAGGCAACACACCAATAAGAGAGAACAGCAATATTTTCTTGTCACAGGTAAAGATTAAGCCACAAAATTAGAAAAAAAAAGAATACCGAGGAATGGGGTGAACTTAATAATGGGTTCCTGTATGGTAAAGTAAGCGCTTTTGGAGCAATCATCTTATCTTCGGAACATCCATTAACTGTTTTTCGCTGACCTCAATTTTTTTGTAAATCATCATGGTTCTAACGCGGACATATCCCTTTACCTCCATGTTCACTTTTTTCTGGCGTGATAATTTGTATAGCATGGAAGCCCCGGTAAAGATATTGGCCAGTTTAAGGCTTAGCGGTACCATATAAACCGAATCAGACCGGGCATTGATTTTAATCTTGTCGGTGCAGTTCAAGGTCCCCAGAAAAACACCATCGGCAACGGTCTTCAGGTTTACTTCCCGAATCTTGAAACTTACGGCGGAAGGGTTGTATACTTTTAGTCCCGCTGAAAAATAAACCATATTGTCCTGGATTCCCTCAAATATAACCTTTTCAACACCTATTATCTCGATATTCTCGATGTCATTGCATGAGCTGAGAACCAGCATGAAAGGAAGAATCCAACTAAAGACCCGGAGGTTTGAATGCATATTAAATAATAATAAAACAATTGAAAGTGAGAACTCAATATTATTAACTAATTTGCAAATAAAAAATTATGAATACCAGAAAGGAAATAGAAAAATTTCTGGAACCCAAGAAAATGGCTATTGCTGGTGTTTCCAGAAACCCGAAAAAATTCGGACATATCGTTTTTGCTGAGCTTAAGAAGAAAAATTATCAGCTTTACCCGGTCAATCCCCAGGCTTCCGACATTGAAGGTGAAAAATGCTACAGCAGTGTAAATGAACTTCCGGCTGATGTAAAGCGATTGCTGATGATCACCCCGAAAAATGAAACCGACAAAGTGCTTCGGGAAGCCATCCGTCATGGCATTACAAATATCTGGGTTCAACAGTCATCGGAGACGAAAGATACTGTCAGAATAGCTTCCGAAGGACAGGTAGAAATCATTGCCAGGAAATGCATCCTGCTGTTTGCGGAACCGGTGACCGGCATACATAAGTTTCACCTGACCCTGGCAAGGTTGTTCGGGGCAATGCCGAAATAAAGTTTAAAAGTTTAAAGGTTTGAGAGTTTAGACTTTAGAAGCCACGAGGTCACCTACCTGTGT
>CAYWCR010000062.1:22023-24656 GCA_964456825.1 uncultured Bacteroidales bacterium
AGTTTAAAGGTTTGAGAGTTTAGACTTTAGAAGCCACGAGGTCACCTACCTGTGTTGTTCCCATTCCCATTTTGCCGGCAGCAAGGCTTTTGATCTTACCCGAGGCAAGGGTATCGGTTACAGCTTTATCAATGGCATTGGCAGCTTCCGTTTCGCCCAGTGTTTCCAGCAACATGCCTCCGGCACATATGGCAGCCAGGGGATTGATGATATTCAACCCGGTGTATTTGGGAGCTGAACCACCCATGGGCTCGAACATGGAAACACCCTCGGGATTTATATTGCCGCCGGCCGCAATTCCAAGACCGCCCTGTATCATAGCGCCAAGGTCGGTAATGATATCGCCGAACAGATTTTCTGTCACGATCACATCATAAAACTCCGGTGATTTAACAAACCACATGTTGCAGGCATCAACGTGATTATAATCCTGTTTCACGTCGGGATAATGAGCATTTCCCACTTCACGGAAAACACGGTTCCACAGATCGCCGGTAAAGGTCAGTACGTTCATTTTATGCACCAGGGTCAGTTGTTTTCTTTTGTTTCGTTTCCGGGTATATTCATAGGCATAGCGCACGCAGCGTTCAACAACAGGACGGGAATATATCATTACCTGGGTTGCAATTTCATTGGGACTACCTACCTGAACAGCTCCTCCCACGCCGGTATATATACCTCCTGTATTTTCCCGGATCACAACGAAATCAATATCGGCCGGACCTTTGTCCTTCAACGGCGTTTCAACGCCGGGATACAACTTAACTGGCCGCAGGTTAATATACTGATCGAGGGCGAACCGCATTTTCAGCAATATACCTACCTCAAGTATTCCGGGCTTTACATCGGGATGCCCGATGGCCCCGAGAAATATGCAGTCAGTCTTGCGGACTTCTTCAACTACCGAATCCGGCAATGTCTCTCCTGTTTTCAGGTAGCGTTCTCCCCCCAGGTCATAAGGGATATAATTCAGCGAAAAATTATATTTTAAGGCTGCGGCATCAAGCACTTTAATGCCTTCCCTCAGCACTTCGGGACCTGTTCCGTCACCTGGAAGCAGGGCAATGTTATAGGACTTCTTATTCATAGAAAATTGATTTGATTATTTATGGTTTACTGGGTTACAGGGTGTTGTTCTCAATGATATTAAGCATTTTCATGGTGGCTTTAATGGCTGCTATGGTCTGGTCGCTGTCAAGTCCGCGGGTGCGGAACTCGCGGCCCATCTTCCAGGTAATATCAGTCTGCACCAGGGCATCCGTTTTTCCGCCGGGAGGAATGGATACGGAATAATCAATCAGCGCCGGAAGTGTTTTTTCGAGTCTGACATAGATCTTCCGCAAGGCTTTCATAAAGGCATCATATTGTCCGTCACCGTTAGAGGTTTCCTCATACACTTCATTTTTTATCCTGATCTTCAGCGTGGCCACAGGTTTGAGTCCATAAGCCGTGGAAAGCGAGAAGTTCCGGATATCAATTTCTTCGTGTATCGATTTGCTCCTCAGCACATCGGAAATGATATAGGGAAGGTCTTCCTGGGTAACGGCTTCCTTTTTATCGCCCAGTTCAATAATCCGCTGCGTTACTTTTTTCATAGAAGCGGCATCCAGTTCAATTCCCATTTCCTCAAGATTTTTCTTTATGTTGGCCTTCCCCGAGGTTTTGCCCAGTGCGTATATCCTTTTTCTGCCAAAACGTTCAGGCAGCAGGTCATTGAAATACAGATTGTTTTTATTATCACCGTCGGCATGGATCCCGCTGGTTTGGGTAAAGACATTTTCACCAATCACGGGTTTGTTAGGGGGGATCCTTATGCCTGAAAACGATTCGACCATTTTGCTGACCAGGGTCAGTTTTTCTTCATTGACATTCATATCGTATTTGAAATGATCCTTCACAACGGCAATTACACTCGAGAGGGGTACATTCCCGGCTCTTTCCCCGAGTCCGTTGATGGTGGTATGAATACAGGAGATGCCGGTTTTAATGGCAGAAAAAATATTACCGGTCGCCAGGTCATAGTCGTTGTGGGCATGAAAATCAAATTCCTGATCGGGATACCGGTCTTTCATTTGTTTGCAGAAGGCATAGGTTTCATCGGGATTCAATATACCCAGGGTATCAGGGAGCATGATCCGGTTTATTTTCATTTGCCGGAGAGCATCTACCATATAAAACACGTAGTCCGAAGAATTTCGCATGCCGTTTGACCAGTCTTCGAGGTAAACATTAACCTGCAATCCCTGGCTTACAGCATAGCTCACCACGTTGTTTATATCGCTGACATGTTGCTCGGGAGTTTTGTGCAGTTGTTCCATGACATGTCTAAGTGAACCCTTGGTCAGCAGGTTTAGTACCTTGGCTCCGGCTTCCTTTATCCAGTTAACCGAAACGGTGTCGTCAACAAATCCCAATACCTCAATTTTATTAATCTGACGATGTTTTGCTGCCCAGGCCGTTATCTTTTTTACTGCTTCGAATTCTCCTTCCGAAACCCTGGCAGAGGCGATCTCAAGCCTGTCAACCCGCAGGTCATCGAGCAGCAGTTTCGCGATGCTTAGTTTTTCCTCGTCCGTAAAGGATACTCCCGAAGTCTGTTCGCCATCGCGGAGCGTGGTATCCATGATCGTTAT
>CAYWCR010000063.1:0-24462 GCA_964456825.1 uncultured Bacteroidales bacterium
GTGCAACGCGGTGCTACAATTACGATCCGGCTGTTATGACCGCCAATCCCACCGGCGGATCAGGCACCTATTTATACCAGTGGCAGTCGAGCGCTGACGGAATCACATGGACACCTATTGGGGGTGCTACCCTTGCAACCTATAATCCGAATCCGATTACCACCACCACCCATTACCGCGTAATGGTTGACCCTGCCGGAACGCCCGATTGCGGCGGCGCTGTGGCCAGCAGCAATACTATTTTATTTACCGTGCTGAACAATTTCGTAGTCGGAGCCATATCCGGTGAGACCAGCGCAACACATTGCTACAACTATGACCCGGTAAGCATGTCGATAAGCCCGACCGGTGCTTCCGGTACCTATAATTATCAGTGGCAGTCGAGCCCCAACGGTACTGCATGGACAGACATCAGCGGTGCAAACGCGGCAAGCTATAATCCTAATCCGATTACCGCCACCACGCATTACCGCGTGATGGTTGACCCGGCCGGTACTCCTGATTGCGGCGGCGCTGTTGCCAGCAGCAATACCATAATCCTGAATATTCTTTCCAACTTTAGTGCTGGTACTATCTCAGGCCCGGCAAGCTCAACACAATGCTATAACTATGATCCTGCGGCACTGACGGCCAATCCGACAGGCGGAGCCGGCACCTATACTTACCAGTGGCAGTCTGGTCCTGACGGTTCAAATTGGACAAATATTCCGGGTGCCACCGCCGTGAATTATAACCCGGGCATATTAACGGATACGGTGTATTACCGGGTAATGGTGGATCCGACCGGCACACCCGATTGCGGAGCAGCTGCTGCCAGTACCAACACCATTGTATATTCCATATTACCCGAATTCAATGCAGGGAATATTGCCGGTGAGACAAGCGGTACCCGTTGCTATAATTATGATCCTGCTGTTATGACGGCAAATCCTTCGGGAGGTTCAGGAACCTATAGCTACCAGTGGCAGTGGAGCACCAATGGCATTGCGTGGTCCAACGTGACAGGGGCAACAACTTCGACCCTTGATCCCGGTCCAATATCCGCAACAAGGCATTACCGCGTCATGGTTAATCCTTCCGGTACACCCGATTGCGGAATAGCAACCGCAAGCAATAACACGATCGTGCTGACCCTGCTGGAAAACTTCAGTCCCGGAGCCATCACAGGTGAAAGCAGTGGCACCCAATGTTATAATTATAATCCTGCCCTCATGATGGCCAATCCTTCGGGTGGTTCAGGTACCTATAACTACCAGTGGCAGTCAAGTCCCGACGGTACTATCTGGTCTGATATTGCCGCTGCGGTTTCAGCAACCTATGATGCGGATGCCCTTACTGCAACAACGCACTACAGAGTGCTCGTTGATCCGGCAGGTGATCCGGACTGCGGTGATACAACAGCCAGCACCAATGTCATTTTGATCAATATAACACCGCTGGTAGGCGAACCGGAATTTGCAGCAGGTGATACCTCATTCCGCTGTCAGGGAGCCGGTTCCGTTATCTATACGGCAACAGCGGACAACACGACAGGAATAACCTATGAACTCGACAATGCATCGCTGGCAGGAGGAAATGTGATCAATGCAGCTTCAGGAGAGGTAACTTTTGATGCAGGCTGGTCCGGTACATCGCTGGTCACAGCTATTGCCGATGGCTGCAATGAGCCTGACACGTCGGTTCATACCGTGATCATAACACCTACAGTGGAGGCCCCCGTATTTACGGCAGGAGCTGCGTCAATACGCTGCCAGGGGGCGGATACGCTGACTTATACAGCAACGGCAGCGAATGCAACCGCTATTGCCTATAATCTTGATGCATCCTCGTTGTCAGGTGGCAATACAATTGACACAGCAACCGGTGAGGTAATTTATGATGCAGGCTGGAGCGGGACTTCCATCATCTCCGCCACAGCTTATGGCTGTAATGGCCCGGTGGGTGCAAGTCATACGGTAACGGTCAATATTGCCACCACCATTACACAGGAATCTCCTGACACCGCCATTTGTCCCGGAGGCACTGCCATATTCACGGTTCAGG
Organism: uncultured Bacteroidales bacterium; assembly: GCA_964456825.1. GTDB lineage: Bacteria > Bacteroidota > Bacteroidia > Bacteroidales > UBA10428 > UBA5072. The sequence continues at coordinate 2,044 of CAYWCR010000063.1, forward strand.
CTTCCGGAACCAACATCACCTACCAATGGAGTCAAGACGGGTTGGATATTCCGGGTGAAACAGCCAGCCAGCTGACAATAAGCAATGCCGATACCCTCGATTCGGGAATTTACCGGGTTGCCATTGCCTCTGATTGCAGTGATACCATCATGAGCAGTGACATTGAACTATGGGTAAATCCTGCCAGGACTTCATCTATCACAGGAAATATCAATCCCACCTGCAGGGCTGAAGGGGAAATATATTCGGTGGAGCTGACCAGCGGATCTGAATACCAGTGGACTTTGCCTCCTGAAGCAGTCCTTGTTTCGGATACTTCAGGATTAAATACCAACAGCATTACGGTCAACTTTGGCACCATCAGCGGGCCCGTAAGGGTAACCGAAACCAATGCACTGGGTTGTGCCGGAGAAGAAAGTTCAGTGGATGTCATCCTGCAGGGATGTGACCTGATTGCTGATTTTATGGCCGACACAACGGCAATCTGTCCGGGTGACAGCATTGAATTCACCGATGCTTCCCAGGGAATTGCACCGGGAACGGAATATCTATGGGATTTTGGTGAAGGAGCAGTACCTGCAACAGCCACCACACAAGGGCCTCACAGGGTAACTTATTCCACATCCGGGCTGAAGACCGTTCAATTGATCATCACATTCGGACTTCAGGATACAATGACCAGAAGCGATTATATTACGGTACATGAGATCCCTTCAGTGTCCGTTGCTGATGCAGAACGATGCGGAGAGGGCGAGGTGATACTCATTGCCACACCTTACGAGGGTGACATCATAGAGTTTTCAGCCAGCCAGGGTGTCACGGTGGACTTCACGGATAATGCCGCACCTTATCAGCATACCGTATCCGTTGCAGCCAATGCGACAACCACCCTATGGGCCAGGGCATTGAATTCGGTGACCGGATGCATGGGCACATGGGACAGCACTGCAACCGGAATATCGCATCCCATACCGGTCACACCGCCTGTTCTTGCTGATCTGTCTGCTGTTACCGAAACGGGCTATGTCAACGTGGTCTGCCCGGGAGACCTGGGAATTAACTATTCCGTCAATCCTGTAAGCGGGTCAAGCTATAACTGGAACATCCCGGTACTGGGAATAACACAGGAAGATGCAACTGAAATACAGGTCGACTGGTTGATCGCCAGGGGTGAATATCATATTAACGTGCAGGAAATATCGGAATTCGGATGCGAAGGATCCATCCGTGATACCCTGGTGCTGGTCGCACAACCCGACCCTGACCTTGAGGGTGATGCCAACATTTGTGCAGGTCAGAGCAAGACATTTGCACTAATAAGTACCTACAGCCAATATCGCTGGCACGACGGAAGCACACAGCAGGAATTCACAACATCGGAATCAGGAACCGTAAGTGTGACTGTATGGGATGAATACGGATGTCAGGGAAGCGATACTGTGGTATTGACCGTCTATCCTTTACCCCTTGTCAACCTTGGCCGGGATACAGTGATTTGCGGTGAAAATTCCATTTCGTTTGATGCAGGTGACTACCCGTTCTACCAATGGTCGACCGGAGAAACTACGAACCCTCTCACCGTGTATGCCGGGGAAAAAGTGCTGTGGGTCAAAGTAACCGATCTATATGGCTGCCAGAATAATGATACCATAAAGATCCTTGCATGCAATCCGCTGCTTTATCTCGAGATCACCAATACCTTTACGCCCAATAACGATTACATACATGACACATGGCAGATCAGGAACATTGAACTGTTCCCAGATGTCAGCATAAAGGTATATGACCGTTGGGGAAGACTGGTATACCATGTTGATAAAGGATATCAGAATGACTGGGATGGTACATACAATGGTAAGGATCTGCCCATGGATACTTATTATTTCATCCTTGACCTGAAGACAGGAGAGGATCCCATTACCGGAACCGTGTCAATAGTGAGGTAAATGCCACAAAAAATGAATCAATGATGGAACGAACCCTAAAACCTTTCAATAAGATGCGAATAATTCTACTGGCAGGAGTCATTTTAGTCCTGGCCTCCAACAGCTGGTCGCAGCAGGCACCGGTATACAGTCAATATACTTTCAATAAGTTCATCATCAATCCCGCCGCTGCGGGCGCTGAAGGATATACCACCATAAGCCTTATTGCAAGGGAGCAATGGGTTGGTTTCAAAGGCACGCCGAAAACGCATTCTCTGTCTGTTGACTCCAGGCTTTTGAGGAACAGCTTCATTTCAAAGAATGCCTCCATCCGCAGGAAAAGACGGCTGAATTCGCGGTCGGGCCGCGTGGGCTGGGCAGCCAATATTTTCAATGACCATACCGGGCCAATGGACCGGACCGGCATTGAAGGTACGTATTCCTATCATCTGGGCCTGCAAAATTCCCAAATATCATTCGGCCTTTCCGGAGTCTTCTATCAGTTTAGGCTGGATAAGGATAAGGTACATTTATATGACGATAATCAATGGGATCCGCTGGTAGATGGTATTAAAGGTACCTTGTACATTCCGGATGCAAATTTTGGCGTGTATTATACGGCCCATGATTATTATGGAGGCATTTCCATCAAGCAGATATTTCAGTCTTCCATCCAGTTTGGAGACAGTAAGTCCAACAGTGAATACCGGTTCAAACGGCACTATAATCTGCTGGCAGGATATATATACGGTATCAACGACTTTTTTACGATAGAGCCTTCCTTTCTCCTGAAGATTCCCACCTCGTCAAAGCCTCAGTTCGAACTTACCACCCGGGTATATTACCGGGATAATTATTGGGCGGGACTGTCTTACCGGACCGGGAAGACGATGGTGTTTTTCTTCGGCCTCAATTTCGACAAGTATTATTTCGGATATGCCTTTGACTACAACTTCAGCAAACTGATGAATCAGACATTCGGGACCCATGAATTTATGGCGGCTGTGAAGTTAGGCGACAGTGCGCGCCGGTACAAATGGCTGAATACGTATTAACAAGTTAAAACCATAAAAGCAATTATAATAGTTGGGCCAAATGAAAACAAAGAAAAAAAGTCTCGTCCTTGTTGTGGAAGACGATCCGACAAGCGCATTATTATATAAAAATTTTATAGAGACAAAAGGCTTTGAGGTCCTGGTAGTCACGGATGGCAAAGAGGCTATAAACGCAGTGATCCATCACCCTGATATCAGGGTAATTCTGATGGATATAAGGTTGCCCGAAATGGATGGAATCAGCACCATGAAGGAAATCAAGAAAATGCGAAAAAATATTCCCATTATTGCACAAACAGCCTATGCCATGGTTGAAGATAAAAAACAACTGCTTGAGGCAGGATTTGACAACTATCTGTCAAAACCAGTAAAATCTGCTGCCTTGTACGAGATATTGCTTCCCTACCTGGAATAATAAATGAAAGCAGCACTAAGCCATCAGAAAATCGATGATGTCTCTTCCTTATCCCCTTTGGCTGCTTTATCTTCCTTATGAGCCTGTGCTTTCACAGGGGCTGGTTTTTCATCAGCTTCCTCTTCCTTGCTCTTTTTGACAGGCTTTTTATATTTCTGCTGATCAATGCCGGAGATCTCAATGCGGTTTTCACGCAGGAACATACCTGCCACGACGGCTGTTTTAATATCCGAGATCTTCATGGTAAATTCCCAGTCATTATCAGGAAAGGCCTGAGGCTTAACTATAAATTCGACAGATTCTTCCAGGCAAAAATCAACCACCAGGGGTATATTTTTCTTTTTTAAAACCACTTTAAGATCATTCATATGGCTTGTATTCATTAATAATATTTGGGCGGGTAAATATAGTCGAAGGCATCAAGGAGAAAAAAAAATCACCCGAAAATATTTATCAACACTCACCACCTTTCCACTGTTCCACTAATACAAATTATGATTTTCTGATTATGTTGACTAAATTCGAAGCTGAAAAAACAAATAGTGATTACCTAACAGGGAGTATAGAAAATGATCATTAAATTTTTGGGGGCTGCCCGTGAAGTGACCGGCAGCAAACATCTCATCATCACCGACAGTGGGAAGAAACTACTGCTTGACTGCGGCATGTTCCAGGGGAAAGGACAAGAGACTGATGCGATGAACCGCAACCTGGGATTCGATCCGGGTGAAATTGATTATCTCCTGCTGAGTCATGCTCATATTGATCATTCGGGACTGATCCCTTATATCTACAAACACGGATTCAGGGGTAATATAATCTGCACGCATGCCACCAGGGATCTCTGTTCAATAATGCTGGCCGATTCGGGACATATTCAGGAGCAGGATATGGTAACCCATAATAAGAAAAGGGCCCGCAAGGGACTTCCTCCGCTGGAACCCATATATACCAAGGACGATGCTATTGCCTGCATGGATACTTTTATCAGTATTCCCTATAAGAAAATATATCCGCTGGATGAAAATATCAGGATGACCATAACCAATACAGGCCATTTGCTCGGCAGCGGCGTGATCAATTTGGAAATAAAGGAGAAGGGCAAGCTTACGAGGATTTCCTTCACCGGCGATATTGGAAGGCCGCAAAACCGCATACTGCAACCTCCTCAAGCCTTCCCGCAGGCGGATATCCTGATTGCCGAATCAACTTACGGAGACCGGTTGCATGACGAAAGGGTTGTAGCTGAAGATCAGCTGCTCAAGGTTGTTAACCATACATGTGTTGAAAAAGGGGGCAAGCTCATTATCCCTTCTTTCAGCATTGGCCGCGCCCAGGAGTTGATATACTCGCTGAATAATTTTTATAACGACCATAGACTTCCGCGGGTGGATATTTATGTAGACAGTCCGCTGGCTGTTAATGCCACGGACATTTTCAGGATGCACCCTGATTGCTTTAATAAAGAAGTCCAGGAAGTCCTTGAAAAGGATCCTGATCCCTTTGGCTTCAACAATCTCTATTACATTAAAAGCGTTGATGATTCAAAGAAATTAAATACCATCAAAAAACCCTGCGTGATCATATCTGCATCGGGAATGATGGAAGCCGGAAGGATAAAACACCACCTGGTCAACAACATTGAAAATCCCAGGAACACCATACTGGTGGTTGGATATTGTGCTGCCCCCACCCTGGGGGCGAGGATTCTCAGGGGAGACAAGCAGGTTTCCATTTTCGGCACGCAATACAGCGTCAATGCATCTGTTGAAAGGATTGAGGCCTTTAGTGGTCATGCCGATTACAGGGAGATGATTGACTTTCTGGGTTGCCAGGATAAAAGACAGCTGTCGGGCACATACCTGGTTCACGGAGAATACACAGGCCAGCTTAACTATAAGGCAACACTGGAAAAAAATGGCTTCAGTAATGTTGATATCCCGGCCCACGGGGATGAGGTGAAACTATGAACGTAAAGACCTTCCGGTCCCGATTCATCGGGCTGGAAGGGTCTTATTCTTATTTTATTTACCTGTAAAATCAAAAAATAAATGCATGGTTTTGGCCCGTTGTTTCCAGTAATCAAAATACATGTTTTTCTTTCCCGACGGACCCAGGTTAGCAGCTATCTGTGATTTGGTACCGATAGGCGGAATGGCATGCATAAAGGAAATATCACCCGAAGGGAATACAGGGGCGGTATTGAAGGGATCATCAGGAAAATCAGGTGTGAACAACCGGAGGAAGATATCCTCATCAGCAGCGACAACGGTGAAATCCTGTTCCTTCGTTTTCAGGGTGGCCCAGTAAAGGTTAGCATGGTAGCCTTTGAATTCCGGAACTATATAACCATTCTTTCCTGTTATGGTATTGTTGTATTCCTTTTCCCACCGGTTCAGCCTTGTCCCTTCCATCCGGTTTTTCCACACCCGGTAAGGGCCCTCTCCCATCCATTCCACCCCGGTAACCAGATCTTCGGGATAAGAAAAACTGATGCCCAGCATGTCAAATTCATAATTCGCAGGCCGGTATGCCAGTTCCAGCGACAGCCATCCGGAAGGATACAGGATCCATCTCAGTTCGCGATAGTTGCTTTTATCCCCCGTAAGGTAGGTCAACACCAGGTTGTTGCCATCGAAATGGATTTCCATGCCCCGGAAATCAAAAATGCCTTCGCACAGCACCGGCCCTTTTCCAAAGGATATCAATCCCCTGTTGTTTTCCACACGAACCAGCATTCCTGTGTTCCTGCTAAAGCTGAACTTCACTCCTCCTGCTGCTGCTATGATAAGGGAATCCGCTGAATCAAGGATTTGAGGCTTTTGCCCATCCCGGGATACGATGCGTTCTGCAACCTCACCGGGTCGTTTGACCGGCCAGCTCCAGGTAAATATAAGGTTGCCATGAGGATCCTCGGCCTGAATATAAAGCACATCATAGGTTTTCCATCCATCCGGAAGGTTCATGGAGAACGGGCCTTTCTGGCCGGGCTTTAAGTCAGGGGGACGCATTCTTCCTCCCCGGTACAGGGTTTCCTCATCCGAATCCGGGTCCTTTATTTTAACCAGGGTGTATTTAAAAGAACACTGATTGATATTGGTAAAACTATATCTGTTTTCAATGATGAATTTGCCGTCAAAAGCAGGCGTTATTTCACGAGGCTCAAAATGAACCGGAGACCAGACCTCTTTAATGGTATAATAGCTCCCTTCCTTTTCATGGTGAGGACCCAGGATTCCGTCCGCGGCATGGTTACCATCCGTATCGAGGTCTCCGTTCCTGTCGGTGCGCATGATGGCATTATCGGCGAAATCCCAGAGAAATCCGCCGGCAGAAAGGGGATGATTCCACATCAATTCCCAGAAATCATACAAACCGGCACCATGACCGCCATCATACAGGCCGTGCAAAAACTCGGTAGGGAATACAACATCATGGCCGTGAAAATGGACGCCATTGCCGTAATCATAATTGATATAATGCTGGGTATCCATACCCCTGAAATTTTCCCACGGATGGCATACTGGCCTGCCCTGGATATCCAACCTATCAAAAACACCGTCCAGATCTCTGTTATGGCCGCCTTCGTTTCCGTTGGCCCACAGGACAATACTGGGATGATTCCGGTTGCTTTCCAGCATTTCCCTTACCAGCTCTTTTCCGGTTTCCGTGTCGTAGGCATTATGCCACCCGGTCAGTTCATCAATTACATAGAGTCCAAGCGAATCACAGGCATCCAGGAAATATTCATCGGGAGGATAATGGGAATTCCTTACGGCATTCATATTCATATCCCTGATCAACAGGACGTCCTCGATGCATTGCGCTTTGTTCAATGCCCTGCCGGTTTCAGGCCGGAATGAATGCCGGTTGACGCCCCTGAACTTTATTTTTTGTCCGTTCAGATAGAGTCCGTCCCGCTGGCGCAATTCAACCGTGCGGAATCCGAATCTTTCCATAACGGTGTGAACCGGGATCCCTTTATCCATCAGACTGATTTCAACCTGGTAAAGATCGGGAAATTCGGCTGACCAAAGCATGGGCGAATCAACAACCGTTGTCAGCATCACCGCTGAACCATGGGTATTAACCTCAGATGAAAAAGGCCGGCCAACATTTTGCCCGTCAGCCGTTTTGATCTGTCCGACAAGGGTTTCTGCTTTAATGACAGGACTCAGGGATACCTCAGCCTTAAATATTCCGTTTGCCGTTGCCTGGATGGTTATATTTTCAATATGCTGAGATGGTTTTATCTCAAGGTAAACCGGACGGAAGATACCGCCAAAGATCCAAAAATCGCCATGGCGCTCTGCCCTGTTGACCGATTCATTGGATGAGTGTTTGGATACTGTTACTTCCAGCAGGTTCTGATGGCCGAAACGGAGCAGATCAGTAATATCATAAGTAAACCGGTAAAAAGCGCCACGATGGACCGGGCCTGCAAGCTTGCCATTGATCTTTACCTCAGTATCGGTCATCGATCCCTCAAATACTATGCTGATGAATTTTCCTTTCCAGTCATCAGGAACCGGGAATCTGTGCTTGTACAATCCCTTTTCCCTGCTCCTGACGGAGTCTTTTACCTGACCATAGTTGTAGGTCCCGAATCCGCATTGTTCCCAGTTCGAGGGAACAGGAATGGTGGTCCATTTACCTGCATTTCTTCCTTCCGTGCAGTAAAACTCCCAGTCAACCGTTTTATCAGTTCCGGTCCCTGACAGATATGCAACAAAGGTTTGCTGGGCATAGATATGAAAGCCGGCCATAAAAAGCAATGCAGGCATCAGAAAATGGAGGGATAATAGCTTCATTTTTTTATATGCTTCTGATTTTCCATTGAAAATATTTGCAAATCTATGTGAATAAAATTAATATTGCAATAAAAACGTTTACATAAATATTTTAATTACTTATAATATAACTACCTAATATTATGGTAAATGACAACTGAAAACGTTTACATTAAAATAAGTCTCAAAAAAGTTGCTGAAAAAGCCGGGGTCTCTATTGCTACGGTTTCCAGGGTTATCAACAACAGTCCGAATGTGAACCCTGAAACCCGGATCCGGATAGAAAAGATCATCAAGGAATTAAAGTATTCCCCCAACCGGGTTGCCAAGAGGTTACGCAACCGGAGTGCATCAGGTAACTTGCTCGGCGTATTGATCCCGGATATACAAAATCCTTTCTATGTGGAAGTTTTAAGAGGAATTGAGGATGTGGCCTACAAGAAAAAGTATGCGCTGATTGTCTGCAATTTCTCGCAGGACGAGACCAAGGAAAAGCTTTACCTGGATATCCTGCAGTCGGAATCGGTTGATGGCCTTATTGCCGCTCCCACCCATGAGCATGACCAGAAAGTGATAAGCGTGGTAAGAACGGGACTACCCATCGTTTGTGTCGACCGGGGCCTGGTGGATGTGGATGTGGATGTGGTGCTGGTCGAGAACCGCCGGGGCGCTTATACAGCTGTCGATTATCTGGCCAAAAAAGGATACAGGCGCATTGCCTATATTTCCGGTATACCCAAGCTTCCCTCGAGCCGTGACCGTGAGCTGGGATACCGTGATGCACTGGAAGCCAACAAACTGTCATTTAACAACGACCTGATAAGGTTTGGTGATTCACGGCATGAAAGCGGTGTTAAACTCTGTGCTGAACTGCTTGATCTGCCCGAACCACCTGATGCCATATTCACCGGCAATAACCTGATTACCCTTGGGGCACTGGAGACCATTCACAAAAAAGGATTAAAAATTCCCCATGACATTGCCATCATAGGTTTTGATGATATGTACTGGTCGATCTCCCTGAATCCGCCTCTGACTGCTGTCCGGCAGCCCGCCTATGAAATAGGGAAATGTGCTGCTGAGCAGCTGATATCAAGGATCAACAATCCTGACAGGCCTACCTCGGTCATGATCCTCAAAACCGAATTGATGATAAGAAATTCCTGCTGATAAACTGACTTTGCCGTCATGCGTATAATAAGCCTGCATAATCCCAGCAATGTGACATTTGGTCCGGGTTGCCTTGACCAGATGGTAAAGGATTATATAGCCACAGGCGGAAAACGGATCTTTATCATTACCCTGGAACCTGTAATCACTAAAATTAAGGCACAGTTAAGTGCTTTGACCGACAGCGGCATTGTCGTTCAAACAAACCTTTCTGTGCAGTCAGAGCCTGCTTTCACCGACGTGGAAAGGGTATTGGCCGAAGCACGGGATTTTATGCCTGATACCGTGGCCGGTATCGGAGGAGGAAGTGTAATGGACCTGGCCAAGCTGATTGCGGTCTTCATTACTTTTAATGAACCGGTCAGGGACCATATCGGATCAGGCAGTCTGACGGAGCGCAACACGAATTTAATATGCGTCCCGACAACTTCCGGGACCGGGAGCGAGGTATCGCCAAATTGCATCATTATGGACGAATCGGACCATGTAAAAAAGGGCATTATCAGTCCCTTTCTGATCCCCGATGCAGCTTATATCGACCCTTCGCTCACCGTCGGATTATCCCCTGCCATTACGGCCTACACCGGTGTGGATGCACTGACGCATTGCATCGAAGCCTATGTAAACAGGAATGCACATCCGCTTACGGATACCTATGCCCTTAAAGGGGTCTCGCTCATCAGCAGGAACCTCCTGAAAGCGATCGAAAACGTTGATGAACTTCAGCCACGGTTCAGCCTTTCACTGGGGAGCCTGTATGGAGGCATCTGCCTTGGTCCGGTGAATACTGCCGCTGTCCATGCCCTTGCTTACCCCCTGGCAGGCGAATACAACATGCCCCATGGCCTGTCAAATGCCTTGTTATTACCTGCTGTTATGGAGTTTAACCTCGAAGCTGCAGAGGAAAAATACGCCAATATAGCCATTGCCGCTGGAGTGACCAGTAATTTTACGCAACGGGTTCTGGCCGTCAAGGGAATCGGATTGATCAAAAAGCTGATCACAGACTGCGGCTTGCCCGGAAACCTGCTGGATGCGGGGATCAATTTCAGTTCCATAGAAAACATGGCGATGAGAGCCATGGAAGTGCAACGCCTTTTGAATAACAATATAAAGGAAGTTACCTTAAAAGATGCTATTGAAATTTACCAACGTGCATTTTAACCATGAGCAATAAAGTCATAAAAAGACATAGCGGGGTGATAGTCCCCATGATAACCCCGCTGGGTTCTGACCATACCATCGACAGGTATGCTGTTGCTTTGCTTATGAAAACGTTTACAAAAACCAATACATCAGTGTTTGTGCTGGGGACGACAGGAGAATCAACATCGGTTTCAGAAAAAGACAAGACCTTGCTGGTAGGCACAGCCATCGAGCAGGCTGATCATATGATCAAGGTATATGCCGGAATTGCAGGCAACTGCCTTGAAGAATCCATCCGTTGTGCCATTCTTTACAGCTCGCTCGGGGCCGATGCCGTAGTGGCTCATCTGCCCTTTTATTTTCCGATGAATGACAACAATATGATCCGTTACTTTGAAAAAATTGCTGACAGCATCCCCTGCCCTTTGATCCTCTATAATAATCCTCTTACCGTCAAATGGTCAATTCCCGTTGACGTCATTGAAAAACTAAGTTTCCATCCCAATATCGCCGGGGTCAAAGATTCGGAAAGAGGAATAGAGCGGCTTGACAGGTCATTGCAGCTGTGGAGCGCCCGTGAGGATTTTTCTTTTCTGCTGGGATGGTCATCCCAGTCGGCCTATGCACTGAGCAAGGGTTGCGACGGCATTGTCCCCAGTACTGCCAACCTGACACCCCGGCTTTACCAGGAACTATATACTGAAGCTGTCGCTGGCCACAGTGAAAAGGCAGAAAAGCTTCAGCAGCAGGCTGATATGATCACAGCCGTGTATACCAGAGACCGGAATATCAGCGAGTCCATTCCCGCACTGAAGGTTATCATGGCCGAATATGGCTTATGCGAAACCTATGTTTTGCCTCCGATGTATGAGGCAGACCCGTCAGATCAGCAAAAACTCAGGAAGGAGATCCGGAATATCTTAAAAGATGGCTTAACAAAAGGTTCATGAAGCGCAACAACAAACATATTCCTGTATTGGCCGTCACCATGGGTGATCCTTCCGGCATCGGGCCGGAGATAGCCGCAAGGGCATTTGCACGGAAAACGATATATGAAGTCTGCCGGCCGGTGCTGATAGGACATACACCGACCCTGCAAAAGGCCATTAAGGCATTGGGATTAAAAACTGAGATCAACCTGCCGGCAACACCTGATAAAGCCCGCTTTCAACCCGGGACCATGGATATCCTTGAAATCGGGAATGATGTTGCCCACCCCGTGCCTCCGGGCAAGGTATCGGCTGAAGCCGGCGAACTCGCATTTCGGGCGGTAAAGATGGCTGCTGAACTGGCCATGCAGGGAATGGTGGATGGCATCGTCACCGGTCCCATAAACAAGGAAGCCATTAACATGGCAGGGCATCATTTCTCAGGACACACGGAAATACTGGCATACTTCACCCATGCAACGAAATATGCCATGATGCTGGCGGATGATGACCTCAGGATCATTCATGCCACTACCCACGTTTCATTGCGCAAGGCATGCGACCTGGTCAGGAAAGAACGCATCCTGGAGGTAATTCAACTGACGGATGAAGGCCTGAAGAAACTGGGGATCAGCAATCCCCGAATCGGGGTGGCCGCGCTGAATCCGCATTCCGGCGATGGTGGCTTGTTTGGGATGGAAGAGATTGAGGAGATTAAACCTGCCATAGAAGAAGCTGCAAAGATGGGTATCGATGCCAGTGGTCCCATACCGGCCGATACTTTGTTCGCCATGGCCAGTGGAGGAAAATACGACGGGTGTGTGGCCATGTACCACGATCAGGGGCATATACCCTTTAAGTTGCTTGGATTCAGCTGGGATAAGGGGAAGAAGGCCATGCACAGCGTCAGGGGCGTCAATATAACCCTGGGACTGCCCATTGTCCGCACTTCTGTCGATCATGGCACAGCCCTTGAAATTGCAGGCAAAGGACTGGCAAGTCCTGATGCCTTGGTGCAGGCAATAGATTATGCCATTAAACTATTGAATTAATTATTCATAAATGAGTCACAGAAAGAAAATAGCCGTCATCGCTGATGATTTTACAGGTGCTGCAGAGATTGGAGGGATCGGTCTCCGGCATGGGCTCAACGTGGTCATTGAAACGGAACCCATGGATAACAGCGAGGCTGATTTGCTGATTATAGCCACGGATACCCGTTCGATGGATAAAAGGGAGGCAGAGCCATACATTGCCCGTATAACCAAACAGCTGATGGACTTTCGCCCGGACTTCATTTTTAAAAAGATCGATTCGGTACTGCGGGGGAATATTGCGGAAGAACTGGTTGCCCAGATGAAAGTTATGCAGCTGAACCGGTCCGTTATCATTGCTGCAAATCCGGTATTTAAAAGGATCATTAAGGACGGCCGGTATTTTATCGATGGCATTCCGCTCGATCAGACATGCTTCTCCAGTGATTCACAATATCCGATCCAAAGTGCCAATGTACTTTCCATCCTGAAAAAGGTTGATAATTATCCGGTTGTCAACCTGAAGCCTGACGACCTTCTGCCTGAAAAAGGTCTTGTTGTGGGCGATGTTGAAAATATGGACGACCTGAGAAAATGGGCTGTAAAATTCAATGACAAAACTTTGTTTGCAGGTGCTTCAGGCATTTTTGATTCACTCCTGCTGGCATTCCGGTTTAAAAACGGGGTCTTAAAAGCCAAACCTGTTCCTTTTGGTAAAAATGCATTGTTTGTGCTGGGCAGTTCCTATCCGAAAGATGCTCTATTATTATCTCAGATAGAACAGCATAACCATATGCTTTCCAATATGCCTTTCGAGATCTACAATCAGAAAGAACATTCCCCGGTTCACATGGAGAACTGGATCAATGAAATCGTATCCGGTATTGAACAGCATCATAAAGTCATCGTGGCCTCCATGCATAGCAGCAGCACCGAAAACGGCCTGTCCTTCAGGATAAAGCAGGTGATGGGTGAACTGGTGAAAAGCGTGGCTGACAGGATCGGCCTGAATGAGATCTTTATTGAAGGAGGCAGTACAACATCCGAAATACTGAAACATATGCACATCAAAAAGCTCGTCCCCTTTCAGGAACTTGATACCGGTGTGATCCGGATGAAGGTGGACGGCATTCCCGGTTTGTGCATCACCACAAAGCCCGGGAGTTATTTGTGGCCGGAAAATGTGTGGCTTCCCGACGTAATTGAACAGTTTAACTTGAATAATACGGGCATCTGAAATGAGTGGAAATTCATTGCATATCATCGACTATTTAATCGTAATAGCATCATTGCTAATTCCCCTTTTTATCACTTTGTTTTTTGCCAAAAAGCAGAATAACCTTAATACATTCTTCAAAGCAGGCGGAAAAATTCCTGCCTGGGCTGTTGGTATTTCCATTATGGCAACGCTGGTAAGCAGCATTACATTCCTGGCCTATCCCGGTGAAGGATTCTCTTCTAACTGGATATTGCTTGTGCAGGGGCTCATGGTACCGGTTACCCTGATCCTTTTCATTAATTTTCTTGTTCCCTTATACAGAAATGTAATACAGCTCAGCGCCTATGAATACTTCGAACAGCGTTTCGGTTTTCTCGCCAGGATATACAGTTCGCTGGCTTTCTTTCTCGCCCATTTCTCCAAAATGGGAACGGTATTTTTCCTGGTGGCCCTCGCATTTTCGAAAATGACCGGTTTTAATACCGTTCAGGTAATATGGATCCTGGGATTGATGGTCATATTCATAACCTTATTGGGCGGCATTGAGGCGGTTATCTGGCTTGATGTCATCCAGGGCTTTTTGCTGGTTGCGGGAGGAATTACTGCATTGCTGATCATTATTTTCTCCACTCCGGGAGGTTTTCAGGCCATCTGGAAGGTCGCCGGAGAAAACAACCATCTCGGTTTTGGTCCTTTTGACCTTGATTTCGTCAATCTTACCTTTATAGTGATGGCGTTAAATGGCATTTTTTATGCCATTCAGAAATATGGTACCGACCAGACCATCGTCCAGCGATACCTCACTGCCAAATCAAACCGGCAGGCTATTAAGGCCTCACTGATCGGCGTATTTTCCACTGTCCCGGTATGGGCATTGTTCATGTTGCTGGGAACGGCCCTGTTCTCCTACTATATGTTAAGCGGGGATTTACTGCCGGAAGGCATTCGCGCCGATGCTGTATTTCCTCATTTCATCATGACAAAACTGCCTGTGGGTGTAATAGGATTAATACTTTCAGCTTTGCTTGCAGCTGCCATCTCAAGCCTGGATTCCGACCTGAACTGCCTTTCAGCCATTTTCCTCAAAGATTATTATCTGCGCTTCAGGCCGGGTGTATCTGAAAAACATCAGGTCAGGGTAAGCAAGGCAATTGTCATTGCTGCCGGACTGGCCTCGGTGATCATTGCGAGCTACTATACCAGGATAGGAGGCGAAGGGGTACTGGGAATTGTATTCATGTTGTACTCGATTTTTTCAGGAGGCATTGCCGGGATGTTTCTCCTGGGGATATTCAGCACCAGGGCAAATAAGCAAGGGGTGTATATCGGGATAGCCGCCTGCATTGCTTTTACCGCCTGGGCTGTGCTGACCTCCACATCCATAGGGACAGGCGAAAACAAACACCTGATACTGGATTTCAGCCCTGTTAATTTTACCCACCACAAATACATGCTGGGTGTATACAGTCATCTTGTACTGTTTATTGTGGGGCTTTTAGCGAGTTATTTCTTTAAGCCGGCTGAAAATATCGAGAATCTTACCTATAAAGGCTGGCTGATGGGAAAAAGAAAGGAAACATTCAAAATTCAAAACTGACACGATAATAACCTCATTACCTATGAAAAGACTATTCATCATTGCAACCTTGATCTTGCTGGCCACCGGGCCGGTTCTTGCCCAGATTACGGTTAAGGGGCGGGTTGTTGACAACAACAACGAAGTCCTTCCCGGCGCCACGATTATTGTAAAGGGTACACAGCAGGGATTCATAACCGACATGGATGGCAATTTTACCGTCAATAACGTCTCAAAGGATGACGTCCTTGTCATTTCCTTTATTGGAATGGTAACACAGGAAATTATAGTGGGTGATCAGACGCAGATTAACGTTTCATTATCGCCCGACACCAAACAACTCGATGAAGTGGTCATCGTCGGATATGGAGACGTGAAACGCGCGAACCTCACCGGAGCTGTCGTTGATATCAAGGCAGCAGAACTGGAGGATATTCCGGTCGGAGACCTTTCATCTGCCCTGGACGGAAAAATGGCCGGGGTCAAGATTAGCTCTTTCACCGGCAAACCGGGCGAAGCATCGGTATTAACTATCCGCACGGAATCTACCTTTGGCAGGGTCACCGAAGAAGCGCTGTACGTGATCGATGGGGTGATCAGCGATGCCAGTGCGTTCAATTTACTGGATGCTACCGAGGTTGAAAGTATTTCCATACTAAAAGATGCGGCTGCAGCTGTTTATGGTGCCAGGTCGGCAGGTGGCGTTGTTTTGGTCAAAACAAAAAGAGGAATGGAAGGAAAGCCCAAATTCCAGTACAGCGGTTCATACGGAATCGCCCAGGCCACAAAATTCCCTGAAATGCTTTCAGGCGAAGAGCTGGCCACCATGTATAATGAAATACTGGATATTTATAAATTATATGGCAACAGGGTCAGCCCGGGAGATTATTTCGCAGAGGATGAGATCGCCTATTTTGATTCCATACCCGGTTACAACTGGATCGAGGAATTGATCAAGCCTGCAACGACAGCAAAGCATACCTTAAATGTTTCCGGAGGCGGTGAGCGGGTGAATTACTTTATCGGCGGCTCCTATTACAAGGAAAACGGCATGACCGATATGCTGGAGTATGCGCGTTATTCCCTTCGCACAAATGTTGAAGCCAACGTCACCAAAAACCTTACTGCCAGCATCGGCCTGAATTATGCATATCACGATAAGCTCGAGCCCAATTTCTCAACCGATAATTCAGGGAGACTCCGGGAGATATACAAACAGGCATTGACGGCGGCCCCGTGGGTACCGGTATCCATCGACGGAAAACCGGTCAACAATTTCATTTCCAATAATCCGCTGGCTTTATTTGAATCGGGGAGCTATAAAAACAGTTACGGAAACAATGTTGGCATCAGGACGGAACTCCGGTACCGGGTTCCCTATATTAAAGGACTGGAAGCCGGTTTTCAGTTTAGCCGTGATGAGAAGAACTCCAGGGGTAAAGAATATGCGCAGGACTATGCCTGCTATAATTTTCAGACCACGGGCACGCACCGGCATATTGTCACAAACCAACCCTCTTCCGTCAACCCCTTTGAAGTCCACGGCAATGAGGAAGGGCTGTATGAAAGTACCGATTATGCCAGGAACTACCAGCTGAATGCCTCAATAAGGTATAATAAGGAGCTCGGGGCCCATGATCTTTCAGGCCTGCTGGTGTATGAGCAAAGTGAAAACCAGTCCAATAGATTCTGGACCAGCATCAGGCAATCCGCTGCCATTGACGGATATGACTACATGTGGGCCTACTCGATTGACGATAACTGGCAAAACGGTAATGGCGCCTATGAATCCGGGAATCTGGGTTTTATAGGTCGCTTCAATTACGGATACGCAGAAAAATATCTGGCAGAGGCCACCTTCCGCTATGAGGCATCACAGCGGTTCCATCCCGACAACCGCTGGGGTTTCTTTCCGGCCGTATCAGCCGGATGGGTAACATCGGAAGAACACTTCTTCAGGGATAACATTTCTTTTATCAACTTTTTAAAATTCAGGGGTTCTTTCGGTATTGTCGGCAATGATAACTTGCCCAATGCTTTTACCTGGACCCCCACTTTTACCGGTGACGCAACCGGGCCCATCTTTGGCGACCAGCTTACCAATGCCATTGAGGCCAGGAACGGGCTGGTTTATATACCCTCCATCCGCTGGCAGGAGACTAATTCATACAACATCGGTATGGATATGAGAATATGGGAAAGCCGTTTCAGTATATCCATAGACTATTATTACAGGCACACCTATGGCGTTTTTAACAGGCGCACAAACATTCCTGCTATCGTAGGACTTTCCTCAGAACAACGGCCCCCGGAAGAAAATTACGGGGAAGCCAGCGCAGAGGGCCTGGAATTTGAACTGGGATACGATGGCAAAGCAGGCAGTTTTGGCTACAGTTTTGAAGGCCTTTTCTCATGGGATAAGTCCCGGGAATTAAAGTTGTTCCAGAATCCTGCCGTAGAAGGCAGTTGGAAAGATGACCGGTACAATGATCCCAGCAATCAGCCAGGATATATTGCCCTGGGCATTATGCGCACACAGGAACAACTGGACGAATGGATGTCAAAATATCCTGATTATACGGTTGACGGGGAACCCCTTCAGCTGGGCATGATCTATTATAAAGACGTCAGGGGCGAGGAATATATCGACTCGGTAACGGGAAAAATCGCTTACCTTCCCCCGGACGGTACAATCACCGGCGATGATGTCACCATCATCGCAAAATATACAAGCGCCCCCTATACCTATGGCTTTACGCTGGGCTTCACCTGGAAAGGCTTAAGAGCCAGCGGTGTTTTCACCGGCGCCTTCGGTCATAAAGTGTTCATCAGCAAGGATGAGCAGACGACCCCGGATCCTTCCAAGGAGGAAATCAACAACGTATTCAGCTTCTGGAGGGATTACTGGACAGAGGAGAATACAGATGCGGCCTTTCCCCGACCCTATGAATATGGACTGGCCGGTGAAAATTCAACCTTCTGGATGCGCAACGGCCATACCCTGCAACTGTCAACGCTGAACATTTCCTATAATCTACCTCAGTCATTAAGCAGGAAAATAGGCGTTCCTGAATTAAGGTTATATTTCTCCTCCAGGAACCTTTGGACCATTATCAATCCTTTTGACCATAAGGATCCCAGTATTTCCAGGGGCTATGATTATCCCCTGATGAGGACGTTCAATTTTGGTATTAACATCACCCTTTAAAAAGCAAAAAGATGAAAAGAATTATCTTATTGTCGTATACGCTGATGTTGCTGGTCGGTTGTGAGGACGTGCTGGATAAGAGGGAACTCAATGCAATCGACGGGCAGGATATATGGAACGATGCATCGCTGGCCAATTTATACCT
The DNA here is from genome assembly GCA_964456825.1 of uncultured Bacteroidales bacterium. Classification (GTDB taxonomy): domain Bacteria; phylum Bacteroidota; class Bacteroidia; order Bacteroidales; family UBA10428; genus UBA5072. The sequence goes on from CAYWCR010000063.1 coordinate 20,656, forward strand.
TAATAATGTATATGGATCTGCCTTGCCGGTATTTGGAGGTACGGACAATACCAATATTTCTGATGAGTCCATGGGTTCAGGAACAGGCTATATGATGTATGGTATGTTAACAAAGGATGGTGATTATGGAAATTTCAACTCCAACAAATGGTACATCATCAGGGAATTGAACCTGCTGCTGGATGGCGTTCCGGAGGGATCCATGCAGGCAGAGGACAAGGACTTGCTGCTGGGCCAGGCCTATTTCTTAAGGGCATGGACCTACTGGGAAATGGTGAAATATTACGGAGGCGTTCCAATCATTCTCGAAGTGTTTGATCCAGTCCAGATTGATGAATATCTGGTTGGCCGCAACAGCGCCCATGAATGCATTGCACAGATCATTAAAGACCTTGATCAGGCCATCGGACTCCTGCCACCGGACTGGCCGGGAGAGCGTGGCCGTGTTACCAGGGCTGCAGCTGCCGCATTGAAAGGCCGTGTATTATTGTACTATGCCAGTCCCCAGTTCAATCCCGGCAACCTTGCGCAGCGGTGGCAGGATGCCTATGATGCCAACACGGAAGCCAGAACGATCTCTGAAGAAGACGGCCATGTCTTATATAATAATTATGAAAGGATATTCCTGGATGAAGATAATTCAGCGGAAGCCATCTTCATCAGAGTCTATGATGCGGTGAGTATATATAACGGCTATGAGAACAGTGTTCGCCCCCGAAGTGTTAGCAACCAGAAAGATGCGGTGAGCAGTGCTCCAAACTGGGATTTTGTTCAGTCATATCCCATGTCCGACGGCAGGCCGGTAAAGGATCATCCAAACTATGACAGCATTTATTTCTGGAAAAACAGGGATCCCCGGTTTTATGCAACCATCGCATACAACGGAATGGAATGGGAATTTGAAGGTTCTGAAAACAAGTACCTCTGGTGCCACCAGGGGAACATTACCGAGCCAACCACAACAGCGCGCGGCGCTACGCCAACAGGGTTCTACCTGAAGAAAAACATCAATGCTTCGATACTGCCTACGGAAACACCTTTTGGTCCGACCGACTGGATTGAGATCCGGCTTGCCGAGGTTTACCTGAACCTCGCAGAATGCGCAGCCGAGCTGAACCTGATCGATGAAGCAAAGAGCCTGCTGATCCTCATCCGGGAACGGGCAGGCATTGAGGCAGGAGATGGTTCCTATGGGATAGTGGCTTCCAATAAGGATGAAATGCTGGAAGCCGTAATGCTGGAGCGCAAAATAGAACTGTCCTTTGAAAACAAACGCCATTGGGACCTTCGCCGCAGAAATATGTTCATCAACGACCTGAACCAGACACCGAAGATCAATGGCACCAAAAGGCACGGCATATCGGTTGTGCTCGACACGGCCTATGTCCACTCACTGGATCCCGGTGTGAGGTCCAAAAAGGATTCCGTATTCACGCACTTCGAAAAAGTGATCATGGATACCCTTGACCTGGAGGAATATTACGATGCATTTTTCAATACGACATACAATGTTGAGCTGGATGAAATAGAGGTCAATTTCCTGCAGCCGAAATACAACTTTTATTATATACCGGTAAGTGAGATGGAAAAGAATATCAACATGCAGCAAACCATTTACTGGACAGAGGTAAATCCTTTTGATCCGCTGTCGGAATAAAAATTATGAAAATGAGAACAGGCCTTTGCATAATTAAAATGTAAACGATTACATAAACAGCATTAACCAACCATTAAATGATAAAAATTATGAAAAAACAGAAATTGCTTAAGCAAACCATGACAGCCTTGCTGGCTTTTATGGGGATGAGTCTCTTCGCCCAGGAAGATATTATCTTAAGTCCGAAGGACCTCATACCCGCTGATACAGGTTATTATATCGGCGGAGTAACCAAAGACAAGAATCAGGACGGGATCCCTGAATTCTACAACGGCTGCGTTGATGAATACGGCGATGCCAGTCACAACGAATCCGGCGTTCAGCAGGGATTCACCTACAACCGCTGTATGATCATGCCTACCTGCTGGCCGAAGGACGCAGTGGATGATCATTCCCTGGCAGCCATTGAACATGCCGAGGGATATATTGAACTGACCAAATCGAAATATCCGGGAACCGACAGCGCACAACTGGGGTATATCATTTCTCCCCCGGTTATCAACCTGGTCAGTCTTTACCTCGAAGCCTCCCCCGATGTATCCTCCAACGATTCACGGCACATCTACTACTGGATAGAATATTCAAAGGACGGCGGAACAACATGGGAAGAATCATACATTCAGGATGAGACAATCAGTAAAGCAGGCGATGCACATACATACGACGCCTCAGTTTATCTCGAATTTGAGGAAATGGTGAACGCTTCAAAAGAAGGGCCTATCGTGCTCCGCATTCTTTCAACGCCCCAGGCAACCCCTCCGGGCCCCCAGCGGGTTAAGATCCATTATGTGAAGATCGTTGCAGACAAAATCAGCGCCATCAGGCCTGTTACCCCCGATAATCCCATGGTGAGAGTCTTCAATAATACCATATATTCGGAAAATAACACCATTGAAGTATACAATATGGTGGGGCAGCTCATAGGCTCAGGCAAATCAATCCAGGTGCCTGATGGAATATACCTGGTAAAATATCCTTCCGGAACCATGCAAAAAATATGGGTGGAATAAAAAAATAACTCACATAATACACAAACCTTTAAAAAACAAGTCTAATCATGAAAAACAATTACCCAAACTGGAAAACAAAGCTATGGGCAATATTGCTCACTGCTTTGGCCATTGGTTTTTCAGCCAATGCAACCGTATGGAATATTCCAAACGGCAATGCCGATACGCTCGAACACTTTATCGAGAACACTGCATTATGGAATGCAGGCGATACGATTATGCTGACCGATGCCGGTCCCTATATTGTAAACGGTGTTGTTGATATTCATAAAACCATTACTGTTCTGGGTGATCCCGGTTTACCAAAACGTCCCGAGGTTCATTTTTACAATAATGGTTTCCAGGTACTGGACAGTATGGTGAGTGTGACCATAAAGGACCTCAGATGCTCAGGGTATAATGCTGATTCCACTAACAGGGCACCATTCCTGTTACAGTACAGAAAGAATAAAGCCTATATGACGTATTACAATACGGTTATTGATAACGTTGAAGCCTGGGGGTTCAGGGGGGGCATAGATCTTGACAATGCAAAACATTGTTACTACGATACCATAATCGTAAATAATTGCCTGTGGTCGGATTTTTCGGCTGATTTTGCCATAGACCCGAACATCAATTTCTCGAAATATGTCAGGGTCACCAATTCAACATTCTACAAAATGGGATTGGGATTTATAAAAAATCCTGACTATTATAAGGTAGATCCGGCCTGGGATACAATTATTCCAAAGAAATTTGTCATCGATCATAATACATTTTATAAAGTGGGTGGTGGCAACGGTGGCTTAATACAAATGAATGACGCTGCTGATCAAACGATCACGTTGACGTTCACCAACAATATCGTGTACAGATTATTTAATCCGGCCAATACCAGGCCTTTCAACATCAATAAACTGGCGGGCAATTTCACGCTCAATTATAACCTTGTTGATAGTTTTGAGGCCACAGATCCTGCCAAGATGAAATTCAACCTCGACAGTGTAAAGCTATATGATAATGTAACTGTAGAGAATCTGTACGAATACTACCCTGAGTTTAAGGATACCGGTAAATTTAATTTCACCATTCCTTATTTTTCTCCGCTCATGACAGCCGGTTCCACAGGAGGTCCCATTGGTGACCCGCGGTGGGTTT
>CAYWCR010000064.1:0-24175 GCA_964456825.1 uncultured Bacteroidales bacterium
TTTCCCTTAATTTCCTACCTTCAATCCCTGCTATTAATTTTATTTCAATGAAGATCACCGCATTTATCACCCGCACTGTTTTAGTCCTTTCCTTTGTTAGCCTGTTCACCGATATCGCCAGTGAAATGCTGTATCCCGTGATGCCCATTTTTTTAAAAAGTATCGGCTTTTCTGTGTTGCTGATCGGGATCCTGGAAGGCCTGGCGGAGGCAACAGCCGGCCTGAGCAAGGGATATTTCGGAAAACTCTCCGACCTATCGGGGAAACGCTTGCCTTTTGTCAGGTTTGGATATTTGTTGAGTGCCATCTCAAAACCCATGATGGCAGCCTTTGTATTCCCCCTTTGGATATTCCTGGCCCGAACCGTCGACCGGCTGGGAAAAGGGATCCGCACGGGTGCACGCGATGCGATATTGTCAGCAGAGGCAACACCGGAGACCAAGGGCCGTGTTTTCGGATTCCACCGCGGCATGGATACCCTGGGAGCCGTTCTGGGCCCTGCCCTGGCGCTGGTATTTCTTTGGGTCTGGCCGCAGCAATACCGAGCCCTGTTTCTGTTGGCTTTTATTCCCGGTATGATAGCCATTGCTTTTACCTTTGTCCTGAAAGAGAAAACGCAGGAAAAGAAGACTGATGTTAAACGGGTTTCAATATTCGAATTCCTGAAATACTGGAAAACAAGCCCTGCCCTTTACCGAAAACTGACGGCCGGATTGCTTGTTTTCACCCTGGTGAACAGTTCGGATGTTTTCCTGCTGCTCAGAATAAAGGAATCAGGCATTGACGACCGCATGGTAATAGGCATCTATATTTTCTATAACCTCGTTTACGCCCTGGCCTCCTATCCGATGGGCATGCTGGCTGATAGACTGGGGCTTAAAAGAGTGCTGGTAACAGGTTTTGTTATCTTCGCCGTCGTATATACGGGCTTTGCGCTGAATGCCGGAATCCCCGGCTTTATGGCGCTCTTTTTCCTTTACGGAATTTATGCAGCTGCTACCGAAGGAATCTCCAGGGCATGGATAACCAATATCTCCGATAAGGCCGAAACGGCAACAGCCATCGGAACCTATACAGCCTTACAGAGCATTTGCATTTTAATTGCCAGTTCCCTGGCAGGACTGATATGGCTGAAATTCGGAGCCACAGCCACCTTTGCCCTGAGTGCCGCAGTTACCCTGCTGGTGGCAGGATACCTGCGTTCACTGAAGGAAAGCAAAGTTTGAAAGTTTAATTAAGTCCCCTCTTTTTCAGCAATGGCTCAATGGATGGATCCTGGCCCCTGAACAGCCGGTATTGCACCATGCCTTCATCTTCACCGCTTTCTGCCAGGCAGTGCTTTCTGAAACGTGCTGCCAGATCTTTATTGAAAATATCACCCGACTGCTTAAAAGCATAGAATGCATCCGCGTCGAGCACTTCAGCCCATTTATATACATAATACCCGGCATCATAGCCTCCTTCGAATGAATGCGCAAAATAAGTGGAACGGTATCGCGGAATGATTTCACTGATCAGTCCGAGCCGGTCCATCGACTGTTTTTCAAAGGACAGAGCATCGGGGATAGTATCTCCTGCTTTCAGGCTATGGTAGTCAAGATCAAGTATTGAAGCTGCCAGATATTCAACGTTCTCAAATCCCTGGTTGAACAGTCCGCTCTTCTGGATTTTTTCGATCAATTCATCGGGAATAGGTTCTCCTGTTTTATAATGTTTGCCATAATGTTTCAGTACAGCCGGTTCCGACGCCCAGTTCTCCATGATCTGCGAGGGGAGTTCCACATAGTCGCGCGGAACCCTGCCTGCCGTCTGGTCATATTTCCCGTCGGTAAACAAGGCGTGAAGCCCGTGTCCGAATTCATGGAACAGGGTGGTGACATCGTCCCAGGACAACAGGGAAGGGACATCACCGGCAGGCTTGGTCGAGTTTAAGACGAGAGAAATAACGGGCGATATTTTTTTGCCGTCCCGGTATTTGGCATCACGGAATGAAGTGCACCAGGCCCCCCCGCTTTTGCTCTCACGGGGAAAATAATCAAGGTACAGCAGACCGATGTGCGATCTGTCAGCTTCTTTTACTTCATATACCTCAACCTCGGGATGGTAAACCGGCATATTCCCGAGTTTGGTAAAGGTAATGCCGTAAAGCTGATTGGCTACCCAAAACATGCCGTCACGAACATTTTCAAGCTTAAAATAAGGTTTCAGCTGAGATTCATCGAGGTCATATTTCTGCTTGCGCACTTTCTCGGCATAATACCACCAGTCCGACGGAGCCAGCTTGAACTTGCCCCCTTCGGCATCGATGATGGCCTGCATGTCCTTTACTTCCTGCTTCGACTTTTTCAGCGCCGGCTCCCAGAGCTTGTAAAGAAAATTATAAACATTTTTCGGTGTTTTCGCCATATTAATGTCAATGGTATAGGCAGCATGATTCTCAAATCCCAGCAAACCTGATCTTTCAGCCCTCAGGGCAGCAATTTTTCGAAGGATCTCCTTGTTGTCGTATTGGTTATTGTTGTTGCCCCTCATCGTATAACCGCTGTATATCTTTTCCCTCAGATCACGCCTTTCGGAATACTGAAGAAAAGGGATCCAGCTGGGTTTATGCAGGGTGAACAGCCATTTTCCTTCCAGGCTGTCTGCCAGCGCTGCTTCAGCAGCCCCTGTTATCACACCTTCAGGTAATCCGGCCAGGTCTTCCTTATTATCAATCACCAGTTTGTAGCTGTTATTGGTCTCTTCCAGCAGATTTTGTCCGAATTTCACCGAAAGGTTGGTAAGCTCTTCATTCAGTTTGCGAAGCTTTTCTTTATCTTCCTGATTAAGATTTGCACCGTTCCTGACAAATACTTCATAGGTTTTTTCCACCACCCTGATCTGCGATTTATCAAGTCCCGACGCATTGCGCTTTTCATATACCTGTTTGACCTTGCTGAACAGGGCTTCATTCATGGTAATATTATCCTGATGCGCCGAAAGCATGGGAGCAATTTCCCGGGCAAGGGACTGCATTTCATCATTGGTATTCGCTTCGGTCAGGTTAAAAAATACATTGACGACCCTGGTCAGCAGGTCGCCGGATTTATCCAGCGGCAGTATGGTATTATCAAAGGAAGCTTCTTCCTTATTGGCAATAACATCTTCAATTTCAGCCTCGTGCTGCTTGATGCCTTCCTTTACCGCAGGCAGATAATGCCCGTTTTCAATCTTGTCAAAAGGAGGGACCTGAAAAGGTGTATCCCATTGGGTAAAAAACGGATTTGAACTGTCAATCTTGTCTTGTTTCTTGCAGGCATTTAACATAATAATGCCAGGGATCAGGAGTAATAACATGCGTTTCATAGAAAGTATTTTTGATTTTATTTATTTTGGTTGACAATAAATGCTTTTGGCAAAACTAAAAAAACGCCGAAAGGAATAACAAAGCATTTATCATGTTGTTTAAATTTTCTTCCCGGTGGTGAAATCCGGGCTGCAAAAGGATCATTTCGCTGAAACAACGGAATAGATTGCCACGGGGAGCTCCTGCTTTGCTTTTTGGAAATCGCTGAATCCCAGTTCGACAGCTTTCCTGTAATAAAGAATGGCTTCATTTTCCTGCCCTTTCTCAGATAACAGAAGAGATTTAAAGTAATAAACATCCGGGTTAGAGGGATCTGCAACATGGTAAATGGCAACAAGTTTTTCAGCTTCTGAAAGGTCATGCTGGCTGAGCGCACGGTTGCAATTACTGTAAGCAGCCATACTGATAAAGTTTTTAATTCTTGTATAAACAGGCTGCAATTGCGTGTTACGCTGACTGCTTATCCTTTCGTCAAGGGCAACCATTTCATTCCTCCACCATATAGTATCCTTTTCTGTTAAAGCGGCCGCATAGCCTTGCCGTAAACGCATTTCGAGCGTCAAAGCATCCTGCTTTTGTTTTGCCACCTGGAGATATTCAGGTGATTTCTTAAGGGACTCCAGTTTTCTCTGCATATCCTGCGTGTGGGAAATACCGGATAAGAAAGTAATCCCTTTTTCTAGTGAAACAACGGCACCGGATACATCATGGTTTTCTTCCAAAAGCATCACCTGTTGCCAGACAGCGGCTTTGTATGACCGGATACGGGATTTCAGTTCCGGTTCCGGACTTTTTCGGAAAGCATCCAGTTCAAACCATTCAAAAGCCTGGCGGATAATATCACGATCCGGCCAGGCATGTTTTCCTGTGTATTCCAGCATATAATAATGAATTCCTGAAGCTGATAAAGCATTTCCGGCATTCATGATCTCCAGGTAATTGAAATCTTCATTGCCGGCTATGAAAAGCATGGATGGCCTGTTAATGAGCCTTTCTGTATTGGCCAGGGAATATCCAGCTCCGATTGAAACAACAGCCTGGATTTCCCGGTTTAGCTGGCTGAATATCTGGGCAACCCTTCCTCCTCCTGAGAATCCGGCCGCATACATACGGTTGGAGGCAACAGGATAGCGGCTTGTGACATCACGGGTCAATACCTGCAAGGCATAATCAATGTTGTCATATCCGTTGCGGATCATATTGGAACCTGCTATAATATATCCAAAATCAGACGCTCCTGCCAGCAAAGTCTTTACAGCAAGACTTCCGTCGCCGTGAGGGTCAAAAACGAAAACCACCGGGTAGTGCGCCTTGCTGTTAAAGCCATCAGGTAGGGCAATAACATAGGTCTGTGTGGTGTCTGTAAGGCATTGCAGGGTGCTAATGGCAACCGTGGTGTCGGATTCTATGGTCACAGGACGTTCAACCGATGGCCTGCATTGGATTATCAGCATCAGAAGAATACAAAATCCGGTATAAACAAATACTTTTTTCATGGATAAAAAAGGTTGACCATGGAAAAGCAGTATTAAGTCTGTTCAAATATAGAAACTTGCAGATTCAACAACAAATGTTATTTTTATGGGACAAAACCTTATCAACCGATTTTAATTATTGTGGTCTATGTTGCTTACCAGGAAAAAGTTCGGCCGCAGCAGTTTTCAGGTCCCTCCCATCATTTTCGGTACCAGCGCGCTGGGTAATCTTTACACGGCCCTCGATGTTTCTGTAAAAACATCCATTGTGAGGGAATGCTTTGAGGTTGTTGCAACCCCGCTGGTCTTTGACTGTGCCGGGAAATATGGGGCAGGACTGGCCCTTGAAATGCTGGGAAAGATCCTTGGACAACTCGGGATTGATCCTGCTGACGTGATCATCAGCAATAAACTGGGATGGATCAGGACGGCCCTGAAGGAAGCGGAGCCTACCTTTGAAAGAGGAGTATGGAAGGACATCCGCAACGATGCTGTTCAGCTTATCAGTTATGACGGGATCATGAAATGCTGGGAACAGGGTAACGAACTACTGGGAGGAACATACAAACCCGGGATGGTTTCGGTCCACGATCCCGATGAATTTATCAATAACGCTGAGGGAAAGGCGGAAAAGGGCAAAAGGTACGAAGCCATCATGCAAGCATACAGGGCATTATCCGATTTAAAAAGAAAAGGAGAGGTGCAGGCAATCGGTGTCGGAGCAAAGGAATGGAAGGTTGTTGAACGCATCGCCCGGGATGTTGACCTCGACTGGGTGATGTTTGCCAACAGCATGACGATCTTCAGCCATCCGAAGGAATTATTATCCTGTATGGAAACCCTTCATCAGCGGGGAGTAGGGATTATCAATTCCGCTGTATTCAACGCCGGATTCCTGACAGGCGGCCGCTTTTTCAACTACAAAGCCATTGCTCCTGATACAGATGAGAACAAAAGGATATACCGGTGGAGGGAGGATTTTATGAGCATTTGCCGAAAACACCATGTTGAGCCTGCTGCCGCTTGCATTCATTTTGCCATGAGTCCCCCCGGAGTGTCAGCAGTATCGCTGAATACATCAGATCCCTTGCGGATCAGAAGCAATGCTGAACTGGTGACCGCGAAAGTGTCTGAAGCCTTTTACAGGGAAATGAAAGAAAAAGGATTAATCGATAAAGATTATCCTTATCTTGGGACATGATTTTCAGAGGATAACCCAAAATATTCAAATATCATTGTATAACAAATCAATCAATGAACATGGCCAAGCATAAATTAACAACCAGGGAATACCTGTTGCCCTTCATTCTGATTTCATCCCTTTTCTTCCTGTGGGGGATAGCCCATGGAATGGTGGATACCCTGAACAAGCATTTTCAGGAGATTCTGCATCTTTCAAAATCGCAGTCGGGCATGATACAATTTGCCCTGTACATGGCCTATTTCACCATGGCGCTGCCGGCAGGTTATTTCATGAGAAAATTCGGATACCGGAAAGGCATCATATTCGGGCTGGTGCTTTTCGGAGCGGGGGCTCTGCTTATTGCGGCCACAGCCAGTTTTGAATCCTTCTGGTTGTTTCTGATCTTCCTGTTCCTTTTGGGTTGCGGACTTGCCACACTTGAAACTGCTGCCAATCCTTACACCACAAAGCTGGGTCCCCGGGAGTCAGCCGAGCAGCGCATTAATTTTTCACAGTCATTCAATGGCCTGGCATGGGTGCTGGGACCGATGATCGGATTGTTTATATACGGTAACCAGGGAACTGCCCCGGGTGAAAAACTCGGTTCACTGATCCTGCCTTATACTGTAATCGGGCTGGTGGTTCTTTCGGTGGCCGTTTTATTCCTTCGTACACCCCTTCCGGAGATAAGGGAAGAAGAAAGTAATGCCGATGCCGGTTCAGAGAACAGTGAGCTGGCTGCCTTTCATAAGAAACCCCTGATCAGTCACCGTCATTTTGTGCTGGGCGTTATTGCGCAATTTTGCTATGTGGCAGCACAGACCGGTGTTTTCAGTTACCTGATCAATTTCGTGACAGATAACAACCAGACGCCCCATTTTGATGTCCGGTACGGGCCTTATTTCTTATCGATCGGATTTGCATTATTCATGATCGGCCGTATGTCGGGCAGTTATTTCATGAATTTCATGAAGCCGACCCGGATGCTTGCGTTTTATGCCCTGATGTGCTGTATTTTATTGCCCCTGGTAAGTGCAGGGCTGGGATGGGTGTCCCTCATTGCCCTGTATGGTGTTTTCTTTTTCATGTCCATTATGTTCCCTACCATATTTGCCCTGGGGATCAAAGACCTGGGTCCCCAGACAAAGAAAGCTTCCTCTTTCCTGGTGATGGCTATCGTGGGAGGGGCAGTATTCCCGCCTGTGATGGGCTGGATTGCTGACGTTTATAACATGTCGGTAGGCTTTTTTGCCCCCATTCCGTTCTTTGTGTATATTCTTTTTTATGCCCTAAACGGACACCGGGTAAAATATGCTTAAATACAGTGAAAAGTGATGGAATAGCTTTTTAGCAGTCTAGCATTTTAGCTGTTTAGGAATGAAAAACCAATTGAACTTTTTAAATGTGTATTCCCAAACACCTAAATACCTAAAAAGCTAAACACCTAAAAGCCGACAGCCTGACCTGCCTGCCGGCAGGCAGGCTGCATGACTGCACGACAAAATTAAAAATCAACAAATACTCATGGAAAAATCCCCTTCCTTCAAAAGGTACTGCAAAACCCTGACTCTGAAAAACGAGGCGCAGCTTATCGAAGCCTATAAAAAAGTACACGCTCCCGGGGCCGCATGGCCGGAGATCACCCAGGGCATGCGTGAGGTTGGTATCCTGGATATGGAAATTTATCTTTTAGGTAACCGGTTGTTTATGATCATGGAGACCGCGCCTGATTTTGACCATGACAAGGCAATGGCAGCACTGGCAAAAAAACCACGACAATCGGAATGGGAGGCCTACGTTTCCAGATTCCAGAACACCTCAGCCGAAGCCACCGCTGATGAGAAATGGCAACTGATGGAGAGGATTTACAAGATGTAAATAAACCAGCATGAAAGCATTTGCAATAAAGGAAAAAGGAGCAATTGTCCCGGTAGAAATTCCGGAACCAATAACAGGACCTTCAGATATCCTCATTGAGATTCAATATGTAGGCCTTTGCGGCAGTGACTTAAATTCATACCGGGGGCTTATGCCACTGGTTACATTACCCCGTGTCCCCGGGCATGAAATTAGCGGAATCATCATAGAAAAAGGTATCAATGTCCCTTCTGCTTTTGCCGTTAACGACAAAGTTACTATTTCACCATATACCCATTGCGGAGTTTGTCCTGCATGCCGTAAAGGCCGAACCAACACCTGTGAATTTAACCAGACATTAGGTGTACAGCGTGATGGCGCACTTACACATTATATTGCGGTACCTTTCGAAAAGGTATTTGTAAGTCATCAGCTTTCCTTTGAAGAACTGACTCTGGTTGAACCGTTAAGTGTCGGTTATCATGGTGCAAACCGGGGAAACCTGACCGAAACAGACACAGTGGTCATTCTGGGTTGCGGTACTGTCGGCATAGGAGCCCTTAGCGCTTCTGTCCGAAAAGGTGCAACTGTTATAGCAATTGATATTGATGATTCAAAGCTTGAGAATGCGAAAAAATTCGGTGCGACCTATGTCATAAACGCTGTAAAAGATGATGTAAAGAAAAAGGTGCTTAAATTAACGCATAACGAAGGAGCAAGCATGGTTATTGAAGCAGCAGGAACACCGGGCACTTTCAAACTTGCCATGGATTGTGTATGTTTTTCGGGGTCAATTGTTTTTATAGGTTATCACAAGCACGAGGTATCTTTTGATGCTCCATTGCTGGTCAAAAAGGAATTAAACCTGTATGGTTCCCGAAATGCATTGAGAGAATTTTCGTCCGTAATATCCATGCTCGAACAAAAAGAGAAACCTTTTATGAGCATGATAACAAAAGTATTTCCATTTAATGAAACCCCTGAAGCATTCACGTTTTGGGATAAAAATACAGGTTCAGTTTCAAAAATCCTGATTGATGTAAAGAAATAACCGTCAATTATGAAAATTGATGCGCATCAGCATTTCTGGCGTTACAATCCAGAAGAATATCCATGGATTGATGATTCCATGTCAGTATTAAAAAGAGATTTCCTTCCGGATGACTTGCAGCTTTTATTGCTGCAGCAGGGATTTGACGGCTCCATTGCCGTTCAGGCAAGACAAACATTGGAGGAAACAGCATGGCTGCTGCATCTGGCTGAAAAATATGATACCATCCGGGGAGTGGTTGGATGGATCGACCTATGCTCGGATCAACTGGATGAGCAGCTGGCATCGCTATCCGGTAAGGCCAGCCTTGTCGGATTGCGTCATGTGATTCAGGATGAACCTGATGATGATTTCATGCTGAGAAAAGACTTTCAGCGGGGACTAGGCAAATTGGCCAGGCATAAGCTTGCCTATGATATACTCATTTTTCCGCGACATCTTCCCAATGCAATCCGGCTTGTCTGCGGATTTCCCGGACAGACTTTTGTACTCGATCACATCGCCAAACCTTCCATCAGAACAAAAGAGATCTTTCCATGGACAAAACACATTGAAGAAATTGCAGCTTATCCCAATGTCTATTGCAAATTATCCGGCATGGTCACCGAAGCCGATTGGAATAACTGGAAACCTGATGATTTCAAGCAATATATTGACACTGTTGTGAATGCTTTCGGAACAGGCCGGATCATGATAGGCTCAGACTGGCCGGTATGCACACTGGCGGGTACCTATCATGAAATTATCGGATTGATAAAAGATTATTTTTTACAGTTTTCGCGAAGTGAACAGGATATGCTGTTTGGCACCAATGCATTGAATGCTTATTCCCTGCTGAGGCAAAACCATTAATAATAAGTATGGGGGTCCCGCCGGTTATTTTCGCAGGGACAGGGAACCGATTTATACTTTTTATGGCCCTTGTAAGGGGCCGAACAGGAGTTGACAGCAAACATCGCCCCCAGCAGGAAAAGCAAAATAAGAATCCTGGTAATTATATCGGATCGTCTCAATAAGTTTTCCTTCTTTAATCTTTGCATTTCGCTGTAAAATTAGCTAACTTTTCTATTTAAAATATACTCAATAACTCGTTTTATTTATAATCTATTACCCTTATCCCGGCATGGCAGAACTGGAGAAACTCAATTATGATTGCTGGAGAACGCAACAGAAAGATTGAAGATTTGCCGGCTGGCAGGAAGGTTTGAGAGTTAGAGGGTTGGCAGGTTTATATAAGTACGGTGTAATGTGAACCGTGAACGGTGAACAATTTTACAGTGGACTATATCAAATAGATCTTTCTCACCGCGTCCAGTCTGACAAAAATAAACAGGAGCATGGAAAAGGCCAGCATGGAAGAACCGCCGTAGCTGAAAAACGGCAAGGGTATGCCTATGACGGGAAAGAGTCCGATGGTCATGGCAATATTGACGGCCACATGAAAGAACAGGATTGAAATAACGCCATAGCCATATAGCCTGGCAAAAACCGAGCGTTGCCGTTCGGCCAGGAATAACAGCCTGACCAGCAGTCCTGCAAATGCAAGCACAACCACCATAGTACCTAAGAATCCCCATTCTTCGCCCACGGTACAGAATATAAAATCGGTACTTTGCTCCGGCACATAGTCGAGTTTGGTTTGGGTGCCATGCAGGTATCCTTTGCCTGCAAATCCTCCGGCTCCTATGGCGATCTTCGACTGATTCAGATTATATCCCACTCCTTTGGTATCGGTTTCCTTGCCGAGCAGAATATTTACACGCGTCTGCTGATGTGGTTTGAGCACTTTGTCAAAAACATAATCGACTGAAAAAGTTAAGCTTACGAATGCGAATAGAATAGCAAGGATTAATAAAGCATTCGGGATTTTTTTCCGCAGTATAATAATGATGAGGATAATGGCTGCAATAACGGATGAAATAAGCAACAACATATAATTTCCCGGTTTTACAGGGATAAAAAGTGAAATGATCTTCACTATGCCGAAAGTGCCTGCAATGATCAGGGCACTAAAGAGGGAATGATTGACTTTCTGGTTGGCAATGCCAATAAACAAGACCGCTGAGGCCAGCAATATGATAAGAACGGCTATTTCAGGCAATAAAAGCGTCATCAGAAAAACTATGGCAGTGAACAGGCTTATTCCCAGAATCCAGCCCGGCAATCCTTCGCGATACAATACCAGGATGAAACAGGAGAAAACCAGGGTGGTGCCAAAATCAGGCTGCAGACTGATCAGTATCATCGGAACTCCGATGAATCCGGCAATGAATGCAAGCGAACGCCAGGTCATCAGCTTCACGTTATATCCGCTCAGGTAGCGTGCAATAGCCAATGCCACGGCTATTTTTACAAACTCGGACGGCTGCAGACTGAAGCCGGCTATATTCAGCCACGATCTTGATCCATGGA
Source organism: uncultured Bacteroidales bacterium (assembly GCA_964456825.1). Lineage (GTDB taxonomy): Bacteria > Bacteroidota > Bacteroidia > Bacteroidales > UBA10428 > UBA5072. The sequence continues at coordinate 11,325 of CAYWCR010000064.1, forward strand.
TTTCGAGACCGAATGCAAGGACCAGCAGCAAAAACAATATAGCAATGCCGTAAATAGGATAAGTAAAAAAGGAGAAGAAGCGGTGATCAATGGCAAAGAGAGAGAAAATAGCGAGAAAGGTAATGAAAATCCACAGTAGTTGATCACCATAGCTTTGTCGTAAGTCGAAAATATTTCTGAATTGCTCATTATAACTTGAAGCAAAGATATTCATCCAGCCAAAAATGACCAGGAATAAATATAGACTGACCGTTGTCCAGTCGATTTCTTCCAGTATGTTAATCGTTCTTGTCATTTTGCATGCAATAAATTTCCGCTCAGCATGCGGGTTTCAATCCACTTTCGATTCGGTGCGATAGAGTCGGTCAAATATTTCTCAATCAACAAGCTGGCAATAGGGGCTGCATAGCTTGCTCCCCATTTCCCGTGTTCCACATAAACCGATATGGCTATTTTGGGATCATCTTTGGGAGCGAAGGCGACAAAAACCGAATGATCTTCACCTTGGGGATTTTCAGCGGTACCTGTCTTTCCGCAAACAGCAATATTGCTTAGCCTGGCAATACCGGCGGTACTGCCTGGGCCACCGTTCACGGCAAGGTACATACCTTCAACCACCAGCCGGAAATTTGCAGTATCGATACTAATGTTATGGCGCGAGGTAAACCGATGGTCGAGGGTATCGATGCCTTCGATCTTTTTAACAATGTGGGGCGTAAAGTAATAGCCCCGGTTGGCTATACAGGCAGACATATTTGCCATCTGCAGGGGAGTAATCAGCAATTCCCCCTGTCCGATGGCCAGTGATATAATCGTAAGGGCACTCCAACGGTTTTCACCATAATACCTGTCGTAATATGAGGATGGTGCAATAAAACCCTTTAGCTCATTGGTGAAGTCCGAATTCAGTCTGTTGCCAAAACCAAATGATAACACGTAGTTGCGCCAGTTGTTATAGGCCTCGGTAGAGGATGAGAATTTGGGATCTTCGATTATCCGGCGGAACACATTGCAAAAATATGCATTGCAGGAATTCTGAATGCCCTGGAGAAATTTGAGCGGTGAATTGTGATCATGACACCCCACACTGACGCCACGGGCAAAGAATCCACGGTTGCACGAAAAGGTAGTTCCGGTATTGACAAGGCCTTGCTGAAGTGCTATCAATGCATTGACAGGCTTAAAGGTGGACCCCGGGGGGTAATTAGCCATCAGGGCTCTGTTGAACAAGGGCTCGAGCGAATCATGCTCAAGCTTTCCGTAATTCTCGGAGCGTTGTCTTCCAACCAGCAAAGAAGGATCGTAAGAAGGCGAGGATATCAGCGTGAGTACTTCACCGGTGGAGGGTTCTATGGCTACAATACTGCCCTTGTAGTTCTTCATCAGTGTTTCGCCATATGCCTGCAGGGTTGCGTCGATGGTGCAGACAAAATCCATACCTACTTTGGCATCTTCATCAAAACGCCCTCCCTGATAAGGCCCTTTAACCCTTCCGTGAACATCCACCAATAAAACCTCCTGGCCTCGGGATCCCCTCAGAAATTCTTCATAGTATCCCTCGATCCCGCTGATACCAATATAGTCTCCCATGACATAATCCGGATTTTTTTCAATGGTCTTCTCATCCACTTCACCCACATATCCCAGCAGATGGGATGCCATTTCCCGGCTGTATTTTCGTAAGGTCCTGGATCGGACATAGAATCCGGGAAATTTATAGAGTTTCTCCTGCAGTTTGGCATAGGTTTCCGGTGACAGCTGCTTGATAAATGGTTCCCGCCTGTATTTGGGTATCTTTACCTTGGCGATGCCGGCTCTCAGCCTGGTTATATCAATGGAAAGGAGGTCACATAAAGCCGTGCTGTCAAATGGCTTGAGTTCAAAAGGCGCGATCATCAGATCATAAGCAGGCTGGTTGTAAACCAGCAGTTTCCGGTTTCGGTCAAAAATAAGACCCCGGGCAGCATATATGGTTTCAATCCGCTTGGAATTGTTTTCAGCCGATAATTTATAACTACTGTCGATCACCTGAATATAAAACAGCCTGACAATCAGGGCAAAGGCTGAAACCAGGACCATGATAACTATTATATTTTTCCGGCCTGCAAACTGATCCATAGCTTATTTACGAAAAACAAAAAACTGGCTCAATATGATGAATGCACATGAAAAGACCGAACTTAACATTACTTTAAGCAGGGTATGAAAGAAATGAGAAAAACTGAATACTTCAACATAGAACAGGACGAGATGATGAACCACAACCATAATAATAGTATACTTAACAAACCATTCCAGTCCCATATAGGATATCCTGGGAAGGGTATTGGCATCATATCCGTCGTGGGGGGCGATCATCTTAAACACTCCCGGGCGGATAAATGCAATCAGGACAGTAGCGGCAGCATGCACACCGGGGGTACCCATAAACAGATCAATGGCCAGTCCCATCAGCAGTCCCAGTATCACCGTCAAAGCTTTGGAAATGGAAAAAGGCAGCAACAGAAAGAACAATACATACACATAGGGATTGATGAACCCGGAAAATTGGATATTGTTGAACAGCAGTAACTGCAGAACAAGCAAAACGACGAATTGTATAAGAATAGAAACTGGACCTTTATTCATTTACAGCTGTTTGTTCAAGGGTTTCTATTTCGTTTCTGAATTCATTCCTGATTACCTGCACCTGATTCAGGCGCTGAAAATCAGGAGAAAGTTTTACTGTAATTTCGTAATAATTGCCTCCCTTTAATTTGAAATTTGAAATTACCCCGATCATATAATTTTCAGGGAAGATGCTTCCATATCCGCTGGTGAGAATAGTATCGCCCATGACTATGGTTGCATGATGGGGTATGTCTTCGAGTATGGCTTTATCCGCTGAGGTCTCTTTCCAGCTTAGCGGCCCGTAAAAGCCGGAACTTTTAATTTTAGCACTTACACCAAACCTTGGATTAAGCAATGACAGCACAACACAAAAATTATCAGAAACGGATTTCACCATACCTACTATTCCATCATCGCATATTACCCCCATTTCCGGTTCAATTCCATGATTGCGGCCCTTATCAATTGTCATGTAATTATATTTCTTGTTTACCGAATTGTTGATCACCTTGGCGCTGATATACTTGTAATACCGTGGACTGGCCGTATCTCCCCTGAAGGTTGAATCAATATAGGAAATCTTATAGGATGATTTCAGCAGGTTATATAACCGGTTATTTTCCGTGGCGAGTCTTTTGTTTTCCTTATAAAGGGACAAATAATCGCGGGTATTTTCAATTCTATTCGACAGGGTATTATTCAGTTTCTGACCTGCCTGGTAAAATCGGGCTTCCTGGAAACTGCCTGTAGTAACTACCAATGTAATGGAGAAAATCTCAAAGAGGATAAAGAGAATCAGGACATGGTACTGAAGTATAAAACGAAACAGGTTTCTCATAAGATTTAGTACCTGGAACCACGGATTAACGTATCAGTAATTTACCGTATTTATCAAGATTTTTCAGTGCAATACCGGTTCCCCTGGCAACTGCATGAAGCGGATCTTCAGCAACATTAAATTGTATACTGATCTTATCCGTGAGCCGCTTAGCCAAACCCCTTAAAAGAGCGCCTCCTCCGGCGAGGTAGATACCTTTTTGTACCACATCGGCATATAATTCCGGAGGAGTTTGTTCCAGCACGGAAAGAATGGCTGATTCTACTTTTGTCAAGGATTTATCGAGGCAATGCGCAATTTCCTGATAGGATACGGGAACCTCAATAGGCAGTGCTGTCATCATATTGGGACCTCTGACCAGGAAATCCTGCGGAGGATTGTCAATATCAGGCAAGGCAGCACCGACAAAGATTTTGATATCTTCAGCGGTTTTTTCACCGACCTTAATGTTATGCTGATGACGCATATAAGCTTGTATGTCGGCTGTGAAACCGTCACCGGCAATCCGTATGGATTCATTGCATACAATACCACCCAGCGCAATAACTGCTATTTCCGTAGTACCTCCGCCGATATCCACCACCATGTTCCCTTCGGGGGCTATCACGTCCAATCCTATCCCAATGGCAGCAGCCATAGGTTCATATATCATGTAAACATCCCGACCGCCGGCATGCTCCGATGAGTCCCTGACAGCACGAACTTCGACTTCCGTACTGCCGGAAGGGATGCTAACTACCATTTTCAAGGATGAAGTCAGATATTTGTTATGGGTATTAGTCATTTTGATCATTTCACGAATCATCATTTCGGCAGCATTAAAGTCGGCAATAACACCGTCTTTGAGCGGTCTTATGGTCCGGATGTTTTCGTGCGTTTTTCCATGCATCTGTCTTGCTTCATTGCCAATAGCGATAAGCTTTTTCGTTGTCTGATCAATGGCAACAATGGATGGCTCGTCAACGACAATTTTATCGTTTTCAATGATGATAGTATTTGCAGTGCCAAGATCGACTGCCAGTTCTCTGGTAAGAAAAGAAAACAAACCCATATAGTCTTTGTAATTATTTTTGTAAAGGTAACATTTTGATAATTCAATTGGTAATCATTTAAACAAATATATAAACCATGGCTGCATGGTTGTTTTTCAATGTTTAAAATGCCGTATGCCGGTGAATACCATGGCCATGTTATGTTTATCGCAGAACCCGATAGAATCAGCATCTTTTACAGATCCGCCGGGCTGAACCACAACTTTTATGCCGGCATCATTGGCAATTTCAACGCAGTCGGGGAAGGGAAAGAAAGCATCAGAAGCCATCACGCCGCCCTCCAGTTTAAAACCAAAACTGGTTGCTTTGGCAATGGCCTGTTTCAGCGCATCAACCCGTGAAGTCTGTCCCACCCCGCTGGCCATAAGCTGGTTATTCTTTACCAGCACAATCGTATTCGATTTGGTATGTTTAACTACTTTATTGGCAAAGATGAGATCACGGTAATCTGTATCGGTCGGAATTTTTTTGGTAACCGGCTTCATTTCGTCACGGGTCTCGGTTTTTATGTCCCTGTTCTGTCCGATCACACCGTGAAGCAGGCTCCGGAACTGAACCACCGGAAGCCTGACCGGCTTCCTGAGCAAAATGATGCGGTTCTTCTTTTTCTTTAGGATGTCCAATGCTTTAATATCATAGGCAGGAGCGATTATCACCTCAAAGAAAAGGGAGTCAATCTCCGTAGCTGTTTTTACATCCAGTTCGCCATTGGTGATCAGAATGCCTCCGTAGGCTGAAACCGGGTCCCCTGCCAGTGCATCTTTCCAGGCATCTGTCAGATCGGGCCTCGATGCTATTCCACAGGCATTGTTATGTTTCAGGATGGCAAAAGTGGTTTCGGTGAAATCATCGATCAGGTAAACCGCAGCCTCAATATCCAGCAGGTTATTGTAGGAAATTTCTTTCCCATGCAGCTGATGAAAAAGCGCATCAAACGATCCGTAAAAAGTACCTTGCTGATGAGGATTTTCACCGTACCGCAATGGTTTTGACTGCAAGATGCTTTGTTTGAACGCATTTACCTGCATATCTTTATTGAAATGATTGAATATGGCTGTATCGTAATGTGATGATACATTAAAAGCATGAAGGGCCAGTTTTTTTCTTTCCTCCACTGTGGTTGTCCCTTTGCCCTCCATGAGTATCTTTAGCAGATCACCATAATGGTCCCTGGACGGAATGATCACAACATCTTCAAAATTCTTTGCAGCAGCCCTGATGAGTGATATTCCCCCAATATCAATTTTCTCTATGATATCTTCTTCCGAAGCACCTGATTTTACTGTGTCTTCAAACGGATAAAGATCAACTACCACCAGGTCGATGGGAGGAATCTCGTATTGTTTCATCTCTTTCAGATCGCCTGGCTGACTCATACGGGCAAGAATGCCTCCGAATATTTTCGGATGCAGGGTTTTTACCCGTCCTCCCAGGATGGAGGGATAATGGGTCAGTTCTTCCACTGCGGTTACCTTATATCCTGACTTCTCGATAAATTCCCTGGTGCCTCCGGTTGAAATAATGGCGATATTCAGTTCGGCCATTTTCTGCAGGATCTCATCCAGCATGTCTTTATGGTAAACTGAAATCAGGGCGGAAGTGATTCTTTTTTCCTTCATAGAGTTAGTATAACAATTTATATTTCAATGAATTATACAGAAATAGTTAATATTGCATCGACCGGCAATATATTAAATTTTTCTGCAATTAATAATAGTCTTTGTTATCTTTGTTTCAACGCAACGAGAATAAAATGCCCCATACCGCCATCAGATGGTTTTATATGATAAATGAAAGCCTGCAGTCGGCTTATCGCACCGTTATATTAAACAAGCTCAGGACTTTGCTTTCACTCATCGGCATTACCATCGGAATTTTCGCCATTATTGCTGTATTTACCGTGCTGGATGCCATGGAAGAAAATATTCATGAATCGTTTTCCGCCATGGGAGATGACATCATTTATGTTGAAAAATGGCCATGGATGCCTGAAGACGGTCAGGAATACAAATGGTGGGAATACCTTAACCGGCCTGTTCCCAGGCGGAGTGAACAAGAGCTGTTGAAAAAAAGACTGGAAAGCGCACGGAGTGTGGTCTTCTTTTCCGCCATTCAGTCGACCATTGAATATGGCAATGCGTCTGCAGAAAATATCACCGTTTGGGGATCCACGGAAGAATTCGAGGATATGAGGAATTTTGGCATTGCCAGCGGCAGGTTTCTCACCCCCTTTGAGTTCCATTCAGGCAAGAATTCCGCCGTTATTGGGGATGAGATCATGAAGAAACTGTTCAGGAATATGAACCCCCTGGGCAGGGTTATTAAGCTTAATGGACGGAACGTCACCGTTGTAGGCGTATTTGAAAAAGAAGGAAATTCGTTCGTAGCCGGAGGAGGTTCGGACAGGGTTGTTATGGTTCCGCTGGATTTTCTGGCCACTTTTACAGACCTTCGTGATGACCGGAGCAATCCGGCCATTTGGGTCAGGGCTGCCAGCAACGTCCCGGTTAATCAATTCAAGGAAGAACTCAGGGGCACCATGCGGGCCATCCGCAGGCTGAAACCCAAGGATAAGGACAATTTTTCATTAAACCAGAGCAGCATTCTGGATTCTGTCAGCAAGAGCATTTTCGGAATTATCAATTTTGCAGGAGGTTTTATCGGTTTGCTGGCTGTTATTGTCGGTGCTTTCGGCATTGCCAATATCATGTTTGTTTCCGTAAAGGAACGCACCAACATCATTGGCATACAGAAAGCCCTTGGTGCTAAAAAATATTATATTGTGCTGGAAGTTTTGTATGAATCAGTGCTGCTGTCGATGATCGGAGGGTTCATCGGACTGATCCTGGTTTTCATGGGAACGATTATATTAAGGAATTCGTTTGATTTTGAGATTTATCTTGGCTTCGGAAATATTGTTCTCGGCATTGTAATCAGCACCGTTGTCGGCATTATCGCCGGTCTTTTCCCGGCCCTGATGGCCGCCCGGCTTGATCCGGTCAAAGCGATCTCCAGTACATTTTAGTTTGAAAACCTGCCTGACGGTAAGCAGGTTTGAAGACTTACAGTGGACTGTTGACTCATTATCAGGTTGACAGACTTGCCTGCCGTATCCCGATGCATCGGGAGCAGGCAGGTTGTTCATGAACCTGCCTGCCAAAGCAATGGCCCACGTATGGCAGGCAGGCCGTGAACCATCACTTATTCATCATGTATTCAACGCTGTTCACCAGGGTGATAAAATCGCTGACCGGCAATTGTTCAGGCCGTTGCATTAAAAGCAGGTCATCGGGTTTTAAGTAACTAAAATGATTTTGCAGCGAATTCCTCAACATTTTTCTTCGTTGATTAAATGCGGTCTTGACGACCCTGAAAAACTTCTCTTCATCGCATGAAAGCCTTGCCGTTTCATTTCTGACCATCCTGATCACGCCTGAGTTGACCCGGGGAGGAGGATTGAAAACGCCCGGGCTCACGGAGAAAAGATATTCAATATTATAGAATGCCTGCAGCAAAACACTTAGGATTCCGTATTCCTTGTTTCCGGGGGGTGAAGCGATCCGGCGTGCGACCTCTTTTTGCACCATGCAAACCACTTCTTTTATCCTGTCCCTGTTGTCCAGTATTTTAAAAAATATCTGGCTGGAAATATTGTAGGGCAGATTTCCAATCAGGGCAATGGGCGATTCAAAAGTACCGGCCAGGTCAAGGTCAAGAAAATTATCATGAATCAGGCGTTCCTGCAACAGGGGAAAATCATCCCTGAGCAATTGAACCGCATCGCGGTCAATTTCCACGAAATAGGTCAGGATATCAGTATTCCCGGCCAATATGGAGGTGAGCACACCGGCACCGGGACCGATTTCAATGATGCTGTTGCAGCCTTTTGCTGTCAAAGCTGAAACAATTTTCCGGGCGATATTCTTATCCTTCAGAAAGTGCTGCCCAAGGCTTTTCCGGGGTTTCAATCGCTGCATAACGCGGTAATAATCTGTGCTTTCAAAGGTAAATTAAAAACGATTGAAAACAATTGCCTGAAAAAGAATTTGAAAATTGCTTATTTTCATGCCATAATTACCCTGCGAGGGTCGAGCCCCCCGAAGGGTCTGGAAAATATCATATGAGATACGATTTTGACATGCTGGTTCCGCGGGAAGCGACTTCCTGTGTGAAATATGATCTTCGGGGAAAAATCTTTGGCCGCCATGATGTCATCCCCATGTGGGTTGCCGATATGGATTTCAGGACGCCTGACTTCATTCTGGAAGCCATCAGGCGAAGGCTTCAGCATGAAATGCTCGGGTATACCTTTATCGCTGATACCTTCTATGATGTTATCATAAACTGGAATGCAAAACGCCACGGATGGAAGACAAAAAGAGAATGGATAAGCTTTTCGCCGGGTGTGGTTCCCGCCCTGAATCTACTGGTCATGTCCCTTACACAGCCCGGTGATAAAATTTTGGTTCAGCCGCCTGTGTATTTTCCTTTCTTTTCAGCCGTTAAAAATCACGGAAGGAGTCTGATCTTCAATCCGCTGAAATATGAACAAGGGCAGTATCATATGGATTTCAGCCATCTTGTTTCATGCCTCAACGACCGGGTAAGCATGGTTATCCTATGCAATCCTCACAATCCTACAGGCAATGTATGGGAGAAAGAGGTGCTGATGCAACTGGCAAAACTTTGCATGGAAAGGAATATCATCATGCTGTCGGATGAAATTCACAGTGACCTGGTTTATCCCGGGCATAAGCATATTCCACTGGCAAGTCTTTCCGGTGAGATAGCCGATATGACGGTTACCTGCATGGCACCCAGCAAAACCTTTAACCTGGCAGGCATGTCCACTTCTTATCTGATCATACCCAATCCTGAGATCAGGAATAAGTATGAGGCTATGCTTGAACGTGTGCATGTGGGAGCGGGAAACATTTTTGGTTTTACAGCACTCGAAGCGGCTTATAATGAAGGAGAGGAATGGCTTGAGCAGCTGATGGAATATCTGGAGGGGAACCTGAGATTTTTAACGGATTTTCTTTCATCCGAGATCCCCCTGATAAAAGCGGTTAAGCCTGCCGCAACCTATATGGTATGGCTTGATTGCAGAGAACTCGGACTGGACAGTAAAAGCCTGCGTGATTTTATCATCGGTAAAGCCGGGCTTGGTCTCAGCGACGGGCCATTATTCGGGGAAGAGGGAGAGGGATTCCAGCGGATCAATATAGCCTGTCCGCGATCATTGCTTGAAAAAGCGCTGTGCCAGTTACGGGATGCGGTTAATGAGCGGGGGTGAGGGAGAGGAGAAGCGGCGGGAGGCAGTGGCAGGAGGCAGTGGTGGGGGACAGCAGCAGGAGGCAGTGGCAGGAGGCAGTGGCGGGGGACAGCAGCAGGAGGCAGTGGCAGGAGGCAGTAGCAGGAGGCATTGGCAGGAGGTAATGGCAGGAGGCAGCAGGCATTAACCCGTAACCGGAAACCGGTATTCGCTACTAACTACTAACTGCTAACTTCTAACTACTTCTTGTTACTAAAAATGGTAAAATCAAAGTATGGGGTACAGAAAATTTTATTAATTTAGTTTTTTTAAGAAGTAGCCATTTAAACGCATTGGTATGAGATTAAAAATTGCCGCAAAAATTGGTTTGGGATTTGGTGTCATGGTCATTGCGGTTATTCTCAATGCACTGATCACCAGCAGTGCCCTTGAGAGAAGCCGGAAGATCAATGACAAAATTACCAATGTTTATACTCCTTCTCTGAGTTATATTAATGAGCTGTACAACAAAATCAATGATTCCCGCATGCTGATCAAATCGTGGGTTTTTATTGATAAGATTTCCGATACACCTGACAAATTGAGGCTTAAGAACCTGCATGAGGTTGCCTATCACGTTGACATGGACACGTTGAAGGTCCTTCAGGCCTCCTGGGACAGTGCTGCACATCAGCAAATGCTGATCCATATTGACTCCGTGATTGTAGATTCATTATTCCCGAAGCATCAGTACATCATGCAGCAGTTGAGCTCCTTTGAAAGTTATGATGATCCTTTTGTCGTATTTGAAGTTACGCCCATGACGGAAGAGGGAGGTGAGGTTATGGTGCTCACGCAGCGGGTCCTCAATCTGATTGATGAATTGAGAAAAAGCCAGGAAGCCATTGTTGAGGTAGCCAGGATAGACATGGTCAGGACCTTTGACAGTTTTAAAACACGTATTTTCATCATGGGGCTGATTCTGGTAATCGGAGCTATTATTATCGGAGTATTGACGATCAATTCTCTTGCCGTTCCGATCAACCGAACTAAAAACCTCTTGTTGTCCATGGGCAGGGGTGTGTTGCCCAAAGATAAACTGCCGGAAGGAAGTGATGAAGTGGGCCAGATGTCCAAAGCGCTGAACCTGTTAATAAAGGGGCTAACCAATATTTTCGGCTTTTCGATGGAGATCGGAAAGGGAAATTTTGACAGCCAGTTCACCCCCCTGAGCAATGAAGATGTTTTGGGTCATTCACTGGTTGAAATGCGCAACGAATTAAAAAAGGCCGCCGAAGAAGATAAAAAAAGGAAAGAAGAGGATGATCAGCGGAACTGGGCATCCCAGGGACTGGCAAAATTCAGTGATATTCTCCGCAAAAGCAGCAATGATCTTGAGGAATTCTCCTACGAAATCATCAGTCAGCTTGTTAAATATACAAACTCCAACCAGGGGGGCATGTATATTATCAATGACAATGACAAGCAGGATATATATATTGAGATGAAGGCCTGCTATGCCTTTGACCGGAGGAAATACCTGCAGCGGCAGATCCGTATTGGCGAAGGGCTGGTCGGCCGTTGTTATCAGGAGAAAGAAAAGATTTACCTGACGGAAATACCCAATGATTACATTAAAATAACCTCGGGTCTTGGCGATGACAATCCCCGCTCCCTGCTTATTGTACCGCTTATTTATAATGATGTGATTTATGGGCTGGTTGAACTGGCCTCCTTCAAAAAAATTCCGGAATACGTTGTAGAATTCATTGAACGGGTTGGAGAAAGCATTGCCGCCACCATATCATCGGTTAAGTCGAATATTCAGACGACCTACCTGCTTGAGCAGTCACAGCAGCAGGCTGAAGAAATGTCAGCCCAGGAGGAAGAAATGCGCCAGAATATGGAAGAACTGCGTGCAACACAGGAGCAGTCAGCGCGGCGGGAAGAGGAACTGCACCGTGAGGTCGAGGAATTACGGAAAAGGATGAGTGAACTAACCGAAAAATAAACAGAAACCATTGAATATCCGTGAACTTCTTGATACGTTCCGCAACCTGAAAGTTCTGGTTGTAGGCGACGTAATGATTGACTCATATTTATGGGGGAATGTTGCCCGTATCTCGCCTGAAGCTCCTGTTCCTGTTATTACCCAAACACACACGGAAAACAGGCTTGGAGGCGCATCCAATGTGGCATTGAACCTGCGTTCACTGGGGGCCATTCCCATCATCTGCACGGTGATCGGGGAGGATGATGCCGGGATCCTGTTCAGAACCATGACCATCAAACAAAGGATGGCTTCACAGGGCATCATCAGGTCGCCGTTACGGAAAACCACCGTTAAAACCCGTGTCATTGCGGGTAACCAGCACATGATAAGAATTGACGATGAAGCCGATGAATACCTTGACAAGGAGCTTTCGGAACAATTGTGGAAGCGCATCAGCGACATTATTGAAAGCCAGGAAGTGCAGGCGGTTGTATTCCAGGACTATGACAAGGGAGTCATCAGTCCTGAAATTATCAAGAAAACCGTCGGATTAACCCGCAAAAAAAAGATCCCTACCCTGGCAGATCCTAAAAGTCGCAATTTCAAGCATTATCGCGGGGTCAGTCTTTTTAAGCCTAATTTCAAGGAATTGACAGAAGGCCTTAACCTGCACATAGCCAAAAATGATTTTAAAGCCATTTTCGGGGCAGCGAAGCGGCTGATTAAGGAGGCCGATTTTTCACTGGTTATGACTACCTTATCCGAACACGGCATCCTGATCACTGATGGCAAGAAGTATGATGTCGTTCATTCCCAAAAAAGGGATGTAGCTGATGTTTCAGGTGCCGGTGATACCGTTATTGCCATGGCAAGTCTTGCAATGGCTGCCGGATTGGATACTCTTACCCTGGCCAGGTTGTCAAACCTTGCAGCCGGCCTGGTATGTGAAAAAGTAGGTGTTGTTCCGGTAGAGAAAGAATGGTTAATTAATACCGATATTTCTTTCGAAAAATAGATAAAGTAGTATATTTGCAGCCTCAATCAAACAATCATTAAATCAACAAATCGATAAATAATTTCGGGGTGTAGCGCAGTTGGCTAGCG
>CAYWCR010000065.1:0-23563 GCA_964456825.1 uncultured Bacteroidales bacterium
TCATTGTTTGTAGCGCCATCTCGAGCGCCAGTTGGCGGTGTTTTTCGTTGTTTAATACGGATGCGGGAATTTGTGCCCAGGGTACGATGGCATCGTCGTCAAAATCGCCCAGGTCGAAACGGCCAATCAGTATGCGCATCAGGCTTTTATCTATATCTTCTTCCCTGATCAAACCTTTTTCAATTCCTTCGGGCAGTGTTTTGTAAGGGTAGTTTTCCCACACGCATTCCAAATCTGTTCCGGCCAAAACGCCTTTTGATGCTGCATGTACCGGGGTCGAAGAAACTTTGTGTGTTGAAAAAAAGTCGGTTATGGCACCGCAATCGGATACAACTATATGCTTAAAACCCCACTCGTCGCGTAAAATGCGCTGCAACAGGCGGGTACTGCCGCAGCATGGTTCATCGTCCAGCCTTTGGTAGGCACACATTACCTGGCGCACATCGGCTTCCTGAACCAGTGCTTTAAAAGCGGGCAGATAAGTTTCGTGAAATTCGCGTGGATTCACATTGTTGAGGTTTAGCTCATGTCGGCTCCACTCGGGTCCGGAATGTACTGCATAGTGCTTTGCGCAAGCCAGCAGTTTACGGTATTTGGCATCGGCAGGCCCTTGCAGGCCTTTAACCACTTGCACGCCCATGCGGGAGGTCAGGTAAGGATCTTCGCCATAGGTTTCCTGACCCCGTCCCCATCGCGGATCGCGAAAAATGTTCACATTGGGAGTCCACACAGACAGGCTCAGAAAGCGTTTGTTTTCGTTGCCCATTTGCAGCCATTGATGGTATTTGGCACGTGCTTCATCCGATACTGCATCAAAAATCCGGTAAACCAGTTCATCGTTAAACGAGGCGGCCATTCCAATGGGTTCGGGAAAAACCGTTACATTATCGTTGTTGGCATATCCGTGCAGCGCTTCGCTCCACCAGTTGAATTTTTTTATACCCAGGCGGGGAATGGCATCGCTCTGGTCGCACATCAAAGCGGCTTTTTCTTCAAGGGTCAACCGTGAAATGAGGTCTTTAGCCCGTTCTTCGGAACTGAGATTCGGGTTTTGGAAGGGATATTGCTGTCCGAAAACAGCGATGGAATACCATGTGCTGATTACAAAAAGTAAAATCCCTTTGATGTTCATTGGAATAAGTGATGACTTCATGTATTATGATAAATTTAGTTATTGTAATGGTTTTAAACAGGCAGCAAACCCACCTCTTCGGAGCATTTTCACTTCAACTTCAGCAGTATTGTCAACGATCAGATATCGGATTGAAAATTCTTTATCGTGCTTACCATCAGCAATTAAAGTGAACTTGTATTTTATTCCTTCGGGTAAGAAACCAAAGGTCAGCTTTTTGCTCTTTTCTCTCATTTCGGCATTAATACCTCCAATGTACCATTCATTACCTTTCTGACGGGCGATGATAACGTCCTTTCCGGGGTAGCCATCTAACAACCTGGTATTATCCCAGGCATTCGGAACTTCTTTAAGGAACCATTTAGCGGCATCGGGCAATTGATAGTAGCCTTCAGGGCGGTCGGCCAAATGTTGAATACCCGATTCGAACACTACGCTTAAGGCCAGTTCATGCCCGTAAGAAGTAATGTGCGGATACTGAGAATTGGTAAAGGTTACCGGGGTATAATCCATGGCACCAACAACATTCCGTGTAAATGGCAGAATGGTGTTATGCTCAGGCGCAGTTGTTGTTAATTCGGGGCCATTGTTGTACCATTCGGCACCACGTACCCCTTCATACGTCATCAGGTGGGGATAAGTTCGTGCCCAGCCACGCGGAACAATGCATCCATGAAAATAAACCATCATTTCAAATTTGGCCGCATCGTCCAGAATATCGAGGTAGTATTTAATCATATCCTGTTTTTCGCTTTCGAAAAAATCTATTTTCACCCCTGCAACGCCCAACTTTTTCAGTTTGGTGAACTCTTCTACACGGTTTTCATGGGTAAGCATTCTGTCTTTGGGAGTTGCATTCACCCAGGTATGGTCGCCCCCTGAATTGTACCAAATCATAGGCTTTACACCTAATGAGTGAATATATTTTAAAGCATCTTCCAAATTTCCACCATCTCCCATCGCATCCCATTCCCAATCGAGCAGTGTATAAGGCCAACCCATTTCGGCGGCTAAATCGGCAAACTCGCAAACTGTTTTAAAACTTCGGGTACCATGGTTATCGGACCAGTAGTTCCATGATGCCACGCCGGGTTGAATCCATTCGGTTTTTGTAACAACCGATGGGGTAGAAACATCATCAACCAGGGTTGATTCAACAATATCGGCAAGGCTGCCTACAATAATTACCCGCCATGGCGATTTCCAGGGAAGGGTAATAGTTGGTTGCGTTTCGCCCTTTTCCCTTCCGTTCCATTTGTCGGGGAAGGTAAGTTTATACTTTACTTTTTCAGCGTAATTGGTGAGTTTCGTGCCGCAATACGAACGGTTAACATCAGCTTCGTGTATCAAATACCAGCAAACGTTGTCGGGTGTATTGAACAGGGCCGGATAGCCCCAGTCTTTTTGGATATTTCCGTCTTTCATCATGCTGTAAAGACTTTCGTTGGCCGGGTTGAATTTTTCGAGCCAACGTTTTGTGCTGTCGGGAATGATATATGTGGTTAGTTCATCTTTAATTACAAAAGATCCTTCTTTTTCAGGGAATTCATAACGGAAAGCCACTCCATCGTTATAAGCCCGGATAATAAAATTCATGCGGGCTTTACCCGGGTTTTCAAAATTAACGACTACTTCATTGGCCGAATTGCTGCATTGTGACCGTTTACCATGCAAAACAGTATATGGTTCAGTTATTAAAAGGGGCTTACCAGCTTTCAGATATTTAAGTTCTTTCAAAAAGTCCTGATCGCTACGCGAAAGTCCAAGTAATATTTCCGGAATTGGCTCGTAAATTTTTCCATTATATAAATAGTTTATTTTTAAATACCATTCGCCAATTTCCGCGCTTTGTTTATTGTAGAGTGCAATGTTGATTTTTTTATTTGGCGACAAAACTTCAACTTTCTGCGACAGGGCATTAATTGTGCTAAGAACAATTAGACCCAAGAAAACATTCAATTTCATATTTTCTTGTTTTAAATGTATGTTTTTCAGTCCCTTTCCCATAAGTTAATCAACAATAATTGCCTGCCGGCATTTTCAGCTTCTTTATAATCTGATATCTGAAACAATATTTTATTCAAACGGTCAGTTATGCATGAGCCCGGAATCAGTCCTACATGGGTCAAAAGAATGATCACCTTAAATATAGTGCTTTTGAATACAACATGAAAGAATAACCTTAAAGTTTATGGGTGCACTATACCGTCATTAAAAAAGTTATGGTTGCGTTGTGAAACAGAATATTTAACCTATAAATATTATCCCTGATAATTAAATTGAAAACAGGAGTTTTGTATATTAAATACAGTGAGTATGTTATTGACATAGGATTGTCGATAACATACTCACTATCAGGTTACAATTAATTATTCCCAGCCTGGATTTTGTACTATTGAACCTTCATTCTTATTGATTTCAACCGTTGCTATGGGGAGAAGATACATTCGTTCTTCGAAACTTCTTTCAAGCAGTAGTACCTCTGTATAGGTCTTTTCTCCGGTGTCAACATTTTTTATTACATCCAGCCCCATGATTGGCCTGTTTTCAACATCCATAGCTATTTTCCATCTTCTTACGTCAAAATACCGGTGCGATTCAAATGCCAGTTCGATTCTCCGTTCATTGTAAAGCCTCTTTCTTAGGTCTTCTCCTGTGACATTTGCCGGTATAGGGGGCATACCAGCTCTTTCCCTGACTTTCGAAATATATTCCCTGCAGATGCCTTCTTCGCCAAGTTCAAACATCGCTTCCGCATAATTCAGGTATATTTCGGCCAAACGGAAGTATATCCAGGGATTTGTATAGAAATCCTGCCAGCTGAGAGCAACATCTTCATTGGGCATAAACTTTTTAAGTACGTAGTTTGTACGTGGATTGTCGCCACTCTGCTTATAAGAATCAAACCCCCATGTTGCACCATTTGAGGCAATCCACATCTCCATCAAATCACCGTGATATATGGTTGAATCATGTGTAATGGTAGCCTCGAAACGGGGATCACGGTTTGCCCAGGGATGATCAGGATCATATCCTGACGCAGGATTTATTGTTTTTACCCCATCCGCGTAAATAAAGGGAGGTTCTCCGTTGATCATGTCGTAATCATCGACCAAATTCTGAGTGGGGCCGTTGCTTCCCCACCATCCTCCATAAGCACCATAACGCCGATTAAGATTATGCATGGGTGCCTGATGGCCATTTGTGGTGGTAAAGTTCCGGGTAAAGATTAGTTCGTTATTTTCCGATCCACTGGGCAGAATAAATGCTTCCCTGTAATCGGGATACAGCGAATAATCACTGCTTAACAGGGCTGCCGCAGCATCAGCGGCTTTCTGCCATTTGTTAATATCGTTTGAAGTATTGAACAGGGGAGAGGCGGCATATAGCAATACACGTGAAAGTAATGCCTTACAGGCATCCTGAGTGGCCCTGCCAAAGTTTGCATCGGCTGAAGCATACTTTTCAGGCAAAACAGGCATTGCTTCATCAAGATCTTTTTCAATGAATTCCACACATTCATCGAAGGTATTTCTGGTAAAAGTAACTTCGCCTAACTCGTAAGATTGTGCAACAATGGGAACTCCTCCGAATCTTTCGATAAGATTGAAATATATAAATGCCCTTAAAAATTTTGCTTCTCCGATCAGTTGCTCTTTATCATCGAAGGAAAAAGGAGTTTCTGCCATCTGTTCCAGAAAAACGTTAACTTTTCTGATGTATTCATAGCCTCTGTTCCAATAGTAGAGATACCCTCCCCAATAATCACCGTTTCCAACTTCGGTTATATTATCGGCCGTATATGGATACACAAAAATACCGGCCCCCCAATTGCCAGGTGCAGAGTTATAAGCTTCGTCCGTAAATTTTGAAAACATATGTATATAGAAGCCATGAGGAATAGCGTTATATAAAGAATTATGATAGGCTCTTATCAGATTCTCGTCATTCCATACCGCATCATCAGCAATTCGATCTTTTGCTGTAATATCAAGTATATCGTCATTGCAGGAAATGAACGACAATACTATTGCAGTTATTACAAGTATATTTTTCATTTGTTTTTGTTTAGAATTTAACATTAGCTCCAATATTGATTATCCGTTGCTGCGGATAGTATGTTAAATCGCCGCTCATCTCAGGGTCAGCCCACTTTATTTCTTTTGCCCATGTTAACAGATTGAATGCGTTTATATATAACCGGATATCTTTCATTTTGAGTTTTGACGTTATTTTGGAAGGCAATGAGTACCCTAATTCCAGCGTTTTAAGTCTGATGAATGTGGCATCATATAAAAATAAAGTAGTAGCTCCGACCTGGTAGGCATCTGCCCTGGGCATTTTTCCATCAGGATTGTCGACGGTCCATCGGTCATTTGCTCTTTCCACAACGGCATTATCAAAATCAGTGTTTCCTAACTTCACAAATGCATTATCATAATTATAGGCATTAGTCTGGCCCTGGAGGAAGATACTTAAATCAAAATACCGGTATTGTAGATTCATATTCAATCCAAAAATATATTCAGGTGTGGCCGTGTAATCGAATCTGAACTGATCCTGTGCATTAATCTTTTCATCACCGTTCAAGTCAATAATTTTAATATCTCCAAGTCTGGAACCCCCTGGATGAGGAAATGAATCCAGTTCTGCCTTGGTATTAAAAATTCCATCTGCTTTGTAGTACAATCCTGCTCCAATCGGATGACCGGTTTGATTTTGATAGGGTTCAACCTGCGGCGTTTCGTCCATAAATACAATTTTATTTCTCGCAAATGAAACAGTTGCTTCGATGAAATAAGCCAGTTTCCCAGCAGTATTTCTATGGTTTAAAACCAGTTCATATCCATTATTGTCCACTTTTCCGATGTTTTCACTTGGCAAACTGGAAAAACCATAAATATTAGGTATTGAAAGGTTTCGTTGTGCTAATATATTCGATCGCTTTTCTTGCCAAAGAGTAAGTTCCATTCCTAACTTTCTATTCCACAGAGAAGCTTCCAACCCTATATCTGTTTTCTTACTGGTTTCCCAGGTGATATTTGAATTAGGTATTGTATTGGCATAAATACCTGGTACATCACCCGAACCTAATACATAGTTATCTCCAAACGAGTATGACTGTAAATATTGATATGGATCCACCCTATCGTTGCCGGTTTGTCCATGGGAGAACCTCAGTTTTAACTGGTTCACGAAAAGAAGATTGTTGCGTATAAATTCCTCTTCCGACAAACGCCATCCAACAGAAAATCCGGGGAAAAAACCATATCGCTTGCCCTCAGGAAAAATCTGGGAACCATCGTATCGGAACAAGAATTCAAATAAATATTTAGAGCTGAAACCGTAGTTGAAACGGCCAAAATAGTTATTGTATCCGGTAGCTGAAGCGGAACCGGAGTTGTTTTTGTCTGCCGGATCCGTGCTTCCAACATCAATCTGATCGATAGCAGAGCTTACAAAATTTTTTCTGTATGCTTCTGCAAATTGATATGAGTTCTTTTGTTTCTCGAGCCCAAGCATTGCCGAAACATGATGATTATTATAAGTTCTGTCATATACAATTTTAATATTATACATCATTGTGGTCCATTTCCGATAGGTATCCCATAGTTCAACTGTTGAAGCGCCTGTTCCCTGCTTTCGTTCATATTCACCTGTATTGACATTATATTCATAATAATAATAAGGCAAACTGAATCTTTTTTCAAACTGGTTGCTTATGTCATAATTGAATGACCCATCTATTTTTAGACCAGTTATAAATGGTATTTTATAGGAGGCTGTGAATGTAGAATAAATTGGAGTGTCTTCTATTTTGTCTGTCCCCCGCTGATCAAGTAATAGAGGGTTCTCTCCCAATCTTCCCGGGGCAGTTAATCCGTTCGGATATTGAGCAACTAATGTAGGGTTGGAATGCAGAATATTATAGAAATTTACCCATGTGACCACCGGCGAATAAGTTCTATTGTTGAGGATTGTGTATAGATTGACCCCTACAGTTAAGTTTTTTGTTATATCTATATCGATTTTTGAACGCATATTATATTGTCTATAATCAGTAGGATTGTGATAATAATTTCCATCCTGGAATAATGATCCAAATGAAAACAGATACTTGACAAATTCAGTACCACCGTTCACCTGTAAACTCATGCGTCTCTGAATCGAGTAAGGTTTTAAAACCTCTTTCATCCAATCCGTATTAGGGTATAAAACCGGGTCTGATCCATCACGGTACTTTTGAACGGCTTCGTCTGAATAAAAAGGCACATAGTTGTCTACAGGCCGACCTTTTCTATACCAATCCCCTTCATTATATACTTCAGCAAAGGTAGCTGCATCGAGCATATCAGGAATTTTTGTAGGACTATGAACGGCATAATTGTAAGCAAAATCGAAAACAGGTTTGCCTATGATTCCCTTTTTAGTAGTTATTAAAATTACACCATTGGCTGCTCGTGCTCCATAAATAGCTGCTGAGGCATCTTTAAGTACGGAAATGCTTTCTATATCATCAGGGTTCAGCCTGCTCATTTGACTTCGCGGAACGCCGTCCACGATAATCAGTGGAGCATTTGCTTCTGCCAGGTCGGCGGGATCTGACACAAATGTACCAACCCCGCGTATTAAAATGCTTGGATCATCTCTTCCGGGTTCTCCGCTACGCTGGTTAACAGATAATCCAGGCAACTTTCCTGCAAGAGAACTGATAAGGTTAGAAGACGGGCTCTTTTTTATCTCTTTCCCGGAAACATTCACCACAGAACCTGTTAATGTTTCTTTTTTCTGCTCCCCGTAACCAACGACAATAATCTCCTCCAATGCTGTAACATCCGGTACCATGGATATATTAATTACCTCCCGGGCACCGATGGATATTTCCTCTGAAATATATCCAACAGAGCTGAATACCAATATGGCTTCCTGCGACGGCACATCAATGGAAAAGTTACCGTCAACATCAGTAACCGTTCCTTCCATAGTTCCTTTCAGCAATATATTCACTCCGGGCAAAGGCATACCGTCTGCGTCGGTCACATTACCTGATATTTTAATACCCTGTTTTTCCAAAAATTCTTCCTGTGCTATTACAATCAGGTTGTTTGAAAGAAGTTTATAGGATATCCCGGTTCCTACAAGCGCTTCATCGAGAATCTCTTCCACTGAAGCATTGCTTGCATTGATGCTTATTTTCTTATCGGAGATTGTTTCATTCCTGTACAGGAATTTCAAATCAGTGCTATTTTCCAGAACATCAAGAACATCCTGAATTGAAACATTTTTCAGTGCCAGGGTTAACCTGCTGTTCTGGGAAAATGAATTTGCCGTTACGTTCAGGAAAGTCAGCAACAGCAAAATAGTGGTTAGTTTCATAATTTTTAGGGTTAAAGGAGTAAATAGTCCACCTATTCTCCATTCATAATTTGAAGGTTTTTTCATAGTTTTGCAGTGTTGTAGTTAATAAGTCAAGGTTTATTAGTTACACAGGACCGGGAGATGCAGCAACATTTTCCCGGTTTTTTTGTTAAGGTTAGGTTTATTTATTCCATAGGCACCAGGGTTAAATGAATTGAATCAGCAATAATCAATAAATTACTATCTTATTTTTTTCAATGGTGTAGGAAAAACGTGTGGTAAGTTTCAAGGCATTTAAAGCCTGTTCAATAGTTTCATTATCGAAAGTACCGGTGAAAGTAGACTTATTAAGATTTTTGTTTTTTAAAGTAATTTCAACTCCGTACCAGCGTTGAAGCTTGGATATAAGAACATAAATACTGTCGCCTCTGAAAGTCAATCTGTTGTTTATCCACGATGTGGCCTTTTCCATGCTTTGGCTGATTGCCGGTTCAGTTGTAATTACAGGCTCTATGTTTAGATTGTCCTGTTCGTACTTTGATTTGTCCCTGGTGGGTATTTCGGATGTTTTGAGCAAAAATCTATCGTCTGTTTTTGAATAGGTAATGATCTGGTTAGGCTTTATTTTAATGTTCTGAACGATATTTCCTTTATTATCGACTTTTTCAATAACAACTGAACCTGAAACAAGAGCCATTTCAACATCCTTTTCTTCCTGAAATGATTTAACATTAAATTTTGTTCCGTAAACCCTGATATTTATATCGGAAGTTTTAACTATAAAAGGAATTTTTTCAGAAGGCTTAACATCGAAAAAAGCTTCTCCTTCCAGAAAAACTGTCCTTTCCCCATGAAAAAAATCATTTGCATATTTTATCCTGCTGCCAGAATTTAAACGTATATTGGTGCCATCGGGCAGTATTACACTGCTTTTTGATCCGTAAGGAACTATAAATTCACTGTAAACATTTGCGGCTGAACCGGCTTTGTTTGCATAAGAACGATAGATCAACCATGAGACCAGTAAAAACGCTGCAATTAAGGCGGCGTATCCTGCAATACGGTAAATGGTTTTAAATGCTGTTGCCTGGAATGAAATACTTATACCTTTATCTTCCGCTATTTTACCCTTGATCATGCTCCATATCTGGTTAGGCCGGATATTATGGTTTTTTTTGTTGTTTTGCCATTTTTCCCTTGAATATGCTTCTATTTCAGCGCTATTTCCATCCTGGTTCAAATATCTGGAAAGTTGTTGAAGTTCTTCAGCGCTTATTTGGTCGGAAATAAATTTTTGAATCAGATCGGATATTTTTTTTTCTTCATTCATGAGTGAATCCCCTTTAATTAAATAACACTTGTGAGGTATTTTTCCGTGAAGACGGAAAAAGAACTATTTTGTACCGAAGTACTTCAGTATATTTTTCCTGAGAACGTCAAGAGAATTTCTGATTTGCGTATCCACTGTATTTTCAGATATCGATAATTTCTGGGCAATTTCCTTGTAGGTCAGTCCTTCATCGAAGCTGCAAAGGAAAATATCACGCCGTCTGTCGGGCAGATCCCTGATAAATTTGCGGACAAAGAATTCCATTTCATCATAGTCAATCTTAAATTCCGTGCCTGAATCAGAATCGGAACCTGTAGCCGATAAATACTCAAGGTAATGTTTTTTATTAACCTCCTTACGCAATGCATTTAACGACTTATTTTTGGCAATCTGATACAGTATAGCACCGAATTGCGTAATCTCGTCCATCTTATGTCTTGTTTCCCAAATGCTGATAAATACTTCCTGGAGAATATTCTCTGCCTCATTGGAATCTCTGATGAATGAACGGATAAAATTATAAACCTTAAGGTAATACTTGTTATATAGTATTTCAAAGGCCTTGGTATCATCCCTCCTTAATCTTCTCAGGATAATGCTGTCAGACATCTTATTTTCGGTGTGTAAGAAGAGATATTCAGATTTTTATAAATCGTATACTATCATGTTTAAGGTCAGTACAGCAACGTAGCACATATAATCACGAAGGGTAACCATTGAAATCAACTTGAAAGATGGAAACCGATCCGCTGTATTTATTTAAAATCTCTTTGCGCGAAAAGCGTTTGGCCATGGTCAGATAATTGCTGTCACCCGTTATCCGGTAAGCGTCTGCATAAAATGATTGGTTTTATTTTCATTACTGATATAAACTGAATTGAATTTTGATTACCAGGGCTATAATTATATAATTAATTCAGGTTTTTTACATATACAATCGTATAGGTTTTTCCGGCTTGTGTAGGCAGATCGTATAATAAAGTTGATTTAAGATTTACCGGGTTTAAAACTGACGGTTCAGCAATCAAAGGATATTTTATAGTCGGAGTGGCAAAGAACGGGTTTGGATTTTCTCCCGCAGCCGGTTGCAGCAGGGAACCATTTTCCAGCGCCACTTCGTTGGGGACACGGAGACGGCAATTCCCGCCCAGATTGGACCTGATCACGATCTCCTGAACCTTGCCGTCTGTCCAGCTAAAGCTGACATCGAAACCGCCGTAAGCCCTCAGTCCTTTTATCTCACCGGTTTTCTTCCAGTCATCAGGTATGGCAGGCAGAATATGGATAGCTCCGTCATGGCTTTGCAGAAGCATCTCGGTAATACCTGAAGTACAGCCAAAGTTCCCGTCGATCTGGAACGGAGGGTGTGCGTCAAACAGGTTAGGATAGGTACCTCCGTTATTCCTTGCAATAACCGGATCAACCAGGGTAAGCTGGTCGGATATCAGTTTTCGTGCGTGGTTGCCATCAAGGAGGCGCGCCCAGAAATTGACCTTCCAGCCCATCGACCAGCCGGTGGAGACATCACCCCTGTGAATAAGCGTTGTACGCGCTGCATCGAACAATTCCGGAGAGGTATAGGGCGAAATCTGGTTGCCTGGGAACAGGCCATAGAGGTGAGATACATGCCGGTGATTGTCGCTGGGATTATCCCAATCTTCCATCCATTCCTGCAACTGTCCGAAGCGGCCAATCTGCATCGGGGGCAGGTGGTCGAGTATGGCCTTGAAATCAACCATCAGGGCACTGTCCATTTTCAGTAATGATGCAGCTTTAATGGTTTTCGTAAACAAATCGAACAGTATCTGGTTATCCATCGTTGTTCCTGCGCATACGGAGGCGGAATGACCGGCGGGGGCATTCTCAGGTGAAATGGAAGGACTTATCACCAGCCACTTATTTTTAGGTTCCTCGATTAGAAAATCCTGATAAAATTCACAGGCCGATCTCATCACCGGATAAACCGAATCAAGATAGGCCAGGTCACCGCTGTATAAATATTTTTCCCATAAATGCTGGGTGAGCCAGGCGCCACCCATGGGCCACATTCCCCAATAGGCTCCGTCCACAACACCATTGATCCGCCATAGATCGGTGTTGTGATGCGCAACCCAGCCATCCGCCCCATACATGTCAGCGGCAGTTTGCCGGCCTGTCTCCGACAGTTCCTTGACCATTTGCACAAGAGGCTCGTGCATTTCAGTCATATTGCATTTTTCTGCCGGCCAGTAGTTCATTTCGGTGTTGATATTGATGGTATATTTGCTGTCCCATGCCGGATTGACCTGGTCGTTCCACAGGCCCTGCAATGTAGCGGGTTGTCCGCCCGGCTGGGAACATGAAATGAGCAGGTAGCGCCCGAACTGATAATACATGACGACCAGTTCCGGGTCTCCTGTTTTGGAAAAATCTCTTATCCTTGAATCGGTTGGAAAAGCAGACAATGATGCAGATCCCAGATTAAAGCTGACGCGGTTAAAATATTGCTGAAAAGCGGTTACATGATTGTTTAACAGCGCTGAATACGACTTAATCTCAGCAGCAGAGAGATAGTGCTGGCATCTTTCGGTTTCATCCGCCGTTAACGTTTTGTAATCCACAAAATTCGTTGCGATTGAGATCAGAATGAGGACTTCGTCAGCGCTGCTTATGTCAATCTTACTGGTTCCTGCGGTAGAGGATCCGCCTGAATTCAATATTTTTACCCGGGCATCGAATTTCACCTGACCGTTTACTCCTTCGTGGCTGCCCGAAAGCCCGGTCAGTTCCAGGGTATTCTTATCCAGCACCCTCATCGATTTTTGCAGCGGGCCATTTATGCTGGCCGAAAATGTTAGTTTTCCCGGTTCACTGGCACTTAATTTCACCACGATTACCTGGTCAGGTTGCGAGGCAAAAACTTCACGCCTGTAAGTTACATCGCCCACTTTGTATGTCGTTGTAAAGACTGCCTTTTCCAGGTCCAGTTCACGGTAATAACCGGTATAGCTGTTATGGTCCGGAAAAGACAGATTAAGATATCCAATAGGCTGATATTTGGAGCCATGCAGCTGTTTTGCCGTCATACTCTGGTTGATCATGGTTTCAGCCTCGCTGTATTTTCCTTCCAATATGAGCTGGCGAACCAGCGGTAATGCGTTTAATGCATCCGGATTGTCGTTGCGTGAAGGCCCACCTGACCAGAAAGTGCCTTCATTGAGCTGGATTTTTTCGCTGGCCGGATCGCCATAAATCATGGCAGCCAGGCGTCCATTCGCGACAGGGAGGGCCTCATTCCACAGACTTGCCGGTTTGCTGTACCACATTATAAGCTTTCCACCCTGTTGAGCTTTGGTGTAAGGGTTACACAGAACAAGGCAGAACAATAATGCGAAACAACATTTGATTGACTTCATACCGGTAATAATTAGAATTTTACAATTTTATCATGCAACTTTCTGATGCCGTCGGATGCGACTACCAGGTAAATGCCATTGCTCAGATGGGTGATATTCAGCCTGCCATTCCTTACACAGGGATCAGAATGCACCAGACTGCCATTGATATCATAAATGCTCAGCCTTTTTATATCGGTATTGCCATTGAATATAACGGTCTGATCAGTATGATTGTAAGATATGCTGAACGCTGTATTGTCATAGGGTGATATCCCTGTACCGGGGCTGTCAGTTTCGGGAACCTGTCCGAAAATCCTTTGTGTAAAATGGTATAATCCGGGTTTCCATACCGACCAGTCGTGGCCTTTACCCTGTTCGATCAGGTAATAGTGGTCAATGTTATGTTGAACCATAAAGTTATGCGTGTTCTCGCTGATATAGAGCAAGCCGTCAGCACTGCCGCAGGATATCCAGAGGGCAGATAGGTTGGCCGTGTCCTCACTTAGGTTTGGTATAAGTGTAGCGGCGGCTTTGGTGTTCGGTGCGGGAGAAAAAGCTCCGACCCAGGCAATGGTATCGAGGTGTGCCAGACCAAAATTCAGTGCCTGTCCGCCTCCCATTGAGAGTCCTGCTATGGCACGGGCTTCGCGACCGGGTTTTACAGAATAAGTAGTATCAATAAAGGGAATCAGATCTTTAATAAGTTCAAATTCAAAATTGGCAAACCCGGCTACCTTATCAGGAGCAAAAATATCGGATCCGGGAGAATCGTCGACCATGGCGCGGCCATTGGGCAATACCACTATCATCGGGGCGATCCTGCCTTCGGCATAAAGGTTATCCAGTATATAATGAGGCACGCCGTTATTGTACCATTCATTGATATCGCCCCCGATCCCATGCAGGAGATAAAGTACATTATAGGTTGAATCTGTGGTATATCCGGGAGGAAGATAAATTCTTGTCTGGCGGTTAATGCCAACGGTACTTGAGTAATAAGATACCACCAGGTTATTTCCGCGGGCAATATTTGCCCTGTAACTGTCAAATCCCGAAGGCGGAGGTGCTATGTTGTCCTGCGGGAACAGAACCTGCTGACCTGGTATTAACATTAATGCAATGAATGATCTTGTGATCAAATCCCTTTTGATAGCACCGGCTCTAAGTTTAT
This sequence comes from uncultured Bacteroidales bacterium, assembly GCA_964456825.1. Classification (GTDB taxonomy): domain Bacteria; phylum Bacteroidota; class Bacteroidia; order Bacteroidales; family UBA10428; genus UBA5072. Next base: position 14,370 of record CAYWCR010000065.1, read on the forward strand.
AAAATTTCATATGAATAGTTTTTATTAAGAACATATTTGCTTCAGAAATTCTTTGTTTAGATTATCAGAATAACAAACTTTTTATACTGGTATTAAATGAATCCTATTTTATTCAGCATGTCATTTTTTCATTACTGATTTAATCTGTGTAAATGAGTGAGCAGGGAATGAAAAGGTTATTTTATTCTTTTCTGTCTGTATCTCTTTTAACACCGGGATATATTGTTTCTGATTGTCAAACGAAAAGGGAGCATTGAGCGTTTCGCTGTTTATTACCTGTGCTTCGGCTTTTCCTGTGAATTCGTCTGAATTGCTCAATATGTCAGCTGTGATCGCTTTGTCTTTATGCCTGTTAACCACATTTATGAAAACAGTATTGGTTTCTTTCGAGTATACCGTTGTAACATCCAGATAGGGTATACCTTTGTATTTCCCGGTATTGAAAGTATCACACTCCACATAGGTATCGACGGAACTGCCAAGACAATTGTTTGAAAATGACTTAAAGATATGGAACAACGGTGTTTTGAAAGTCCCTTTTTCCCGGTCGCTCCCCAACAGTGAGGTGAGCATGGTGAAATTCGTCATTTTAACAACATCGGCATGACGGACAAAAGAATTCAGACATTGCGCTACCGGCAGAACCGATAAGAAATTTCTTCCGAATGTTCCCCACTCATCAAATGAAATATAGATCGGGTTCTTTAAGTTATTCATAGCTGTTACGGCTTCAATTTCAGCAGCCGGTACCCTGATCTTTTCCTCAAAATCCATGGCGCTTTGGCCTATGAAAGCATAATAATCAGGTGAATTTTCCCAGTAGCGGTGAATGGAAATATAATCGATCATATCTCCGAGTCCCGCAAGCACTTTGCGGTTCCATTCAACCCATTGTCCGGTGCTCTCATAGTAAGATGATCCGGAAGCTACAAATTTAATTGAATGGTCTACGGATCTCATTGCCTTTGCAGCTTCTCTTGCAATCTTGACGTAATCCTCCGCGTTTTTATAACCCAGTTCCCATGGCGACCCGTCAACTTCATTGCCCAGATCCCATATTTTTATGTTGTACGGTTCCGGATGCCCGTTAACGGCGCGTAAATCAGAATAGGTTGTCCCTTTCTTATAGTTGCAGTATTCCACCCAGTAATGTGCATCTTCAATGGTGCCAAGGCCAAGATTTACGCATATGATGTTTTCACTCCCTATGGCTTTGTTTAATGCAATCCATTCATCCGTTCCCACGTGATTATTGTCGACGCCCCCCCATGCCAGGTTTATGCGCACAGGACGCTGGTCTCTGGGCCCGATACCGTCCCGCCAGTTATAGCCCATCACAAAATTACCGCCCGGCCAGCGCATATTGGTTATTTTCAGTTCCCTCATGGCTTCGATGTAATCCTTTCTGAAACCGTTCTCGTCGGCAAGCGGGGATGACGGATCGTACAGGCTCCCATACAGGGTGTTAAAACTTACGGTGTCGGGCAAACCCATCCTTCTTCCGCTGAAATGGATAGGTTCCATGAATACGCCATAGATTTTCGGATCAATTTCAGCGATTTTCCTGTCCACATCAATTTTGATTTTTGCCGTTTGGGCAAACAAAGAAAAGGGAAGGGCAAGAAACAGAATAAAAAATGATTTTTTCATGATGACTCCGGGTTAATTATTGATGTGTAATTAAGGGTATCTGAAAATCTTTCAGTCAATTGATCGTACATAAATTTCATTCAACCGTAATACTTTTTTTCAGACGGATGTCCTTTGATGAGCTGCCAACACTGATTTCCCATTGACCAGGTGTTGTTTCAAAATCGTTTGTCCGGATATCATAAAATGAGAATTCAGCAACCGGGATTTTAAATGTCAGTTTCTTACTTTCTCCGGGGGCAAGCGAAATCCTTTGAAAACGTTTTAATTGATTGACGGGTACTTTTACAGATGCATTCAGGCAATGGATATAAACCTGAGCGACTTCATCGCCTTTCAGCTGGCCGGTGTTCTGAATGGTAAACTGAATTTCAACCTCATCATTTTTATTAATCTTTTCGGTATTGAGCGTCAGGTTGCCATATTCAAATTGCGTGTAGGAGAGTCCATGACCAAACGGAAACAGAACGGGCTCATCAAAATACAAATAGGTGCGGGGATGATTAATAAGATCATAATCTGCGAAGGGAGGAAGCTGTTTTGTCGAGGCATAGAATGTTTCAGGAAGCTTGCCTCCGGGATTAACATCACCGAACAGAACATCGGCCAATGCCTTACCACCAAATTCTCCGCCATACCACGATTCTATGATTGCATTTGCTTTTTCTTCGGTGCCTGCAAGTGCTAAAGGTCCCCCGTTTACCAGAACGATAACAACATTTTTGTTTACTTCAGCAACCTCTTCGATCAGGTTTCGTTGTACTTCAGGCAATTCAATTTCGGTCCGGTCAAGTTCCTCCTGAGAAATTCCGGGTGAAATGCCCAGTACGAGGATAACAGCATCATTTTTAGCAGCAACTTCCCTGGCTTTCCTGAATTCTTTTTGGCCAAGATCCCAGGTTAGTTTTGCATCTGCATTTAAAGTATTGTCATAAAATTCCAGTACAACTTCATATTCTTTCCCCGCCAGCAATTCTATCTCAGCTTTGTTGGCTTTTTCTCCATGATCATTCCAGTCGTCGATGATGAGTTTGCCGTCTATATAAAGACGTGCGCCGTCATCATTACTGACACCCATTTGATGGATTGTTTCAGGCGGGATTATTTTACCGCTCCACCGGACGGAAAATTTATCCTCCGGAACACCGGGGGCAGGGGAGAGGGTACTAAAACTAAAGTCAACTTCAGGATCGATACGTGTTAAGGCAGGCTTTCCGGCCAGGTTAATGTTACTAAAATATTCGCCTTTCATGCCTGTTTCATCAGTGCCTTCAACGGTTGCGAAATATTGTGGCTCAACCGGCCTCAGTAAACCGCCGCCAATATCGCTCCCCATCAGATATTCCACGCTTATCCCCAACGATGAAGCTTTTTCTTTTATTCCCTCCAGCGGGCTTACAACAATATTTGGCGAGCCGCTGTAAATGCCCAGTTGTGCCTTTGCAGCATTGGGCCCCATAACAGCGATTGATTTTATTTTATCTTTTTTCAGCGGCAGTATGCCGTCATTTTTAAGGAGTACGATTGATTTCTGAGCAGCTTCCAGTGCCAGATCGCGATGTTCTTTGCTATCCAGTTTATCTTTTGGAATTTTAGCATAAGGTACCATTTCAGGAGGATCGAATTCGCCAAGTCTGAAACGTGCAGATAATACTCTTTCCAGTGCAGTATCAAGGTCTTTTTCCCCCAGCAATCCCCTATCGAGAGCTTCCTGTATATGCAGGCGGTACATCTCTCCGCAATTCAGATCGCAGCCGGCAAGGATGCTTCTTGCAACCGCTTCTGCCCCGGTTTCAAAAAAATGATGTCCGTATACCATATCAGCAATAGCTCCGCAATCAGATACTACATAACCTGTAAAGCCCCAGGTGCGCCGTAACAGATCATGTAATAAAAACATATTGGCATTGCATGGAACATGATTGAATTCATTATAAGCCCCCATTATGGAATAGGCTTTACCTTCAACAATGGCCTGGTGAAATGCCGGCAGATAATATTCAAACAGACTGCGCATATCAACATCAGAAGAACCAGTATGCCTGCGTTCTTCCTCATTATTTGCGATAAAATGTTTTGGCGTTGAAACTGTTTTCAGATAATAAGGATCATCCCCCTGCATCCCCTTAATAAATGCCACACCCATTCGGGAAAGAAGGGTAGGGTCTTCACTATAGGATTCCTCATTCCGGCCCCAGCGTGGATCGCGTGCAATATTTATGGTAGGGCTCCAGTAGGTCAGCCCTTTTCCTTCTATCGTATTTATAACGCGTGCTTCGTCAGATATGGCGGCAGCCACACGATACACGAGTTCGGGATCCCATGAGGAACCCAACGCAACCGCCTGGGGAAAAGATGTGGCCCTGCTGGCAAGTACTCCATGCAAAGCTTCACTCCAGTAGTTGTATCCGGAAATGCCCAAACGGGGAATTGAATCTGTTTGATTGGTCAGTTGATTGATCTTCTCATCAACGGTCATTAAGCCTATCATATCAGAAAGCCTTTCTGCATAAGAATTCGGTTTAAAGACATTTACAATCAACGTGCTGCTTATCGTGTCATTGCCCGTTCCCTTGCCGGAGAGCCTTAATAAATAATAACCGGGGCGGGGGAAAGTAACCTCCGTAACAGGATCAGATGCATCCTTAAAAACAACGTCTGAATTCCGGGGGCAGGTCCATGCTACCGCCATTTTTTTAGCAGTAACATTTCCTTTCAGTTGCGCAGCATGCGTCTTTTCCCAGTTAATGATCTGGTCAGCGCCGGCGCTGATATCAAAACGCTGGGAGAACAATAACGTCAGGTTTGATAATAAAACAACAACTATTCCAATAGTTGATCTGATAATTCTTTGTTTCATATTATTCTTCATAAGAAATGATCAATAATAAGGCGGATGTATATTTTGATTTACTTAAAATCCCGGGCCCGTTATTTAAAACTTATCCAGTCTATTTCAATATTGCTATCGTCCTGGAGCAGTATTATCAGATTGTGAATTCCCGGTTGAAATTTCAATACACGGGAATCAAACATATTCCAGTCCGTGCCTTTGGGAATGTTCACTGCTGAAAGTAAAGGGCCATCTCCTTTATCGAGATATATTTGCAGGATGCCTCCCGTTTGGGACGAAGCTTTCAACTGCACTGATTTATACTTTTTGCTCCCGAAATCAACAGCATTATATTGGATCCAGGCATTCTTTTTATCGAGTATCGTCTTCCAGCCTTTGAATGTGTTGATCGTATCCAGTAAAGCAATGGATGCTCCCGTATCGCTTTTCATGCTGTAACGGTCAATCTCGATCTTTTGTGAAGCATTGGTTAGCCCTACGCCCCGAAAGGTGGGCTTCACTTTTTGAATCGTACCGTCTTCGTTGAAAAATAGACTGTCACACCGGATCGACCTGTTTTTATCAAATCTGGGAGACAGATCGTTATTGTGGTAAAACAAATACCACTGGTCTTTGTATTTAACGATGGACTGGTGGTTGGTCCAGCAGCCGGTAGGCAATTCATCCATGATTACGCCGGTAAACTTAAACGGTCCCATAGGGTTGTTGCCAATCGCATATTCCAGCCTTTCAATTTTATCCTGCACATGCGGGTAGGTCATATAATAGATTCCGTTTCGCTCCATGAGCCAGGGGCCTTCCTTTAGTCCTTTTGCGGGAAGATCTTTCACCTCCTGAGGTTCTGAGGCTAGTTCGAGCATGTTGTCCTTTAACCTGGCCACCATGATTCTTCCTAAAGAATAATACAGGTATGCCTGTCCGTCTTTGTCGATGAATACATTGGGATCAATCCCCATAACGCCTTTTATAGGTTCAGGCTGCGGAATATAAGGTCCCTCAGGCTTATCCGCTATGGCAACGCCAATGGAAAAAGGTTTCCTGCCGTTGAAATCCTTGTTTTTATCATTGGAGGGGAAATAGAAATAATATTTTCCGTTTCTTTCAATACAATCCGGTGCCCACATGCTGTATGAAGTTGAATCGACCCAGTTCACCTTATGTTGGCTCACGATCACGCCGTGGTCCGTCCATTCGGTGAGGTTTTCCGATGAGAAGACATGATAGTCCGCCATACAAAACCAGCCCGGGCGCCCCATTCCTTCTTTAGCAACAATATCATGAGACGGATATACATACACCCTTCCATTGAAGACCCTTGCCGACGGATCAGCCGTGAACTGATCACGGATGATCGGATTCTGGGCGAATGTTTGAATGACAAAGAAAAACAAGACAGCAATAAACAGTAAGCATTTGATTTTTTTCATAAGGCTATTCATTCAGGTTTCATACTTTCATTTTAGTCCTATTGGTTGACCAATGATCGGCACACCGGGACTCATATGCATTGTGGTGCTGCTCATGTAGTAAGTATCTCCAACCCGGATCATGGACATATCAGGTAATCGGCAAAAATGACCGGATTCCTTGCCTGATTTGACTGGGCCTGTGCGTTTATACAACAAGGAAAAGCAAACATCATTAATAAGTTTATGAGCTGTCGCTTTTTCATATTTTTACTTTAATGATATTGATTGAACCAAGAAAATGCTTTGGTTATTTTAACTTTTTGTCTTATCGGGTAGCCAAACGAAGAATGGTCAATGAATTTCCCGGAAACGAGCGTTTAAGGCTTGCACCGGAAAGCTTCACTGTTTCGGTTACGGGTGAGACCTTAGCGGGTTCTTCCAGGGTATTCTCATCCAGCGGGCTGGCCGAAGTCAGAATTATTGCCTTGCCGCTACCGGTAAGTTTTTCAGCACCATTCAGGTTGATCTGGGTTTTAACCGTTCCAGAAGATGCATTCACAACCTTAAGGATGATATCACCTGTAATGTCGTCACGTGATGCGCTCGTGCAAAGGCTGTTAACATTCGCACGGGTGTCGGATACTTCCTGCAACGAAATGCCAAGTTTAGAAATCTTCCTTTCCATCATTTGAACTGAATTTTAATGAATACTTAGCTATGTATATAATCTGAAATTTAATCTTGCTATTCATATGAGCTAATTTATTCTGAACCAGTCAAAGTCAACATATCCACCGGTTTCCTGAGTCGTATAGTTGAACACGCAAAACTTGTTCCCGGTAAATATAGTAAGACTAAACCTCATTGACAATTCATTTCCAAGAGATGTAAATATTTTATTGTCAAAACTATATTCGAAAATTGCCTTCTTTGAACTATTCGATGCAGTTGTCCGAAGATATACTGTTTCACCTTTCATTGGTGTTGCAGCAATGGTTTCGCCATTATTTACCATAATGAGCTGTTTCGATCCACTATCCTGTTTCACCGCTATATAGGCATAAGGATCCTGAAAAACAGCCAGGCCGGCTATATCGCCATCCTTCATATGACCGATATCCATTTTAGTAACACCAATGGTTGGGACAGATTGATCATAATTGGCAAACGGCCTTTGAGTAAGTGTATTGCGGGCTTCTCTCAGGTTCGCAACTGCCTTTCCTGTTATGAGTCTTAAATAACCAGGCCTGTCGTTAAGCGACCAATGTGTCGGATCGGGATTATGATTCCATCCCCACTGCATACCCAATGAAGTTCCATTAAACTCATCGGAAGTGGGCAGCGCTTTCATGGGATATACTTTACCTACTTCGGGTTTACGGTACGTAACAACACTTTTTCCGTCAACACCCACCATAGGCCAGTCATCCACCCAGGTTACGGGCTGCAATGATGGGAAACGACCGAATGGCCCGCTATCAACAAAGAGCATGGTCCACCATTCGCCGGTTTGTGTTTTTATAAGTGCTCCCTGGTGTATGCCAAAGGTAACACCCCGGGTGGTATCCCTGATAACCACCTTTTGTTTATAGGGTCCGTAAATATTTTTTGAGCGGAGCGCTACCTGTATGCCATCCAGGCCTCCATAAGTGCAATATAAATAGTAATAGTCATTGATTTTATAAACGTGACTTCCTTCAAGTCCCTTCCGGATATCACCCGAATAAACCAAAGAATCGATTCCCTTTGGAGCAAAGTTTGTATCAAGCTCTGTTATGCTGATTTCATTATATCCATGGGCAACATAAATTCTTCCGTCATCATCGAAGAATAATCCCGGGTCATAAAATCCCCTGGGTATTTTCCTGATTTCCCAGGGACCTTCCGGATTTGCTGCCGAACAAAGAAATCCCCCTTCATCGAGTGTAATGAAGAGTAAATAGAATTTCCCGTTATTATACTTTATGCTTGTTGCCCATTGCCCGTGCGAATACCGGTTACAGCTATCGAGGTTATAACAAGGGTTGAAATCGAAACGGGGTACTGCATTGCTGCAATACTCCCAGTTCACCAGGTCATATGATTTCAGCATGGTAACTCCCGGGAAAATAAACATGGTGGTGGTAACCATATAATAGGTGTCATCCACCAATATCACATCAGGGTCGGGGAAATCAGCAGCTATAACTGGATTGGTATAGGTCCCGTCTCCGTTATCACTGCAGGTTTTCTGTGCCATTAAATTGACTATGAGCAAAAACGAAAGCACAACAATTATAGAAATTACTTTTTGCATATTATTTATGTTAATTATATCTATGTGAAAAACTTAGGAAAATGAACTGACGTCTTCTTCGCCAACGAGCAACCGTGGTTTTTGTCAACAATTGATTTCGCTGCAGTAAAAGCCTTAATCATTCTACTGAAACAGTGCCGACACCTGCCGGTACTAATTATAGAAAAAAGCCGTCATTAAGAGACGGCCTTTTTCCAGGATTATCATTAAACCGGGCTTATTTTATAACAACCTTTTGCACAGAATTGGCTTCCTGACTTTCAACTTTTACCAGATACACACCCTGTTTCAGGTTTAAATATGCCCCATTTTGGAAATCATTGTTTTGATAAACAATACTCCCTGCTATATTATACAATGATACGGAAATGGTTGTGAGATTATCCGGAACATTCTGTATAAACAAACGGTTGTTTATTGAATAAATTTTAACTGATTGTAAGCCTGATACAGCATCAATCCCATCAACAACAATCGGTCCTCTATTTTCACCTGCTTCAAACAACCATTTTATTTCATCGTAACTCAAAGCTTTATCCCAAAGAGACAATAAGTCAACAGTTCCTTTCCATGTGGGATCGGAACTATAACCACCCTTACCAATAAAGGCTGAGTCATTGCTTAAAGTGGTTCCAATATGAAACCAATTTTGTGTGTTTGCACTGTCAAGTGTACTTGATCCAACGGAATCACCATCAACATACAATACTACCAGTGAATCTTTCCATGTTACAACATGATGATGAAGTTGCTCATCATCCAAAGTTGTATAAGTAATACCGTCTTCAGCATTATACGTCCCAACTGAAACACCCACGCGGGTTTCAGGATCACCGGTGAACCTTCTGCTGGGTGTATAAAAGAAATAATCAAAACCAAGGGTGCCTTGAGTAGCACCAAAACACACTAACATATTCGGATTGTTAATCTCAACTGCATTTGCTGTAGCCCAGATTTCCAAAGTGATTTCCGGAAATGTATTGAT